>NZ_CP034279.1:5400000-6000000 GCF_009739905.1 Streptomyces ficellus | reverse complement strand
CGTTCGGCGGTGAGCACGAGCGGGCGCGGGCCGTCCTGGTGCTCGAAGCCCCGGTGCCCGTTGGCCCGCCCGGCGGGCAGCCCGGGGTCCAGCACCAGCGCCAGCCCGGCGAACTTGCCGGTCGGCACATGGATGACGTCACCCGGCTTGAGCCGCTCCAGCGACGTGGCGGCCGCCACCCGGCGCTGCGCGGCGCCCTGTTTGGCCAGCTCCGTCTCACGGTCCTTGAGTTCGCGGCGCAGCCGCGCGTACTCCTCGAAGTCCCCGAGGTGGCACGTCATGCCCTCCCGGTAACCCTCGAGACCCTCCTCGTTGCGCTGGACCTGGCGGGAGATGCCGACCACGGACCGGTCCGCCTGGAACTGCGCGAACGACGTCTCCAGCAGCTCGCGCGAGCGGTGCCGGCCGAACTGGTCGACCAGGTTGACCGCCATGTTGTACGAGGGCTTGAAGCTGGAGCGCAGCGGATACGTACGGGTGCCGGCCAGGCCCGCGAGGTGGCCGGGGTCCATGCCGCGCTGCCAGAGCACGACCGCGTGGCCCTCGACGTCGATGCCGCGCCGCCCGGCGCGCCCGGTCAGCTGGGTGTACTCACCGGGGGTGATGTCGGCGTGCTGCTCGCCGTTCCACTTGACGAGCTTCTCCAACACCACCGACCGCGCGGGCATGTTGATGCCGAGCGCCAGTGTCTCGGTGGCGAACACGGCCTTGACCAGGCCGCGTACGAACAGCTCCTCGACGACTTCCTTGAAGGTCGGCAGCATGCCGGCGTGGTGCGCGGCGATGCCCCGCTCCAGGCCTTCCAGCCATTCGTAGTACCCGAGGACGTGCAGGTCCTCGGTGGGGATGGAGGCGGTGCGCTCCTCGACGATCTCCCGGACCCGGGCGCGCCCGGCCTCGTCGTTGAGGCGGAGCCCCGCGTAGAGGCACTGCTGTACGGCGGCCTCGCAGCCGGCGCGGCTGAAGATGAACGTGATGGCGGGCAGCAGCCCCTCGGCGTCCAGCCGCTCGATGACCTCGGGGCGTCCCGGTGTCCAGATCCGCGAGCGCTGGCGCCGCTCACGCTCGCGGTCGGCCTCCCGTCCCCGGCGCCGGTCACGGCCGCCCATCGGGCGCGAGTTCTCCATCCGGGCCAGGCGGATCAGGTCGGGGTTGACCTCGCGCCGGCCGGAGCCGCGCCCGCCGTGGTCGGTCTCCTCCTCGAAGAGGTCGTAGATCCGGCGCCCCGCCAGGACGTGCTGCCACAGCGGCACGGGCCGGCTCTCCGAGACGATCACCTCGGTGTCGCCACGGACCGTGTCCAGCCAGTCACCGAACTCCTCGGCGTTCGACACGGTCGCGGAGAGCGACACCAGGGTCACCGACTCGGGGAGGTGAATGATCACTTCCTCCCAGACGGCCCCGCGGAACCGGTCGGAGAGGTAGTGCACCTCGTCCATCACCACATAGCCCAGGCCGCGGAGGGACTGGGAGCCCGCGTACAGCATGTTGCGCAGGACCTCGGTGGTCATCACGACCACCGGCGCCTCGGAATTGACGCTGTTGTCCCCGGTGAGCAGGCCGACCTTGCCCGCCCCGTACCGCTTGACCAGGTCGGCGTACTTCTGGTTCGACAGGGCCTTGATGGGCGTGGTGTAGAAGCACTTGCGCCCCTGCTCCAGGGCGAGGTGCACGGCGAACTCACCGACGATGGTCTTGCCCGAGCCGGTGGGTGCCGCGACGAGTACGCCCTTGCCGGCCTCGAGGGCCTGGCATGCCTCGATCTGGAACGGGTCCAGCTCGAAGTCGTACAGGGCGCGGAAGGGAGCGAGCGCGGTTGCCTCTTCGGCGGCACGGAGCCGGGCGGCCGCGTACGCCTCCGCGGGTGTGAGTTCTTCTGTCATCTTGCTATCGAGCCTACCCGCCGGCACTGACAGTCAGCCGATCTTTAATCAGCTCGGCAGACCGTGACCGGAGCCTCACGCCCCGGGAACGGCACAAGGCCCTCCAGGTGCACCTGGAGGGCCTTTCGTCACGGGGTGTCGCTGCCGCCGCGCACCGGTCAGGTGACGTCGTCGTACCCGCTGCCGTTCAGCCGCTGCGACCGGCCGCCGTCCGCCTGCTCGGGCAGTGCCGGGGCGGTGGGTACGGCTTCGACCGCGCCGATGGCCTCGGGGGTGAGGTCCAGCTGGGAGGCCTCGTCGTCGGAGAGGCCCCGGTCGGGGTTGCCGAAACGCCGGCGCCGGTCATTGAGCAGGGACACCGCGACCGCGATGAAGTAGAGCACCGCAAGCGGTCCGGCCAGCAGGATCATCGAGAGGGGGTCGCCGCCGGGCGTGGCGATCGCGGCGAAGGCCGTCAAGCCGATGATCATGCCGCGCCACCAGTGCAACATCCGCCGCCCGGTCAGGACGCCGGTGAAGTTGAGCAGGATCAGCAGCAGGGGCAGCTCGAAGGCCAGTCCGAACACCACCACCATGCGGGTGATCAGGTCGAGGTAGTCGTCGAGCGGCAGTAGGTTCTTCGCGCCTTCCGGCGTGAAGCTCAGCATGATCTCGGCGGTCTGCGGAAGGATCGTGTACGCGACGTACGCACCGAGGACGAAGAGCGGCACACCGATGGCGGCGAAGCCGAGGGCGTAGCGCTTCTCCTTGTGGTGCAGACCGGGGGCGACGAAGGCCCAGAGCTGGTACAGCCAGACCGGGGTGGCCACCAGGACACCGGCCATCAGCGCCACCTTGAGCGCGATGGTGAACGGCGAGAGCAGACCGTTCGTCGTCATGTCCGCGCACGGCCGTCCGTCCCTGGTGACCAGCTGGCCATTGGCACAGCCCACCGACTCCAGGATCGGCCTCATCAGGAATTCGAAGATGTCCTTCTGGAAGAAGGCCGCGACGATCACCGCTACCGCAATGGCGATAACCGACTTCAGAAGCCGGTTCCGCAGTTCACGCAAATGCTCGGCGAGGGGCATCCGCCCCTCGTCGTCCTTCTCCCGCTTGCGGGCAGACTTGAGCAACCCACTTCCCTTGTCTCGTGCGAGTGCGGCAGCCGTCAGCGCGTGTGCGTCAGCTCTTGGTGGTGTTCTGCTCGGCGACCGGGCGGGCGCTGCTCACGTCGCCGGGCGCGGCCTGGATCGTGCGCGGGGCGGCCTGCTGGGCGGCCTGGTCCGTGGTGGAGGCCGGGGCGGACTCGGCGTCGTCCTTCTTCATGGCCTTCGCCTCGCTCTTGAGGATGCGGGCCGACTTGCCCAGCGAACGCGCCATCTCAGGGAGCTTCTTGGCACCGAAGAGCAGCAGGATGACTACGATGATCAGAACGATCTCGAGGGGCTTCAGATTGCCGATCATGTGCGACTTCCTTCTCACCGAGGCGGCTGGGGGAGTGGGACTTACCTCTGCGACCGGACCGTTGTCCAGCCCCGTGCTGCAAGGATCGTAACTCGCACGGGTAAACGCCGGGCAATCCCTGTGCGTACTCCGCGTTCCGGGCCGGCGCCTGTGGGCCTGTGCCGTTCACGCGCCGGAACAAGCAGCGTACTCCTCGCGGCCGGGCCCGAGGAGACGGCGTCGTCACCGCAAGGTGTCGCCGGTGCGGGCCAGATCGGTGGCCGCCCGTTCCAGGTCCTCGGCCGCACGGTTGATCCGCTGTGTGGTGTGCGTCACTTGGCGGCCGAGGCGCTGGGCCTCGACGAAGACCCGGATGCCGAGGACGCCGAGCACGGCGATACCGAGGAACCCCAGGGCGATGGCGAGCATGGGCCAGAACATGCGCAGAGCCTAGACGACGCTCAGACGGTGGAGTGGAGGCGCAGGGTCCGCACGCCGCCGCCCGTGAGGAGTTCGACGATGCGGTCACCGGCCGGCTTGCGGACGGCGGAGCCGCACTCGGGGCAGGTGAAGGAGTAGAAAGTGGTCCGGCGGCTGGCGCCGATGGCGAGGCGCAGGGAGCCGGCGGACAGTTCGCAGCGGGCCTGGCACTCGGGGCAGGCGGCCTTGAAGAGGACCGGGGCCGGCGGCGACACGATAGTTCCGGACGTCACGGACAATTTCCTCAATTCCCTCAGCTCTCTCCGCACCACTCCCCCAGCCGGTCGCCCGCCGCCCAAGGCCGCACCCCCCGCGCCCCCGCACCCCGTCCCGCCGGCAGAATCCCGCCTACGCCTGGTCCCCGTACGCGGCCAGCGCCTCGCACGCCGCCTGCCGGGCGCTCGCCGCCAGCTCCGGCGGGGAGACGATCCGGCCCTCCCGGCCCAGGCGCAGGGCCAGCCGCCGCAGCGACGCCGGGTCCGGCGTCCGCAGGGTGATGCGCAGGCCCCCGTCGGGCAGCTCCTCCGCGCTGTCGTGCGGGTAGTACTCGGCCACCCAGCGGCCGCCCGGACCGACCTCGACCATGACCTCCGGGTCGTCGGCGGACGGCTGGACCAGGCCCTCGGACAGGTCGCGCAGCTCGATCTCGGGCGGCGCGGACGGCTCGTCGAGCAGCCGGATCTCGGCCACCCGGTCGAGGCGGAAGGTCCGCCGCGCCTCGGACAGCCGGCACCAGGCCTCCATGTAGGTGTGGCCGACGGCGAACAGCCGGATGGGGTCGACCTCGCGCTCCGTGAGCTCGTCCCGCGCCGGCGAGTAGTACCGCACCCACAGTCGGCGCCGTTCCGAGATGGCCCGGTCGACCTCGGCGAAGACGCCGCCCTCGGACTCGAAGGTCACCGAGAGCCGGGAGCTGGCCCCGGCCGCCTCGCCTGCCGCTGCCTCCAGCTTGGCGGTGGCCCGCAGCAGCGCCTCCCGGTCGCCCTCGCGCAGCCCGGGCAGGGTGGCGACGGCCCGTGCCGCGACCAGCAGCGCGGTCGCCTCGTCGGCGGCGAGCCGCAGCGGCTCGGCCACGTCGTCCGGGTTGTGCCACCAGATCTGCTCGCCGTCGGTGTCGATGTCGAGCAGGTCGCCGCCGCGGAAGCTGGTCCCGCACATGGGCAGCACGTCGAGGTCCGAGATCAGCTCGTCCTCGGTGATGCCGAACGCCCGGGCGACGTCCCCGACATGGGCGCCGGGGCGCTCCCGCAGGTAGGTCACCAGCGACAGCATCCGCCTGGTCTGGTCGATCGCGTTCGCGGCCATCGTCTCCCCGTCCCCCTCAGCCCTTGGCCACGGCACGCAGCCGGTCCACCACGTCGGCCCGCAGATCAGCGGGCTCCAGCACGACCACGTCCGGCCCGAACTCCACGAGCCAGGCGTCCAGGCCGTGCCCGTACGGGATCTCCAGCTCGTCCCAGCCGTCGCCCAGCTCACGCACCGACAGGGCGCGGGCGCGCAGCGGGTAGCCGCAGTCGGTGCGCAGCCGGATCCGCGCGGAGCGGGTGGCCGTCTCCCCCGCCCAGCTCTCGACCGTCTCGCGTACGGTCGACACGTCCGGTACGGGCGCGGTGAAGGCACCGGCGCGGGACCGGACCCTGCCGGTGATCCGGGAGAGCCGGAACACGCGCTCGGCGCCCCGCTCGCGGTCCCAGCCGGCCAGGTACCAGTGACCCCGCCAGCACTCCAGCGTCCAGGGCTCCACGTGGCGGGCCTCGGGGCGGGCGGCGTTGGCCTTGCGGTACTCGAAGACCACGGGGCGCCGGTCGCGGCAGGCCAGCATCAGCGGCTCGAAGGCCGCCTCGTGGACGGGAATGCGCGGTTCGAGGGCGCTGTGCGGGGTGTCGTACGTGTCGCCCGCCTCGGGCATGCCGGCGGCGCGCAGCTTCTGGAGGGCGCCGCTGGCGGCGCCGGCGAGGCGGGCCTGCTGCCAGACCTTGGCGGCCAGGCCGAGCGCGGCGGCCTCCTCGGCGTCGAGCTGGATGGGGGGCAGCCGGTTGGAGTCGCGGCGGGCGAGGTAGCCGGTGTCACCGTCGAGGTTCTCCACGGTCTCGATGACGAGGCCGAGTTCGCGCAGATCGTCCTTGTCGCGCTCGAACATGCGGTTGAAGGCGTCGTCGGAGCCGGCTTCCAGGTAGGCCTCGATCGAGCTGCGCAGTTCCCGCTTGCTGAGTGGGCGCCTGGTCCCCAGCAGGCACAGCGCCAGGTTCATCAGCCGCTCGGCCTTGGCAATGGCCATCGACGCGCCGCACCTCTTCTTGTGGAGTCACCCGGAGTCACTTTTCCCGCTCAACGTACCGCCCCGGGGTGTCGCGGCAAAAGTCGCTCCGGAGTGCGGACATGCGAAGGGCCCGTGCCGCGCGGCACGGGCCCTCGGCGTCACCGGTCAGGCGGCGACCAGGTCGCAGACGAAGATCAGCGTCTCACCCGGGGCGATGCGGCCGCCGCCGGCGCCGCGGTCGCCGTACGCGAGGTGCGCGGGGATGGTCAGCTTGCGACGGCCGCCGACCTTCATGCCCTGCACGCCCTGGTCCCAGCCCGGGATGACCTGGCCGGCGCCGAGCTGGAACTGCAGCGGGGTGCCGCGGTTCCAGGACGCGTCGAACTCCTCGCCGGTGGAGAAGGCCACGCCCACGTAGTGGACCTTGACCATGGCACCGGCCTGGGCCACGGCGCCGTCGCCCTCCCAGATCTCCTCGATCTGGAGCTCGGTCGGGGCCGGGCCCTCCGGGAAGTCGATCTCGGGCTTGTCGATGTTCACGAGAAACAGTGCTCCTCAAAAGATGTACTGATCAACCGGGACAGTCTTACATCACGGCGAGGATGTCGAGCGAGAAGACCAGGGTCGAGTTGGCGGGGATGTCCCCGGACGCCTGGGCTCCGTAGCCCAGCTCCGGCGGGACGACGAGCATGACGCGGCTGCCGGCCTTCTTGCCCGCGAGGCCCTGCTGCCAGCCCTTGATCAGGCTCTGGAGGGGGAACTCGGCGAGCTGCCCGCTCTTGTAGCTGGAGTCGAACTCCTTGCCGCCCTCCCACAGGACGCCCTTGTACTGGAGCAGCAGCTTGTCCGTGGGCTTGACGACCGGGCCGTCGCCCTCCAGGACGTACTTCGCGACGAGCTCCTTCGGCGCGGGCTTCTTCGGTACGTCGATGGAGGGGGCCGCGCCGTCGGTGTTGGTGCCGACCTTGGGCAGGTCGATGTTGTCCTGGGCGACCTCGCGGCCCTTGGAGGAGCTCTTGTTGTTGAACGTGCCCCGGATGTCGACCACGAAGACGAGGGTGTCGGTGCCCTTGATGCCGCCCTGGGGGTTGCCCTGCGTCCCGTAACCGAGGGCCGGCGGGATGGCCAGCTCGACGCGGCTGCCGACGGTCTTGCCGGGCAGCGCCCGGTCCCAGCCGGGGATGAGCTGCCCGACGCCGATGGCGCTGGTCAGGGGCGCCTTGCGGTCGTAGCTGTTGTCGAAGACCTTGGCGGTGTCCCAGATCTGACCGAGGTAGTCGAACTGGAGGTAGTCGCCCTTGGCCACCTTCTGGCCCGTGCCCGTGATCAGCGTCTTCACGGCGAGGTCGGGAGACGGCTCGCCGGGGCCCTTGGCGACGGTCGGCTTCTGGCCGAACTTGGTGCCCGCGGTGACGGCCGGCAGCGGACCGTCCACGATCTTGGCGGAGGGCTCCGGGGACGTGGACGGGCTCTCGTCGGTCTTGGCCTTGTCGGCCTTGTCGTCGCCGCACCCCGCGAGGGTGAGCAGGCCGGCGGGGACGGCGAGGAGGAGGGAGCGACGGCGCACGGAATGCCTCGTATCTTGGTCGGGATCTCGGGATCTGTAGGTCTTCGCAGTCGAGTTCGCGAGGGTGTCGCGTCACTCTACGGCGTGACTCTACGGCGTGCGTGAGGCGCCGTACGAGCAACGCACGACGCCTCACAGCCCCCGGTCCCCGCTCCGGACGGGCCCCGCGGGCCGCCCGGAGCGCTCCGGATCACATTCCTGCGATGAGCTTCTCCACCCGGTCGTCCACCGACCGGAAGGGGTCCTTGCACAGCACGGTGCGCTGCGCCTGGTCGTTGAGCTTGAGGTGCACCCAGTCCACCGTGAAGTCCCGGCGCTGCTCCTGCGCCCGGCGGATGAAGTCGCCGCGGAGCCGCGCCCGGGTGGTCTGCGGGGGCACCGACTTGCCCTCGAAGATCTTCAGGTCGTTGCAGATCCGGGCGGCCTGTCCCTTCTTCTCCAGCAGGTAGTAGAGGCCGCGCCGGCGGTGGATGTCGTGGTAGGCGAGGTCTATCTGGGCGACCCTCGGGTGCGACATGGTCATGTTGTGCTTGGCGCGGTACCGCTCCAGCAGCTTGTACTTCATGACCCAGTCGATCTCGGTGCCGATCCGGTCGAGGTCCTCCTCCTCGATGGCGTCCAGGGTGCGGCCCCACAGCTCCAGGACCTGGGCGACGGTGCCGGTGCGGATGCCGCGCCGGTCGACGAAGTCGGCCGCCTTCTCGTAGTACTCGCGCTGCACCTCCAGGGCGGAGGCCTCGCGCCCGCTGGCGAGCCGGACCTTGCGCTGGCCGGTGATGTCGTGGCTGACCTCGCGGATCGCCCGGATCGGGTTCTCCAGGGTGAGGTCGCGCATCACGGTGCCCGCCTCGATCATGCGCAGGACGAGGTCGGTGGCGCCGACCTTCAGCAGCATGGTCGTCTCGGACATGTTCGAGTCACCGACGATGACGTGCAGGCGGCGGTACCGCTCGGCGTCGGCGTGCGGTTCGTCCCGGGTGTTGATGATGGGCCGGGAGCGGGTCGTCGCGGAGCTGACGCCCTCCCAGATGTGCTCGGCACGCTGGCTGACGCAGTAGACGGCGCCGCGCGGTGTCTGCAGCACCTTCCCGGCGCCGCAGAGCAGCTGCCGGGTGACGAGGAAGGGAATGAGGATGTCCGCGAGACGCGAGAACTCTCCGTGACGGGCGACGAGATAGTTCTCGTGGCAGCCGTAGGAGTTTCCCGCCGAGTCGGTGTTGTTCTTGAACAGGTAGACGTCGCCCGCGATTCCCTCCTCGTGCAGGCGGCGTTCGGCGTCGACGAGCAGGCCCTCGAGAATGCGCTCGCCGGCCTTGTCGTGGGTGACCAGTTCGGTCACGTTGTCGCATTCGGGAGTTGCGTATTCCGGATGCGATCCCACGTCGAGGTAGAGGCGGGCGCCGTTCCGCAGGAAGACGTTGCTGCTGCGGCCCCATGACACGACACGGCGGAAGAGGTAGCGCGCCACTTCGTCAGGAGACAGTCGGCGCTGTCCCCTGAACGTGCACGTGACGCCGTACTCGTTCTCCAGCCCGAAAATGCGGCGGTCCATGACTGAACATTACGCCTGAGGGCGTGCGCTGAAACCGGGTTCGACGGCACCGTTTCGATCATTTTCCGATCCCGCCACGACATCTCCGGTGTGCGGGGCACCGCGCAGCGGAACCGCGAGTACGCGCTGGGTGGCCATGAGGACCAGCAGGGCGACGAATCCGCCGGCGCCCGCGACGGCGAAACTGGCGGTGGTTCCGGAGAGCTGGACCACCGGTCCGGCGACAGCCGTTCCGGCGGCGGCGCCCACGCCGAAGGTGGTGACCAGCCAGGAGAACGCCTCGGTGACCGTGCCGCGCGGGGCGTGCCGGTCGACGACGATGAACGCGCAGGCGATGGCGGGCGCCAGGAAGACGCCCGCGAGGGCGGCCAGGGCGGTCATCGCGACCACGCCCGGGGTCAGCGTCAGCGGCAGGTAGCCCAGCGCCAGCAGCCCGACGAGCACCCGCAGCCGCCGCTCCGGGGCGCCGGCCCAGTGGCGGGCCCCGTAGAAGACACCGCCCACGAGGGCGCCCAGGCCGAGCGCGGCCATGAGCCAGCCGTAGACGGACTCGTTGCCGTGGTCCTCCGCGTAGGCGATCCCGGCGACCGTGATCGAGCCCATGGCGAGGCCGACGAAGAAGAAGGAGCCGAGCAGGGCGAGCAGTCCGGGTGACCGCAGGGCGCCGAGCCAGTGGGCCTCGCGCGGCGCGGAACGCCAGGCGCGGGACGGGGCGGACAGGACGACGGAGAGCGCGCCGAGCACGCCGATCCCGTTGATCAGGAGTACGGCGGCGGCCGGCGACCAGAGGGCGACCATGAGCGTGACGAGCAGGGGCCCGACGGTGAACATCACCTCCTGGGCGACCGCGTCCATGGCGTACGCCCGGTGGACCCGGCCCTCGCCGCCCAGGACGCTGGGCCACAGCGCGCGCAGGCCGCCCTCCAGGGGCGGGGTGAACAGCCCGGCGACGGCGACGGCCGCGTAGGCGAGCGGCAGCGGGTCGGTGCCGGTGAGGACCAGCAGGGCCATGCCGAGCGCGGAGACCAGCGCCGAGGGCAGCTGGACGCGGGGCTGGCCGTAGAGGTCGACGGCGCGGCCGAGGAGGGGCTGGCCGATGGCGTTGCCGATGCCGTACACGGCGGCGAGCCCGCCGGCGAGGCTGTAGCTGCCTCCCTCGGCGCGGGTGAACACCATGATGGCGATGGGGCCCGTGCCGTTGGGGAGGCGCCCTATGAGGGTGCCTATGAGCAGCCTGGCGGCGTGGGGTGCCTTCAGGATGTCGGCGTACCCGCCCGGTGCGGCGGCCATGTGCTGCCCCTCTCCCCCGGTACTCAGCCCGAGGTTTTACGTATAACTACCTTCGTCATACGTACCATGTCGGCATCCGGCGGGTCCACCCCCGCGGTCGTGATCACCGAAAGCGGAGGCGTGCGTGCACCACCCGGACCCAGCGGCCCCCGACCCCTCGTCCCCGCCGGCGACCGGCCCCGCGGGCGCGCCGGAGGAACCGGCTCCGGTCCCCGCCCGCCCCACCAGCCGTGACGTCGCCCGGGTCGCGGGGGTGTCCCAGGCGACCGTGTCGCTGGTCCTCGGCGACAAGTGGCGCGGGCGGGTCTCGGAGCGCACCGCGCGGCTCGTGCGGGAGGCGGCCGGCGAGCTGGGCTACCGGCCCAATCTCGCGGCGCGCAACCTCCGCCTGGGGCGCACCAGGACCGCGCTGCTGGTGGTGCCCGCGCTCACCAACGAGTTCTTCGCCCGCGTCTACACGGGTGCCGCCGCCGTGGCCGCCCGGCACGGGTTCGGGGTGGTCCTCTACCCCTCCCCCGAGGGCGTCGGCCCGGCGAGGGACCCGTTCGCGTCCGCGCGGGCGGCGCTCGACGGGGTGATCGCCTCCTCGATGGCCGCCGACGCGCTGCGGGCGATCCGCGGCACCGACCTGCCGCTGGTGATGCTGGACAGCGACCCGGCGGACGCGGACGCCGCCGCCCACGTCAACCTCGACATCGGCGACGGCATGCGGCAGGTGACGGACCATCTCCTGGCGCTGGGTCACCGTCGCTTCGTCCACCTGTCGTCCGCCGTGCCGTCCTGGACGTTCCACGTCCGCGGCGGAGCCCTCGCCGCCCGCCTGGGCGGCCTGAGCGACGTGTCCGTGACGACCGTCCCGGCGCCGCTGGAGGTGAACGGGGCGCGTGAGGCCGCCGAGCGGGCTCTGACCGCGCCCGGGCCGCGCCCGACGGCACTGATCTGCGACGACGACATCGTGGCGGCGGGCGCCTGCAAGGCGGTACGCCGGCTGGGGCTCCGGGTGCCGGAGGACGTGTCGGTGACCGGCTTCGACGACCTGGCGCTCGCCACGGCGGTCGAACCCGAGCTGACCACGGTCCGGCTCCCGGCGGAACGGATCGGCGAGCGCGGTATGACGGCCCTGCTGGACGTCCTGGCGGGCCGCCCACCGCAGGGCGGCGACCTCCCGGTCACCCTGATGCCCCGCGGCTCCACCGGCCCGTCCCCGGCCCCCTGACGCCCCCGGAGCGCCCCGCTTCGGCGCGACCGGCGCGGGGACCCGAGCGCCCCGCCCGCACCAGGCAGGTCCCGCGCGGCCCCGCCCGCGCGGCCGGGCCGCTGCCGGCGCACTGGGGCCATGCCCCAGGCCACCTACCCGGTCCGGCCCCATGCCGGTCGGCCGGCCCGCGCCCGCCTGGCCGCCACACGCCGCCAGGCCGCTGCGGGCGCACCGGGGCCATGCCCCAGGCCACCCGCCCGGTACGGCCCCCATGCAGGTGAGCCGGCCCACGCCCTGCACTACCCGGCCGGTCCCGCCGCGGCCCCGCACACGCCGCCAGGCCGCCGCAGGCACACCGGCGTCCCGCCCACTCCTCGCCCGCCCGGCCACGCCCACGCCCCGACGCGCTCCAGCTGCGGCGGCACCGCAGAGCCCCGACACGCCGGACGCCCGGCGCCCCACTCCTCGCCCGCCCGGCGCCCCGCCACCGGCTCTGGCCGCCCACCCGGCACGCCGACCGTGCAACGCGGCACCGGACCGCGGCGCCGGGGCGCCGCGGTCCAGGGAACCCCCGAACACACCGGTGCCCCGGACCGCAAAGCGATCCGGGGCACCGGGGCACGAAGGAACCGGGCGGGCCGGGGGTCAGTCCTCCGACTCCTCCGGCTCCTCGTCGGAGGGCGCGTCGGTGGGGGTGGACGCCGCGGCGTCCGCCTCCAGGAGGCGGGACAGCTGGCGTCCCACGATCCGCTTGAACTTGCGCTGCTGCGGGCGCGTGCGGTCCAGGATCGCCACCTCGAGCCGCTCCGCGGGGATCTCCCGCTCGCTGCCGTTGGTGTCCCTGGACAGTGCCTGCACGGCCAGCTTCAGCGCCTCGGCGAGCGACATGCCGTCGCGGTGCCGCTGGTCGAGGAAGCTGCTGATCTGCTCGGCGTTGCCGCCGACCGCGACCGAGCCGTGCTCGTCCACGATCGATCCGTCGTGCGGCAGGCGGTAGATCTGGTCGCCCTCGGGGGAGGTGCCCACCTCGGCGACGACCAGCTCCACCTCGTAGGGCTTCTCGCCCGCGCTGGAGAAGATGGTGCCCAGCGTCTGGGCGTAGACGTTGGCGAGGCCGCGGGCCGTCACGTCGTCACGGTCGTAGGTGTACCCGCGCAGGTCCGCGTACCGCACGCCGCCGATCCGCAGGTTCTCGTACTCGTTGTACTTACCGGCCGCGGCGAAACCGATCCGGTCGTAGATCTCGCTGAACTTGTGCAGCGCACGGGACGGGTTCTCACCGACGAAGACGATGCCGTCGGCGTACTGCAGCACAACCAGGCTGCGTCCACGGGCGATGCCCTTGCGGGCGTATTCCGCCCGGTCCTGCATGGCCTGGGCGGGCGAGACATAGAACGGCGTCGTCACCGGCTATCCGTCCCTTTCTTCAGGTGGGCAAACATCAGAGCAGCGCGGCGCGCGGGCCGTCGGGCTGTTCGAGGCGGCGCTCCAGGATCGCGCGGGCGGTCTCGGAGGACTCGGCCTCGGTGAGCCGGCGGAAGCCCTCGTCGGTGATCACGGTGACGATCGGGTAGATCCGCCGGGCCACGTCGGGGCCGCCGGTCGCCGAGTCGTCGTCCGCCGCGTCGTAGAGCGCCTGCACGACCAGGGTGATGGCCTGCTGCTCCGTCAGGTCGTCGCGGTAGAGCTTCTTCATCGCGCCCCGGGCGAAGATCGAGCCGGAGCCGGTGGCGGCGAAGCCGTGCTCCTCGGACCGGCCGCCCGTCACGTCGTAACTGAAGATGCGGCCCTTCTCTCGCTCGATGTCCCAGCCGGCGAAGAGCGGCACGACGGCGAGGCCCTGCATGGCCATGCCGAGGTTGCTGCGGATCATCGTGGAGAGGCGGTTCGCCTTGCCCTCCAGGGAGAGCTGGACCCCCTCGACCTTCTCGAAGTGCTCCAGCTCCAGCTGGAAGAGCTTCACCATCTCCACGGCGAGACCGGCGGTGCCGGCGATGCCCACCGCCGAGTACTCGTCGGCCGGGAACACCTTCTCGATGTCGCGCTGGGCGATCATGTTGCCCATCGTGGCGCGGCGGTCACCGGCGAGCACCACACCGCCGGGGAAGGTGGTGGCGACGATGGTCGTGCCGTGCGGGGCTTCGATGGCGCCCTGCAGGGGCGGCAGCGTCCGCTTCCCGGGCAGCAGCTCGGGCGAGTGGTCGGCCAGGAAGTCCATGAACGAGGAGGAGCCGGGCGTCAGGAAGGCTGCCGGCAGACGCCCGGTGCTACGAGGGTTGGCTTCCACGCGTTTCCTTCCGAAATGAGGCGGCGGCCCGCCGCTGCGGCGGCCGGGCCGATCATGCGTGCTGTGCACGGACCTTACCCGTGCCGTCGCCGGTCATCCGTCCCGGTGCCGTCGGCTTCCACCGGCGGCACCGGAACGACAACGAGCGCTACTCTCCGCCCTTTTGCACGAAGGACCGTACGAAGTCCTCGGCGTTCTCCTCGAGGACGTCGTCGATCTCGTCGAGTACGGAGTCGACGTCGTCGGACAGCTTCTCCTGGCGCTCCTTGAGGTCCTCGGACGCCTGCGCGTCCTGCGCCTGCTCCTCGACCTCCTCGGTGGAACGTGTGGCCTTCTGCTGCCCGCCGCCGGTGTCCTTGGTCGCCATGTGCCTCACCCCGCTCGGTTTGCCCGCTTGGTTCGGTCTCTCAAGATCAGACCCTACAAGGACGGTCTGACATCGGCCCGGACTTTCTTCGACGTCCGGGGAGTATCCCCATGATTCCCGTAGATCGCCGGGCCAAGCTCTTTTCGTACGAGCACTCGGTCGCGTCACCGGCCGTGACCGGCCGGCGCCCCGCTCAGTGGCCGGACAGCACGCGGACCAGGTCCTCGGCCGTGCGGCACCGGTCCAGGAGCTCCTTCACATGGTTACGTGTACCGCGCAACGGTTCCAGCGTCGGTACGCGCTGCAGGGAGTCACGGCCCGGCAGGTCGAAGATCACCGAGTCCCAGGAGGCCGCGGCGACGTCGTCGGCGTACTGCTCCAGGCACCGGCCCCGGAAATAGGCCCTGGTGTCCTCAGGAGGCTTCGACTGGGCCCGCGTGACCGTTTCCTCGTCCAGCAGCCGCTTCATCCGCCCACGGGCCACCAGACGGTTGTAGAGGCCCTTGTCGGGGCGCACGTCGGCGTACTGGAGGTCCACCAGGTGCAGCCGGGCGGCGTCCCAGTCCAGGTCGTCCCGCCGACGGTAGCCCTCCATGAGCTCGCGCTTGGCGACCCAGTCCAGCTCACCGGCCAGGCTCATCGGATCGTTCTCCAGCCGGTTGAGCGTGTCCTCCCACCTGACCAGCACGTCCTTGGTCTGCTCGTCGGCGTCGGCGCCGAACCGCTCCTCGACGTACTTGCGGGCCAGCTCGAAGTACTCCATCTGGAGTTGTACGGCGGTGAGGGTGCGGCCGCTGCGGAGCGTGATCAGGTACTGGAGGGACGGGTCGTGGGACACCTGGTGCAGGGTGCGCACCGGCTGGTCGACGGCCAGGTCGACCGTGATGAAGCCGTCCTCGATCATCGACAGCACCAGGGCCGTCGTGCCCAGCTTGAGGTACGTCGAGATCTCGGAGAGGTTGGCGTCGCCGATGATCACATGGAGCCGGCGGTACTTCTCGGCGTCGGCGTGGGGCTCGTCCCGGGTGTTGATGATCGGGCGCTTGAGCGTGGTCTCCAGGCCGACCTCGACCTCGAAGTAGTCGGCTCGCTGGCTGAGCTGGAAGCCGTGCTCGTGCCCGTCCTGCCCGATGCCGACGCGGCCGGCGCCCGTGACGACCTGGCGGGAGACGAAGAAGGGCGTCAGGTGGCGCACGATGTCCGAGAAGGGGGTCTCCCGCTTCATCAGGTAGTTCTCGTGCGTGCCGTAGGAGGCGCCCTTGTTGTCGGTGTTGTTCTTGTAGAGGTGGATCGGCTGGGCGCCCGGGAGCTGGGCCGCCCGCTCCGCGGCCTCCGCCATGATCCGCTCGCCGGCCTTGTCCCACAGGACGGCGTCGCGCGGATTGGTGACCTCGGGCGCGCTGTACTCGGGGTGGGCGTGGTCGACGTAGAGCCGTGCGCCATTGGTGAGGATCACATTGGCCAGGCCGATGTCCTCGTCCGTGAGCTGGCTGGAATCGGCGGCCTCGCGGGCGAGGTCGAAGCCGCGGGCGTCCCGCAGCGGATTCTCCTCCTCGAAGTCCCAGCGGGCGCGCCGCGCCCGGTGCATCGCCGCCGCGTAGGCGTTGACGATCTGGGACGAGGTGAGCATGGCATTGGCGTTCGGGTGACCGGGGACGGAGATCCCGTACTCCGTCTCGATGCCCATTACTCGCCGTACGGTCATGCGGCCCTCCTTGCCCGGCGGCGTCCCCGTCCGGGAACGGCGCTCAAGTACCGCTGCTGCTTCTCCGGTGCGTGTGCGGTGCCCGTCCCCGCACTGCGCGACTCGGCGGTACGGAAGAGCCTAGAACGCCTCCGCGCTGGTGGGGAGATCAATTGCGTCATTGCTGCGGTGTGGTCGGAATGGTGGCCAGGACCGTGAATGCGACCGGCCGCGGATGCCCTTCCCCGCCCGAGGGCGGGGAAATCCGGGGCACCCGCAGCCGGAATCGCGCTCTACAGGTACTGACCGGTGTTCGCCACCGTGTCGATGGACCGACCGGTGTCGGCGCCCTGCTTTCCGGTGACGAGTGTGCGGATGAATACGATCCGCTCGCCCTTCTTTCCGGAGATCCGGGCCCAGTCGTCCGGGTTGGTGGTGTTCGGCAGGTCCTCGTTCTCCTTGAACTCGTCCACGCAGGCCTGGAGGAGGTGGGAGACCCGGAGGCCCTTCTGGTTGTGGTCGAGGAAGGCCTTGATGGCCATCTTCTTCGCCCGGTCGACGATGTTCTGGATCATCGCGCCGGAATTGAAGTCCTTGAAGTACAGGACTTCCTTGTCGCCGTTGGCGTACGTGACCTCGAGGAACCGGTTCTCCTCCGACTCCGCGTACATCTGCTCCACGACCGACTGGATCATCGCCTGGGCCGCGGCTTCCTTGGACCCATTGTGCTCGGCCAGGTCGTCGGAGTGCAGCGGCAGCGAGGATGTCAGGTACTTGGCGAAGATGTCCTTCGCGGCCTCGGCGTCCGGACGCTCGATCTTGATCTTCACGTCGAGACGGCCCGGCCGGAGGATGGCGGGGTCGATCATGTCCTCGCGGTTGGAGGCGCCGATGACGATGACGTTCTCCAGGCCCTCCACACCGTCGATCTCGGCGAGCAGCTGCGGGACGATGGTGTTCTCCACGTCCGAGCTGACACCGGAGCCACGGGTGCGGAAGAGGGACTCCATCTCGTCGAAGAAGACGATCACCGGGGTGCCCTCGCTCGCCTTCTCACGAGCACGCTGGAAGACCAGGCGGATGTGCCGCTCGGTCTCGCCGACGTACTTGTTGAGGAGCTCGGGGCCCTTGATGTTGAGGAAGTAGCTCTTCCCCGCGGGCTGCCCGGTCACCTCGGCGACCTTCTTGGCAAGGGAGTTGGCGACGGCCTTCGCGATCAGCGTCTTGCCGCAGCCGGGCGGGCCGTAGAGGAGGATTCCCTTCGGCGGCCGCAGCTCGTGCTCCTGGAAGAGGTCGGGGTAGAGGTACGGAAGCTCGACCGCGTCACGGATCAGTTCGATCTGGTTCCCCAGACCACCGATCTTCGTGTAGTCGACGTCCGGGACCTCCTCGAGGACGAGCTCCTCGACCTCGCTCTTCGGGATCACCTCGTAGACGTAGCCGGACCTGGGCTCCAGCAGCAGGGCGTCGCCGGGGCGGATGGTGGTGTCCAGCAGCGGCTCGGCGAGCCTCACCACCCGCTCCTCGTCGGTGTGCCCGATCACCAGGGCGCGCTCGCCGTCCTCGAGGATCTCCTTGAGGGTGACGATGTCCCCGGCGCGCTCGAACTCCATGGCCTCGACCACGTTGAGCGCTTCGTTGAGCATCAGTTCCTGGCCGCGCCGGAGCTCGTCGAGCTCGACGCTGGGGCTGACGTTCACCCGGAGCTTGCGGCCCCCGGTGAAGATGTCGCACGTGCCGTCCTCGTTCGACTGCAGGAACACACCGAAGCCGGCCGGTGGCTGCGCGAGCCGGTCGACCTCCTCCTTGAGGGCCACGATCTGGTCGCGGGCCTCACGGAGCGTGTTGGCGAGTCGCTCGTTCTGCGCGGACACGCCGGCCAGGTTGGTCTGCAGCTCGACGATCCGCTCTTCGAGAATCCTCGTGTGACGCGGAGAGTCGGCGAGCTTACGTCGCAGGACGGCGATTTCCTGCTCGAGATAGGCAACCTGGCCGGCAGGGTCTTCAGACCCCCGCCCCGGCCGGATGCCGCGGTTGATGTCGTCGTCGTGGGCTGCCACGGTCCTCACCTCCTCCAAGGGGAGCTGGACGCTTCCTGACCCTACCTGGGCTGGTGATGATTGAAACCCCTAGATCACAAAGACTCTCGGGGTGTGTCCGATCTTCACCCTTGCGCTCTCCCTCGCATCAGGGGGATACCCACCCATCAACACTTGAAAGCGGGCGGTTGTATGGTCGGAGTGGTCAACACCCGTCAGCGTTGGCCCGACTTACCACACCAGAGGCAGGAACATGACCGTGCAGCACGAGGCTCCGACCACGGGCGCCGGCGAGGCCCTGGAGGTCTGGATCGACCAGGACCTCTGCACCGGCGACGGAATCTGCGCCCAGTACGCGCCCGAGGTCTTCGAGCTGGACATCGACGGCCTGGCGTACGTGAAGAGCTCCGACGACGAGCTGCTCCAGGACCCGGGCGCCACCACACCCGTTCCGCTGCCCCTGCTCCAGGACGTCGTGGACTCCGCCAAGGAGTGCCCGGGCGACTGCATCCACGTACGCCGCGTTTCGGACAGGGTCGAGGTCTACGGCCCTGACGCGGAGTGACCGCTCACGCACCCGTGGCGGTGGCGGCGGAGCGGACGAACTTGTCCCCCTCCCACCGCCACTTGACCGTCTCTCGCTGATCGGGACAGCACCTCGGCACGTCCGCCGAGGAGTAGCCGAGCAGGGACGCGGTGACGGCTCCGTCACGTACGGCGAGGGTGGCGACGCTGCGTCGCTCGGCCGGTTCCACCAGGGTGGCCACCACCCGGGACGCGGCCGCGTCGCCGGTGGCGCGGGCCAGGACGTACACACCGCTCGGCGGCGTTCCCGAGCCCGCCCGGCAGTGGGCCGCGACGACCGTCTCCGGACTCCCGTCGCCGTCGAGGTCACCCGTCGCCCGTTTCGCCACCACGCTGCCCGCGTCCCCGCATTCGAGCGGGTACGTCACCGCCGCCGGGTCGGGAGCGGGTGCCGGGGCGGGGACCGCCGTTGTCCGGATTCCGCCCGTTTGAGAGGCGGTGGCCGCGTCGGGCTGGAACAGCGCGGCGCCGGCGACCACCGCGGCCATCGCCGCGGCGGTGGCGAGCCAGTGCGCGGGGCGGGCGTGGGTGTGCGCGAGGTCCGGGAGGGCGGAGGTCTGCACGCGGAGTGCCTCCTGTGGGCGGTGCGGTGGGGGTGGCCAGCATCGTGCCACACGTCACAGCCGGGCGGAACCGCGGGGTCGCACGGGACACCGGCGCGGCCGGTCCCGGCGAATATGGAGGCGCCGCCGCCGAGTTCCCCACCGATGGCGGGAACTCGACGGCGGCGCCGCTGCGTTGTCGGGGCGTCAGCCCCCGGGCGTCAGCCCTTGTTGGGGCCTTCGTAGTCGTCGCCGTACGCGCCCTTGGCGGGGCGGCGGCGGCGCATCGGGGGCTCCACACCGTCCGCGAGGCGGCGGGCGGTGACCAGGAAGCCGGTGTGCCCGATCATCCGGTGGTCGGGGCGCACGGCCAGGCCCTCGACGTGCCAGTTGCGGATCATCGACTCCCACGGCTGCGGCTCGGCGTAGCAGCCGATCTCGCGGATGGACTCCACAGTGCGGGCGAGCTGCGTGGTGGTCGCCACGTAGCAGCACAGGATGCCGCCGGGAACGAGGGCCTTGGAGACGGCCTCCAGGCACTCCCAGGGGGCGAGCATGTCCAGGATGACCCGGTCCACGTCGGTGTCGGAGAGGTTGTCCTGGAGGTCGCCGACGGTGAGCTGCCAGGCGGGGTGCGGGCCGCCGAAGTAGCGCTCGACGTTGCCCTTGGCGATCTCGGCGAAGTCCTCGCGGCGCTCGTAGGAGTGCAGCATGCCGTCGTCGCCGATGGCGCGGAGCAGGAAGCTGCTGAGCGAGCCGGAGCCCACACCGGCCTCGACGACGCGCGCGCCGGGGAAGATGTCGGCGAAGGCCAGGATCTGCCCCGCGTCCTTGGGGTAGACCACGGCGGCGCCGCGGGGCATGGACAGGACGTAGTCGGGGAGCAGGGGGCGCAGCGCGAGGTAGGCGACGTTTCCCGTGGTACGGACAACACTGCCCTCGGGAGCACCGATCAGCTCGTCGTGCGGGAAGGAACCCTTGTGGGTGTGAAAATTCTTCCCGGCCTCGAGCGTGAACGTGTAGTGGCGTCCCTTGGGGTCGGTGAGCTGGACCTGGTCCCCGACTTCGAAGGGCCCGCGACGGCGGGCGGCACCGGTCGGTTCGGACATGTGACCAGTGTATGGGTTTCAGGAACCCGGCCGTGCCATGGCCTGGACGAAGGCCCGCTCGACGTCCGCGGTGGACAGGACGCCGTAGATGGCGCCGGACTCCTCCACCACCAGGTACTCGGTGGCCGGGGTGGCCCGCAGGGCGTCCAGCAGCGCCTCGCCCGCGAGGTCCGCGGGGACCCGCATGCCCTCGGTGAGGTCCTGGGCGAGACCGCTGACGGCGACCCAGGGACGGCGGTGCTGGGGGACGCCGACGATGGCGGTCTCACGGACGAGCGCGGTCGGCTCGCCCTCGCCGTCGACGACCACGAGGGCGCGCGCGCCCGCCTCGTTGGCGCGGCGGAGGGCCTCGGACAGCGGGGTGGCGGGCTCGACCGGGACGGCGCGGCGGGTGAGGGTGCGGGCGCGCAGCTCGGGGAGGTGTTCGCGGAGCCGGGCCATCCGGAGGCTGTTGCCGGCCCCCGTCCAGATGATGGCGGCGAGGATCGCGGCCAGGAGCGCGTCGGTGACGGTTTCCAGGCCGCTGATGTCCTCGGTCGCGTTGCCGAGGGCGCCGGTGTGGGTGAGCAGCGGGAGGCCGATGAGGACGGTGACGGCGAGGGCCCGGCCGACCCAGGCGGCGGCGACGGTGCCGGTCATGGGCTTGCCGGTGATCTTCCAGACCACGGCGCGGAGCATGCGGCCCCCGTCGAGCGGGAGGCCGGGCAGCAGGTTGAAGGCGGCGACGATGAGGTTGGAGATCATCAGGCCGGCGAGCAGGACGCCCGGGACCGTGCCGGGCTCGGCGGCGTACATCGCGCCGTAGAAGACCCCGGCGAGGAGCAGGGAGAGCAGCGGGCCGACGAAGGCGAGGACGAACTCGCGGCCGGGGGTCTCGCACTCCTTCTCGATCTCGGAGACGCCTCCGAAGAACTGGAGCTGGATGCGGCGCACCGGCAGCTTGAAGCGCAGGGCGGCGACGGTGTGGGCCAGCTCGTGCACGAGCACGGAGGCGTAGAAGGCGACCGCGAAGAAGAGGGAGACCAGGTAGCGGGCGTTGCCGAGCTCGGGGAGGACCCGTTCGATCTGGCCGCCGAACACCCAGGTGATGAGGGCCGCGACCAGGAACCAGCTCGGGGCGACGTACACGGGCACGCCGAAGATGCGGCCCATCAGGATGCCGCCGCCTTCCCTCGGCCGCTGCGGCTTTCCGCTGTCGGGAGCGGTGGTTCCGGCCGGCTCGGACCGCGGGCGGGAGTGCTCGCCGCTCTCGTCGTCCTTGTTCACAGGTTCCCTTCGGTGTGAAGCGTCACACGACGATCATGCAGTGTGGGAGGGTCTGGCGTCGATGGTATGCCGCGCGGTGTCAGTGGCGGGCCGTAGGGTTCTGAACCATGACCACGAGCCCGTCCAGCTCCCCGAGCCCGTCGCCCGCCGCCGCCGGGCCGTCCGCCGGTGCGCCAGCCCCCGCCGGTCCGGTGGACCTCGCAGGTCCCGGCCCCGGCGGTGCCTCGGGCGCCACGGGTTCCGCCGAGGGCGCCCCGGGTGCCGCGGACGGTGTGCCGGGCGCCGTGCTGGGGCCGCGGCCGCCCGCTTCGCTCTCGCCGTCGCGGGCCAGCGACTTCATGCAGTGCCCGTTGTTGTACCGCTTCCGGGTGATCGACAAGCTGCCGGAGAAGCCGAGCGCGGCGGCGACGCGGGGCACGCTGGTGCACGCCGTGCTGGAGCGGCTCTTCGACGATCCGGCGGTGGACCGGACGGTGCCGCGGGCCAGGGCGATGGTGCCGGGGCAGTGGACGCGGCTGCTGGAGTCGCGGCCGGAGCTCGCGGAGCTGTTCGCGGGGGACGCGGACGGGGAGCTGCTGGCGCGCTGGCTGGCGGAGGCGGAGCAGCTGGTCGAGCGGTGGTTCACGCTGGAGGACCCGACGCGGCTGGAGCCCGCGGAGCGGGAGCTGTTCGTGGAGACCGAGCTGGACTCGGGGCTGCGACTGCGCGGGGTGATCGACCGGGTCGACGTCGCCCCCACGGGTGAGGTGCGGATCGTCGACTACAAGACGGGCAAGGCCCCGCGCCCGGAGTACAGCGAGGGCGCGCTGTTCCAGATGAAGTTCTACGCCCTGGTGGTCTGGCGGCTGAAGGGCGTGGTGCCGCGCCGGCTCCAGCTGGTGTACCTGGGCAGCGGCGACGTGCTGACGTACGACCCGGTGGAGGCGGACCTGCTGCGGGTGGAGCGCAAGCTCCAGGCCCTGTGGGACGCGATCGCGCACGCCACCGAGACGGGTGACTGGCGGCCGCGTCCGACCAAGCTGTGCGGATGGTGCGACCACCAGTCGGTGTGCCCCGAGTTCGGCGGCACTCCCCCGGTCTATCCGCTGCCGGTCGTCCCGGCGCAGCGCCCGGACACGGCCTAGACCCGGCGGTGCACCGGAGGGGCGCGGCGTAATGGGCCCGGCGGGCCGGATCTCGCCCGGGTCGCGGAGCGGAGGGTTCCGGACCGACACGGGATCCGCCGCCGGGACCGCCGGGATCGGGGCGGGGCCGTCAGGGCAGAATGGGCCCGGTCAGCTCAGCCTTGGAGGAGTACCTGTGGCCATCCGCGTCCTACTGGTCGACGACCAGCCGCTTCTGCGCACCGGCTTCCGGATGATCCTGGAGGCGGAGCAGGATCTCGCGGTCGTCGGGGAGGCCGGGGACGGCCTCCAGGCCCTCGACCAGGTGCGGGCCCTTCAGCCCGACGTGGTGCTGATGGACATCCGGATGCCCCGCATGGACGGGGTGGAGGCGACCCGGCAGATCACCGGACCCGGCCGGGACGGCCCGGCGAAGGTGCTGGTCCTGACGACGTTCGACCTGGACGAGTACGTGGTGGAGGCGCTGCGCGCCGGGGCCAGCGGCTTCCTGCTGAAGGACGCGCCGGCCAACGAGCTGGTGCAGGCGATCCGGGTGGTCGCGGCGGGCGAGGCGATGCTCGCGCCGAGCATCACGCGCCGGCTGCTCGACAAGTACGCGGACCACCTGCCCTCCGGCGAGGAGCCCGTCCCGGACGCGCTGAACACGCTGACCGATCGCGAGGTCGAGGTGCTGAAGCTGGTGGCGCGCGGACTGTCGAACGCGGAGATCGCCGCCGACCTGTTCGTCAGCGAGACGACGGTGAAGACCCATGTGGGCCATGTGCTGACCAAGCTGGGCCTGCGCGACCGCGTGCAGGCCGCGGTGTACGCGTACGAAAGCGGCCTGGTGCGCCCCGGCGCCCAGTGACCCGAACCACGAGGAAGCGGGGTGTCCGACCGGCGTCGGGCACCCCGCTTCTCGTTCGGGCCGGTGTCAGCTCTGGCTCTTCTTGATCTCCCAGAAGCGGAAGACGGTGGACGCGTCCAGCGTCCACTCCAGACCGGTGACGCCGTCACGGGCGACCGCGTACTGCTTGCCCTGCCACAGCGGCAGGATCGGGAGCTCCTTGGCCACCAGGTCCTGCAGCGTGCCGAAGTCGTCCTCGGTGGCGGCCCGGTCGGCCGTCGCGGCGGTGCGCGGGACGAGCGTGCCGGTGATCTTGCTGTTGTCGTAGTGGTTGTTCAGGACGTTGCCCGGGCCGAAGAACGGCTGGGTGAAGTTGTCCGGGTCCGGGTAGTCGGGGACCCAGCCCTTGACGTACACGCCGTACTTGCCGGCCTTGATGTCCTTCTCGTACTGCTCGAACTCGACGGACTTGACGGTGGCGTCGAACAGCTTGCTGTCGTTGAGCTGCTTGGCGATCAGCTTGAGCTCGTCGTCGGTGGACGGGCCGTAACGGGTGGGCGTCGACCAGAGGGTGAGCTTGACCTTGCCGTCGACACCGGCGGAGCGCAGCGCCTGCTCGGCCTTCTCGCGCTGCGGCCGGTCGCCGTACTCGTTGACGTAGGCGGTGTTGTGGCCCACGATCCCCGCCGGGATGATCGAGTACAGCGGGGTGGCGGTCGACCGGTAGATGTTGTTGACGATGGCGTCGCGGTCGACGAGGTGCGCGATGGCCTTGCGCACGCCGAGCTTGCCGACGATCGGGTCGTTGACGTTGAACACCAGGTGCTGGACCTCGGCGCTGGAGCCCTCGATGACCTTGATCTCGCGCTCGGACGTGGTGTCGGCGGCCTGGATGGCGGCGATGTCGCCGGCGGCGAGGCCACGGTAGGCGACGTCGATCTCGCCCTTCTGCATGGCCGTGCCCAGCGCCTTGCGGTCACCGTGGAAGAACTTCAGCGTGACGCCGCCGTTCTGCACCTTGACCGTGCCCTTGTAGTCCGGGTTCGGCGAGAAGACGGCCTGCCCGTCCTGGAACGAGTCGAGCTTGTACGGGCCGGAGCCGACGGCCTTGCCGTCGCTGCGCAGCTCGCCGTCCTCGTACTCCCGGTGGTCGACGATGGAGCCGGCGCCCGAGGCGATCTTGCTCGGGAAGGTGGCGTCGGGGACCTTCAGCCGGAAGACGACGGTCTTCTCGTCCGGCGTGTCGATCTTTTCGATCGTGCTGAGCAGCGGTGCGGGACCGTTGGGGTCGTTGATCTTCAGCGCCCGCTCGAAGGAGAACTTGACGTCCTCGCTGGTGAGGGGGTTGCCGTTGCTGAACTTCAGCCCGTCGCGCAGCGTGCAGCGGTACACCTTGCTGCCGCCCTGGTCGAAGCCGCACTTGTCGGCGGCCTCCGGCTGGGGCACGGAGGTGCCCTTGGGGAAGCCGAGCAGGGACTGGAAGACGTTGTTGAACAGCAGCCAGGAGCCCGGGTCGTAACCGGCGGCGGGGTCCGTCGCCAGGATGTCGTCGGACATGCCGACGGTCACCGAACCGCCGGCGTCACCGGCGTCGCCGCCCTTCTCCTCGCCGCAGCCGCTCAGCAGGGCGGCCGCGAGCCCGGCCGCCAGCGGGGCCGTCAGCCACTTGTTGTGTGCCTTCACAGGAACCTTGCCTCTGGATCTCATCGCCGGCCGAGCCCGTGTGCCCGGCCGGGTACAGCACGGTCAGGCGATACCTCGGGCGAGCTCCCAGAGCTGCAGATCCGAGGAGGTGTTGAGCGCCCATTCGACACCGGTCAGGTCGTCGCGGGCGGCGACGTACTGCTTGCCCTGCCACAGCGGCAGGACCGGGACGTCGGTGGCGACGATGTCCTGGATCTGCTCGAAGGCGGAGGCGGCGGCGTTGCGGTCTGCCGCGCGGCGCGACTCGGGGAGGAGCCGGCTGCGCGTGGCGCTGTTGACGTAGGGGGTGTTGAGGAAGTTGTCCGCGTCGAGGAACGGCGCGACGTAGTTGTCCGGGTCCGGGAAGTCGGGGAACCAGCCGAGGCCGTACACGGCGTACTCGCCGCGCTTCTGGGCGGGGCGGAACTCCGACCACTTGGTGCCCTCGATGGTGACGTCGAAGAGCTTGGTGGCGTTGAGCTGGTCGCGCAGGGCCGCGAACTCCTTGGCGGTGCCCGCGCCGTAGTGGTCGCTGGTGTAGTGCAGGGTCAGCTTCACCGGAGCGGTGATGCCGGCGCCGCGGAGGATGCTTGCGGCCTTCTTGCTGTCCGGCTCGCCGTACTTGTTGAGGAACGAGTTGGTGTGCGCGGCGATGCTCGAGGGGATCAGCGAGTACAGCGGGGTGGCGGTCGTTCCGTACACCGTGCCGGCGAGGCGGCCGCGGTCGACGACGGCGGCCATCGCCTGGCGGACGGCCTTGTCCTTGACGGACGGCGCCTCGGTGTTGAAGCCGAGGTAGCGGATCTCCAGGCCGGGAACCTCGGTGATCTTGATGCCCGGCTTGGGGTTCTCGGTGAGGTCCTCGATCTGCTCGGGCGACATCGTGCGGGTCATCATGTCGATGTCCCCGGACTCCAGGGCCTTGCCCATGGCGCCGGCGTCGTCAAAGGACCGCAGCTCGACCTTCTCGTTGCGCGGCTTGATGTCGCCCTTGTAGCGCTCGTTGCGGGTGAAGACGACGCCGGTGACCCGGTCGCCGCTGACCTCCGCCTTCATGGTGTACGGCCCGGAGCCGTCGACCTCGAAGCCGTCGCGGAGCTTCTTCGCGTCGTACTTCTCGCTGCTGAGGATGCCGGCGACCGGGGTGGAGAGCTTGTACGGGAAGGTGGCGTCCGGGCTCTTCAGGTGGAAGACGACCTCGTCGTCACCCTTGGTCTCGATGGTGTCGATGTTCGACAGGAGGCCGGCCGCGCCGTTGTCCGACTTGATCGTGAGGGCGCGCTCCAGGGAGAACTTCACGTCCTTGGGGGTGATGGGCGAGCCGTCGGCGAAGGTCAGGCCGTCGCGGAGGGTGCAGCGGTAGCGCTCGCTCGCCCGGTCGGTGAAGCCGCACTGGGAGGCCGCCTCGGGCACCGGGGAGCCGCCGCCGCGCGGGACGTGCATCAGGGTCTGGACGGTCTGGCGCAGGACGTTCCACACGCCGGTGTCGTACGCGTAGGCCGGGTCGAAGGGCGCGGAGGCGTCCTTGGTGGCGGCGAACTGGTCCGTGGTACCCACGACGATGGCGTCGCCGCCGGAGCCGCCGCCCGAGCCGCCACAGGCGACGAGTACGGGGGCGAGCAGGCCGAGCACGGCCGGCAGCACCAAAGTCTTGCGGTTCATTCTGGACGTTCTCCTCATCCGGCACTGGGTACAGCGGCGTACGGACACTCCGCCGCGTCCGCCCGGTCGGGGCGGAGCGATCGGGCCGGGATACAGAGCGATCGGTCCTGTGTTCCGCAGGCCTGGTGGGCCGGTACGGGACACGCGGAAACTGCGGCGAAGTTCTCGGCAAGAGATTAGTCGGCAACGCCACACGCGCAGGAACGGGGCCGAGTTGGGGCCGCGTCGGTCTGTGATCAGTAATGCGTGCCGGTCGATCCCTATGCGCCGGAATGATTCGTACACCGGCCAATGAATCAGGACACATGGACAAGGCCGAAGTGTTGCGTTCCGGGCAAGCGGCTCTTTCCGTCCATGCGGTCCACGCCACGCACAGTGACCAAGCTCACGCCGGAAGGCCCGCGCGCCGGTAACGGAAAATGCATGATTCGGTGCCCTGAGTTTGCGGCGGTATTCAGCCGCCGCACGCTCGGTGCGCGGGCCGTGCTTTCCCGTGATGGGGGTCGTGCGGGGCGTTCAGTTCATTCGCGCGATCAATGTCCGCAGAAAGCGCAGATCGACTTCCTCCAGCGATCCGACGACGACCCGGCCGTCGGCGGGCGCGA
The DNA here is from genome assembly GCF_009739905.1 of Streptomyces ficellus. Lineage (NCBI taxonomy): Bacteria > Bacillati > Actinomycetota > Actinomycetes > Kitasatosporales > Streptomycetaceae > Streptomyces > Streptomyces ficellus. The sequence continues at coordinate 5,972,566 of NZ_CP034279.1, read as the reverse complement.
TGGGCGCCACGGACGGTACGGCCACCACCCGGCAGCCCGCCGCCTCGGCGGCCGCCACACCGGTCGCGGTGTCCTCGATGACCGCGCATCTGCCGGGGTCGGCGCCCACGCCCCGGGCGGCCAGGAGGTACGGGTCGGGGTGCGGCTTCGTACGGGACACCTCATCGCCGGCCACCGTGAGCGTGAAACGGTCACGGCCCAGGGAGTGCAGGACGCGGTCGATGATGCGGCGGTGCGAGGCGGAGACCAGTGCGGTGGGCACGTCGTGCGCGGCGAGCTCGGCGAGCAGCCGTTCGGCGCCGGGCATCAGGGGGACGCCACGGCTGATGCGCCGCTCGAAGCGGTCGTTGAGCAGGACGGTCAGCTCGGGGAGGGTGATGTCGGCGCCGGTGGCCTCGATGAGATAGCCCGCGCTGCGGGTCATCGGCCCGCCGACGACGATGTCGCGCCAGGACTCGTCGAGCGCGTGGCCCAGCTCGGCGAAGACCTCGACCTCCGCGTCCCACCAGAAGCCCTCGGTGTCGACGAGCGTGCCGTCCATGTCGAGGAAGACCGCTTGCAGGGCGGAACCCTCGGCCGCGCGGGTCAAGGACGCGGGGACCGTACTGGTCATCCGGCACACCTCCATGGAGGGACGAGAAGGCCGATCGCTCTCCCCGGTGGGAAGTCCCGGCGGGGTGGACCGCGGAAATCACGCGGTGATCCCGCCGTCGACCCGCTGGGAGAGCGACCGGCCTGCACTGGACCGACCAGTGTACGTCGCGTCCGCGCTCAGCGCGCGTTGAAGTACTTCGCCTCCGGGTGGTGGATGACGATGGCGTCGGTGGACTGCTCGGGGTGGAGCTGGAACTCCTCGGAGAGGTGGACGCCGATCCGCTCCGGCTGGAGCAGGTCGGCGATCTTGGCCCGGTCCTCCAGGTCGGGGCAGGCACCGTAGCCGAGCGAGAACCGGGCGCCGCGGTACTTCAGCGCGAACATGTCCTCCACGTCGGCCGGGTCCTCGCCGGCGAAGCCGAGTTCGGCGCGCACGCGCGCGTGCCAGTACTCGGCGAGGGCCTCGGCCAGCTGGACGGACAGGCCGTGCAGTTCGAGGTAGTCGCGGTAGGAGTCGGCGGCGAACAGCTCCGCGGTGGCCTCGCCGATGCGCGAGCCGACGGTGACGACCTGGAGGCCGACGACATCGGTCTCGCCGGACTCCTCGGGGCGGAAGAAGTCCGCCAGGCAGAGGCGGCGGCCACGGCGCTGGCGGGGGAAGGTGAAGCGGGTGCGCTCGTTGCCGCTCTCGTCGAGGAGGATCAGGTCGTCGCCCTTGGAGACGCACGGGAAGTACCCGTACACGACCGCCGCTTCCAGCATGTTCTGGGTGTGCAGCTGCTCCAGCCAGCCGCGCAGCCGCGGCCGGCCCTCGGTCTCGACGAGCTCCTCGTACGTCGGGCCGTCGCCGGCGCGGGCCTGCTTCAGGCCCCACTGGCCCTTGAACAGGGCGCCCTCGTCCAGCCAGGACGCGTACTCCTTGAGCTGGATGCCCTTGACGACCCGGGTGCCCCAGAACGGCGGCTCGGGTACCGGGTTGTCGGTCGCCACGTCGGAACGGACGCCGCTCTCGGGGGCCTGCTCCTCCACCACCGCGCCGGCGGCGGGGCGTACGCGCCTCTGCTTGAGCTCGGGCAGGGTGGCGCCGGGGACGCCGCGCTTGACCGCGATGAGCGCGTCCATCAGGCGCAGGCCCTCGAACGCGTCCCGGGCGTAGCGGACTTCACCCTGGTAGATCTCGTGCAGGTCCTGCTCGACATACGCCCGGGTGAGCGCGGCGCCGCCCAGGATGACCGGGTATTCGGCGGCGAGGCCCCGCTGGTTGAGCTCTTCGAGGTTCTCCTTCATGATCACGGTGGACTTGACCAGGAGGCCGGACATGCCGATGACGTCGGCCTTGTGTTCGTCCGCGGCATCCAGAATGGCCGAAACCGGCTGCTTGATACCGAGGTTGACCACGTTGTAGCCATTGTTGGACAGGATGATGTCGACGAGATTCTTGCCGATGTCATGGACGTCACCACGGACCGTGGCCAGCACGATGGTGCCCTTGCCGTCGTCGTCCGTCTTCTCCATGTGCGGCTCCAGATGCGCCACCGCCGTCTTCATCACCTCGGCCGACTGCAGCACGAACGGCAACTGCATCTGACCCGAGCCGAACAACTCACCAACGACCTTCATCCCCTCCAACAGGGTGTCGTTGACGATGTCCAACGCCGGCCGGCCCTGAAGCGCCTCATCGAGGTCCGCCTCCAGACCGTTCTTCTCCCCGTCGATGATCCGCCGCTGAAGCCGCTCCTCCAACGGCAAAGCCGCCAGCTCCTCCGCCTTGCCCGCCTTCAGCGACTTGGTGTTGACCCCCTCGAACAACTCCATCAGCTTCTGCAGCGGGTCATAACCCTCCGCGCGCCGGTCATAGATCAGGTCCAGCGCGGTGGTGACCTGCTCCTCGTCGAACCGGGCGATCGGGAGGATCTTGCTGGCATGCACGATCGCCGAATCCAGACCCGCCTTCACACACTCGTCCAGGAACACCGAGTTCAGGAGAATCCGCGCCGCCGGGTTCAGACCGAAGCTGATGTTGGACAGGCCCAGCGTGGTCTGCACCTCGGGATGACGCCGCTTCAGCTCCCGGATCGCCTCGATCGTGGCGATCCCGTCCTTGCGCGACTCCTCCTGACCCGTGCAGATCGTGAACGTGAGCGTGTCGATGAGGATGTCCGACTCGTGAATGCCCCAGTTCCCGGTCAGGTCGGCGATCAGCCGTTCGGCGATCGCGACCTTCGTCTCCACCGTCCGCGCCTGACCCTCCTCATCAATCGTCAGCGCGATCAGCGCGGCACCGTGCTCCCGGGCCAGCGCCGTCACCTTCGCGAACCGTGACTCCGGCCCGTCGCCGTCCTCGTAGTTCACGGAGTTGATCACCGCTCGGCCACCGAGCTTCTCCAGCCCCGCCCGGATCACCTCCACCTCGGTGGAGTCCAGCACGATCGGCAGCGTGGAGGCGGTCGCGAACCGCCCCGCCAGCTCCTCCATGTCCGCCACACCGTCCCGGCCGACATAATCCACACACAGATCCAGCATGTGGGCACCCTCGCGGATCTGGTCCCTGGCCATCTCCACACAGTCGTCCCAGCGACCCTCCAGCATCGCCTCACGGAACTTCTTCGAACCATTCGCGTTCGTCCGCTCACCGATCGCCATATACGCGGTGTCCTGCCGGAACGGCACCGTCTGATACAACGACGCCGCCCCCGGCTCCGGACGCGGATCACGAGGTGCCGGAACCAGCCCCCGCACCCGCTCCGCCACCTGCCGCAAATGCTCCGGCGTCGTACCGCAGCACCCACCCACCAGCGACAACCCGTACTCACGGACGAAGTTCTCCTGCGCGTCCGCCAGCTCGCCGGCCGACAGCGGATAATGCGCCCCGTTCTTGCCCAGCACCGGCAGACCCGCGTTCGGCATGCACGACAGCGGGACGCGGGAGTGCCGCGCCAAGTAGCGCAGGTGCTCGCTCATCTCCGCCGGACCCGTGGCACAGTTCAGCCCGATCATGTCGATGCCCAACGGCTCCAACGCCGTCAGCGCCGCCCCGATCTCCGAACCCAGCAACATCGTCCCCGTCGTCTCCACCGTGACGGAGCAGATGAGGGGCAGCTGGAGGCCGGCGACGTCCATGGCCCGGTGGGCACCGAGGATGGCGGCCTTGGTCTGGAGGAGGTCCTGGGTGGTCTCGACGAGCAGCGCGTCGGCGCCGCCGGCGATGAGGCCCTCGGCGTTCTGCTGGTAGGCGTCGCGGATCGTCACGTAGGAGACGTGGCCGAGGGTGGGCAGCTTGGTGCCGGGCCCCATGGAACCGAGCACCCAGCGCTGCCGGCCGTCCCCGGCGGTGAACCGGTCGGCGGTCTCACGGGCGATCCGCGCCCCCGCCTCCGACAGCTCCACGATGCGGTCGGCGATGTCGTACTCACCGAGGGCGGCGTGGTTCGCGTTGAACGTGTTGGTCCCGACGCAGTCGACGCCGGCGGAGAAGTACTCCTCGTGGACCGTACGGACAATGTCGGGGCGGGAGACGTTGAGGATCTCGTTGCAGCCCTCGAGCCCCTCGAAGTCCTCCAGGGTGGGGTCCTGCGCCTGGAGCATCGTGCCCATGGCTCCGTCGGAGACGACCACGCGGGAGGCGAGCGCCTCGCGGAGGGCGGCGGCTCGGGTCCTGCTGTCAGCGGAAGGGGTCGGCAACGAGGCCATGGATGTGCTCCCTGGAGTGCGACGGCTGTCGGCTTTGCGTCTTCGGGGGAAGGCGCACCGGGCCAGAGTAACCGTGTACCCGCCGGGGCGGACATCTTGTCCCAGGTGGTGGACGGCATGCTGGGGCGGCGTCGTCCGTCCGCTGGGTGCCCGGGGAGGCCCCCGGGATGTGGCTCAGGGTCGGCAACGACCGATAGTGTTCAGCATTGTCGAACTGTGGGAGAAAGGCCGGGCGATGCCGAAGAACATCCAGTCGCTGGAGCGGGCGGCGGCGATGCTGCGACTGCTCGCCGGCGGCGAGCGCCGTCTCGGACTGTCGGACATCGCGTCGTCGCTCGACCTCGCGAAGGGCACCGCGCACGGCATCCTGCGCACCCTGCAGGCCGAGGGTTTCGTCGAGCAGGACCCGGCCTCGGGCCGCTACCAGCTGGGCGCCGAGCTGCTGCGGCTCGGCAACAGCTACCTCGACGTGCACGAGCTGCGGGCGCGGGCGCTGGTGTGGACGGACGACCTGGCGCGCTCCAGCGGCGAGAGCGTCCACCTCGGGGTCCTGCACCAGCACGGCGTGCTGGTGGTGCACCACGTCTTCCGGCCCGACGACAGTCGCCAGGTGCTGGAGGTCGGCGCCATGCAGCCGCTGCACTCCACGGCCCTGGGCAAGGTGCTGTCGGCGTACGACCCGGTGGCGCACACCGAGGCGCTGGAGGTGGAGCGGGAGGCCTTCACCCCGCGCACCGTGACCGGCCTGGAGGACTTCGAGGGCGTCCTGGACCTGACCAGGGCGCGCGGCTGGGCCGCCGACGTGGAGGAGACCTGGGACGGGGTGGCCTCGGTGGCCGCGCCCATCCACGACCGGCGCCGGATGCCGGTCGGCGCGGTGGCCATCACGGGCGCCGTGGAGCGAGTCTGCGACGACGGCGAGCTGCGCCAGGAGCTGGTCGCGGCGGTGCGGGACTGCGCCCGCGCGGTGTCCCGGGATCTGGGCGCCGGGCGCTTCTGACACGTCGGGCGCATCATCGGTAACGAACGCATTTCAGCCAACAGAACTCTTGACGCCACGTTTACCCGAGGGCAAAACTGCCGTTCATCGGTCGGCATTGTCGAACACCTACCGGCAATACGCGCTAGAGTGTGACAACGCCAGGAGGCCGGTTAACGCCCTCACCTGAGGGCGCGGACCACCGGAGGGACCCGGGGTTCGCCTTCCCCTGGACGAAGGACAAAGGAGTCGCGGGTGTCCAGCTCCGACATCTTCATCGGCGAGATCATTGGTACCGCCGTACTCATCCTGCTCGGCGGTGGCGTGGTCGCCGCCGTCGTACTCAAGCGCTCGAAGGCGCAGAACGCCGGCTGGCTGGCCATCACCTTCGGGTGGGGCTTCGCGGTCCTGACCGCCGTCTACATGACGGGTTCCCTGTCCGGCGCCCACCTGAACCCCGCCGTGACGCTCGGCATCGCGATCAAGGACGGTGAGTGGGGCAACGTCCCCGTCTACTTCGCGGGCCAGCTCCTCGGCGCCATGATCGGCGCGGCGCTGGTCTGGGTCGCGTACTACGGACAGTTCCACGCGCACCTGACCGACCGCGAGATCGTGGGCGACCCGGCCGACAAGGCCATCGAGGGCCCCCACGACACCAAGAACACGGCCGGCCCCGTCCTCGGCGTCTTCTCCACCGGCCCCGAGATCCGCAACGTCTGGCAGAACCTCGCCACCGAGATACTCGGCACCCTGGTGCTCGTCCTCGCGGTCCTCACCCAGGGCCTGAACGACAGCGGCAAGGGCCTGGGCGTGGTCGGTGGCCTGATGGTCGCGTTCGTCGTGGTCTCCGTCGGCCTCTCGCTCGGCGGCCCGACCGGCTACGCCATCAACCCGGCCCGTGACCTCGGACCGCGCATCGTGCACGCCCTGCTCCCGCTGCCGAACAAGGGCGGCTCCGACTGGGGCTACGCCTGGATCCCCGTCGTCGGTCCGCTCATCGGCGGAGCCCTCGCCGCGGGTATCTACAACATCGCGTTCGCCTGAGCCGTCCTTCTCACAGACCTACGGGAGCAACCGTGACCGACGCACACACCACCGGCCCGTTCATCGCGGCCATCGACCAGGGCACCACCTCCAGCCGCTGCATCGTCTTCGACCGCGACGGGCGCATCGTCTCCGTCGACCAGAAGGAGCACGAGCAGATCTTCCCCAAGCCGGGCTGGGTCGAGCACGACGCCGCCGAGATCTGGACCAACGTCCAGGAGGTCGTCGCCGGCGCCATCGAGAAGGCCGGCATCACCTCCGCCGACGTCAAGGCCATCGGCATCACCAACCAGCGCGAGACCACGCTGCTGTGGGACAAGAACACCGGCGAGCCCGTCCACAACGCCATCGTCTGGCAGGACACCCGCACCGACGCCCTGTGCCGCGAGCTCGGCCGCAACGTCGGCCAGGACCGCTTCCGCCGCGAGACGGGCCTGCCCCTCGCGTCGTACTTCGCCGGCCCCAAGATCCGCTGGATGCTCGACAACGTCGAGGGCCTGCGCGAGCGCGCCGAAGCCGGCGACATCCTCTTCGGCACCATGGACTCCTGGGTCATCTGGAACCTCACGGGCGGTATCGACGGCGGTCACCACGTCACCGACGTCACCAACGCCTCCCGGACCATGCTGATGAACCTCCACACCATGGAGTGGGACCAGAAGATCCTGGAGTCCATGGGCGTCCCGGCGGCTGTGCTGCCGGAGATCCGTTCTTCCGCCGAGGTCTACGGCCACGTCAAGGGCGGCGTCCTCGACGGCGTCCCGGTCGCCTCCGCGCTCGGCGACCAGCAGGCGGCCCTGTTCGGCCAGACCTGCTTCGCGGAGGGCGAGGCCAAGTCGACGTACGGCACCGGCACCTTCCTGCTGATGAACACCGGCGAGAAGATCATCAACTCGTACTCGGGCCTGATCACCACCGTCGGCTACAAGATCGGCGACGACGCCCCGGCGTACGCCCTCGAGGGCTCCATCGCCGTCACCGGCTCGCTGGTGCAGTGGATGCGCGACCAGATGGGCCTGATCAACTCCGCCGCCGAGATCGAGACGCTCGCGTCCTCGGTCGACGACAACGGCGGCGCCTACTTCGTACCGGCCTTCTCCGGCCTGTTCGCCCCGTACTGGCGCTCCGACGCCCGCGGTGTGATCGCCGGCCTCACCCGGTACGTCACCAAGGCGCACATCGCGCGCGCCGTGCTCGAGGCCACCGCCTGGCAGACCCGCGAGATCACCGACGCCATGACGAAGGACTCCGGCGTCGAACTGGCCGCGCTCAAGGTCGACGGCGGCATGACCTCCAACAACCTGCTGATGCAGACCCTCTCGGACTTCGTGGACGCCCCCGTGGTGCGCCCCATGGTCGCCGAGACGACCTGCCTCGGCGCCGCCTACGCCGCCGGCCTGGCCGTCGGCTTCTGGCCCGACACCGACGCGCTGCGCGCCAACTGGCGCAGGGCCGCCGAGTGGACCCCCCGCATGGACGCTGACCAGCGTGACAGCGAGTACAAGAACTGGCTCAAGGCCGTGCAGCGGACCATGGGCTGGATCGAGGACGAGGAGTAGAACGACATGACCACCCTGCAGAGCGTCCCCTCCCTCGGGACGCACCCGGCTGCCGGTTCCCTGCCGAGCCGTGCCGAGACGCGGGAGCAGCTCTCCAAGGCCACCTACGACCTCCTGGTGATCGGCGGCGGCATCCTGGGCATCTCCACGGCCTGGCACGCCGCGCAGTCCGGGCTGCGGGTGGCCCTGGTGGACGCCGGCGACTTCGCCGGCGCCACCTCCTCCGCCTCCTCCAAGCTCCTCCACGGCGGTCTGCGCTACCTGCAGACCGGCGCGGTGAAGCTGGTGGCGGAGAACCACTTCGAACGCCGCGCGGTCTCCCGCCAGGTCGCCCCGCACCTGGCGAACCCGCTCACCTTCTACCTGCCGGTCTACAAGGGCGGCCCGCACGGCGCCGCCAAGCTCGGCGCGGGCGTCTTCGCGTACTCGGCGCTCTCCGCCTTCGGCGACGGCGTCGGCCACCTCCTGAGCCCCGCCAAGGCCGCCCAGGACGTACCGGAGCTGCGCACCGACAACCTCAAGGCCGTGGCCGTGTACGGCGACGACCAGATGAACGACGCGCGCATGGCCCTGATGACCGTCCGCGCCGCCGTCGACGCGGGCGCCACCGTCCTCAACCACGCCGAGGTCACCGGCCTGCGCTTCACCCGGGGCCGGGTCACCGGCGCCGACCTCAGGGACCGCACCAGCGGTGACGAGTTCGGTGTCGACGCCCGCCTCGTCCTGAACGCGACCGGCCCCTGGGTCGACCACCTGCGCCGGATGGAGGACCCGAACGCGGCCCCCTCCATCCGCCTGTCCAAGGGGGCGCACCTCGTCCTCAAGCGCACCTCCCCCTGGAAGGCCGCGCTCGCCACCCCGATCGACAAGTACCGCATCACCTTCGCCCTCCCCTGGGAGGACATGCTGCTCCTCGGCACCACCGACGAGGAGTACGAGGGCGACCCCGGCGAGGTCGCCGTCAACGAGAAGGACATCACCCAGATCCTGGACGAGGCCGCGTTCTCCATCCGCGACCAGCAGCTGTCCCGCGACCTGATCACGTACTCCTTCGCGGGCCTGCGGGTCCTGCCGGGCGGCCCCGGCGACACCTCCAAGGCGAAGCGCGAGACGGTCGTCACCGAGGGCCGCGGCGGCATGCTGTCGGTGGCCGGCGGCAAGTGGACGACGTTCCGCCACATCGGCCGTACGGTGATGAACAAGCTGGCGTCCCTGCCCGGCGGGCCGCTCGGCGAGGACATGGAGCCGATCTCGGCGCTGCCGAAGAAGCTCCCGCTGCCCGGCATAGCCAACCCGAACGCGGTCGCCCACCGGCTGCTCGTCGACGGCGGTGCGCCCGGCCCGCGCATGGCCGCCGACACCGCCCGCCACCTGGCCACCCACTACGGCTCGCTCTCCTTCGAGATCGCGCGCCTGGCGAACGACGACCCGCGGCTGGCCGAGCGCGTCCACCCGGACGCGCCGGAGATCTGGGCGCAGGTCGCCTACGCCCGGGACCACGAGTGGGCCGAGACGGCGGACGACGTGCTGCGCCGCCGTACGACGCTGACGATCCGCGGCCTGGCCACGGACGACATCCGCGCCAGGGTCGAGGACATGCTCGGCGAGAAGGCCTGACGGCCGGCGCACGACGCGAGGGCGGCTCCCCGGGAGGGGGGCCGCCCTCGCCGTACGGGCGCGAACCGGCGAACCCCCGGACGAATCGGCTGACTTCCCGCCGTGTTCCCCCCGGTCGTCGTGGGTAGTGGCTCCCGGTCGGTACAGCGTGCGGGCCTGCACGGGGACTGCGGTCGGGGCCCCGGGAAGCCTTAAGGTTGGTCCGTACGCACGGAACTTCGGAAGGAGGCCTGGGTGATCGAGCTCGAGGGGGTTCCCGAGCTGATCGACCCGGTCATGGTGGCCGCGTTCGAGGGCTGGAACGACGCCGGCGACGCCGCCTCCACCGCGGTCGCGCACCTGGAACGGGAATGGAAGGGCGAGGTGTTCGCGGCGCTCGACGCCGAGGACTACTACGACTTCCAGGTCAACCGGCCCACGGTGTACCTGGACGGCGGGGTACGGAAGATCACCTGGCCGACCACCCGGCTCTCGGTGGTCCGGATCGGCGGCGAGAAGCCGCGCGACCTGGTGCTGGTCCGCGGCATCGAACCGTCGATGCGCTGGCGCTCGTTCTGCAACGAGCTGCTCGGCTTCGCCCACGAGCTGGGCGTGGAGATGGTGGTGATCCTGGGCGCGCTGCTCGGCGACACCCCGCACACCCGCCCGGTGCCGGTCAGCGGCGTCACGTCCGACCCGGACCTGGCGCGCACCATGGACCTGGAGGAGACCCGGTACGAGGGGCCGACGGGCATCGTCGGCATCCTCCAGGAGGCCTGCACGCACGCGGGCGTCCCCGCCGTGAGCCTGTGGGCGGCGGTGCCGCACTACGTGTCGCAGCCGCCGAACCCGAAGGCGACGCTGGCGCTGCTCAACCGGCTGGAGGACCTGATCGACCTGCGCATCCCGCTGGGTGAGCTGGCCGAGGACGCGCGGGCCTGGCAGGTCGGCGTGGACCAGCTGGCGTCGGAGGACAGCGAGGTGGCGGAGTACGTGCAGACGCTGGAGGAGGCGCGGGACACCGCGGAACTCCCCGAGGCGTCGGGCGAGGCCATCGCGCGCGAGTTCGAGCGGTACCTGCGGCGGCGGGACGGCGGCCCGGGGCACGCCACGGAACTCGGCGACAGCTCGTACCTGCGCGACACCTCCAGCGGCCGGACGCGCCCGCCGAAGCCGCCCAAGGCGGAGGACCCGGGCGCCGGTGGCGGGGACGACGCGGAGGGCGGCTCCCCGGACACGTCCGAGGACTGAGCAGCGACGCACGACGCACGACGGGGCGGGGCGGCACCTCCGGTGAGGTGCCGCCCCGCCCCGTCGTCCACGGGTGCCCGCAGTGGTGCGGGCCGGGCTACAGGGCGACGCCGAGCAGGGCGTCCACGGTCCGCGAGACGAGCCCCGGCGCGCCCTCGTCCGTACCGCCTTCGGCCGCCTGGCGGGCGGCCCAGCGGTCCACGGCCGCCAGGGCGGCCGGGGCGTCCAGGTCGTCGGCGAGGGCCTCACGGACCTCGTCGAGCAGCGTGTCGGCCGGCGGCCCGTCGGGGCGGGACACGGCGGCGCGCCACCGGTCGAGCCGCTCCACGGCGTCCTGGAGGACCTGGTCGGTCCACTCCCAGTCGGCGCGGTAGTGGTGCGACAGCAGGGCGAGGCGGATGGCGGCCGGGTCGACGCCCTGACGGCGCAGCGCCGACACGAAGACGAGGTTGCCCTTGGACTTGGACATCTTCTCGCCGTGCAGGGCCACCATGCCGGCGTGCACGTAGGCCTTGGCGAACGGGTGCTCGCCGGTCAGCGCCTGGGCGTGCGAGGCGCCCATCTCGTGGTGCGGGAAGACCAGGTCGGAGCCGCCGCCCTGGACGTCGAAGCCCATGCCGAGGTGGTCCAGGGCGATCGCCACGCACTCGATGTGCCAGCCGGGCCGGCCACGGCCGAGGCTCGCGCCGTCCCAGCTGGGCTCGCCCTCGCGGGCGGCCATCCACAGCATCGGGTCGAGGGGGTTCTTCTTGCCCGGGCGGTCCGGGTCGCCGCCGCGCTCGGCGGACAGCGCCCGCATGAACTCGGCGTCGTAGTGCGAGACCTCGCCGAAGTGCGGGTCCGCCTCGACGGAGAAGTAGACGTCGCCGTCGAGTTCGTACGCGGCGCCCGCGTCCCGGAGCCGCTCGACGAGCGGCACGATGCCGGGTATGGCCTCGACGGCGCCGATGTAGTGCTGGGGCGGCAGCATCCGCAGGGCGGTCATGTCCTCGCGGAACAGTGACGTCTCACGCTCGGCGAGGCTGTCCCAGTCGATGTTGTCGCGAATCGCCCGCTCCAGGAGCGGGTCGTCCACGTCGGTGACGTTCTGGACGTAGTGGACCTGCCGCTTGGTGTCGAGCCACACGCGCTGAACGAGGTCGAACGCGTTGTAGGTCGCCGCGTGACCGAGGTGGGTCGCGTCGTACGGCGTGATGCCGCAGACGTAGATACGGGCGACGGGGCCGGGGTCGAGGGTCACTCGTCCACCGGTCGCGGTGTCGTGGATCCGGAGGTCGCGGCCCTTGCCGGGCAGGGCGGGGACCTCAGAAGCGGGCCAGGCATGCATGTCACGAGCGTAACCGGATGCCTGTTCCGGATACGAACCGGATGCGGAAATGATGACCGGATAAGCCCTCTTGCGCGATCACCCGACCTGTGCGTCGGACACCGGCCCGCGCACGTGGGGGAACGGCGTCAGACCGGCGGCCAGGGGATGGCGGGCCACTGGCCCGACGGCTCGGGATGGCGGCCCGTGGTGCGCAGGGCGGCAACCCGGGAGCGCGCCGCCCCGACCTCCGCCGGGGTGATCAGCTCCGCGAGGCGGGCGGCGAGGGGCGCGTCGGGCGCCAGGGCGGCTTCCAGGCGGGCCAGGACGTCCAGGGCCTCCTCCGGGAGCGGCTCGCCCGCCCAGCCCCACAGGAGCGTGCGCAGCTTGTCGTCCTCGTTGAAGGTCACGCCGTGGTCGATGGCGTACAGCCGGCCGTCCGGGGCGGGCAGCAGGTGGCCGCCCTTGCGGTCCCCGTTGTTGATCACCGCGTCGAGCACGGCGAGCCGCCGCAGGCGTACGTCGTCGGCGTGCACCAGCAGGGCGGTACGGTCCTCGCCCACGTCCGCGAACCCCACCGCCTTCCAGCCCTCCCCCGGCTCCTCGTCCTCGACGAGCGCCAGGAGCGCGGCGGACGGGTCGCCCTCGATCCACAGCTGCACCATGCCCGGCCCGAACGGGCCGTCACGGAGCACGGTCGGCGGGACCAGGCCCCACCCGGTCGCCTCCGACACCTCGTACGCCGCGACCTCCCGCTGCGCCAGGTTCCCGTCGGGGAAGTCCCACAGGGGCCGCTCGCCCGCGACGGGCTTGTACACGCAGTCGGCCTCCCGGCCCTCGTACGCGACCGAACAGAACAGCACCGCGTTGGACGCCTCGCGAACCTGGCCGCGTACCGTCAGCTCACCCTTGGCGAGCAGGTCGAGCAGCTCCACCGCCGTCAGGCCCCCCGGCGGTATCCGTTCTGGCGCGGGCATACGTGTCCTTCCGGATCGAGCGGCAGGCTGCACAGCGGGCACGGCGGCCTGCCCGCGTTCACCACGTCCAGGGCACGCTTGGCGAACGCCCTCGCCTGCGCCCCGGTGAGCCGCACCCGCAGCATCGGCGGGCCGTTCTCCTCGTCCTGGAGCAGCCGCTCCTCGGCCTCGGCGAGGTCCTCCTCGGACTCCACGTCCAGCTCGACCAGCGCCTGCGCCTCGACGATCATGCGCTGTTCCTCGCCGTCCCAGGCCAGCGCCATCGTGCCGACCCGGAACTCCTCCTCCACCGGGGAGTCCAGCGGCGCGGTGTCGGAGACGTCGGACGGCGCCACGGCCGGCACCGGAGCATTGCCCCCGGTACGCCGCACCACCTCGTCGAGCAGTTCGTCGATCCGCTCCGCGAGCGCGGCCACCTGGGTCTTCTCCAGGGCGACACTGGTGACCCGGCCGCCGGCGGAGGCCTGGAGGAAGAACGTACGACGGCCAGGCAACCCGACCGTACCGGCCACGAACCGCTCCGGTGGGTCATAGAGGAACACCTGACGGGACACGTTCCCTCTCCCTTGCTTCAGTTCGGACGTCGCTGCGGCCCGTCCACCCTACTGTGCGATTCGATCACGGCGCCCCCGCGCCGCCGCCCACCTCGGCGGCCTCCCCGGCCGGTTCCACCCTCGGGATCAGCCCGGCGAAGTCGCCGGTGTCGCCCAGCCGCAGAAGAGAGGGCCGCAGACGGGTGTAACGGATCGCCGTCACGGAACAAGGATCCACATGGATCCGCTGGAACAGATCGAGATGCATGCCGAGCGCGTCGGCCACGAGCGACTTGATGATGTCGCCGTGCGAGCACATCACATAGACCGCGTCCTCCCCGCTGTCCGCCTCCACGCGCGCGTTCCAGTCGCGCACGGCGTCGACGGCACGGGCCTGCATGGCACGCATCGACTCGCCGCCGGGGAACGCGGCGTTCGACGGGTGGCGCTGGACGACGTCCATGAGGGGCTCGTCGGCGAGTTCGGCGAGCTTGCGCCCCGACCAGTCGCCGTAGTGGCACTCACCGATCCGCTCGTCGGTGTGCAGCGGCAGGTCGGGCCGGGCGTCCAGCAGGGGCTGGACGGTCTCCAGGCACCGCTGGAGGGGGCTGGAGACGACGGCCGCGACCGGCACCCCCGCCAGCCGGGCCGGCAGCGCGGCGGCCTGCGCCGAGCCGCGCTCGTCGAGGGCGACCCCGGGCGTCCAGCCCGCGAGCACGCCGGCGGTGTTGGCGGTGGAGCGTCCGTGCCGTACGAGGATCAACGTGGCCATGCCTGCCAGCCTAGGCGGCTTCATGGGTGCGGGGCGCCCTGGGCCGGGGGAGAATACGCGCCGTGATCGTGGACTGCGCCATCTACCGGGACGGGCACCGCAGCGAGGGCCCGTCCGACTTCTCCGACGCCCTCGACGCCGCGCGGGCCGCCGACTCGGGCGACGCGTTCCTGTGGATCGGGCTGCACGAGCCTACGGAGGAGGAGTTCGACCACGTCTCCGAGGAGTTCGGCCTGCACCCGCTGGCCGTGGAGGACGCCCTCAAGGCGCACCAGCGGCCCAAGCTGGAGGTGTACGACGACTCGCTGTTCATGGTGCTCAAGCCGGTGGTGTACGAACCCGAGAGCGACACCGTCACCACCGGCGAGCTGATGGTGTTCGTGGGCGACTCGTTCGTGGTGACCGTCCGGCACGGCGAGGGCGCGCCCCTGACGGCCGTGCGCAAGCGGCTGGAGTCGGAGCCGGAGGTGCTCCGGCACGGGCCGACGTCCGTGCTGTACGCGATCAGCGACGCGGTCGTGGACCACTACATCGAGGTGGCGGGCGAGCTCCAGGTGGACCTGGAGGAGATGGAGACGGAGGTCTTCCAGCCCACCGGCGGCGACAAGAACACCGCGGCGCGGATCTACACCTTCAAGCGGCAGGTGCTGGAGTTCCGCCGGGCCACCGGCCCGCTGGCCGCGCCGATGGCCCGGCTCGCGAGCCCGGGCGTGCCGTTCGTCAGCGACCACGCCCAGCCGTTCTTCCGGGACGTCAGCGACCATCTGACCCGTGCCACCGAACAGGTGGAGGGGCTCGACCGGCTGCTCTCGGACATCCTGTCGGCCCACCTCGCCCAGATGGGGGTGCGGCAGAACGACGACATGCGCAAGATCTCGGCGTGGGCGGCGATGGCGGCGGTGCCCACGATGGTCGCAGGCGTCTACGGCATGAACTTCGACCACATGCCGGAGCTCCACCAGGTGTGGGGCTATCCGCTCGTGATCGTGCTGATGGCCGTGGCGGTCGTCGGCCTGTACCGGCTGTTCAAGCGCCGCGGATGGCTGTAGGACGGCCGGGGGGCCGTCAGAAGGCCGGGGCGGGCTCCGCCGGACCGCCGAGCGCGTTGCGCCGCTCCGGCTCCGGCATCCTGAGGTCGACCATGCGCCGCCAGCCGCCGACCCTCTCGTACCCGTACATGGCCCGGATGCCCAGCGCCAGCGCCGCCCGCTTGGCGCCCGGCCACTTCAGGACGCGGCCCATGTGGTCCATGACCGCGAGGCTGACGTCGCGGTAGACGCCGATCTCGGCGAGCGCGCACTCGCGCAGCGTGCGCTGGATGGTGCGGCCGTGGCCGGCGTAGGCGAGGCCCAGCAACTCCTCATGGCAGTAGGCGAGGTGGTTGTCCTCGTCGTTGCAGATCATGCGGATGGCCTTGCCGACCTCGGGATGGTCGCCGAAGTACTTGACGAGCATGTCCATCTGGTCGGCCGCGCGCTGTTCGGTGACCCGGCTGTGGGAGAGGTAGACGAGGACGTCCTCCTCCGTCAGCCGCTGGTCACGGCGCAGCTTCTCGTGGGCCAGGCCGATGCCGCGCTGCTCCAGCAGCATCGTGTAGTCGGTCTCCGGCGGGACGGCCACCGGTTCGAGGCCGCGCTTCTTGAGCAGGGCGTTGAAGATGCGGCCGTGCTTGTCCTCGTCCGCGCCGTGCCGGGTGACCTTGGGGGCGAGGTCCCGCATGCTCTCGGGGAGGAGGGCCGCGATACGGGCGTTCTCCCAGCCGCCCTGAGCCTCCCCGCTGGCCGCGATGGAACAGAACAGCTGGTAGGAGGCGTCGTTCTCGACGATCTCCTGGAACAGGCTTCGGGCCGACAGCATGATTGCCACCTCCATACGCGCGTCTGTGCGCACATCCGCAAAGTCCGCAAAGTCCGCGACGCGAGTCAAATGCCGTGTGGAGGGCCTCGCAACAGCACGGCGGGGAAGTCCGCCCGAAGTCCGCCGGATGGCGGAGCAGCGGGGGCGCGGGGCGCGGCGGGGCGGCGCCCGCCGGCCTGGGAGGCGCCCGGGCAGTAACCCCGGAGGGGCTCGGGGCGTTGTGCAGCGTGACGGCCGTGGCGGGGATGACCCCGAGCCCCCACCACGGCCGCAGACTTCGGCCGGGCCGTCAGTCCACCAGGCCCGCCCGCTCCAGGGCCTCGGTGCCCGCCCGCAGCGCCGCGAGCCGCTCGTCCAGCGTGAAGCCGGCCGGGGCGAGGGTGAGGGTGGTGACGCCCGCCGCCGCGTAGGCCTGCATGCGGTCGGCGATCCGCTCGACGGAACCGAGCAGCGTGGTCTGGTCGATCAGCCGGTGCGGGACGGCGGCCGCGGCGCCCGCCTTGTCGCCCGAGAGGTACTTCTCCTGGATCTCGGCGGCTTCCTTCTCGTACCCCATGCGCTGGGCGAGCTGGTTGTAGAAGTTCTGCTTGCGGCTGCCCATGCCGCCGACGTACAGCGCGGTGTACGGGCGGAACATGTCGGCGAGGCCGTTGACGTCGTCGCCGAGGGCCAGCGGGACCGTCGGGCACACGTCGAAGCCGTCCATCGTCGCGCCGGCCTTCTCGCGGCCCGCGCGGATGTGCCGGATCGCGGTCTCCTCCAGGTGCTCGGCGGAGGGGAAGATCAGCAGGGCGCCGTCGGCGATCTCGCCGGTCTGCTCCAGGTTCTTCGGGCCGATCGCCGCGATGTACAGGGGGATGTGCTCGCGCTGCGGGTGGACGGTCAGCTTGATCGGCTTGCCGGGGCCGCCGGGCAGCGGGAGCGTCCAGTGCTCGCCCTCGTGGGTCAGCCGCTCACGGGCCATCGCCTTGCGGACGATCTCTACATACTCGCGGGTGCGGGAGAGCGGCTTGTCGAACTTCACGCCGTACCAGCCCTCCGACACCTGCGGGCCCGAGACGCCGAGGCCGAGCCGGAAACGGCCGCCGGAGAGCGAGTCGAGGGTCGCGGCCGTCATCGCGGTCATGGTGGGCTGCCGGGCCGGGATCTGCATGATCGCGGAGCCGAGGTCGATGTTCTCGGTCTGCGCGCCGACCCAGGCCAGGACGGTCGGGGCGTCGGAGCCGTACGCCTCCGCGGCCCAGCAGACGTCGTAGCCGAGGCGGTCCGCCTCCTGGGCGACGGCGAGGTTGTCGCCGTCCATGCCCGCGCCCCAATAGCCGAGGTTGATGCCGAGCCGCATAGCCGGGTCCCCTTACTCATCGACTCTTTTACTGACCAGTAACGATCTGCGTCCGGACTCTAGCGCGCGGGCCCCGCCGCCGTCAGGAGGGGAACGGGCCCGGCACCGGGACGAGGTTGTCCACAGGCTCTCTCCGCGTGGGCCTCTGGCCAGTAATCTCGCGGCCATGGAGCAGAGGCATCTCGGCCGTACCGGCCTGCGTGTGTCCCGGATCGGCCTCGGCACCCTCACCTGGGGGCGCGACACCGACGAGCACGACGCGGCGGACCAGCTGAAGGCGTTCTGGGAGGCCGGCGGCACCCTCGTCGACACGGCGGACGTGTACGGCGGCGGCGAGGCCGAGTACCTGCTCGGGCAGCTCGTGGAACGCCTCGTCCCGCGCCGCGACCTCGTCATAGCGACCAAGGCCGGCAGCGTCCCGGACCCCGACCGCCGCTTCGACGGATCGCGCGGACACCTGCTGGCCGCGCTCGACGCGTCCCTGGAGCGCCTCGGCACCGACTACGTGGACCTGTGGCAGATCCACGCCTTCGATCCGGCGACACCCCTGGAGGAGACGCTCCAGGCCCTCGACATCGCGGTCGGCAGCGGCCGCGCCCGGTACGTCGGCGTGTCCAACTTCTGCGGCTGGCAGCTGGCCAAGGCGGCGACCTGGCAGCTCGCCCCGGGCGGCGGGCGGGCCCGGCTGGCGAGCACCCAGATGGAGTACTCCCTCCTCCAGCGCGGCGTGGAACGGGAGGTGCTGCCCGCCGCCCTCGACCTGGGCGTGGGGCTGCTCCCCTCGTCACCCCTGGGGCGGGGGGTGCTCACCGGCAAGTACCGGCACGCCACCCCGTCCGGCTCGCGGGGCGCGTCGGACCGGCTGGCACCCTTCGTGGAGCCGTACCTGGACGACCCGGCGACCCGGATCGTGGACGCGGTGATCACGGCCGCCGACGGGCTCGCGGCCACCCCGCTCCAGGTGGCACTGGCATGGGTGCGCGACCGGCCGGGCGTGGCCGCCCCGGTCGTGGGCGCGCGCAACGCGCAACAGCTCGCGGCGGCGTTGTCAGTGGAGACCCTTAGTCTTCCTGACGAGATCCGCCGGGCGCTCGACGACGTGTCGGCGCCCGTGCACCGCTATCCCGATCAGGACTGGAGCACGCTGTGACCGCGCTTCCCCGGGGGGCAACCCCCGGCTCCCCGGCCGATGACGACCAGGACGCCGCCGCACCCGCCGACGCTCCCCCGGCCGCGGACGACACCACGGACACGGACGGCGGGGACGGCGCGGGCGGTGCCGATCCGGCTGTGGCCGATCGGGGTGGGGCCGAGGGGACGGCTCCGGGCGCGGAGGACGGTGGCACGGGCGCGGACGTGACCGAGGCGGCGGCCGAGCTGGCCGCACAGCGGGAACTGCGGGCGCGCATCGAGCAGCGCAAGGCGGAGAAGGACCACCCCATCGAGGCGGGCGGCAAGCTCAGCGGCCAGGCCGCCGACCTGCTGGCCGCCGTACGGGCGGTGGAGAGCGGCAAGACGTCCGGGACGGCCTTCTTCGACACCCCGCCCCCCGCCCCGCGCCGGCCCGCGCCCCAGCCCGCCGCGCCCACCCCGCAGGCCGCCCCCGCCGAACCCGTCCGTCCCGCGCGGGCGGCCGCGCCGGAGACGGTCGCCGCCGTGCGGGCCGTGCTGGGCGAGGGCGGCGCGCCCGAAGCGCTCGCCGCGCAGGTGGCCACGGTCCTGGGCGCCACGGCGGCGGACGTGTTGCGCGAGGACCCCTGGCAGTTGCTGTCGGTACCCGGGGTGCGCCCCGAGCAGGCCGACGGGTTCGCCAGGGCCCTGCTCGGGGCGGAGTGCGGCCCCGGCGACGAGCGCCGGACCGTCGCGCTCATCGGCTGGGTGCTCCAGCGGGCGGCCCTCCAGGGGCACACGGCGCTGGAGGCCACGGCCGTGCGGGCGGCACTCGCGGAGCGTTCGGTGCCCGAGCCGGACGAGGCGGTCCAGCACGCCATCGCCGAGGGCGCGGTGCTGGTCTTCCACGACGGCCTCGACGAGCTCGGGGGCGGTGACGCGGACGAGGACGAGGACGGGCAGGCCGGCGAGGAGGGCGCGGCCGGCGCCGAGCCGGTTCCGGTGCTGCTGGGGCTCGACCGGTACGCGCTCGCGGAGGAGAGCCTCGCGGACGGTCTGGCCCGGCTCGCCCGGTCCGGCCCGGACACCCGCTGGCAGGACGCCCCGCCCACCGAGCTGACCCGCGCGGTCGCCGGGCACGGGCTCGTCGCGCACACGGGCGGCGAGGCGGCCCGGGCCGAGGCGGTCGCCCTCGCCGGGGCGGCCCGGGACCTGGGGCTGCGGGCGGCCGTGGCCACCTACACGGAGAACGGCCGCCGCAGACTCGGCACGGACGCCGGGGCGGTCACCGTCGCCGGGCTGCTGGCCGGGACGGCCGGGCCGGGGCGCGACGAGGACGGCGCGCTCGCCCTGGACCTGCTGGTCGTGCTGGACGCCCCCCAGCTGGACGTGGAGACCGCCGCGATGCTGGTGGAGGCGCTGCCCGACGGCTGCCGACTGGTGCTCGGCGGCGACCCGGGGGTGCTGTGGTCGGCGGGCGCGGGGCGGGTCTTCGCCGATGTGCTCGCGGCGCGCGCCTGTCCGCAGATCGCGTCGCGCACACCCGACCCCGGCCCGATCGGAGAGCTGGTCTCCGGCATCGGGATCGGTGAGCTGAACCAGGTCGAGGCGCCGGGCAAGGAAGTCGTGATCGTCCCGGTGCGGGACGCGGGCGAGGCGGTGCACCGGACGGTCCAGCTGGTCGCCGACTCGGTGCCGCGCGCGTTCGGCGTACCGTCCGAGGACACCCGGGTGATCACCGTCGGCCACGGCGGCTCGGCGGGGACGCGGGCGCTCAACACCGCGCTGAAGCAGCGGCTGAACCCGGGGCCGAGCCGCTTCGGCGGATTCGACCCCGGCGACCGGGTCGCCTACGCGCCCGCCCCCGGACGGACCGTGCCGGGCACGGTGCTCTCGGCCGACGCGGACGGGCTGCACCTGGACTGCGAGGGCGAGCGGATCGTCGTCCCGAAGGACCGGGTCGAATCGGCGCTCCGCCACGGCTGGGCGCTGACCGCGCACCAGGCGGTCGGCATGCGCTGGCCGGCGGCGGTCGTCGTCCTCCCCGGCGACGCGGCCGACGCGCTGGACCGGTCGTGGGTCTACACCGCGTTCGGTCGCGGGGAGCGGCACCTCTCGGTGGTCCACGGTGTGGACCAGGCCCTCCCCCGCGCGGTGGCCGAAGCGCTCCCCCGCCCCCGCACGACCCGCCTCCGGCAGCTCCTGGAGGCCCTGCTCACGTCCCAGGAGGACTGACCGGCCCCACGCCGGTAACCGAAGCCGGCGCCGGGGGCCGGCACCCGGGGCCGCCCTGCCGGGACTCGTCCGGCAGGGCGAGCCCGGCGGGTCAGGCCGGGTTCGGGCGGGCGTCTTCCGGGTCGCCGTGGATGTCGTCCTCGTCGAACACCGCGCTCACGTCGAACCGGCAGATCACCCGGCCCGGGTCGGCCTGGTCGAACGGGGTGCTCAGCCACTCGCCCGGTTCCGGCAGCTCGTCCGAGGCGGCCACCCACAGCGTGGAGTCGCCCTCCTCCAGGCCGAACTCCTTGTGCCGGGACGCGATCTCGTCCGGTTCGAACTCGCCGAACAGCACGCCCAGCGCGGCGTGGACGCTCCTGCCCACCACCGCGACCGTCTCGGGCGCGTCGTCCTCCCGGTCCAGGTCGGCGATCCGCTGGGACTGGGCCAGCAGGCGCTGTGGCTCCACCACCGCGTAGTCCCGGCGGATCAGTACGGTCAGCGCGTTCGGCTCGTCCGGGCCCTCGTAGGGCGGCAGGGAGTCCTCCACGCCGGGGATCTCGAACGGGGTGACCTCGTCGTAGCGGTCGTAGAGGCGCTCGTCGTAGGCCTCGGCGGCGGTGGCGAGCTCGTTGAAGGCGGCGTAGACGGCCGGGTCGTCATCGCCCGTGCGGTTCTCGACCGCCTCCAGGTGACGGTCCAGTGCGGCTTTGACCGCCTCGGCGGCGGCACGTACCTCGGCAGCGGTGGGCTGCGCAGCATCAGACATAGTGCAGACGCTATCCGTACCGGGGCCGTGCCCGCACAATAGATGCGATGCCGGAATACGAATTTGTCGACGTGTACGTACCTCGCGGGGTCTCCCGCAAGGAGGCGACCCGTCTGCTGACCGACCATGCCGAGTACGGACACTGGGAGTTGGACCGACTGAGTCTGCACCGGGACGGCAGCCGCCGTGTGCGGCTGCGCCGGCGCATCATCCGTCAGGTGCGCGCCACCTGGTGAGGGTGGCGAGCAGCACGGAGCGGGCCCCGCGATGCCGGGGCCCGCTCCGTCGTCTCCGCGGGGGCGGGGACTACGAGGACTGCCGGGTGCGACGGTAGAGGACCGTGCCGCCGAGCAGCAGGCCCGCGCCCGCCGGGATCAGCATGCCGAGCGGAGCGGCACCGGTCAGCGCCAGCTCGTCCTCCGCCTTGGGCGGGGTGACGGTGTGCGCGCCGGGCTCGTTCGGCTCGATCGGCGAACCGGGCTCGTCCGGGCTGTCCGGCGTCCCCGGCGTACCGGGCTCGTCCGGGTTGCCGGGCTGGTCCGGGTCACCGGGGTTACCGGGCTCGTCCGGGTCTCCGGGGTTGCCCGGCTCGTCCGGGTCTCCCGGGTTACCGGGCTCGTCCGGGTCACCGGGGTTGCCCGGCTCGTCCGGGTCTCCCGGGTTACCGGGCTCGTCCGGGTCACCGGGGTTCCCCGGGTTGCCGGGGGTGTGCTGGTGACCGTTGCCGCAGCCGTTGCCGAACGACGGGTTGAGCGCCCCGACGACGTCCACGCTGTTGCCGCACGCGTTGACCGGCACGTTGACCGGCGCCTGCACGTTGTTCCCGGACGCGACGCCCGGGGAGTTCGCCGCGACGCCCTCCGCCTTGGCGCCGCTGGACTTGTTGACGCACTTGTTCCCGAACGACGGGTTGAGTGCACCGACGACGTTCACGGTGTTGCCGCACGCGTTGACCGGCACACTCACCGGCGCCTGCACGTTGTTCCCGGACGCGACGCCCGGGGAATTCGTCGCAGCCCCGTGCGCGTCGGCGCCCGTGTGCGCCTGGGCGAATCCGCCGCCGAGGGCGAGTACGCCACCCGCGGCCGCCACGATGGTCAGGCCCTTTCGCGTGACCTGTCGCATAGCTGGTTCCCTGCCTTCTAGGCTTCCGGAATACCCCCGGGCACAGCGCCCGGGGGTACGAATGTCCAGCGGCCCCGGAGCGCATGGCGCGCGCTCCGGGGCCGGCCGGGCTCGGACCACTAAGGGTCGAGGCTCAACGTCAGTCGTTGACGCAGACGTTCCCGAAGGCCGGGTTCAGCAGACCGATGACGTTCACGGTGTTGCCGCAGGCGTTGACCGGGATGTGGATGGGGACCTGAACCACATTGCCCGAGATGACACCGGGGGAGCCCACGGCGGCACCCTGGGCGCCCGCGTCGGCCATGGCCATGCCCGCGCCAGCCAGGACCAGTCCGCCCGTGGCGGCCGCGACAGCGGCGACCTTCTTGATCATTATTCCTCCTTGTTGGCAATGCGGTCCCAGCCGCGGACCGCATCACCTGTAACGACAGGGAGGTAATCGGGCTACGTCCCGGTGACGCCGTTCACCCTTTTCGGTCAGATGTGCACACGCGGGCGATTATTGGAGTTTCGTTTCACCTGACTAATTCCGGTGAGCGGGCGCCTCAGCTCGCATCGATGAAACGGTCCAGCACCCGCACCCCGAATTGCAGGCCCTCCACCGGAACCCGCTCGTCCACGCCGTGGAACATCCCGGCGAAGTCCAGCTCCGGCGGCAGCTTCAGCGGCGCGAAGCCGAAGCAGCGGATGCCGAGGTCGTCGAACGACTTGGCGTCCGTCCCGCCGGACAGCATGTACGGCACGGCCCGGGCGATCGGATCCTCCGCCTTCAGCGCCGACTGCATCGCGTCCACCAGGTTCCCGTCGAAACTGGTCTCCAGCGCCTTGTCCGCGTGCACGTCCTCACGCCGCACGCGCGGGCCGAGCAGCCGGTCGAGATCGGCCAGGAACTCCTCCTCGTACCCCGGCAGGAAACGCCCGTCGACGTGCGCCGTCGCCTGCCCCGGAATCACGTTGACCTTGTAGCCGGCACCGAGCATCGTCGGAGCCGCCGAATTGCGGAGCGTGGCGCCGACCATCTTCGCGATGCCGCCCAGCTTGGCGAGCGTCGCGTCCATGTCCTCCGGGTCCAGCGGAGTGCCGAGCGCGTCCGACAACTCGTCCAGGAACGACCGCACCGTCTTGGTGACCCTGACCGGCCACGTGTGCCGGCCGAGCCGCCCCACCGCCTCGCACAGCTCGGTGATCGCGTTGTCGGTGTTCGTCATCGAACCGTGGCCCGCCGTGCCGTCCACGGTGAGCCGCATCCAGTGCATGCCCTTCTGGGCGGTCTCCACCAGGTACAGGCGCAGGTTCTCGTTGACGGTGAAGGAGAAGCCGCCGACCTCGCCGATCGCCTCCGTCACCCCCTCGAAGAGGTCGGGGTGCTTGTCCACGAGGTACCGCGCGCCGTACGTACCGCCCGCCTCCTCGTCCGCGAGGAACGCCAGCACGATGTCGCGCGGCGGCTTCCGGCCGCTGCGCAGCCGGTCCCGCACGACCGCGAGGGTCATCGCGTCCATGTCCTTCATGTCGACCGCGCCCCGGCCCCACACGCAGCCGTCCGCGATCTCACCGGAGAACGGGTGGTGCGTCCAGTCGTCGGCGTTGGCCGGTACGACGTCGGTGTGGCCGTGGATCAGGAGCGCGGGCCGGGAGGGGTCCTCCCCCGCGATCCGGGCCACCGTCGACGCCCGCCCCTTGGCTGACTCGATGATCCTGGGCTCCAGGCCCACCTCGGCGAGCTTCTCGGCCACGTACTCGGCGGCGGCCCGCTCCCCGGGGCCCGAGTGGTCGCCGTAATTGCTGGTGTCGATCCGGATCAGGTCGCGGCAGAGGTCCGTGACCTCGTCCTCGCCCCTGACCATGGCGGTTCGCGCCGTGCTCGAGTCGCTCACGCTGGTTCCTCCCGGGTCGCTGCTGCTGGGTCCCCTCATCCTGCCCCCTCCCCCGGCGGAGGTGGGGGCGTGATCGGGCCCTCCCAATGTTTGCTATGGTTTTCCACGTCGGAACGGCCGCAGGCCGCGAGACAGACACCTTGTCCGGGTGGCGGAATGGCAGACGCGCTAGCTTGAGGTGCTAGTGCCCTTTATCGGGCGTGGGGGTTCAAGTCCCCCCTCGGACACAGAAGAGCGCGGGCCCGGTCGTCAGACCGGGCCCGCGCTCGTGTGCGCACCGCCTTCGCATAGGCTCGGCCGCACCATGACGACCTCTCCCGGCCCGCCGGCCCCCAAGGCCGGCAAGGACACCGTGCGGCGGCACAACCTGAGCCTCGTGCTGCGGACCGTGCTCGACGAGGGCGAGACCACGCGGGCGGCGGTGGCGGCACGCGTCGGGCTCACACGGGCGGCGGTGTCGTCGCTGGTGGAGCAGCTCCTGGCGGGCGGGTTCCTCACCGAGCGGGGCAAGACCTTCAGCGGACAGGCGGGACGTCCGGGCACCGCGCTGCGGGCCGCCGCCACCGGACCGGCCGGACTCGGCGTCGAGATCAACGTCGACTACGTGTCCGTGTGCGTGGTCGACCTCGCCGGGGCCGACCGCGTACGGCTCACCGAACACCTGGACAACCGGAACGTACCGCCCGGCGAGGTCCTGGAGCGGGCCGCCCGCATCGCGGCACGGACCCTCACGTCGGCGGCCGGCCAGGAACTCGACGCCGTGGGCGTCCGGCTCGCCCTGCCGGGCCTGGTGTCCGGCGGCACCGTGCGCCAGGCACCCAACCTGGGCTGGAACCGGGTGGCGGCCGAGGACCTGTTCGGGCGGGCCCTCGCCGCCCTGCGCCCGGAACGGCCGGCACTGCCCGTGGGCTCCGACAACGAGGCGAACGCGGCGGCGGTCGCCGAGCTGTGGTTCGGCGCAGGCGCCCAGCGCGAACCGGTGCGCGGCTTCCTCTACCTCTCGGGCGAGATCGGGGTCGGCGGCGCGATCGTCGTCGACGGTGAACTGCTGCGCGGAGCGCACGGCTTCGCCGGCGAGATCGGGCACGTCGTCGTGGACCCGCAGGGACCCGTGTGCCGGTGCGGCTCGCGCGGCTGCCTCGAGCAGTACGCCGGGCAGGCCGCGCTGCTGCGGGGCGCCGGCCTCGACGAGGCGGCCGGAGTGCCGGGCGTGACGGAGCTGGAACGGCGCGCCCTCGACGGTGACGGCCGGACCGTGGCGGCCCTGGAGAGCGCCGGGCGGATGCTGGGCCTCGTCGTGTCCGGCGCGGTGAACCTGCTGGACCCGGAGGCGGTCGTGCTGGGCGGCATCTACCGGCCGCTGATGCCGTGGCTGGGTCCCGCGGTGAACCGTGAGCTGTCCGGGCGGGTCGTGTCCGGGCTGTGGCCGCGGGGCGGCACGCGGCTGCGGGCGTCCTCACCGTCGGGCGACGCGGCGCGGGGCGCGGCGGCGCTGGTGGTCCGGGACGTGGTCGCCGACCCTGCGCGGTACGCGGGGCGCTGACGCCGACGCCTTCGCTGGGGCGCGGTGAGCGGTTGTCGGTTGCGCCCGGTGGGTACGGTCGGGGCCCCTCCGGGCTCACCTCCTCGGGGTCGGCGGGGCACCCCCGTACTCTCGGCGCCGTTTCATGCCGCCGATCCCCTGCGGGGGCGACCCTGCACGGCCCCTCCGCGCCGTACGCGGAACACAGTGCGGCCCGCAGCCGGGATACGACCGGGCCGCGGCCGTGCAGGGTCGCCCCCGCAGGCGCTGGCGGCGACAGATGGGTTCGAACTGTCGAGACCCAAGGCCGCCGGCGCCGAGGAGGTGAGCCCGGAGGGGCCGCGGCCCACCACCCACCGGCAGGCAACCGACCCTGCGCAGACGCGTCAGCGGGTGCCCAGGAGGTGTTCCAGGGCCAGTTGGTCGAGGCGTTCGAAGGACATGGAGCGGGCCGCCGCGGCCGTGGGGTCGAACGTCTCGTACGCGGAGGGGTCCGCGAGCAGCGCGGCGAGGCCGTCCTCGGCCGTGGGGCGGGACAGGTCCGGGAGGCGGGACGCGCGGAGCGCTTCGCGGACCTCGGGGTCGGCGCGGAACGCGGCCGCGCGCTCCTTGAGGATCAGGTAGTTGCGCATGCAGTTCTTCGCGGACTCCCACACCCCGTCGGCCCCGTCCGTGCGCACGGGCTTGAAGTCGAAGTGGCGCGGGCCGTCGTAGCCGGCGCTCTCCAGCAGGTCGACCAGCCAGAAGGCCTGGCGGAGGTCGCCCGCGCCGAAGCGGAGGTCCTGGTCGTACTTGATGCCGCTCTGGCCGTTGAGGTCGATGTGGAAGAGCTTGCCCGCCCACAGGGCCTGGGCGATGCCGTGCGGGAAGTTGAGGCCGGCCATCTGTTCGTGGCCGACCTCGGGGTTGACGCCGACGAGTGCGGGGCGTTCGAGGCGCTCGATGAACGCGAGGGCGTGGCCGATGGTGGGGAGCAGGATGTCGCCGCGGGGCTCGTTGGGTTTGGGCTCGACGGCGAAGCGGAGGGCGTAGCCCTGCTCGGTGACGTACTGGCCGAGGAGGTCGAAGGCTTCCTTCAGGCGGTCGAGGGCGGCGCGCACGTCCTTGGCGGCGCCGGATTCGGCGCCTTCGCGGCCGCCCCAGGCGACGTACACCTCGGCGCCGAGTTCCGCGGCGAGGTCGATGTTGCGGATGGTCTTGCGCAGTGCGTAGCGGCGGACGTCGCGGTCGTTGGCGGTGAAGGCGCCGTCCTTGAACACCGGGTGGGTGAAGAGGTTGGTGGTGGCCATCGGCACCTTCATGCCGGTCCGGTCGAGCGCGGAGCGGAACCGTTTGACGGCGGTTTCGCGTTCGGCGGCGGAGGAGCCGAAGGAGATCAGGTCGTCGTCGTGGAAGGTCACGCCGTGGGCGCCGAGGGCGGCGAGGCGCTCGACGGATTCGACGGGGTCGAGGGCGGGGCGGGTCGCGGTGCCGAACGGGTCGGCGCCCTGCCAGCCGACGGTCCAGAGCCCGAAGGTGAACCTGTCCTCGGGAACGGGGATGAAGCGATCCGGCATGTCGGGGCCCTCCAGGCTCTATTTGTTTTCTCACCTTACCAATACGCTATGGGCGGCTCGCCGCCAAGAGAGAGGTACGGGATGTCGTCGTCGCCCCCGCTCGTCATCGGCGTGGACAGTTCCACGCAGTCCACCAAGGCGGCCCTGGTGGACGCCGTCTCCGGACGGGTCCTCGCCGTGGGGCGCGCCGCCCACACGGTGAGCGGCCGTGCGGGGGCGCGAGAGAGCGATCCCGAGCAGTGGTGGCGGGCGCTCGTGGCGGCGGTCGCCCAGGCACTGCGGGGCGCCGATGCCCGGGCGGTCACCGGGATCGCGGTCGCCGGGCAGCAGCACGGGCTGGTCGTCCTGGACGCCTCGGGCCGTCCGCTGCGCCCGGCGCTGTTGTGGAACGACACCCGGTCGGCACCGCAGGCCGCCGCCCTCACCGAGCGGCTCGGCCCGGACGGCTGGCTGGCGCGTACCGGCTCCGTACCGGTGGCGTCGATGACGGCGGCCAAGTGGCAGTGGCTGCGGGAGAACGAGCCGCGCGCCGCCGGGGGCGCCGCCGCGGTGCGGTTGCCGCACGACTTCCTCACCGAGCGGCTGTGCGGGGTGGCGGCGACCGATCCCGGTGACGCGTCGGGGACGTGCTGGTACGGCACGGTGACGGGCGCGTACGACCCGGAGCTTCTCGGCCTGCTCGGGCTGGACGCGGCGCTCCTCCCGCCCGTCGCGCGGACCGGCGCCACCCGGGTGGGGTCGCTGACCGGGGGCGCGGCGAGGGAGCTGGGCCTCGCCGAGGGCATCGCGGTCGCCGCGGGCACCGGGGACAACATGGCGGCGGCGGTGGGGCTGGGGCTGGGCGGCCGGGGGCTGCTGGACCATCCGGTGGTGTCCCTGGGCACGTCGGGCACCGTTTTCGCGGCGACGAGGGCGCGGCCCGCCACGGCCGCGCTGGCGGGTTTCGCCGCCACCGACGGTACGTTCCTGCCCTTGGGCTGCACGCTCAACTGCACGCTGGCCGTCGACAAGGTGGCCGCGCTGCTGGGGCTGGACCGGGAGGACGCCGAGCCGGGCGGGGAGGCGGTGCTCCTGCCGTACCTGGACGGTGAACGGACTCCGGACCTGCCCGGTGCCTCCGGTCTGCTCACCGGGTTGCGGCACGCCACGACCCGGCAGCAGCTCCTGGGGGCCGCCTACGAGGGTGCGGCCTTCACGGTGCTCCGGGCGCTGGGGGCGCTGCCGCGCACGGGCGAGGGCGTGCCGCTGCGGCTGATCGGGGGCGGCGCCCGGGGGCGTACGTGGGTGGAGACGGTGCGCCGTCTGTCGGGGCGGCCCGTGGTCCTCCCCCGTACCGCGGAACTGGTCGCGGTCGGGGCGGCCGCGCTGGCAGTGGGCGCCGCGACCGGGGAGGACCCGGTGGCGGTGGCCGTGTCCTGGGGCACCGGCGGGGACGAGACGCTGCCTCCGGTCGTCCGGGACCGGGAGACGTGGGAGCGGATCGAGGCGGTGCTGGCACCGCTTACCGTGGGGCGGTGAGACGGAGAACCAGGATCCCGGCCGCCCCGCTGCCCCAGCGGGCCGGTGTCGACCCGGTGCGGCTGCGGCTGCCCGCCGATCCCGATGGCGCGTGGCCGACGGTTCGGGACCATCTTCTCGCGCGGTACGCGGGGGCGATCGGCGCCGGGCGGGTGGACGCGATGGTCGCGGAGGGCCGGTTCGTGGGGGCGGACGGGGTGCCGGTGGGGGCGGAGGAGAGGTACGAGCCGGGGCGGTACGTGTGGTTCCACCGGGATTTCCCGGCGGAGGAGCGGGTGCCGTTCGAGGTGGGGATCGTGTACCGGGACGAGCGGATCGTGGTGGCGGACAAGCCGCACTTCCTGGCGACGACGCCACGCGGGCGGCATGTGACGGAGACGGCGCTGGCGCGGCTGCGGCGGGAGCTGGGGCTGCCGCAGTTGCAGCCGGCGCACCGGCTGGACCGGCTGACGGCGGGGCTCGCCCTGTTCGTCGTACGTCCGGAGGACCGGGGCGCGTACCAGTCGGTGTTCCGGGACCGGCGGGTGCGCAAGGAGTACGAGGCGGTGGCCGCGTACGAGCCCTCGCTGGCCCTGCCGGTGACGGTTCGCAGCCGGATCGTCAAGGAGCGCGGGGTGCTGGCGGCGCGGGAGGTGCCGGGCGAGCCGAACAGCGAGAGCCGGATCGAGCTGGTGGAGCACCGGGGCGGTCTGGGCCGGTACCGGCTGGTGCCGGCGACCGGCCAGACGCATCAGCTGCGGGTCCACATGGCGCGGCTGGGGGTGCCGATCCTGCACGATCCGCTGTATCCGGTGGTGCGGGAGGACGGGCCGGAGGACTTCGGGCGTCCGCTGCAGTTGCTGGCGCGGGCGCTGGAGTTCACCGACCCGGTCTCGGGTGTCCCGGTGCGGTTCGTGAGCCGGCTGCGGCTCAGTGGCCTCGGTTGATCCACTCCTGGAGGTGCGGGGCCTCGGCGCCGATGGTGGTGGTGTCGCCGTGGCCGGTGCGGACGACCGTCTGCGGGGGCAGGGTCAGCAGCCGGTCGCGGATCGAGTCGATGATGGTCGGGAAGTGGGAGAAGGACCGGCCGGTGGCGCCGGGGCCGCCCGCGAAGAGCGTGTCGCCGGTGAAGACGGTGCCGAGGTCGGGGGCGTGGAGGCAGACGGCGCCGGGGGCGTGGCCGGGGGTGTGCAGGACGGTCAGGTCGGTTCCGGCGATGGTGAGGGTCTGTCCGTCGGTGAGTTCGCCGTCGGGGTGGTGGTCGGGGTGGGTCTGCTTCCACAGCGGCAGGTCGTCGGGGTGGAGCAGGATGCGGGCGCCGGTGGCGGCGGCGAGCGCGGGGGCGGCGTCGATGTGGTCGTTGTGGGCGTGCGTGCAGATGATGGCCCGCAGCGTACGGCCGTCGAGGGCGGCCAGGATGGCGTCGGCGTCGTGTGCGGCGTCGATGACGACGGCTTCGGCCCCGTCGCCGACGATCCAGACGTTGTTGTCGACGTCCCAGGTGCCGCCGTCGAGCGTGAAGGTGCCGGAGGTGACGAGGTGCTCGATGCGCGCGGTCATCAGAAGACCACCACCGAGCGCAGCACGTCGCCCTCGTGCATGCGGGCGAAGGCCTTCTCGACGTCGCCGAGTCCGATGGTCTCGGTGACGAAGGCCGCCAGGTCGATGCGGCCCTGCTGGTGCAGGTCGATGAGCATGGGGAAGTCGCGGGACGGCAGGCAGTCGCCGTACCAGGACGACTTGAGCGCGCCGCCGCGCCCGAAGACGTCGAGCAGCGGGAGTTCGAGTGTCATCTCGGGGGTGGGTACGCCGACGAGGACGACCGTGCCGGCGAGGTCGCGGGCGTAGAACGCCTGCTGGTAGGTCTCGGGGCGGCCGACGGCCTCGATGACGACGTCGGCGCCGAAGCCGCCGGTGAGTTCGCGGATCGCTTCGACGGGGTCGGTGGTGCGGGAGTTGACGGTGTGGGTGGCGCCCATGGTCCGGGCGGTCTCCAGTTTCCGGTCGTCGATGTCGACGGCGATGATGCGCGCGGCGCCCGCGAGGCGGGAGCCGACGATCGCCGCGTCGCCGACGCCGCCGCAGCCGATGACGGCGACGGAGTCGCCCCGGCCGACCTGGCCGGTATTGATCGCCGCGCCGATGCCGGCCATGACGCCGCAGCCGAGCAGGCCGGCGACGGCGGGGGCGACCGACGGGTCGACCTTGGTGCACTGGCCGGCCGCGACCAGCGTCTTCTCGGCGAACGCCCCGATGCCGAGCGCCGCCGAGAGTTCCGTCCCGTCGGTCAGCGTCATCTTCTGGCGGGCGTTGTGGGTGGCGAAGCAGTACCAGGGCCTGCCGCGCTCGCAGGCCCGGCAGGTGCCGCACACGGCACGCCAGTTGAGGACGACGAAGTCGCCGGGCGCGACGTCGGTGACGCCGGCGCCGACCGACTCGACGACGCCCGCCGCCTCGTGACCGAGGAGGAAGGGGAAGTCGTCGTTGATCCCGCCCTGTTTGTAGTGCAGGTCGGTGTGGCACACCCCGCAGGCCTGGATCTGTACGACGGCCTCACCGGGGCCGGGGTCGGGGACGATGATCGTCTCCACCCGCACGGGCTCGTTCTTCCCCGGGGCAATGACCCCGTTGACCTGCTGCGCCATCGCGGCTCTTCCTTTCGTCGCGCGGTTGTCCGGCTCCACTATCGCTGTCGGGGGCGCTCGTCGGGGTGGAAATCCGGCCGCGTGCGCGAAGCCCCCGCCGGACGGGTGTCCGGCGGGGGCTTCGGGAGGGGTGGTGGGTCAGTCCTGCGGCCGTGAGGCGGCCAGGGTGGCGACCCGCTTGCGGACGGCGAACCAGCCGCCGACGAGCAGGAGCGCGATGACCGGCAGGCAGTTCACGGTGTACCGGCCGACTCCGCCGCCGTACCACATCAGGAACAGGACGGTGGCGAGGAAGACCAGCGTCACGATCTGCGTGTACGGGGCCCAGGGGAGCTTGTAGGAGGGGCGGGTGACCCTGCCCTCCTTGGAGCGGGACCAGAACAGCAGCGAGCAGAGCATGATCATGCCCCAGGTGCCGAGGATGCCGATGGAGGCGAGGTTCAGCACGATCTCGAAGGCCTCGCCGGGCATGACGTAGTTCAGGCCGACGCCGAGGACGCCGAAGCCGGCGGTGAGCAGGATGCCGCCGTAGGGGACCTGGCCCTTGTTCATGCGGGCGGTGAACTTGGGCGCGGAGCCCGCCATCGCCATCGAGCGCAGGATGCGGCCGGTGGAGTACAGGCCGGAGTTCAGGCTGGAGAGCGCGGCGGTGAGGACGACCAGGTTCATGATGCCGGCCGTGCCCGGGATGCCGAGCTTGTCGAAGACGGTGACGAAGGGGCTCTGGTCGCCGGAGAAGGCGGTGTACGGCAGCAGCAGCGAGAGCAGGACGACGGAACCGACGTAGAAGAGGCCCACGCGCCACATGATCGAGTTGATCGCCTTCGGCATGATCTTCTCGGGGTTCTCGGTCTCACCGGCGGCGACGCCGACCAGCTCGACGGAGGCGTAGGCGAAGACGACGCCCTGGACGACCATCAGCATGGGCAGCATGCCCATGGGGAAGATGCCGCCGCTGTCGGTGATGGTGGACAGGCCCGGGGTGTGGCCGCCTACCTCGTGGGAGGTGACGACGAGGAAGATGCCGACGCACATGAAGATCACCAGTGCGGCGACCTTGATGATCGCGAACCAGAACTCCATCTCGCCGAAGTACTTCACCGAGATCAGGTTCGCCGTGAGGACGACGGCGAGGGCGATCATGGCGAGCACCCACTGCGGGACGTCGCTGAAGAGCGACCAGTAGTGGGCGAAGACCGCGGCCGCGGTGATGTCGGCGATGGCGGTGGTCGACCAGTTGAGGAAGTAGAGCCAGCCGGCCGTGTAGGCGCCCTTCTCGCCCATGAACTCACGGGCGTACGAGACGAAGGCTCCGGAGGAGGGACGGTAGAGCACCAGCTCACCGAGGGCCCGGACGACGAAGAAGGCGAAGACGCCGCAGACGGCGTACGCGATGGCGAGGGACGGGCCCGCGCCCGCGAGGCGGCCGCCGGCGCCAAGGAAGAGGCCGGTCCCGATGGCGCCACCGATGGCGATCATGTTGACGTGGCGGGACTTGAGGTCCTTGCTGTAACCGGCGTCACCGGCGTCGATGTGGGGGGCGCCCGTCGCCGCCGGGGAACCGGGGCTCTGGGTGTCGGCCGCAGGCATGGTGCGGTCACTCATCTAGAAGTCGCCTTTGTGAGGGGTCGTGCGGTATCAGCCGTACGCCGGTGAGAAGGGTGGGTCACCGTGGCATGAAGGCCAGGGCACATAGTCACGGCTACGCGGCCGTTTTGGCTGTGGCCTATGTCACGTACGGGCTGATCTGAGGTGTTTTTGAGGTTACCGACTGGTTAATCAGCATTGAGCAGCTTAAGGGGTCCCGCTACGGCGCGAGGACGTCCAGCTCTCGGAGGGCGCCCATGGCGATCTCCCTGGTCAGCTCCTCGGCGCGGGCGGCGTCCCGCGCCCGTACGGCCTCGGCGACCCGGACGTGCAGCGTGACGGCCGCCGGGTCGGGGTCCTCGAACATCACGTGGTGGTGGGTGCGGCCGGCGAGGACCTCCGCGACCACGTCCCCGAGGCGGGCGAACATCTCGTTGCCGGAGGCGTTCAGCACGACCCGGTGGAAGGCGATGTCGTGCACGAGGTACGCGTCCAGCTGCCCGCCGCGCGAGGTGGCGACCATCCCGAGCGCCTGCTCGGTCAGCTCCCGGCACTGCTCGGGGGTGGCGTGGGCGGCGGCGAGGCCGGCGGCGACCGGTTCGACCGCCGAGCGCAGCACGGTCAGCGAGCGGAGCTGACGGGGCCGGTCGGCGCCCGCCAGCCGCCAGCGGATGACGCGCGGGTCGTACACGTTCCACTGCTCGGTGGCGCGTACGGTCACGCCGACGCGGCGACGTGACTCGACGAGGTGCATCGATTCCAGGACGCGGACGACCTCGCGGATCACCGTGCGTGACACTTCGAACCGCTGGGCGAGCTCGTCGGTGCGCAACACGCTGCCCGGCGCGTACTCCCCCGCCGTGATGGCAAGGCCCAGGGTGTCCAGCACCTGCGTATGGAGCCCCTGGGCCTGCGTCGTCATGTGCATAGCGTAACCGCCCAGATTAAGTATGACTTTTATGTCACAGGCTCTTGAATACGTCGTACCTGATGGGTTTCAGTGTGCGGCGACGGACACCGCGGTGGCGTCCGGATCGATGTCGAGGAAGACAGCGAGGCACCATCCATGCAGCAACCCCCCGTCGTCGTGGTGATGGGCGTGGCGGGCACCGGCAAGACCACCATCGGTCCGCTGGTCGCCGAGCGCCTCGGCGTGCCCTATGCCGAGGGCGACGACTTCCACCCCGAGGCGAACATCGCCAAGATGTCGGCCGGCGTCCCGCTGGACGACGACGACCGGTGGCCCTGGCTGGACGCCATCGGACGGTGGGCGCACGGGCGCGCCGGCCTCGGCGGGGTGGTGAGCAGCTCGGCGCTGAAGCGAGCGTACCGCGACCGGCTGCGGGCGGCCGCGCCCGGGGTGGTCTTCCTGCACCTGACCGGCGACCGGACGCTGATCGAGGAGCGGATGGCCGCCCGCAAGGGGCACTTCATGCCCACCGCGCTGCTCGATTCGCAGTTCGCGACCCTCCAGCCGCTGGGCGACGACGAGGCCGGTGCGGCCGTCGACGTCTCCGGCTCCCCCGAGGACATCGCCGACCGGGCCGTCACCGCGCTGCGCCGGTCCGCCGACTCCCCCTCCTGACTCCCCCGTCCGTCTCCCCCACCCGACCCGAGGAACCCTGTGACCAGTCTCAACGTCGAGATGCTGGCAGCGGGTGCCGCCGAGCCGATCACCTCGGCCGGCAACGCCCAGCTGGGCATCGCCGTCCTGGCGGGCATCGCCGTCATCGTCCTGCTCATCACGAAGTTCAAGCTCCACGCCTTTCTGGCGCTGACCATAGGTTCGCTCGCGCTGGGCGCCTTCGCGGGCGCCCCGCTCGACGCGGCCATCGCGTCCTTCACCACGGGGCTCGGTTCGACCGTCGCGGGTGTCGGTGTGCTCATCGCGCTCGGGGCGATCCTGGGGAAGCTGCTCGCCGACTCGGGCGGCGCGGACCAGATCGTCGACACGATCCTGGCGAAGGCGGGCGGGCGCGCCATGCCGTGGGCGATGGTACTGATCGCTTCGGTGATCGGCCTGCCGCTGTTCTTCGAGGTCGGCATCGTGCTGCTGATCCCGGTGGTGCTGATGGTCGCCCAGCGCGGCAACTACTCGCTGATGCGGATCGGCATCCCGGCGCTGGCCGGCCTGTCGGTGATGCACGGGCTCATCCCGCCGCACCCCGGCCCGCTGGTCGCGATCGACGCGATCGGCGCGAACCTGGGCGTCACGCTGGCGCTGGGGCTCGTCGTCGCCGTCCCGACGGTGATCATCGCGGGCCCGGTCTTCTCCCGGTACGCGGCCCGCTGGGTGGACGTGCCGGTGCCGGAGCGGATGGTGCCGCAGCGGGCCTCGGAGACGCTGGAGCGGCGGCCGGGCTTCGGCGTCACCGTGGCGACCGTGCTGCTGCCCGTCGTGCTGATGCTGGTCAAGGCGCTGGTGGACATCGTCGTCGACGACCCGGAGAACCACGTCCAGCGGGTCACGGACGTGATCGGCTCGCCCCTGATCGCGCTGCTCGCGGCGGTCCTCGTGGGCATCTTCACGCTGGGCCGGGCGGCCGGCTGCACCAAGGAGCGGATCTCCTCGACCGTCGAGACGTCGCTCGCGCCCATCGCGGGCGTCCTGCTGATCGTCGGCGCGGGCGGCGGTTTCAAGCAGACCCTGATCGACGTGGGCGTCGGGCGGATGATCCTGGACTTCTCCGAGAACTGGGCGATCCCGGCCCTGCTGCTGGCCTGGCTGATCGCGGTGGCGATCCGGCTGGCCACCGGTTCGGCGACCGTCGCCACCATCTCCGCGGCCGGGCTGGTCGCGCCGCTGGCGGCCGACATGTCGACCACGCACGCGGCGCTGCTGGTGCTGGCGATCGGTGCCGGCTCGCTGTTCTTCAGCCACGTCAACGACGCCGGGTTCTGGCTGGTGAAGGAGTACTTCGGGATGAGCGTCGGCCAGACGGTCAAGACCTGGTCGGTGATGGAGACGATCATCTCGGTGGTCGGGATCGTGTTCGTGCTGCTGCTGTCGCTGGTGCTGTAGCTGGTGCTGTAGCTGCTGTTGCTGCTGTGCCGGGGGCCGATATTGCGTCGCGTGCGGGGCGGCGGGTTGCCACACTGTCGCCCCATGACGCACCCCGAGACGCACCCCGCCACGCATCCCGAGCAACTCAAGCCCTATCTGCTGGCGTTCCCCGGCCCGTTGCGCGACCAACTGGTGGCCGCGGTCCTGTCCGGCGAGAAGGTGTCGACGACCGGCCTGCTCGCCGAGTACGAGGCGGAGGACGAGGAACTGCCGGAGATCGGCGAGCGGTCGGCCCTGATCGACTCCGACGGCCGCGAGGTGGCGGTGCTGGAGGTGACGGAGGTGCGGGTGCTGCCGCTGGGCGACGTGGACCTGCGGCACGCGCTGGACGAGGGCGAGGGGTACGCCTCGGTCGCCGACTGGCGGGCGGGCCACGAGACGTTCTGGCACGGCGACGAGATGCGCGAGGCCCTCGGCGACCCGGACTTCACGGTCGACGACACGACGATGGTCGTCGCGGAACGCTTCCGCGTGGTGGAGGTGCGGGCATGACCGGCGCCTCCGGCGTGGAGGCGGCGATCGCGGGCGAACTGCGGCTCCTTGACCCGGCCGTACGGGCCTCCCGGGCGGAGGCGGCCCGCCTCCTGCACCCGGACTTCACGGAGGTCGGCGCCTCGGGGCGGCGGTGGACCAGGCAGGCGATGCTGGACGCGCTGCCGGGCATGGCACCCGCCCCGGCTCTCCCGGCGGACGGCCCGCCCGTGGAGGTGTCCGGCATGACGGGCGTGCAGCTCGCCCCGGACGTGGTCCACCTGACGTACGAGACGGCCGGCGGTGGCCACCGGGTGCGCCGCAGCTCGCTGTGGCGCCGCGACCCGGCCGGGCGCGCCGGGGGCGGGGACTGGCGGCTGTACTACCACCAGGGGACGCCGGTGCCGGAGGGCATGGTCTAGGTCGCGTCCGCCCGGGGTTATATGGGGGGTTCGCCCCGGCGGGGCTGCCGCCTCCGAAGTGCCGGGCCGGCGTGGACTTCTGGGCCGGGCGGCGGAGGGCCGCGCCCTCTTCCCGCGCGGCCGGGCCTACGCCCGGCAGCACCCCGAAGACCTGGTGCGGATCCCGGCGGCAGCACCCCTTCACGCAAGTAGTGCCCCATCAGCGGCACTTGAGCGCCGGCGTGCCGACTGAGCCCGCAGACCTTTATCCGCTCAGCCCTCTCCACATGGATAGCGGATAGCGCTAGTATCCATTCTGTAGGCCGACCCGTCGAAAGGACTGCGCTCATGCTGGGCACCCTCATGCTCATCGCCGTTCCCACCCTGCTGTTCCGGCTCCTCGGCGCCGTCGGCGTCCGGCGGTTCGTTACCTGGCGGGTGTCCGTCGTGCACGGCCTCGCGGTCATGCTGGTGTTCACGGCGAGCGCGCACTTCGTCCCGTCCGGCCTCGGCCCCATGCCCGGCCACCACGATCTGGTCGCGATGGTCCCGCCGTTCGTGCCGTTCCCCCGCCTGGTGGTCTACGCGACGGGCGTCCTGGAACTCCTGGGCGCCGCCGGGCTCGTCCTGGAGGCCACCCGGCGGGCGGCGGGACTCGGCCTCGCGGTGCTGTTCGTCCTGATGCTGCCGGCCAACATCTACGCGGCGGTCGAGGGCGTTTCGGTCAACGGGAAGCCCGCGACGCCCCTGTGGTTCAGGATTCCCGAGCAGGTGCTCTTCATCGGCGTCGCGCTGTGGGCGTATCTCCCGGGGCGGAACCGCCGGGTCACCGGTCCGGACGCGGCGTACGCGCCGGCTCCGGGGACGCGCGCGTGAGGTGGCGTGCCCGGAGGGTGCGATGAGGTACCCCGCCCGGGGGCATTACGGCCGCGGCGCCACGGGAGGTGCCGGCTCTGAGGGCTCTCAGCCGGTCGCCTCCGCCGCGGCCCGGCCGGCCGTGCGGCCGGAGAAGAGGCAGCCGCCGAGGAAGGTGCCCTCCAGCGCACGGTAGCCGTGGACGCCGCCGCCGCCGAACCCGGCCGCCTCGCCCGCCGCGTACACCCCGGGCAGCGGGGTGCCGCCGGCGGTGAGGACCCGGGACGACAGGTCGGTCTCCAGGCCGCCGAGCGACTTACGGGTGAGGATGTTGAGGCGGACGGCGACCAGCGGGCCCGCCGCGGGGTCGAGGATCCGGTGCGGGGCGACCGTGCGGATCAGCTTGTCGCCCAGGTACTTGCGGGCGCCGCGGATCGCCGTGACCTGGCTGTCCTTGGTGAAGGGGTTGGCGATCTCCCGGTCGCGGGCGACGATCTCGCGGCGTACGGCCGCCTCGTCGAGGAGGGGCTCCTTGGTGAGCGCGTTCATGCCGCGCACCAGGGACGTCAGGTCCTTCTCGATGACGAAGTCGGCGCCGTGGTCCATGAACGCCTTGACCGGGCCGGGGACGTCGGCGCGGGCGCGGTCGAGGACGCCGCGTACGGACTTGCCGGTGAGGTCCGGGTTCTGTTCGGAGCCGGAGAGGGTGAACTCCTTGCCGATGATGCGCCGGTTGAGGACGAACCAGGTGTGGCCGTGGCCGGACTTCATGATGTGGTCGAGGGTGCCGAGGGTGTCGAAGCCCGGGAAGAGCGGGACGGGCAGCCGGCGGCCGCGCGCGTCGAGCCAGAGGGAGGACGGGCCGGGCAGGATGCGGATGCCGTGCCGCGCCCAGATGGGGTTCCAGTTCTCGATGCCCTCGGTGTAGTGCCACATCCGGTCGCGGTTGATGTGGTGGGCGCCGGCCGCCTCCGTGATGCCGAGCATCAGCCCGTCGACGTGGGCGGGCACCCCGGAGAGCATCTTCTCGGGCGGTGTGCCGAGGCGCTCGGGCCACTGGGCGCGGACGAGGTCGTGGTTGCCGCCGATGCCGCCGGAGGTGACGATCACGGCCTGGGCCCGGTACTCGAAGGCGCCGGTGACCTGCCGGCTGCTGGCCGTGCCGCGCGCGGCGCCGGACGGCTCCAGGATCTCGCCGCTCACGGTGTCGACGGTGCCCGCGGTACGGCCGAGGCCGGTGACGCGGTGCCGGAACGCCAGGCGTGCGAGGCCCTTGGTGACGCCCGCGCGCACGCGCCGCTCGAAGGGGGCGACCAGGCCGGGGCCGGTGCCCCAGGTGATGTGGAAGCGCGGCACCGAGTTGCCGTGGCCGGTGGCGCCGTAGCCGCCGCGTTCGGCCCAGCCGACGACGGGGAAGAAGCGGACGCCCTGCCGGTGCAGCCAGTCCCGCTTCTCGCCCGCCGCGAAGTCGACGTACGCCTCGGCCCACCGGCGCGGCCAGTGGTCCTCGGGGCGGTCGAACCCGGCGGTGCCGAGCCAGTCCTGGAGGGCGAGGGCGTGGCTGTCGCGGATGCGCATCCGGCGCTGTTCGGGCGAGTCGACGAAGAACAGGCCGCCGAAGGACCAGTGCGCCTGGCCGCCGATGGACTGCTCCGGCTCCTGGTCCAGCAGGATGACGCTGCGCCCGGCGTCGACGAGTTCGGCGGTGGCGGCCAGGCCGGCGAGGCCCGCCCCGATCACGATCACATCAGCGTCGTACGCCATGGGGTCCTCATCCTCGTCGGGCAGGGTGCTCCGATCTTCGGTACGCGGCGGTAACACGTCAACAGGTGGGTGGTGTTTTCATGGCGGCATGACTGCTGCCGAGGAGATCCTGGACGTCGTCGACGAGCACGACGAGGTGGTGGGGCGGCTGCCGCGCGGTGAGGTGTACGCGCGGGGCCTGCGTCACCGGTGCGTGTTCGTCCTCGTGCGGGACGCCGACGACCGGGTGTTCGTGCACCGCCGCACCGCGACGAAGCTGGTCTTCCCGTCCCTGTACGACATGTTCGTGGGCGGTGTCGTGGGGGCCGGCGAGAGCTACGACGAGGCGGCGCTGCGCGAGGCGGAGGAGGAGCTGGGGGTGCGCGGACTGCCGCACCCCACCCCGCTGTTCCGGTTCCTGTACGAGGACGGCGGCGGGCGCGGTTCGTGGTGGTCGGCGGTGTACGAGGTGCGGTGCGCGCTGCCGGTGGACCCGCAGGCGGAGGAGGTCGCGTGGCACGGGTTCCTGCCGGAGGAGGAGGTACGGGCGCGGCTGGGCGAGTGGGAGTGGGTGCCGGACGGGCTGGCGGCGTACGAAAGGCTGCGCGCGCACCGCGCCGGTAGGCTGATCATGTGAGCGGATTCGTGCGGGGCCTGCGGCTGTGGTTCGCGCCGCAGCGGGTCCGGGAGGAGGGCGAGACGCCCGACTACCGGTTCTCCCTCGCCAACGAGCGCACGTTCCTCGCCTGGATCCGTACCGCGCTGGCGCTCGTCGGCGGGGGTTTCGCGGTGGACCAGTTCCTGCCGGACCTGCGCTGGGGCGTCCGGGTGGGGATGGCGTTCGCGCTGCTCGCCGCGGGGGCGTTGTGCGCGCTGCGGGCGGTGAACCACTGGGTGCGGTGCGAGCGGGCCATGCGGCGGGGCGAGGACCTGCCGGTGAGCCGGTTCCCGACGCTGCTGGGTCTCGCGGTGGGCCTGGTGGCCGGTGCGATGGTGGTGGTCGTCCTCTTCGGGTGGAGCGGCTGATGGCGGGCGGTGCCGTGGAGGCGCGTGATCCCGGGTTGCAGCCGGAGCGGACGCGGCTGGCGTGGCGGCGGACGACGCTGTCGGCGACCGTGGCCGCGGTGCTGGCCGCCCGGCAGGCCGTGCACGACGACGTCACGGCGGCCGGGCTGGTGGGCGCGGCGCTGTCGCTGCTGGTGTGGCTGGTGTTCCTCGGGGTGGCGCACCGGCGGATGCGGGCGCTGGTCGCGGCGCGCCCGGGGGCGCTGAGGCCGCGGGGGGCGGTCGTGGCGGCGGGCTGCGCGGTGGCGCTGGCCGCGTTCGCGGTGGCCGTGGTGGTGTGACGGCGGGCCGCCGGTGCGCGCCTGTGCGCTGTGGTGCGTGGCCGGCGGGTCAGTGGTCGGGCCAGTCCACGGTGACGACGACCTTGCCGTGCAGGCCGCCCTCCTGGTTGGCGCGCTGGGCGTCGGCGGCCCGGTCCAGGGGGAACGTCCTGGCGACCCGTACGGTGAGGGCGCCCTGTTCGACCAGTTCGGCGAGTGCCGTCAGGTCGTCCGTGTCGGGGCGTACCCAGTAGTAGTGCCCGCCCAGGCCGACGACCTCGCCGTCCGCGATGGAGGCGAGGCGGCCCTCGGGGGCGAGGAGGTGGGCCGAGTCCTTCAGCACCTGGCCGCCGACCGTGTCGAAGGCGGCGTCGACGCCGTGCGGGGCCAGTTCCCGGACCCGGTGGAGGAAGCCGTCGCCGTAGGGCACCGGCTCCGCGCCGAGTTCGCGGACCCGGTCCTGGGCGTGCTCGCGGGCGGCGCCGATGACGCGGGCGCCGAGGTGGCGGGCGATCTGGACGGCCATGGAGCCGACGGCGCCGGACGCGGCGTGGACCAGGACGGTGTCGCCCGACCGGACGCGGAGCGCCCGGTGCAGCACCTGGTGGGCGGTGAGCCCGGCGAGCGGGAGGGCGGCCGCCTCCTCGAAGGTCAGGTTGCGCGGCTTGCGCGCGAGGGTGCGGACGGGCGCGGCGACGTATTCGGCGAAGGTGCCGTGGGACAGGACGTCCTCGCGCACGTACCCCATGACCTCGTCGCCGACCGCGTACTCGGGCACGGACACCCCGGGCTGCACGACGACGCCGGAGACGTCCCAGCCGGGGATGACCGGGAAGACGGTGTCGAAGATCGTGTCGAGGTACCCGGCCTGGGCCTTCCAGTCGACCGGGTTGACGGCCGCCGCCCGGACTTTGACGAGCACCTTGTCCGGCCCCACCTTGGGGTCGGGGTGGTCGCCGAATTCCAGCACCTCCGGGCCGCCGTAGCGGCTGTAGCTGATCGCCCTCATGGTCCGACCCTCCGGCGCGTTCCCTCCGGCCGCAAGCCGGGAGGGAGGATTCCAGCAGAAGGGTGACAAAAAGGACTAGCCTGAAAGTCCCGCAGCCGCCCACGCCGGAGGCCCCGATGACCGTCCTCCACCAGGAACACTCCACGCACGACCACCGCCACGGCCCGGCCTGCGGGCATCGGTCCGTGGTCCACCACGACCACCTCGACTACGTCCACGACGGGCACCTGCACCGGGAGCACTCCGGGCACTGGGACGAGTGCGAGCCGGGCGAGCACGTCGCCCACAGCGGCCACGCGCACGAGCACGGCGACGGCTGCGGGCACCCGGCCGTCGCGCACGGCGACCACGTCGACTACGTGCACGAGGGACACCGGCACGCGGCGCACGACGGCCACTGGGACGACCACTAGACAGCGACCCCACACCGGGACCCATTCGTGCGCTTTGTCCACGAACGGGTCCCGGTGACGTGTGAGGAACCGCCGGTTTACGCACCGGACGGGGCGTGGCCCTGGACGACATACCGACTGGTCGGTCATGCTGCGTACACCACTGTTCTTCCCGTCACCGGAGGTGCGAACGATGAGCTCAGCTCCCCCACCAGGTCTCGATCCCGAGCGGCTGCGCGGCTTCCTGGACCGCGAGCGGCCCGGCCTGGTGAGCGGACCGCTCAGCGCCCGCCTCGTCGAGGGCGGCCGGTCGAACCTGACGTACGTCGTCACCGACGGCACCGGCCAGTGGGTCGTGCGCCGCCCGCCGCTCGGCCACGTCCTGGCCACCGCCCACGACATGCGGCGCGAGCACCGGGTGATCAGCGCCCTGCACCCGACGGCGGTGCCGGTCCCGGAGCCGCTGGTGCTGTGCGAGGACGAGGAGGTCCTCGGCGCCCCGTTCTACGTCATGGAGTTCGTGCCCGGCACGCCCTACCGCACCGCCGCCCAGCTCGCCCCGCTCGGCCCCGAGCGCACCCGCGCCGCCGTGCTGGGCCTGGTCGACACGCTGGTCGACCTGCACGCCGTGGACCCCGGCGCGGTGGGGCTCGGCGACTTCGGGCGCCCCGACGGCTTCCTGGACCGGCAGTTGCGGCGCTGGGGCAAGCAGCTGGACGCCTCGCGCAGCCGCGAACTGGCCGGGATCGACGAGCTGCACGCCGCACTCGGCCGCGAACTGCCGCTGTCCGGCGCCCCCACGGTCGTCCACGGCGACTACCGCCTGGACAACGCCCTGCTCGGCGAGGACGACAAGGTCAACGCCGTACTGGACTGGGAGATGTCCACGCTCGGCGACCCGCTCACGGACCTGGGCCTGCTGGCCATGTACAGCGTCCGGCTGGACCTGCCGCACTCCCCCGTCTCCACCACCGCGGCGGCCCCCGGCCACCCGTCGCCCGCCGAACTGGTCGAGCGCTACGCCGCCCGGTCCGGCCGCGACACCTCGGCCATCTCCTGGTACACGGCGTTCGCCTGGTTCAAGCTCGCCGTGATCCTGGAGGGCATCCACTACCGCTACACCCTCGGGCAGACCGTCGGCGCCGGCTTCGACCGGATCGGCGAACTCGTCCCCGTCTTCATCGAGCACGGCCTCACCACCCTCCAGGAAGGCTGACCGGCACCCATGGACTTCGCATTCGACGCGCGCACCGAGGAACTGCGGGCCAGGCTCCTCACCTTCATGGACGAGTTCGTGTACCCGGCGGAGGAGGTCGCGCACGAACAGCGCGCCAAGCTCGCCTCGCCGTGGGACACCCCGGCGGTGGTCGAGGACCTCAAGGCCGAGGCGCGCAGGCAGGGCCTGTGGAACCTCTTCCTGCCGGACGACGAGCACGGCGCGGGCCTGACCAACCTCCAGTACGCGCCGCTGGCGGAGATCACCGGCCGGTCGCCGCACCTGGCGCCCACCGCGCTGAACTGCGCCGCCCCGGACACCGGCAACATGGAGGTGCTGGCCCAGTTCGGCGACGCGCGGCAGCGGGAGCGGTGGCTCCGCCCGCTGCTCGCCGGGGAGATCCGCTCCGCCTTCGCGATGACCGAGCCGGACGTCGCCTCGTCGGACGCCACCAACATCGAGACCCGCATCCGGCGCGACGGTGACGACTACGTCGTCAACGGCCGCAAGTGGTACATCTCCGGGGCGATGAACCCGGACTGCCGGATCTTCATCGTGATGGGCAAGACCGACCCGGACGGCGAGGACATCCGCCGCCAGCAGTCGATGCTCCTGGTGCCCCGCGACACCCCCGGTGTGCACGTCCGGCGCGCCATGCAGGTGTACGGGTACG
Organism: Streptomyces ficellus; assembly: GCF_009739905.1. NCBI lineage: Bacteria > Bacillati > Actinomycetota > Actinomycetes > Kitasatosporales > Streptomycetaceae > Streptomyces > Streptomyces ficellus. The sequence goes on along the minus strand of NZ_CP034279.1, from coordinate 5,928,012 downwards.
AGGACCACTCCCACGGCGGGCACGCGGAAGTCGTCTTCGAGGACGTCCGCGTCCCGGCGTCGAACCTGATCGGCGAGGAGGGCGGCGGGTTCGCCATCGCCCAGGCCCGGCTCGGGCCCGGCCGGATCCACCACTGCATGCGGCTGATCGGCATGGCGGAGCGGGCGATCGAGCTGATGTGCCGCCGGGCGGTGTCCCGTACGGCCTTCGGCAAGCCGCTGGCCGCGCAGGGGCAGGTGCAGGCGTGGATCGCGGACGCCCGGGTGACGGTGGAACAGCTGCGGCTGCTGGTCCTCAAGACCGCCTGGCTGATGGACACCGTCGGCAACCGGGGCGCGCACACCGAGATCCAGGCCATCAAGATCGCGACGCCGCGCGCGGTGGTGGACATCATCGACCGCGCGGTGCAGCTGCACGGTGCGGGCGGGGTCAGCCAGGACTTCCCGCTCGCCGAACTGTGGGCGGGGGCGCGGACGCTGATGCTGGCGGACGGGCCGGACGAGGTGCACCAGCGGTCGCTGGCGCGGCGGGAGCTGAAGCGGTACCTCTGAGCGTCACGGTGGTGGAGGGAGCCCGGGTCCGCACGTCGCGGTCCCGGGCTTTTACCACATGTGGGCGGCTTGTCCGGCGAGAACGGCACTAAGTCGGCGGGATCCTGTGCGAGGGGCCTAGTTTCGGTCAAGGATCCACGACTCACCGCGTCGCAGACAACCCACGGTGCCGACCGTCGACTCTCACGGACCGGAGAAGGCCGCGCGACACGACCACCGCGCCGGCCGTCCTCCGCCGTCCCGACAGGCACTCGCAGAACGAGGAACGATGACCAGATCCCACCAGGCCCGTCTCGGGCGTTCGGTGATCGCCGGAGCAGCGGCCGTCGCCGTGACCGCCGGTATCGTCGCCGCCGCGCCCGACGGCGAAGCAGCCCCCGCCACACCGCAGTTCAGCCTGATCGCCGCCGCGAAGTCGGTGACGCTCGACTCGTACCAGGAACAGCCCGGCGTCTACCTCGACCTCGGTACGTACCTCACCGCCGAGAACGCCCCGCTGGAACTGAAGGTGACCCGCAAGTCCTACAAGGACCCGGTCGTCGTGACGCAGATCGTCCACGAGGGCGGCAAGACCCGGGCGAAGGCCCTCCCCAAGGGCCTGGTGAAGGACTTCCAGGGTCTGCCGGGCTTCATCGAGATCGCCGTCACCGACGCGGCCGGCAAGACGGTCCTCAAGCGCACCGAGGACTTCTGCCCCAACAACGCGTCCGGCCGGGTGCGCCCCGACGCGCCGGCCACCTCGAAGTATCCCGAGAGCTGTCCCACCAACCCCTTCACGCTCGGTTCCGTGTGGGGCGTGGAGAAGGGCTGGGCGGCCAACACCTACTCGGGCGCGTACTCCGAGCCGGTCGTCCTGCCGGCCGGGCAGTACACGGCCAAGGTGTCCGTGGCGAAGCGCTACCGCGACCTGTTCGGCGTCGCGGACAAGCCGCAGTCGGTCAAGGTGACGGTGCGCGAGATCAGCTCGGAGGGCGGTGCCGGTGCGGCGCCCGGTGCGCGGCACGACGCGAAGAAGGCCGGGCACGCGGGTCACGGCGCGGCCGCGGGGCACGGCGCCGCCGCGGGGCACGGCGCCGCCGCGGGTCACGGCGCCGCCGCGGGGCACGCCCGGCACGGCGCGGTGGCCCCGGCCGCTCCCGCCGCCCCGACGAGCGGTGCGGGTCCCTCGTACAACGTGGGCCACGGGCCCCTGGTGCCGGCGCCGCCCGCCGTCCCGTGGGCGGTGAAGAGGCAGGGCCTGAAGGCGGGCGCCGCGCGCATGGGCGACGGCGGCGGCCAGACCGACGGCTCGCGCAAGGCGCCCGCGGTGAAGCCCGCCGCGAAGCGGCCGACGGGCAAGGCGGCGGTGCCAAACGTGCCCAAGCCCGACCTGCGGTCGCTGCCCGCGTACGGCATCACCATCAGCGAACCCGCCACGGAGGGCCCCGACAAGGGCAAGGACTTCCTCGCCTTCAGCGCCAACGTGTGGAACGCGGGCCCCGCCCAGCTGGTCGTCGACGGCTTCCGGTCGCCCGGCAAGGAGCTGATGGACGCCTACCAGTACTTCTACGACGCGAAGGGCAAGCAGGTCGGCTACACCCCGACCGGCACCATGGAGTGGGACCCCCGCCCCGGCCACGAGCACTGGCACTTCACCGACTTCGCCAGCTACCGGCTGCTCAAGGCCGACCAGAAGGAGGCCGTGCGCAGCGGCAAGGAGGCCTTCTGCCTGGCCAACACCGACGCGGTCGACTACACGGTGAAGAACGCCAACTGGCACCCGTTCAACACGGACCTGTCCACGGCGTGCGGTCAGCAGAACTCGATCTCGGTCCGTGAGGTCCTGGACGTCGGGTCCGGCGACACCTACACCCAGGACCTGCCGGGCCAGTCGTTCGACATCACCTCGCTGCCGAACGGCACCTACTACATCCAGGTGCTGGCCAACCCGGAGAAGCGCCTCAAGGAGACCGACCTCACCAACAACAGCGCGCTGCGGAAGATCGTCCTCGGCGGCAAGAAGGGCGCGCGGACGGTGACCGTACCGCCGCACGAGCTGGTGGACGCCAACTAGTGAGCTGAACGCCCGTCAGGGCCGCAACGCCCTCAGCAGCAGGTCGGCCAGGTGGTCGGCCACCTGCTGGGGGCTGAGCGGCCCGTCGGGGCGGTACCAGGTGGACAGGTGGTGGACCGACCCGAAGTGGTAGTCCACCACCAGGTCCGCGGGGGTGGCGGTGGAGAAGACGCCCGCGTCCTGGCCCTCCTCGATGAGGGCGCGGAACCGCTCGTGGTAGCGGCGCCGTTCGGACCGGACCTGCTTGTTCTTCTCCGGGCTCAGGTGGTGCATCGAGCGGAAGAAGATCGCCGCGTCGTCGAGGTTGTCGATGGTGGTGACGACCACGTCCGCGGCGGCGTCGCGCAGCCGCTGATCCACGGGGGCGTCCGCCTGGGCGAAGGCGTCCAGCCGCTCCTGCTGGAGCCGGAGCACGCGCGCGTACACCTCCTGGAGCAGGTCCTCCTTGGAGCCGAAGTAGTGGTAGAGGGCCCCCTTGGTGACCCCGGCCCGCTCGACGATCTCCTGGACGGAGGTGCGGTCGTAGCCCTGTTCGGCGAAGAGCCGGGTGGCGGTGGCCAGCAGCCTCTGGGGGACGGGGGTGCCGTTCCCGTCCGTCGTCCTGGCCATGTGCCGCCACCTTTCTCCGGTACTCGTGGGTGTCGCCGTCATCTACGTGGGGTAACGCAGTTCCCGCCTGAGGATCTTCCCACTGGTGGTCTTCGGCAGCTCCGGCAGGACCTCGACCTCCCGGGGGTATTTGTACGCCGCGAGCCGCTGCTCGCAGTAGGAGGAGAGCTCGGCGGGTGCGACCGTGCTGCCCGGCCGCAGGCTGACGTAGGCCTTGACCGTCTCGCCCCGGTAGGCGTCGGGGACGCCGATCACGGCCGCCTCGCGGACCGCCGGATGGGTGTGGAGGACGTCCTCGACCTCGCGCGGCCACACCTTGAAGCCGGACGCGTTGATCATGTCCTTCTTGCGGTCGACGACGTAGAGCCAGCCGTCCCGGTCCATGAAGCCGATGTCGCCGGTGCGCAGCTCGCCGTCGGGGAACGTCTCCGCGGTGGCGTCCGGCAGCCCCCAGTAGCCGGGGACGACCTGGGGCCCGCGGACCGCGATCTCGCCCTGCTCGCCGAACGGCACCTCCTCACCGCGTTCGTCGAGGATCCGGACGACGGTCTCGGGGCCGGGCACGCCGACGGAGAGGGTGCCGGAGGCGGGGTCGACCGGGGCTTCCCGGTCGGGGGGCACGGAGGCGCAGGGGGCGGTGCACTCGGTGAGGCCGTAGCCGTTGCGCAGGTACGGGCCGAAGCGGGTGCGGAACCGCTCGACCAGCGCCGGGGGCACGGGGGCGCCGCCGGAGGAGATCACCCGGAAGGACGCGAAGTGCCCGGGGGTGGCGTCGGGGTGGGCGGCCAGGGCCATGAAGGCGGTGGAGGGGCCGACGGTGTAGGCGGGGCGGTGCTCGGCGAAGGCGTCCAGGACGACTCCCGCCTCGAAGCGGTACGCGAGGACGAGGGTGCCCGCGTTGGCGACGCAGGCGGCCAGTTCGCAGACCATGCCGGTGATGTGGAAGAGCGGGGCGAGGGCGAAGTAGGCGGCGCCTTCGGCGACGGGGTGGCCGGTGCGTTGCCGCTCGGCGTTGTACATGATCCCGCGGTGCGTGTTCATGGCGCCCTTGGGCGTGCCGCTGGTGCCGGAGGTGTAGCTGATCAGCGCCACGTCGGTGGTGGTGAGGTCGCGGCCGTAGTGGGGTGCCGGGAGCTCGGCCCGGGCGACGGCGACCAGGTCGTCGGTGTCGGCCGGTACGGGCAGCCGTTCGAAGCCGAGGACGCGCGGGTCGTTCCGCGTCTGGAGGTCCTTCTCGCAGGCGGTGAGGACGACGTGGACGGGCGTGCCGGCGGCCGTGTCGCGCAGGTAGGCCTCCCAGGCGCGGTCGGAGCAGATCAGCGCGCTCGCCCCGGAGTCGGCGAGGACGTGGGCGGCTTCGGCGGACTTGTACATGGGGTTGAGCGGGACGACGGTGGCGCCCGCCTTCCACGCGCCGAGCAGGGCGATGACGAAGTGCGGGGTGTTCTGGAGCATCAGCGCGACCCGGTCGCCGCGGCCGACGCCGCGGGCGGCGAGGTGTCCCGCGACGGAGTCGGACAGCGCGTCGGTCTCCCGGTAGGTGAGCCGGCCGTCGAAGTAGGCGAGGGCGGGGTGTTCCGGGGCGCGGGCGACGGCGGCGCGGAAGGCGTGCACCAGGGTGGCGGCCGGTCGTATGGGGGCGCGCTGGGCGTCGCTGAGCTGCGCGAGCCACGGTCTGGCCGCGTAGATCGAGGTCGTCGGGTTCACTGCCCGGTGCCCTCCCACTTCTGCTGGATGTGGCTCATATTGTCCAGCCAGCGTTCGGGGTCGCCCGCGCGGGCCCGGTAGTAGCCGGCGACCTCGGGGTGGGGCAGGATCAGGAAGCGGTCGGCCTCGATGCCCTCGAAGAGCGCGTCGGCGACGTCCTCGGGTTCGATGGCGGTGGGGGCGAGGACGAGTTCACCGGCCGATCCGGCGGCGGTGAGCATGTCGGTGCGCACGCCCTGGGGGCAGATGGCGTGGACCTTGAGGCCGCGGTGGCGGTAGGTGAGGGAGAGCCACTCGGCGAAGGCGTAGGCGCCGTGCTTGGACACGCTGTAGGGCGCGGCGCCGACCATGGTGAGCAGTCCGGCGGCGGACACGGTGGACACGAAGCGCCCGGAGCCGCGCTCCAGCCAGTCGGGCAGGAGGGCGCGGGCGGCGCGGACGTGGGCCATGACGTTGACGTCCCAGGCGGCGGCCCAGACGCCCTCGTCGGCGAAGGCGTCGCCGGGTGAGGCGAGGCCCGCGTTGGCGCAGTAGACGTCGACGGTGCCGCCGAGCGCGTCGCGGGCCTCCTCGACGACGGCGGAGGCGTCGCCGGGGACGGCGGTGGCACCGGTCTCGTCGGCGATGGCCTTGGTCCGGTCGGGGTCGATGTCGTTGACGACGACGCGGGCCCCTTCCGCGGCGAACCTGCGGGCGAGGGCGGCTCCGATGCCGCCGCCCGCGCCGGTGACGACCACGCCCTGGCCCTGGACCGTCGTACTCATCGGGATCCGCCTCTCCGTCGTGCCGTTCACTGTCAACGGCGACAGACTAACCAGTCGGTATGTGACGGGGGAAGGCCGTCGTGCCGCCTTCGTTCCCTGGCGCCCCTGTGCGCGCTAGCGTGCGTGGCCGGATCGGTCGAGCGGTCACGGAGGTGTCGGATGGGCGTGTCCAGACGGGGACTGCTGGTGGCGGGTGGCGCGGTGGGGGTGGCGGCGGCCGCGGGGCCGGCCGCCGCGCACGGCGCCGGCCGGCGGGTGCGGACCGGATTCGACCGGCTCGCCGCCGACGGGTACGCGGCGCTGGCCGGGGAGCGGGTGGGCGTGGTGACCAACCCGACCGGGGTCACCTCGGAGGTGCGCCACGTCGTCGACGTCATGCACGCCGACGACCGGGTGGACCTGGCGGCGGTGTTCGGCCCGGAGCACGGTTTCCGGGGCACGGCGCAGGCGGGCGGCTCGGAGGGGCGGTACGACGATCCGGCGACGGGGCTGCCGGTGTACGACACGTACCTCAAGAGCGGGAAGGCGCTGGCGGACGTGTTCACCGCCTCGGGGGTCGACACGGTCGTGTTCGACATCCAGGACGTGGGCGCGCGGTTCTACACGTACATCTGGACGCTGTACGACTGCATGGTGGCGGCGGAGCTCGCCGGGAAGCGTTTCGTGGTGCTGGACCGGCCGAACCCGGTGACCGGGCGGGCGGCCCTCGGGCCGGTGCTGGACCGGGCGTTCGCGACCTTCGTCGGGCGCGAGCCGGTCAGCCAGGCCCACGGGATGACGGTGGCGGAGCTGGCGCGGCTGTTCAACGGCGAGTTCCTGGCGCGGCCGGTGGAGCTGGCGACGGTACGGATGTCCGGGTGGCGGCGGTCGGACTTCTTCGACGGCACGGGGCTGCCGTGGGTGCCGCCGAGCCCCAACATGCCGACGCCCGACACGGCGCTGGTGTACGCGGGGACGTGCCTGTTCGAGGGGACGAACCTGTCGGAGGGGCGGGGTACGACGCGGCCGTTCGAGCTGCTGGGCGCGGAGGGCGTGGACCGGCGGTGGGCGGAGGCGGCGAACGCGCTGGACCTGCCGGGTGTCCGCTTCCGGGAGGCGTACTTCGCACCGGTGTTCTCCAAGTTCCAGGGCAAGACGGTCGGCGGGGTGCAGCTGCACGTGGACGACCGGGAGGCGTTCGACCCGGTGCGCACCGGGATCGGTCTGCTGGTCACGGCGAAGCGGAGCTGGAGCGGTTTCGCCTGGCGGGCGGACAACTGGATCGACAAGCTGACCGGTTCGGCGAAGGTCCGGACGCTGATCGACGCGGGCGCGGACACGGACGAGGTCGTGGGCGCCTGGCAGGCGGACCTGGCGGCGTTCCGGGCGGTGCGGCGGCGGTACCTGGTGTACGGCTGAGCGAACGGGGGCACTGTTGTCCGCACCGGAGCCGTTGTCCGAACCGGACCCGGGCCTCCGCACCGGAGCCGTTGTCCGAACCGGACCCGGGCCTCCGGACCGGAGCCGTTGTCCGAACCGGCCACCGTGGGTGCGCTGACGGCGTTTCAGGCCGACCGGCCGGAACGGGTGCTATCGCGCCGAAGCCGGTGGGCGCGCGGTACGGGCCGGCGAGGGTGCGCGCACACGGCGCCGAACGGCTCGGTACCCGTCGGTACGGTGAGGACGCGTCACCTCTCCGGAGTCACCACACGGTGCGCCGTGGGGGCATTTCACGTCAGATGTCCCGCTGATGGGCTCCATTCGTTTTTCGATGGAGCCGAACTGGGAACCCGTACGTCCATTCATCGACGCCGAAGTACGAGCGACGGAGGTGGCAGGGCGATGGCCGGTTTCCGGAGTCTGGCGAGACAGGTGCGTGATCCGGGATGCGATCTGGCGCTGCGGCGGTATTCACTGCGCAAGTGCCTTGAGCGATTTGCCCCTTATGGGCATCGGGCGACCTGGGACCACCTGTGTTCCAGGCACAGGTTCGGGCCGGAGGACCGGGACCCCGATCCGGCGCGGCTGGTGGCCGCGCTCGACGAGCTGGAAGAGGCGCGGGCGGTATGGCTCGCGTACGAGGAGAAGTTCGCCGCGCGGCGCAGGCGCGAGAAGCACGACGGACTGCGGCGCCCCGGCTGGATCGACGACTGGCACCGGCGCACCTGGGGCGGCAACGGCATAGCGCGGTGCGACGACCCGTCGCTGCACCCGACGGTGCCCCTCGCGGAGGCGCTGCGCCGGCTGATCACCGCGCTGGAGGCGGGGCCCGGCGAGCACTGCCCGGTGTGCGCGGGGGACGGGATCGTCTGGCGGCCGGACCTGTCGAACGAGCCGTGGTTCGGGCCGGTGTGCACCGGCTGCGGCGTGGTGGTCCCGCAGGCCGTGCTGACGCCCGAGACGCTGGCGACGGTCAAGCGCGGGCGCCGCAAGGAACTCGCGTCGGTGGCGTGAGCGACGGTGGCGGACGCGGCGGTGACGGATGTCGGGGCGTGCTCCGGCGCCGGTACGCCTCCGTGGCCGGCGTCGGCGCGCCTTATCGCCGGTCGCCCGCTGTCAGTGGTGGGTGACACCATCGGGGCATGATCCAGGTCTGCCTGAACGGAGCTCGTGGGACGGGGGATTGCGCGGCCGTGCCCGTGTCGCCCGGTGCGATGGCCGAGTCGGCCGCCCGGGCGGTCGCGGCGGGCGCCGCCGAGGTGCACGTGCACCCGAAGTCGCCGTGCGGGGACGACACGCTGTCCCCGCGCGTGGTGGCCGCCGTGCTCGGGGCGATACGGGAGGCGGTGGACGTCCCCGTCGGGGTGACCACCGGCGCGTGGGCCGAGCCGGATCCGCGGCGACGGGTGGAGCGCGTGCGCTCCTGGACGGCGCTGCCGGACCACGCCTCGGTCAACTGGCACGAGCCGGGTGCCGAGGAGGTCGCCGCCGCGCTGCTGGAGCGCGGCGTGGGCGTGGAGGCGGGCGTCTGGTCGGGGACGGACGGGGCGCGGCGGTTCCTCGCGTCGCCGCTGGCGCCGAGAGTGTCGCGCGTGCTGGCCGAGGTGACGGACCGTGACCCGGTCACGGCACCGGTGACGGCGCGCGCCCTGCTGGCGGAGCTGGCGGGCGCCCCCGGCGTCCCGGTGCTCCTGCACGGCGAGGACGGTGGCGCGTGGCCGGTACTGCGGCTGGCGGTACGGCTGGGGCTGGACACCCGCGTGGGGCTGGAGGACACGCTGGTCCTCCCGGACGGCCGGCCCGCGGGATCGAACGCGGAGCTGGTCGCGGCGGCGGTGGAGGTGGTGCGTGACGCTAGCAGGGCGTAAATCCGGTGGGCCACCGGTTTCATGGCGGCGACAGTGGTCGGCGATGAGAACCGCACCCTGAGGAGCCCGCCCATGTCGACGCTGCGCGTCACCGCCGAACTGCTGACCGTCCACGACCATCCGAACGCCGACGCCCTGGAGCTGGCCCAGGTCGGCCTGTACCGCGCGGTCGTCGCCAAGGGCGCCTATCGCACCGGTGACGCGGCCGTGTACATCCCGGAGCAGGCGGTGCTGCCGCAGGCGCTCGTCGAGGAGCTGGGGCTGACCGGGCGGCTGGCCGGGAAGGCGTCGGACCGGGTGAAGGCCGTCCGGCTCCGCGGCGAGCTGTCGCAGGGCCTGGTGTGCCGGCCACGCGCGCTGGCGGACGTGGACCTCGTTCGGGCCGCCGCCGAGGGGACGGACTTCGCGGAGGCGCTGGGCATCACCAAGTGGGTGCCGCCGGTGCCCACGACGATGAACGGTGACGTGGAGTCGGCGCCCGACCTGCTGCCGTGGGTGGACATCGAGAACCTCCAGCGGTACCCGGACATCTTCGAGCCCGGCGAGCCGGTCGTGCTGACGGAGAAGCTCCACGGCACGGCCTGCCTGACGACGTACGTCGCCGACGGCGGGCGGGTGCTGGTCTCCTCCAAGGGCTTCGGCTCCAAGGGCCTCGCCCTGACGGAGGATCCGCGCAACCTGTACTGGCGGGCGGTCCGCACGTACGACGTGCCGGGGGCCGCGGCGCGCCTGGCCGCCGCGCTGGGCGCCACCCGGGTCGGCGTGTTCGGCGAGGTGTACGGCGCGGGCGTGCAGGACCTGGGGTACGGCGCCAACGGGCGGAGCACGGAGCTGGGTTACGCGGTCTTCGACGTCTCGGCCGAGGTCGACGGCCGGGTCCGCTGGCTGGACCCGGCCGCGCTGGTGGAGGCCGGGCTGCTGGACGGCGCGCTGCCGCTGGTGCCGCGGCTGTACGAGGGGCCGTACGACCCGGCGAAGGTGCTGGAGCTGGCAACCGGACGGGAGACCGTCTCCGGGCGGGAGCTGCACCTGAGGGAGGGCGTGGTCGTCCGGCCGGCCGTGGAGCGGTACAGCCCGGTGGTGGGCGGGCGGGCGATAGCGAAGGCGATCAGCCCGGCCTACCTGACCCGCAAGGGCGGTACGGAATACGAGTGAGCTTTCTTGAGTCGGGGCTTGTCAACTTCGGCCGGGCGGAGGTATAAGAAATAACGCGAACGTCAGCACCATCCTTGAAACGAAGGAGGGACCGATGATGCTGATGCGGACCGACCCCTTCCGTGAGTTCGACCGGCTCACCGAGCGTCTGATGGGGACCGCCGCCCGCCCGACGAGCATGCCGATGGACGCCTACCGGGAGGGCGACACCTTCGTCGTCCGCCTCGACCTGCCCGGTGTGGCCCCCGAGAGCATCGACCTGGACGTCGAGCGCAACGTCCTCACCGTCAGGGCCGACCGGCGCACCGCGCCCCACGGCGACGCCGAGATGGTGATCGCCGAGCGTCCGTCCGGCACCTTCAGCCGGCAGCTGTTCCTGGGCGAGACGCTGGACACCGAGCGGATCGAGGCGTCCTACGACATGGGGGTCCTGACCCTGCGGATCCCCGTCGCCGAGCAGGCCAAGCCGCGCAAGATCGAGATCAGCGGCGGCGGCGACCGCCGGCAGATCAGCGGCTGAGCCGCCGGACGACCGGCGCCCGGCCGGCGGCTGATCGCCGGCCGGACCGGCCCGCCGCGCCGCACGACGGGCGGGGACGGGTTCCCGCCGCCCCCGCCCGCACCCCGTCGACCGAGGCCGACGAAGACGAGAGCCGAGGGAGAACGATGCGCATGCAGTGGGACGCGTTCCTGGCCGCGGTGCGGGAGCGCGGCGAATACCCCTCCCAGCGGGAGGCCGACCGGGCCGCCCGGGTCGTCCTGGCCCTGCTGGGGGCACACCTCGTGGGCAACGAACGGGCCGAGCTGGCCGCCCGGCTGCCGGAGACCTGCGCCCTGGTCCTGCTCAATCCCCTCCCCGCCGCCGAACCGCTCGGGCCCGAACGGTTCGTGCGGGCCACGGCCGCGTGGATCGAGGGCGCCACGGAGGAGACGGCCAAGTGGGACATCGGCGCCGTGCTCAGCGTCGTCGCCGACAGGGCGGACGACGCGCTGATGCGCCGCGTGCTCCTGCAACTGCCGCCGGGCTATGACCTGCTGTTCGGCCGGCCCGGCATGGCCGACGCGCAGGACGACGACGAGAACGACCCGGACGGCCCGGACGGTCCCTGACCGCTAGGGCGTGTCCTGACGTGTCGCCGGCCGGCGGCGCTCCGGCATGAGGCGGGAGCCGGTGATGCGCTCGCCGAACACGTCGTCCGGGTTGGAGAGGACGCAGTTCTCCAGGGACAGGCAGCCGCAGCCGATGCAGTCGGTGAGGTGGTCCCGCAGCCGGCCGAGCTGCTCGATCCGCTCGTCGAGTTCCGAGCGCCACACCTCGGACAGCTTCGCCCAGTCCTCCCGGTTGGGCGTGCGTTCCTCGGGAAGCTCCGCCAGGGCCTTCCTGATCGTGGCGAGCGGGATGCCGACGCGCTGCGCGGCGCGGACGAAGGCGACCCGGCGCAGCGCGTCCCTGCTGTAGCGGCGCTGGTTGCCGCTGGTGCGGCGGCTGCTGATGAGGCCCTTGGCCTCGTAGAAGTGCAGGGCCGAGACGGCCGCCCCGCTGCGCGCGGAGAGCTGGCCGACGGTGAGCTCGTGGATCTTCTCTGGAATCTGCGGCACCCCTCGAACCCTACTGGGCCGCGCCCGGCGGTCCGTTGACAGGACCGCTCCCGCCCCAGCATGCTGAGCAAGCGCTTAGACATCGAGAGTCAGGGAGCCGGGACATGGCAGAGCCGAGGATCTTCACGTCCGCCGACGAGCTGCGCGGGGCGGTCGGTGAGCAGCTGGGGCACAGCGACTGGCTGGAGGTCGAGCAGAAGCGGATCGACCTGTTCGCCGAGGCCACGGGCGACCACCAGTGGATCCACGTGGACCCGGAGCGGGCGGCGTCCGGCCCGTTCGGCACGACCATCGCGCACGGCTACCTGACGCTGTCGCTGCTCCCCCTCCTCGTACCGCAGGTCATGCGGGTCGAGGGGATGAAGATGGGCGTCAACTACGGGACGAACAAGGTGCGCTTCCCCGCTCCGGTGCCGGTCGGCTCCCGGCTGCGCGCGACGGCGGTGCTGAAGGACGTCGAGGACGCGGGCGGCGGCGTGCAGGTCACGGCCCTGGTGACGGTGGAGCGGGAGGGCGGCGACAAGCCGGTGTGCGTCGCCGAGTCGGTGTCCCGCTACTACTTCTGAGCCCCGGCGGCCCCAGGCTCCCCGGCGCCCACCATGCGCAGGACGAGGTCGGCGTAGAGCGCGCCGACCTCGTCGGGCGTCCGGCGCCCCTCGGTGTTGAACCAGCGGGCCACGTCGATGCAGAGCGAGAGGACGGCGACGGTGGTGCCCGAGACGTCGGGCACGTCGAACTCGCCGGCCGCCACGCCCTCGTTGATGATGCGGCGCACCGCCGAGTCGCTCTGGCGGCGCAGCTCGAAGATCTCCTCGCGGTGCTCGTCGCCGAGCGAGTCGAGCTCGTACTGGACCACGCGCGCGGTGGTGCGGCGGCCGGCGTGCCAGCGGACGAAGGAGCGGACGGCGTCGGCGAGCCGCTCGGCGGCGGTGCCGGGGCCGTCGGCGGCGGCCCGGAGGATGTCCAGGGCCTTCACGTGGCCGATGCGGCTGATCCGGTGGAGGAGCTCTTCCTTGGTCTTGTAGTGGATGTAGAGCGCGGCCGGGCTCATCCCGGCGCGGCCCGCGATGTCACGGGTGGTGGTGGCGTGGTAGCCGCGCTCGGCGAAGGCGTCGACGGCGGCGACGAGCAGCCGTCTGGCCGCGTCGGGCGTCACCTCGTCCCACGGCGTGTCCTCGCCGCCGGCCGTTTCCTCCGCCGTGCTCATCGTTCGCCCCTTCCGGTGTCAAGGACGAACACCATACCCCGACAGTGAGCAAGCGCTTAGAGCTTCTGGAAGGGATCGTGCTCAGCGAGCAATTTCTCCAGCCGGGCCTGGTCGACCCGGCTGACGATCTGCCCGGCCTCCTGCCGGTCGCGGACGACCTTGGCGAGGGTGAAGGCGGAGGTCGTGAGGTAGAGCACCGCGACGCCGAGGAAGGCACGCACCCAGGCGTCGGTCTCGAGGTTGAAGATCCCGAGGGCGACCGCGCCCAGGGCGACCGCGAAGGAGACGACGGCCTGACCGTAGTAGGCGGCCGTGTTCTGCTGCTTGACCGGTGTGTCACTCATGGCGGAAGGATGCGCCGCGTGCGGACCGGCCCACATCCGGCGTCGTACTCACCCGGTACTCAGAAAGCGGAAACGCCCGTCAGGGCGCGGCCGATGATGAGCTTCTGGATCTGGCTCGTGCCCTCGTACAGGGTCATCACGCGGGCGTCGCGGAGCAGTTTGCCGACCGGGTACTCGTCGATGTAGCCGTAGCCGCCGAAGACCTGGAGGGCGTTGTTGGCACAGCGCACGGCGGCCTCGGAGGCGAAGAGCTTGGCCTTGGAGGCGGCGGTGGCGAAGTCCTCGCCCCGGTCGACGAGGTCGGCGACCCGCCAGGTCAGCAGCCGCGCCGCGTCGACGTCCACGGACATGTCGCTGATGAGTTCCTGGACGAGCTGGTACGAGGCGATCGGCTTGCCGAACTGCTCCCGCTCCCCCGCGTACCGCACCGCGGCGTCGAGTGCGGCCTGCGCGATGCCGACGCATCCGGCGGCGACCGACATGCGGCCCTTGGCGAGCGCGGACATGGCGATCGAGAAGCCCTTGCCCTCCGGGCCCATGAGCGCGCGGGCGGGCACCCGGACGTCCTCCAGCACCAGTTCGGCGGTGGCCTGGCCGCGCAGGCCGAGCTTGCCGTGGATGGTGCGGCGGGTGAGGCCGGGGGTGTCGGTGGGGACGAGGAAGGCGGAGACGCCCCGGTGGCCGGGGGTGTCGCCGGTGCGGGCGAACAGCAGCACCACGTCGGCCCAGGTGCCGTTGGTGATGAACATCTTGGTGCCGTTGATGACGTAGTCACCGCCGTCGCGCACCGCGCGGGTGGCGAGGTTGCCGGCGTCGGAGCCGGTGCCGGGCTCGGTGAGGCCGAAGCAGCCGATCGCGTCCCCGGCGGTGAGCCGGGGCAGCCAGTGCCGCTTCTGGTCCTCGTCTCCCCAGGCGGCGACGGTCTTGGCGACCAGCCCGAGCGAGACGGACACGATGCCGCGCACGGACGAGTCGCCGCGCCCCAGCTCCTCGGTGACCAGGCAGTACGCGAGGTGGTCGCCGCCGGAACCGCCGTACTCCTCGGGGACGGTGAGGCCGAGGAAGCCGAGCGCGCCGAGCTTCTTGACGATCGACTTGTCGACGTTCTCGGCGCGGTCCCAGGCGGCGGCGTGCGGGGTGACCTCGCGCCGGACGAAGTCCTCGGCGAGCTGCCGGACGGCTGCCTGCTCGTCGCTCAGCTCCAGGTTCATACGCGGCCACCCCACTTTAACTACCACTGCTAGTTTGTTTGCCCGGGCCTACTATGTGCCGCATGGCCCGACCGCGCAAGCCCCTCCTCAGCCGAGACCGCATCGTCACGACGGCCGGGGCGCTCGTGGACGCGGAGGGGCTGGAGGCCGTCTCCACCCGGCGCCTCGCCGCCGAGCTGGGCGTCAGCGGGCCCTCGCTCTACAACCACTTCCGCACGAAGGACGAGATCCTGGAGGCGGTCGCGGACGCGGTGAGCGCGAAAGTCGACCTGTCGATGTTCCACGAGGACGACAGCCGTGACTGGCGCACCGCCCTGCACGACTGGGCCGTCTCCTACCGCGCTGCCCTCACCGACCACCCCAACATCGTCCCCGTCCTGGCCCGCGGTCCGGGGCGCCGCCCGGCCGGGCTCCGCGTCGCCGACGCCGTCTTCGGCGCCATGGTCCGCGCCGGCTGGCCGCCGGCCCAGGCCACCCACATCGGCGCGCTGATGCGCTACTTCATCACCGGCTCGGCGCTCGGCTCCTTCGCCCGGGGCTTCGTCGACGACGAGACGGCGTACGACCCGGCCGACTATCCCCACCTGGGCCAGGCGCACCTGCTCGCCGAGCGCCAGGAGCAGGTCGACGAGGGCGCCTTCGAGACGGGCCTGCGAGCGCTGCTGGACGGGCTGGCGGTCCAGTACGCCGGGGCGGCGCGGCGCTGAGGATGGTGGCGGTGTCGCACCGGTGCGGCGCGGGCGGCGCGGGCGGGGCGACGGGCGGTTCGGCGTCGGCCGAACCGTGCGTGCGCCATCCTGGGGCCATGACCGCCAGGGACCTCGCCTCGCTCGCCTCACTGCTCGCCGACGGGACCCGGGCCGCGTTCTGCCTGGCCCTGCTCGACGGGCGCGCCTGGACGGCCGGGGAACTGGCGCGGCACGCGGGCGTGGCGGCGTCGACCGCCAGCGAGCACCTCGGGCGACTCGTGGCGGGCGGCGTACTGGCCGAGGAGCGGCAGGGGCGGCACCGGTACGTGCGGCTGGCCGACGAACGGATCGCGCAGCTGGTCGAGGACCTGGCCGCGTGGGCGGAGCCGGGGACGGCACCGCCCCGCTCGCTGCGGGCCGCGAACGCGCGCGGCGCGATGGCGCGGGGGCGGACGTGCTACGACCACCTCGCCGGACGGCTCGGGATCGCGATCACGGAGGCGATGACGGTACGCGGACTGCTGCGCCAGGACAACGGGTTCGCGCTCACCGACGCCGGGGTGGACTGGTTCCGCGGGCTGGGTGTGACGCTGGATCGGACCGGCCGCCGGCCGGTGGCGCGCGGCTGCCTGGACTGGACCGAGCGCAAGCCGCACCTGGCCGGCGTGGCCGGTGCCGCGCTGTGCCGCCACGCGCTGGAGGCCGGGTGGTGCGTACGGATCGGGTCGGAGCGGGCCGTGAAGGTGACGGCGGACGGCGAGCGGGCCCTGCACGGGCTGCTCGGCATCGCGGCACCGACGTTGCGGTGAGCGCCGAACCGTCCCCCGCTTACGGTCGCCCCATGACGAACTCGCCACGTGTCCTACCGCTCGCCGCGGCGGCGGTCACCGTCGTGCTGTGGGCGTCGGCCTTCGTGTCGATCCGCAGTGCCGGTGACGCCTACTCCCCCGGCGCCCTGGCTCTGGGACGGCTGCTCGCCGGGGCGCTCACGCTCGGGTGCTTCCTGCTGGTGCGCCGGGCGGGGTTGCCGCCGCGCGCCGCGTGGCCGGGGATCGTGGTGTCCGGGCTCCTCTGGTTCGGCGTCTACATGGTGGTGCTCAACTGGGGCGAGCAGGAGGTCGACGCCGGTACGGCCGCGATGCTGGTCAACATCGGCCCGGTGCTGATCGTGCTGCTCGGGTCCCGGCTGCTGGGCGAACCCCTGCCGCGGCGCCTGCCGGCGGGCATTGTGGTGTCGTTCGCGGGTGCGGTCGCCGTGGGGCTGTCGATGTCGGACGAGGGACACGCCTCCGTACTCGGGGTGCTGCTGTGCCTGCTGGCGGCGGTGGGTTACGCGGCCGGGGTCGTCGCCCAGAAGCCCGCGCTGCGGCACGCCGGCGCCCTGCAGGTCACGACGTTCGGGTGCCTGGTGGGGGCGGTGGCGTGCCTGCCGTTCACCGGGCAGCTGGTCGACCAGGCGGGCCGCGCGCCGCTGTCGGCCACGCTCAACATGGTCTATCTGGGCGTCTTCCCGACCGCGCTGGCGTTCACCACGTGGGCCTACGCGCTGGCGAGGACGACGGCGGGGCGGATGGGCGCCACGACGTACGCGGTGCCCGCGCTGGTGGTGCTGATGTCGTGGCTGTTCCTCGACGAGCTGCCGGGCGCGCTGACGCTCGCCGGCGGGGCGCTGTGCCTCGCGGGGGTGGCGGTGTCGCGCTCCCGGCCGCGGACGTCCGGCGGCGCCGGGGCCGGGAGCGCGGGTCCCGCTACCGGGGGGCGGCCCGGGAGGCCAGGACCTTGATGGAGACCAGGGCGATCACGGCGAGGCCCATGATGTAGCCGGAGACGGCCATGGACGTACCGGTGGTCTCCAGCAGCAGCACCATCACGAACGGCGCCAGCCCGCCGCCGAACACCGCGGCGATCTGGTAGCCGAGCGAGGCACCGGTGTAGCGCATCTCGGCGGTGAACAGCTCGGCGAACAGTGCCGCCTGCGGCCCGTACATGATGCTGAGGAAACAGCTGGTGACGAACGTGCCGACGGCCAGCCAGAGCAGTGAGGCGGTGTCGATGAGCAGGAACAGCGGGACCGCCCACAGCAGCAGCCCGGCCGCACCGAGCGCGTAGATCCGCAGCCGTCCGATGCGGTCGGACAGGGCCGCCGCGGCCGGTATGAGCACCAGTTGGGTGAGGCTGACGCAGAGCGAGACGGTGAGGACGGCGCTCCGTTCCATGTGGAGTTCGCGGGTCGCGTAGTCCAGGACTCCGGTGATGATGATGTAGAAGGTCGCGGTGTTGACGGCGAACGAGCCGCCGGCCAGGAAGACCGTGCCGAGGTGCCGGCGCAGGATGGTGCGCAGCGGCGAGCGGGCCCGGCTCTGCTCCTCCTGCGACAGGGCGCGTTCGGCCGCCTTGAACTCGGGGGTCTCCTCGACGCGGGTGTGGATGTACCAGGCCAGGCCGAGGACCAGGAAGCCGACGAGGAACGGCAGCCGCCAGCCCCAGGCCGCGAAGGCGGCGTCGTCGGTGAACGCCCCGGCGGCCAGGAACACGGTGTTGGCGGTCACCACTCCGATCGGGACGCCGAGCTGGACGAGGCTGCCGTACAGGCCGCGCTTGCCCTCGGGGGCGTACTCGGTGGCCATGAGCATCGCCCCGCCCCACTGGGCGCCGACGGCGATGCCCTGGAGGACGCGGAAGAGGACGAGCAGCAGCGGGGCGGCGATGCCGATCGTCTCGTACGTGGGCAGGAGGCCGATCCCGGTGGTGGCGAGGCCCATGAGGGTGAGCGCCAGGACGAGCATGGGCTTGCGGCCCCGCTTGTCGCCGAGCTGGCCCGCGATGATGCCGCCGACGGGCCGTGCGAGGAAACCCACGGCGAAGGTGGCGAAGGCGGCGAGGACTCCGGCGGACGGGCTGCCGGAGGGGAAGTAGAGGTCGCCGAGCACGAGGGCGGCGGCGATGCCGAAGACGAAGTAGTCGTACCACTCGACGGCCGAGGCGAGCGCGGCCGCGGTGGCCACCTTCCGGCGGGCGCGTTCGCTGGGGGTGGTGGTGGGTGGTGTGGCGGGCGGGGGTGCCGTGTCCATGCGTGCACACTCCGGTGGGTGCGGGGGACGGAACGGGGGGCGGCGCCTTGAGATGACGGGGACCGTACCGACCGGCTGGTATGGCGGTCAACGGCTCGTACGGTCACAGTTTCGGCGCCCCTCTCACCCCCGCGTCCGCGGCCACGGCAGCACGAGCACCCCGGCCGCGAAGGGCGGCCGGGGTGTCGCCCGGGCGGGACGGCGGTGGGGCTAGGGCGTGTTTCGAAAGTCCCGTCTGGCCGGGAACGCCTGGCACGCTCCCCCAGAGGGGGGACCCCCACGCGGCGTTGTCGGCCGTCGGCGCAGCCCGCTGCGCTCTTCTCCGCCCTCCGCCTTGCGATCGCACGCACCAGACGCCCCCAGCCCCGCCCTCCGGGCGGACGACGCTACTTTCGAAACACGCCCTAGAAGACGACCAGCGCCCGTCCGCCCTTGCCCGCGAGCATGTTGTCGAACGCCGCCGGGATGCCGTCCAGCGCGATCCGCTCGGTGACGAGCGCGCCCAGGTCGAGCCGGCCCGCCCGGACGTGGGCGGCGAGGACGGGCAGGTCGGCGGCCGGGTCGGAGTTGCCGTACACGCAGCCGGAGAGCGTGCGGCCCCAGTGGAAGATCTCCAGGGCGTTGAACGTCACCTGCTGGTCCTTGCCGCCGATGCCGACGACCGTGGTCCGCCCGCCGCGCCGGGTCGAGTCCCAGGCGGCGCGGATGGTGGCGGCGCGGCCGACGCACTCGATCGCCACGTCGGCGCCGTGCCCCCCGGTGAGCCCCCGGACCTGCCTGGCGGTGGTCTCGGAGGCGACGAGGTACTCGGTGGCGCCGGCCCGGCGGGCGAGCTCCTCCTTCTCCGGCGACACGTCGACGGCGACGATCGTGCCCGCGCCGGCGATCCGGGCGGCCTGGAGCGTGGCGAGGCCCACGCCGCCGACGCCGAACACGACGACCGACTCGCCCTCGCGGACCCGCGCCGAGTGGTGGACCGCCCCGTACCCGGTGAGGACGGCGCAGCCGAGGAGGGCCGCGTCGGTGAGGGGTACGCCGTCGGGGACGGGCAGTACGCAGTTCGCCGCGACCACGGTCTCCTCGGCGAACGCGGCGACGTTCAGGCCCGGGTGGAGTTCGGTGCCGTCCTCGGTGACGGCGTAGACGCTGCCCGCCCCGGTGAGGGCGTCGGCGCACAGCCACACCTCGCCGAGCGAGCAGGCGTGGCAGGAGCCGCAGGACGGTGCCCAGTTGAGGACGACGCCGTCGCCGGGGGCGACGTGGGTGACGCCCTCGCCGACCGCGAGCACGGTTCCGGCGCCCTCGTGGCCGAGGACGGCGGGCACCGGGACCCGCATGGTGCCGTTCGACAGGGACAGGTCGGAGTGGCAGACACCGGCGGCGGCGAGGCGGATCCTCACCTGGCCGGGCCCGGGCTCCGGGAGTTCGATGCCGGTGATCTCCAGGGGAGCACCTATGGCAGGCAGGACGGCGGCGCGGACCACGATCGTTTTCTCCCGGGTGTCGTCAGGCTGTGGAAGGGGCTGGGGTCAGAACTGGAGGGACTTGGTCTGGAGGTACTCGGCGAGTCCGTGCGCGCCCAGCTCGCGCCCGACGCCGGACTGCTTGTAGCCGCCGAAGGGGGCGAGCGGGTTGAAGCGGCCGCCGTTGATGTCGACCTGGCCCGTCTCCATGCGGCGCGCGAACGCGACGGCCGTCTCGTCGTCCGCCGCCCACACCGCTCCGGCCAGGCCGTAGACGGTGCCGTTGGCGATCCGCAGGGCGTCGTCCTCGTCCTCGTACGCCAGGATCGAGACGACCGGGCCGAAGATCTCCTCCTGGGCGATGGTCATGGCGGGCGTGACATCGGCGAAGACGGTGGGGCTGACGTAGTAGCCCTTGTCGAGGGGCGCTTCGGGGCCGCCGGCGACCAGCCGGGCGCCCTCCGCGACGCCCTGCTCGATGTAGCCGCGGACCCGCTCCTGCTGCTTGGCGTTGACCAGCGGGCCGATCCGGTCGCCCGGCACGTACTTGCCGACGGCCTGGGCGGCGAGCGCGACCGCCTCGTCGTACTGGTCGCGGTGGACGAGCATCCGGGTCCAGGCGCTGCACGTCTGGCCGGAGTTGGACATGACGTTGGCGACGCCCACGGCGACCGCCTTGGCGAGGTCGGCGCCCGGGAGGATGACGTTGGCGGACTTGCCGCCGAGCTCCAGCGCGACCCGCTTGACGGCCCCGCCGGCGACGGCGCCGATCCTCCGGCCGACGGCGGTGGAGCCGGTGAAGGAGACCATGTCCACCCCGGGGTGCTCGGCGAGGGCCTGGCCGGCGACCGGTCCGAGCCCGGTGACCAGGTTGAACACCCCGGCGGGCAGGCCCGCTTCGTGCGCCGCCTCGGCGAAGTGCCGGGCGGTCAGGGGCGTGTCCTCGGCCGGCTTGAGGACGACCGTGCACCCGGCGGCCAGGGCGGGCGCCACCTTGGCGACGATCTGGTGGAGCGGGTAGTTCCAGGGCGTGATCGCACCGACGACGCCGACCGGTTCCAGCAGGACCGTGGAGTTCCCGGCCTCCTCCTCGAAGCCGTACGTCGCGGCCAGGTCGGCGTACGTCCCGGCGACCGCCACGGGCAGGCCTGCGTGGATGGCCTGGGCCGCCTGCGGCGGGGCGCCCAGCTCGGCGGTGACGGTCGCGGCGATCTCGTCCTTGCGGGCCGCGAGGGCGTCGCGCAGCGCGGCGATCAGGGCGGCCCGCTCGGCGGGCGGGGTGGCGGCCCACGCGGGGAAGGCCGCGCGGGCGGCGCGGACGGCGGCGTCCACGTCCTCGGCGGTGCCGGCCGGGACGTGGGCGATGACCTGCTCGTCCGCCGGGTTCACCACCGCGATGGTGTCGGTGCCGGCGGCGGGCCGCCACGCCCCGTCGATGTACATCCCGTCGTGGGCCTTCATCCGCTTCTCCTTCGCACGGGTCCTTCGCTCGGGCCGCGGACCCGTTTTCTCGTGGTCGTCCACAGCCCAAACTAGCGGTGGTAGTTTTCGGGCGCCAGGGGCTGCGGGACCGACCACATCACATCAGAAGTCGGCCGTGGTCCGTTCGTCGAGGCGGGCCACCGACTCCTGCCCGAAGGCCCGGGCGTACGCACCGCGGATCCGCTCGATCCGCGGGTGGCGCTCGCGCGCCTGCGACGCCGGGTACAGCAGGGTCAGCTCGTAGGAGCGCTCCCGCTCGATCCTCCCGCTCGCGTCCCGCCACTGCCCGCGCCCGTCCTGCACGGTCAGCCCCTCCGGGAAGGCGGGCGTGACCTCCCGGTCGACGAACGCCATGAACTGCGCGTCCGTGACGGCCGGCCCGCCGTCGGGCCGCTCGGTCCCGAAGAGCAGCCGGGTCTCCAGGTAGGCCTCGCCCTCGACGGCAACGGTGGTGTTGGTGGTGGTTGCCGGTGCGGGGGCCGGGTCGCCGAGGGCGGCGTACGCGGCGGGCGCGCCGGCCGCGAGGAGGGCGGCCGCGGTGGTGAGGGCCAGGCGGGTGCGGGTGGTGGTCGCGAACGGCATACCGGGGCGGGCCTTCCGGGAGGTGGAGCGGCGGACGGACGCCGATCACTCTGGCAGTCCGCCGGCCCCCGGCGGAGCCGAACCACCGGAGGGGTCGGCAGGTCGTGGGGGGCGGGGGGCGCGGGGGGCGCCGTCTTCGTGACTCCGGCGCCCTCGTGCGCCAGGTCACCGACCTGCGGGAGCGCCACATCAAAGATGCCGAAGCAGCCGTCATCGCAGGTCTCGGCGGTGCTGAGGCGGCAGCAAGCGATCCGCCTGAGACCGGTCTCCCCTGGCCGGACAACCCGTCGGGCCCCGGAGGTCCCCTCTGAGGGCCTCGGAGCAGGCGTCGCAGCTCTCCCGGTCCGCGGTGCTCCTTCAGCTCGTAATGTACGCATCACCGACACCCACCGAGGCGGCGGCAGTCATGAACGCTTCGGCAGTCCACGTGCGCTGGCGGTCTTCGTGCGGAGCATCTTCGCACCCGCCATCTTGGCGCCTGTCAGGTCAGTGTTCCGGAGGTCCGCGTCCGTCAGGTTGGCGTCTCGGAGATCCGCACCGGTCAGAACGGCCCACCTCAGGTCGACGCCCGTCAGGTTGGCGCCGCGGAGGTTCGCGTTGTTCAGGTGGGCATACTCGAGATTTGTGCAACCAGCCAGCGTTTCCTTGCCGCCTGGTTCCACGGAGAATCCCTCGCAGGAAACGTCTGCCTTGCGAAGGTCCGCCCCGTCGAACGAAGATGCTCTCAACGTTGCCTGGCCCAAGTCAGCACCCGTGAGGTCCGCCTTGTCCAGGATCGCCTTCTCGACGTTCGACCCGACCAGGTTCGCTCTCTGGAGGTCCGCGCCCGTCAGGTCGGCGTAGCGGAGGTCCGCCTCGGTCAGATCCGCTCCGGGAAACCGGATGCGGATTCTCTCTGTCACACGGAGGCCGCGAAGATCCGTTTTGCTCAGATCGACGGATGTCCCTGAGTCGCGGTCCGGTTGGCGCCGAGCCAGCACGGCATACGCCGCCCGGACATCGACAGGCGGCGCGTGGTATCCCGCCGGAGCGGTCATGCGGGTCGGCCCCTTCTTGCTCTCCGCACTGCTGCCCGCGTGCTGGCGTACGAAGGCGGCAAGCACGGATACCACGGTGGGATGATCCCTGGCAGAGTCCTGCATGATCCGCTGAAGGGCGTAGATCCCACCCAGCCGCACGTCCAACGAGGCAGACCCCAGATTGCCGATCGCGGCATTGAATCTGTTCGTGATCTGGCCGGACTCGTTGATCCGCAGCTCCTTGCTGGCCTGACCCCCCTGCAGCCAGGTGAACAACAGCGCCCCCAGCGCTGCCAGCCCCGGCAAGCTGACCGCCACCAGACTGACCAGCTGCAGTCGGTTACCGCCATCGGACGACTCTGCCCGAGAGGGACGGCTGGGTGGACGGTCACGCAGCCGGGCATCGCGCCGACGAACGACTCGCCGGAGCCTTTCGACACCCCGCCTAGCGCTCACCTTCCCCATGCCATCCCGGACGCTGAGCCGGCGCAACTCTTACTACTCCGGCGCCCCGAAGGCTTCCCTCCCGGTCAGAGCGGAGGCGGCCGGGGAGTCTCGGAGCACCAAGGCCCGGGGACCGGCCGGATTGGCTCTCAGTACCAACCGCAGTTCGTCGGCGTGGACCGGGACCGGACGGCCGCCGCCGAGGGAGGCATCGGGTACCTGGCCGCGCTGCCGACCGTGTCCAAGCCCTGGTGACGGGCACGTCAACGGGGACGAAATCCGCGCAACGGCAGCCACCGCCGTGAATACGCATCGTGCGCGGTACGACGAGGCGCAGACGCTGGTCCCGGACAACGTCACAGCGCCCGGTGCGTCACCCGGCCCGAGGAGACGGTCAGCCGGACCGGGGCGTCGGCGACCTCGTCGGCGGGGGCGTCGACCGGGTCCACGGCGAAGGCCGTGAGGTCGGCCCGCAGACCCGGTGCGATCCGCCCGGCCACCGTCTGTTCGCCCGCCGCGACCGCCGCGTGGGTCGTGCACCCCTCCAGGGCCATCAGCCCCGTCAGGGCCCGCCCGGCGGCCGCCGCGCCGCGCGGGACGCGGGCCGTGGCCAGAACCTGCCGGGCGTCGTAGTGGGCGATCGGCCAGTCGGAGCCGAGGGCGACGTACGCGCCCGTGTCGCGCAGGTCGCGGCACCGCCAGGCGCGTCCGGCCCGCTCGTCGCCGAGCCGCCGGGACCACTCGTCGGTGTGGTCGGCGCGGGTGTACGCCGTGTGGGGCGGCTGCATCGAGGCGATGACGCCCAGTTCGGCGAAGCGGGCGAGCTGACCGGCGGGCACCGTCTCGATGTGCTCGATCCGGTGCGCCAGCCGGCCGCTCTCCCCCAGCGACGCCACCGTGTCCAGGACGTGCCGCACGGCCGCGTCGCCGATCGCGTGGGTGGCCGTGCGGACCCCGGCCGCGTGCAGCGTGCGCACGGCGGCGCTGTACGCGGCCGGGTCGGGCCAGAAGGCCTCGGTGCCGCGGCCGTGGCAGTCGGGGTGCTCCAGCCAGGCGGTGCCGCCCTCGACGGTGCCGTCCATGAAGAACTTCACCCCGCCGACCAGCCAGTCGCGGCCGCGCAGCCGTTGCAGCGCGACCAGTTCGTCCAGGGCCCCCGCGTCGGCGCCCGGCATGCACCAGGGCGCCAGCCTGAGCCGCAGCGGCAGGTCCCCGGTCGCCTCCACGGCCGTCAGCAGGTCGGGTACGTCGCCGTCGCCGAGGTCCATGACGTGCGCGCCGGTGAGCCCGGTGGCGGCCATCGCCGACAGCAGCGCGACGAGCCGGGTGCGCCGCTCGTCGTGCGAGGGCTTCGGGAGCACGGCGGTCACCAGGGCCATCGCCGCGTGCTCGACGAGGTGGCCGGTGGGCCGGCCGGTCGCGTCGCACACGATCTCGGAGCGCTGGGCGAAGGAGCGTGGGCCGTCGATCCCGGCGGCCCGCAGGGCGACGCCGTTGACGAGGGCGGAGTGGCCGTCGTAGAGCCGGAGGAAGACGGGTACGTCCGGTACGGCGTCCTCGACGAGGGCCCGGTCGACCGGGCGGCCGCCGAACGCGTTGTGGTCGAGTCCGTACCCGAGGATCCAGCCGCCGGTGCGTTCGGCGCCGCGCAGGGCCGCCCGCAGCCCGTCGACGTCGGTGACCCCCGACAGGTCGAGGCCCGTCGCCATGTCCAGGCCCCACACGGGGTGGCTGTGGGAGTCGGTGAGGCCGGGGGTGAGGGCCGCCCCGGCGAGGTCGACGGTCTCGGTGCCGGGCCCCGTCCAGTCGCGGGCGTCGGAGGCGTCGCCGACGGCGGCGATCAGCCCGTCCCGTACGGCGACGGCGGTGGCGTGCGGCCGGGCGGGGTCGAGGGTGCGGACCTTGGCGCCGGTGAGGACCAGATCGGCTGCGGGCACGGGGGTACTCCTTGTTCGGTTCATTCGGTGGGTTCCTCGGCGAACCGGGCGTACACCTCGGGGCGGCCGCGGCGCAGGCGGACGGCGAGCAGCAGGCCGAGGAGGAGGACGCCGGGGACGAGGGCGACCAGGACGGTGTTGACGGTGGCCGACGCTCCGGTGAAGGCGTCGATCTCGGACACGACGAGCCCGATCGCGGCGGTGAGGAGCACGGCGGCGACGACGGGCGCGACGACCGTGCGGAAGGCCCCCTCGCCGTGCCGGACGCGGCGGAAGTAGCAGGGGACGGCGATCGCGGCGAGGAGCTGGAGCACCATCAGCCCGATCCCGCCGGGGGTGTTCACCCAGAGCAGCAGCTGGGTGTACGGGTCGGCGCCGGCGAGCGCGAAGGACAGGACGACGACCAGCCCGAGGACGGTCTGGGCGGCGCCCGCCAGGTACGGCGAGCCGTGCCGGGGGTGCACCCTGCCGAGGGCCGCGGGCAGGACGCCCTCCTCGGCGAGGGCGAGGGCGTAGCGGTTGATGGCGTTGTGGAAGGCCAGCAGGGACGCGAGGACGCTCGTGACGATGAGGAGGTGCATCAGGTCGGCGGCCCAGGCGCCCACATAGGTGGTGATGGCGGCGAAGAACAGGCCGCCGGGGTCGTTCGCCGCCGCCTCGACGACGGCCGCGTCGCCGAAGGCCTGGATGACGGCCCAGACGACGAACGCGTAGAACACCCCGAGGAAGCAGACCGCGATGTAGGTGGCGCGGGGGACGGTGCGGCCCGGGTCGCGGGCCTCGCGGCGGTAGATGACCGTCGACTCGAAGCCGGTGAAGGCGATGAACGCGAACGCGAGGACGGCCGCGGTGCCGGGGACGAGGACGTTGTCCGGGGCGAACGAGGCGAGGGACAGCCCGTCGGCGCCGCCCCGCAGCAGGACGCCGCCCGCGAGGAGGACCAGGATCCCCGTCTCGGCGACGAGGAGGACGCCGAGGACCTTGGCGCCGAAGTCGATGGAGCGGTGGCCGCCGTACCAGACGAGGAGCAGCCCGGCGAGGGCGATCGGCAGCCAGGGCACGTCGACGCCCCACAGGGCGTGGGCGGTGTCGGCGCCCGCGCTGCCGAGCAGGCCGTACACCCCGATCTCCATGCCGTTGTAGCCGACGACGGCGAGGAGCGCGGCGCCGATGCCGAGGGGCTTGCCGAGCCCTTGTGCGATGTACGCGTAGAAGGCGCCGCCGCTGCGGACGTGGCGGCTCATGGTGGTGAACCCGACGGCGAAGACCGTGAGCGTGACGCCGGCGATCAGGTAGGCGACGGGGGCGCCGATGCCGCCCAGCACGATGGCGATGGGCGCGACGCCCGCCATGACGGTGAGCGGGGCGGCGGCGGAGACGACGAAGAAGGTGATGTCGGCGGTGCCGAGGGTGCCGGTGCGGAGCCGGGCCGCGGCGGGCTGCCGTTCGGCGCTCCCCGGGCACGCCCCGGGGGTCGTCTTGGAGGACACGGACATGGGTGTGGGTGAGCCCTTCTGCGTACGTGAGGCGGGGCTGCGAGCCGGTGACCGGAAGCCGGGGCACGGGAACCGGGTTGGACCCGGACCCAAAAACCTAAAGGCTTTCGGTTTCGGCAATGTAGCCTCCCTCAGGGCATCCGGGAAGACCTCAGGACAGGAGCTGGCGCCATGGGACGGCCGCGCACACCACTGCTCGACCGGGCACGCATCACCACGACGGCGCTCGAACTGGTCGACGAGCAGGGCGAGTTCAGCGTCCCGCAGATCGCGCGGCGGCTGGGTGTGCAGACCGGGTCGGTGTACCACCATGTGGACGGGCGGGACGGCATCGTCGAGTTGATGCGGGAGCGGATCTGCGAGGCGATCGACTCGGCCACCCTGGACGCCGGGCCCTGGGACGCGGCCGTGTCCGCCTGGGCCCACTCCTACCGGGCCGCCTTCGCCGCCCACCCCCGGGTGATCCCGCTGCTGATGACGTCACCGGTGCGGGCGCCGAAGGTGCTGGAGCAGTACGAGCGGGCGGTGGGCCTGCTGCTGACCGCCGGGTTCGCGGTGGCGGACGTGATGCCGCTGATCACCGGTCTGGAGAACCTGGTCCTGGGCTCCGCGCTGGACCTGGCCGCGCCCGAGACGATGTGGGAGCTGCGGGAGGAGACCCCCACGCCCCAACTGGCCCGCGCCCTGGCTGCGGTCGGCGCCGGCCGGGCCGACGCTGCGTTCGACGCGGCCCTGGAAGGGCTGATCGGCCACGGCCGCACCCTGCTGGCGCGCACCACCCCCTGACCCGCGCCGTACGCAACGGCCCCCTAGGGCGTGTTTCGAAAGTCCCGTCTGGCCGGGAACGCCTGGCACGCACCCTCGCGGCGTTGTCGGCCGTCGGCGCAGCCCGCTGCGCTCTCCGACCTCCGCCTTGCGATCGCACGCCCCAGACGCCCCCAGCCCCGCCCTCCGGGCGGACGACGCTACTTACGAAACACGCCCTCGCGCGCCGCGCGGTACGGGCGTCGCGGGCTTCGCTCCGGTACCGGTTTCCGGCCGCTCCCGCGCCGGCTCGTCGGGGCCGCGTCCCACGCGGGTGCCCAGGGCCGCCGCCGTCAGCAGCAGGGCGCCCAGCATCACGAACGGGGCGGCCGTACCGGCGAGTCCGGCGATCAGGCCGGCGGAGGCGGGCGCCGCGACCTGGCCGAGACGGTTGCCCGTCAGGCGCAGGGCGAGCGCGGTGGAGCGGGCGCCGTCGGGGGCGGCCCGGACCACGGTCGTCATGGACAGCGGCTGGCCCACCCCGAGGCAGAAGCCCAGGGCGGCCAGCATCACGGCGAGCGCCCACACCGGGACGGGCAGGGCGATGCCCGCGCACAGCAGAGCGCCGAGCAGACACGTCACGGTCAGCAGCGCCGTACGGCCCAGGAGCCGGATCATCGGCGTCATCACCAGGCGGCAGGCGATGGTGGCGGCCGCGCGCAGGCTCAGCAACAGGCCGACGGTGGCGGGGGCGATGGAGCGGTGCTCGCCGACGACCGGCAGGTAGGCGGTCAGGATGTCGGTCGCGGAGAGCACGGCGAGGCTGATGAAGATGCCGGCCGGCACCCCGCGGGCGCGCAGGATGCGGTGGACGGGGACCTTCGGGGGCGAGTCCGCCCTCCCCTTGTCGCGCCGCACGCGCGCGTGGGCCCGGCGCGTCCGGCGCGTCCGGCGCGTCCGGTTCGCATCGCGTTGTTCGACGCGCCAGAGGGTCGTGAAGGACAGCGTGGCGACGGCGGCGGAGACGACCAGGGCGAGGGTGCTGCCGCGGCCCATGTCGTCACCGATGAGGAACCCGGCCGCGACCGGCCCGACGAGCTGGCCCAGCGAGGCGCCGATGGTGAAGTGGCCGAAGTTCCGGTCCTGTTCGGCCGGCGCGGACCGGCGTGCCACCAGCGACTGGGCGCCGATCACGAAGCACAGGTGGCCGAGTCCCATCACCCCGCTCCACGCCGCCATGCCGGCCGGTGAGCCCGCCGTCCCGCTCAGCGCGCACCCGCCCGCGACGAGCACCACGCCCACCGCCAGCAGCGGCGTGCACCTCCCCCGGTCGGTCCTGCGCCCGAGCGGCACGGCGGCGAACAGCGGCAGCAGCGCGTACACGCCCGCGGTGACGCCGATCGCCCGTTCGTCGGCGCCCAGCGCGAGGGCGCGGTACGAGACGGCGGGCCGGGCCATCGACACCGCCGCCTGCGCGAAGGCGAAGGCGGCGACGAGGCGCAGCAGCCAGTACCGGCGCTCCATCAGATGATGCCGAAGAGTATTCCCGCGCCGAGCACCACCAGCGAGGTGAGCGCGGCCCACTTCACGGTGAACCGGGTGTGGTCGCCGAACTCCACCTTGGCCATGCCGACCAGGACGTACACGGCGGGCACGAGCGGGCTGGACATGTGCAGGGCCTGGCCCGCCAGGGAGGCGCGGGCGATCTCCAGCGGGGAGACGCCGTGCGCGGCACCGGCCTCGGCGAGGACGGGCAGGACGCCGAAGTAGAAGCCGTCGTTCGACATGAAGTACGTCAGGGGCAGGCTGAGCAGGCCGGTGACGAGCGCCATGTGCGGGCCCATGGCGTCGGGGATGGCGCCGACGAGCCAGTCGGCCATGTGCTTGACCATGCCGGTGCCGGTGAGGACGCCGGTGAAGACGGCGGCGGCGAAGACCATGCCGGCGACGTTCAGGACGTTGTCGGCGTGGGCGGCGATCCGGGCCTTCTGGTCGGGCATGTGGGGGTAGTTGACGGTGAGGGCGAGGGCCGCGCCGAGCAGGAACAGCACCGGGATCGGCAGCAGTTCGAGGATCATGGCGGTAAGCAGCGCCACGGTGAGGGCCGCGTTGAACCAGTACAGCCGGGGACGGAGGGTGGGGCGGTTCGGGTCGAGGCCCTGGAAGCCCTCGCCGGACTCCGGACCGGTGCCGGGACCGGTGTGGGGGCCGGCGCCGGTGCCGGGGCCGGTGCCGGGGCCGGTGCCGGCATCGGTGCCGGGCCCCGTGCCGCCGGCCGCCGGCTGGGGGCTGTCCTCTCCCCCGCCCGCCGTGACCAGCACGGTCTCGGACCGCGGCTCCAGGGCCTCGTCCAGGGTCAGGTACCCGAGGCGCTTGCGCTCGCGCCGGCCGAGGACGTACGCGAGGGCGAGGACGAACAGCAGGCCGACGCCGAGGGCCGGGATCATCGGGACGAAGATGTCGCCGGCGTCCAGCTTGAGTGCGGTGGCCGCGCGGGCCGTGGGGCCGCCCCAGGGCAGGGTGTTCATGACGCCGTTGGCGGTGGCGGCGACACCGGTCATCACGACCAGGCTCATCCCCAGGCGCTTGTAGAGCGGGTACATCGCCGAGACGGTGATCATGAAGGTGGTGGAGCCGTCGCCGTCCAGCGAGACGATCGCGGCGAGGACGGCCGTACCGACCACGACCCGCATCGGGTCGGCCTTGCAGAAGCGCAGGATGCCCCGGACGATCGGGTCGAACAGGCCCACGTCGATCATCACGCCGAAGTAGACGATGGCGAACATCAGCATCGCGGCGGTGGGCGCGAGGTTGCCGACGCCTTCGAGGACGTAGTCGCCGAGCTGTGCGCCCTGTCCCACGAGGACGCAGAAGAGGGCGGGGATGAGGACCAGCGCCGCGATCGGCGACATCTTCTTCATCATGATCAGCACCAGGAAGGTCGCGATCATGGCGAAGCCGAGGACTGTCAGCATGGAGGACACCTAACGTTCACCCTTGAACTCCACCGGGGGGCGGCGGTGCGGACGACGTTAGGTGCCTCGTTCAGCGGTTAACAAGATGTTGACGTGTGAGCAATACGAGCAAAACCCCTGCTCAGAGGCGGTCGTCGTGCGCCGGTGACACCTCGACGGGGAAGCCGTTGAGGACGGCGGTGCCGGACAGGGGGTCGAGCCGGGTCCCGTCCAGGAGCTGGTTGACGTTGACCCCGGGGCGTTTCGAGGCGACCGCGGTACGGGTCCCCGGCCGGTCGTGCCCCCAGCCGTGCGGCAGACTCACCACTCCCCTGCGCACCGTGTCGGTGACCTCGACGGGCGCCTGAAGCTCGCCGCCCTCCGCCTTGACGCGGGCGGGCTCGCCGTCGGTGAGGCCGAGGCGGGCCGCGTCCTCGGGGTGGACCTGGAGGGTGCAGGTGTTGGTGCCGCGGTTGAGGGAGGGGAGGTTGTGCATCCAGCTGTTGTTGGAGCGGAGGTGGCGGCGGCCGACGAGGACGAGGGCGTCACCGGGGGCGGCCAGGGCGGTGCGCAGCCGGGTCAGGTCGGCGGCGATCGGTTCCGGCAGGAGTTCGACACGGCCGCTGCGGGTCCTAAGGACCTGTGGGACGCGGGGCTTCAGCGGGCCGAGGTCGATGCCGTGCGGGTGCTCCAGGAGCCGGTCGAGGGTGAGACCGTACGGGCCGAGGCGCAGCATCAGGTCCAGGCGCCGCTCCGCGCCGGTGCGGCCGGTGAGCCCGGCCGCGTACGCGTCGGGGTCCTGCCCGTACGCGGGTGAGTGCGGCTCGGTGACGGCCTTGGCGAGGGTGCGGGCGATGGCCGTGTCGTCGACGGCGGCGGGGTCGGCGCCGTGGAGGCCGGTGGCGGCGAGGACCAGCCGTGCGTGGATCTCGCACTCGTCCATGCGGCCCGGCTCCAGGGGGACGGGCGCGGGGGTGTGGCGGACCTGGTTGCGGACGGCGAAGTTGTTGAACGCGAAGTCGAAGTGGGCGCTCTGGGCGGGTGGCGGCGGGGGCAGGATCACATCGGCGTGGCGGGAGGTCTCGTTGAGGTACGGGTCGACGCTCACCATGAAGTCCAGCTCGCCGAGGGCGCGGTCGAGGCGGTCGCCGTCGGGCGCGGAGAGCACGGGGTTGGCGGCGATGGCGACGAGGGCGCGGATGCGGCCCTCACCGGGGGTCTCGATCTCCTCCGCGAGGGCGGCCATGGGCAGTTCGCCCTTCGCCTCGGGGTGCCCGGACACCCGGCTCGCCCAGCGGCCGAGCGCGAAGCCCTTGCCGGGGCCGGGCGGGCGGGGCGCGGGGGTGGTGGCGGAGAGCGGGAACATCGCCCCGCCGGGCCGGTCGAGGTTTCCGGTGAGGACGTTGAGGACGTCGACGAGCCAGTTGGTGAGGGTGCCGTGGACGACGGTGCTGCCACCGACCCGCCCGTAGACGGCCGCCGCGGGCGCCGCCGCCAGCTCGCGGGCGAGGGTGCGGATCGTGCCGGCGTCGACGTCGCAGGCGCCGGCGACGGCCTCGGGGGTGAACTCGGCGACGGCCCGCCGTACGTCGTCGACGCCTTCGACGTGCTCGGCGAGCGGCCCGGGGGCGGCGAGCCCCTCCTCGTACAGCACGTGGACGAGGGCGGCGAGCAGTGCCGCGTCGGCGCCCGGGCGGATGGCGACGTGCCGGTCGGCGAGGCGCGCGGTGCGGGTGCGGCGCGGGTCGACGACGGTGAGGGTGCCGCCGCGGCGGCGCAGCGCCTTGAGCCTGCCGGGGAAGTCGGGGGCGGTGCACAGGCTGCCGTTGGAGTCCAGCGGGTTGGCGCCGATCAGCAGCAGGTGGTCGGTGCGGTCCAGGTCGGGTACGGGGATGGCGAACGCGTCGCCGAACATCAGCCCGCTGGAGACGTGTTTGGGCATCTGGTCGAGGGTGGACGCGGTGAACAGGCTGCGGGTGCGCAGGGCGCCGAGCAGGAGCGGCGGGTAGAGCGCGCCCGCCATGGTGTGGACGTTGGGGTTGCCGAGGACGACCCCGACGGCGTCGGCGCCGTGCCGCTGGACGAGCGGCGGCAGGCGGCGCGCGACGAGGTCGAACGCCTCCTGCCAGCCGGTCTCCCGCAGGGTGCCGTCGGCGCCGCGGACGAGCGGGACGCGCAGCCGGTCCGGGTCGGCGTCCAGCTCGCCGAACGACGCGCCCTTGGGGCAGATGAAGCCCCGGCTGAACACGTCGTCGTGGTCGCCGCGGGTGGAGGTGACGCGTGGGCCGTCGAGGGTGAGGGTCAGCCCGCAGGTGGCTTCGCAGAGCGGGCAGATACGCAGGGCGGTGGGCATGGAGGCCTCCCGGGGCGGCGGCGGGCGAGGCCGCGGCGGCGTTGACGCGCAGACACCCCCGAGCATACCGACCGGTAGGCATGGCGGCGATGGTTCCGTTCGCCGGGAAGGGCGATCGCCCCGGGGAACCCGCGCCGGGCCGGAACGCGCCCACCGGGGGCCGTACCCCGGCCGTCCGGTCCGGCCGCCGGGGTCGAACCTCGCCGCCCGGACCGGCCGCCGCCGGCCGGAACCCGCCCGCCGGACCGGCCGCCGGGGCCGGAACCCGCACGGCCCGGGGCGCGTCCAAGGCCCACCCCCGTTGACGTGGGCCGCGCGGAATCCTACGGTCTTCCATAGGATTGCGTTGGGGCAGGTCGAGCGACAGGAGCGGGCGACGATGACGAACCACGGCACCGAACAGGCGAGGAAGACCGCCGACGCGCTGGAGTACTCCTCCGGCTTCGGCAACGAGCACAGCTCAGAAGCCCTGCCCGGCGCCCTGCCGCTCGGCCGGAACTCCCCCCAGCGCGCCCCACTGGGTCTGTACGCCGAGCAGCTCAGCGGCTCCGCGTTCACCGAGCCGCGCCCCCACAACCGCCGCTCGTGGCTCTACCGGATCCGCCCCTCGGCCGCCCACCCGCCGTTCGTCCGCACCGGCAACGGTGCCGTCCGCACCGCGCCCTTCACCGAGACCGTCCCCGACCCCAACCGGCTGCGCTGGAACCCGCTCCCGGACCCGGCGCCCGGCACCGACTGGCTGGCGGGTCTGTGGACGCTCGGCGGCAACGGCGACGTCACCCAGCGCACCGGCATGGCCGTGCACCTCTACCACGCCAACGCCTCCATGGACCGGGTCTTCAGCGACGCCGACGGGGAGCTGCTGATCGTCCCCGAGCGCGGCGGCCTGCTGCTGCGCACCGAGTTCGGCCTGCTCGCCGCCCGCCCCGGGGAGGTGGCGCTCGTCCCGCGCGGGATCCGCTTCCGCGTCGAGCTGCTCGACGAGACGGCGCGCGGGTACGTGTGCGAGAACTACGGCCGGCCCTTCGAACTGCCCGCCCTCGGCCCGATCGGCGCCAACGGCCTGGCCAACCCCCGGGACTTCCGGGCGCCGGTCGCCGCGTACGAGGACGTGGAGGGCGAGGTGGAGGTGGTGAACAAGTTCTGCGGCAACCTGTGGAGAGCGACGTACGCCCACTCGCCGCTCGACGTCGTCGCCTGGCACGGCAACCACGTCCCGTACGTCTACGACCTGCGCGCCTTCAACGTCATCGGCACCATCTCCTACGACCACCCCGACCCGTCGATCTTCACGGTGCTCACCGCGCCGTCCGACACCCCCGGTCTCGCGGGCGTCGACTTCGTGGTCTTCGCACCGCGCTGGCTGGTCGGCGAGGACACCTTCCGCCCGCCGTACTTCCACCGCAACGTGATGAGCGAGTACATGGGCCTCATCGAGGGCGCCTACGACGCCAAGGCCGAAGGCTTCGTCCCCGGCGGCGGCTCGCTGCACAACATGATGTCGGCGCACGGCCCCGACCGGGAGACCTTCGACCGCGCGAGCGCCGCCGAGCTGAAGCCGCAGAAGATCGACGACGGCCTGGCGTTCATGTTCGAGACGCGCTGGCCCGTCACCGCCACCGGCCAGGCGGTGGAGGCCGACCACCTTCAGCGCGGGTACGACGACGTGTGGCAGGGTCTTGAGCGCCACTTTCGGCCGTAGTACGGAGTACCCGTGACCGCTTTCGCCCCCGACTCGCTGGTCCTGAACCGCAAGCTCCCGCTGTGGTACCAGGTCTCGCAGTCCCTGCGTGCCTCCATACTCGGCCGCGCGCCGGACGCCTCGCTGCGCCTGCCGACCGAGGAGCAGCTCGCCGCGCACTACGGCGTCAGCGTGCTCACCATGCGGCAGGCGCTCAAGGAGCTGGAGGCGGAGGGGCTGATCAGCCGGCACCGGCGGCGCGGCACCTTCATCGAGCCGGGCGCCCGGCGCAGCGCGCCGCGCCGGCTGCTGGGCTCGATCGACGCGATCGTGGCCCAGCAGTCGGGCGAGCGGACGACGATCCTCGGCCACGGCGAGGACAAGGTCCACGGCGAACTCGCCGAGCACTTCCCGGACCTGACCCAGGTGGTCACCTTCCGGCGGCTGCGCTGCGACGGCGAGAGCGGCGAGCCGACGAACTGGGCCGAGAACGCCGTCCGGCCGGAGGTCGCGGCCCGCATCGACCTGGCCGACCTGGAACGGTGGCCGATGACGAAGGTGCTGCGGGACGCGGTCGGGGTGCGGATCAGCCGGATCACCGACACCGTCGAGGCGCGGCTCGCCGACCCCGAGACGGCCGAGCTGCTGAACGTCCCGCTGCTGTCGCCGATCCTGCACTACACGGGCGTGACGTACGACGAGGACGGCCGGGTCGTGGACGTGGCCCGCATCCGCTACCGCGGCGACCGCTTCTCCTTCACGGTCACCGTGGAGGCGGACTGAACGCGGGCCGGTGCGGGCGGGCGTGGTGGAGGCGGGCCGCGTGCGGTCACTAGCATGCCGCCCGTGACCGATGACGCGCCCCTGCTCGACGACCTGATGCCCTGGTCCGTGGCGCCGCTGCGGCTGGGGCGGCCGTGGGTCGTCGCCCCGGACGTCCGCACCCTGCGGGCCCGCTGGGACGCACTGGCCGGGGCGCCCGGGCACGCCGAGCGGGAGGCCCTGTTCCGGCCCACGCGGGCACGCTCGCTGTCGACGCCGGTGGCCGCGCTGCCGGGGCAGCGGACCGTCACGGCCCGGTTCGCGCGGGAGGCGGGCCCGTGCCCCGAGCCGGTGCGGCTGGCGCACGGGCCGTTCGACGAGCAGTGGCTGCTGCCCGACCACCGGCTGATCGACGTGGCCCGCCCGGAGCTGTGGCGGGTGGCGGACGAGCGACAGCTGTTCGCGGTGGAGCAGGGGTACGTGCCGCAGGCCGCGGGTCCCGCGCTGCTGGTGACCGCCGCCCTGCCGGACGGCCGCTCCCCGGCGGGCCGCCCCGGCCGCATCCGCCCGCTGTACCGGCGCCCCGGCGGGCGGGAGCCGAACGTCACGCCCGGCCTGCTGGAGCTGTTGAGCGAGCGGTACGGGGCCGGGGTCGCCCCCGCGGACCTGCTGGCGTGGGCGGTGGCCGCCGCCCGGCCCGCCCCCGCCGGGTGCGCCGTCCCGCTGCCCGCCGACCCGGACGTCTGGGCGTCGGGCGTGGCGCTGGGCCACCGTATGACGGACGTCCAGCTGCGCGGCGCCCGGAGCGGTCGGCGCCCCCGGCTGCCCGGCGGGCGGCGCCCCTACGTCCGCGCGGCGCTCCCGGCACGGCCGGCGACGCTCGCGTACGACGCGGAGGACGAGGCGCTGCTGGTCGGCGACGGCGGCCGGATCTCCCCCGTGCCGGCGGAGGCCTGGGACTACCGGGTGGGCGGCGTGCGGATGCTGGAACTCTGGTTCGGGCACCGCACCTCCCCCGCCGAACCGGGCACCCTCGAGGCGATCCGCCCGGCCGCGTGGCCGCAGGAGTGGACGTCCGACCTGCTGGAGCTGATCACCGTGCTCGCGCTCCAGGCCCAACTGGAGTCGGAGCGCCCGGACCTGTCCGGCACCGACCTCCTCACCCGCACCACCCTCCACTCGGCCGGCATCCTCCCCGCCCCCGGGTCGGCACGGCGCCCCGCCTCGGTCCTGGACCGCGCGGAAGAGGGCCCGGAGGGGCAACTGTCCCTGCTCTGACCCCCGCCACGGGCGCCAACGGCCGCGGACGCCACCACGGCCGACGGCTGCTCCCGTGTCAGCCGAAGGAGTCCAGCAGTCGCCGCATAGCGCGGTCGAAGGCTTTGTCGGGGGCTTCCGGCGCCGGTGCCTCGGCGAGGAGTGCGGCCAGGCGCGGATAGGCCCCGCTCGCCACCTCCCGCCCCAGATAGGCCGCGCGCACGGCCTGTTCCCGTTCCTCGGACCACGGCAGGGAGCGGCTGCGCTCGGCCATGGCCAGTTCATTGGCGACGGTGACCAGGGCGGTGCCGTTGACCATCGCGATCAGTTCCATCTTGGCGCCGCCCGGCACGTCCAGCGGGGCCAGGCAGCCGAGGCAGAACTCGAGATAGCGGAGGGCGTTGGGGCTGAAGCCGTAGACGGTCGACATGACCCGGGTGAGCCACGGGTGCCGGTGCATGATGGCCCGGGTCTGGCGGCCCAGCGCCAGCATGTCCGCCTTCCAGTCACCGCTGGGCGCGTCCGGCAGCTCGTACTCGCCGCTCACCGCGTCGACCATCAGCTCGTACAGGTCGGCCTTGCCGGTCACGTAGTTGTAGAGCGACATCGTGCCGCAGCCCAGCTCGGCCGCCACGCGCCGCATGGACACGCCGTCGATGCCGTCGGCGTCCGCGATCCGCACCGCCGCCGCCGCGATGTCGGCACGGCTGTGCGCCGGCCTGGGGCCACGGCCCGTCCGCTCGGGGCGCGCCCAGATCACTTCCGGTTCGGCCGCTCGGCCCGCCATGGATCATCACCTCGCCCACCATCGTAGTTACGTACAGCGTACGTAGTGAGGTACGGTCGACCCATGACAACTACGTACGCTGTACTTAGTGAGGGTCTGGAGAAGCGCTACGGAGACGTCCGCGCCCTGCGCGGCCTCGACCTCGCCGTCCCCGAAGGCGCGGTCTGCGGGGTGCTCGGACCGAACGGCGCCGGCAAGACCACCGCCGTGCGGGTCCTGACGACGCTCACGGCACCCGACTCCGGCAGCGCCCGGGTCGCGGGCCACGACGTGGTCCGCGAGCCCGCCGCCGTACGCCGCCGCATCGGCGTCACCGGCCAGTACGCCTCCGTCGACGGCGAGCTGTCGGGCGCCGAGAACCTGCGGCTGTTCGCCCGGCTGCTGCGCGTACCGCGCTCCCGCGCCGACGAACTCCTGGAACGGTTCGGCCTGACGGGCGCGGCCGGCCGGCCCGCCCGCACCTACTCCGGTGGCATGCGCCGCCGCCTGGACCTGGCCGCCGGCCTGCTCGCCCGGCCCGCGGTGCTGTTCCTGGACGAGCCCACCACCGGCCTGGACCCGCAGAGCCGCAGCGCCGTGTGGGACGCCGTACGGGGGTTGGCGTCCACGGGCACGACCGTGCTCCTCACCACGCAGTACCTGGAGGAGGCCGACCAGCTCGCCGACGAGATCGTCCTGATCGACGAGGGACGGGCCGCCCACAGCGGGACACCCGCCGAACTCAAGGCGACGATCGGCGCGTACGCCGAGGTCGTCGTCGCCGACCCGGCCGGCCTGCCCGCCGCGGCGGCCGTCCTGGACCAGCTCACCGGCTCGCGGCCGGCCCTGGACGCGGAGACCCGCACCGCCGGGGCCGTCACCACGGACCGGACCCTCACCCTCCCCCGCATCGTGCGCGAACTCGACGCGGCGGGCGTCCTCGTCGTCGACGCCTCCCTCCGCCCGCCCACCCTCGACGAGGTGTTCCTGCGCCTCACCGCCCGGCAGGAGGCCGCCGCATGACCGCGCTCGTCCACGACGGGGCGGCCATGACCGGCCGTCACCTCCAGCGGACCAGGCGCGCCCCGGCGCTGCTGGTGCTGACGCAGACCATGCCGATCGTCTTCCTGCTCTTCTTCGGGTACGTCCTCGGCAGCGCGCTCGCCATGCCGGGCGACGCCTACCGCGCGTACCTGGTGCCGGGGATGCTGGTCGCGACGGCCGCGAACGGGGTCATGACCGGGATGTTCACCGCCGCCCAGGACTCCCACCGGGGCGTGATGGACCGCTTCCGCACCCTGCCGATGAGCCGGGCGGCGGTGCCGCTGGGCCAGGCGGTCGCCGACCTGGTGACGACCACCGCCGGGCTGGTGCCGCTGATCCTGGTGGGCCTGGCGATGGGCTGGCGGATCGAGGGCGGCCCGCTGGAAGCGGTGGGCGCCTTCGGGCTGTTGCTGCTCCTGAGGTTCGCGGCCACCTGGGCCGGGATACTGCTCGGGCTCGCCTCGCGGAGCGAGGAGGCGGCGGGGCAGCTGGGCAGCGCCACGTTCATGCTGCCGCTGCTGTCGAACGCGTACATCCCGACCGAGGGCATGCCGGGCTGGCTGCGGACGGTCGCCGAGTGGAACCCGATCTCGGCGGTCACGACGGCGGTACGGGACCTCTTCGGCAACGCGCCCGTCCCGGCGGACGCCGCCTGGCCGGTCGCCCACCCGGTGGCGGGGGCGGTGGGCTGGTCCCTGGTCCTGCTGGCGGTGTGCGTGCCCCTCGCCGTGCGCAGGTACGCGGCCTCTGACCGGTGACGGGCCGACTGCCGGCTGCCGGCTCCCCAGGAGGGGGTGACAAAGGTGGCACGTACACGATAGGCACGGCTGCATGAGCACACAGCCGCTGCCCCTCCCCCTGGAGGGCATCACCGTCGTCGCCGTGGAGCAGGCCGTCTCGGCGCCGTTCGCCACCCGCCAGCTCGCCGACCTGGGCGCCCGGGTCATCAAGATCGAGCGCCCGGACGGCGGTGACTTCGCCCGTGGCTACGACACCGCGGCGGCGGGCCTGGCCTCGCACTTCGTCTGGTGCAACCGGGGCAAGGAGTCGGTGGCGGTGGACCTGAAGGACCCGCGCGGCCTCGACGTCGTCCGGCGGCTGGTGGCCGGCGCCGACGTGTTCGTGCAGAACCTGGCCCAGGGCGCGGCGGCCCGGCTCGGCCTGGACGCGGCCACCCTGTGCGCGGCCGACGAGCGGCTGGTCGCGGTGGACATCTCCGGGTACGGGGCGGGCGGGCCGTACGCGCACAAGCGGGCGTACGACATGCTCGTCCAGTGCGAGGCGGGCCTGGTGTCGGTGACCGGGACGCCGGAGCAGCCGGTCAAGGCGGGGATCCCGGCGGCGGACGTCGCGGCGGCGATGTACGCCTTCTCGGGGGTGCTGGCCGCGCTGCTGCGGCGGGCCACGACGGGACGGGGCGGGCCGGTGGAGATCTCCATGCTGGAGTCGCTCGCCGAGTGGATGGGCCACCCGCTGCACCACGGGATGCACGGGGGTGGGACTCCGGCGCGCACGGGGGTCGCGCACGCCGTCATCGCCCCGTACGACGCGTACCCGACCGCCGACGGGGGGCAGGTGCTGCTGTCGGTGCAGAACGACCGCGAGTGGCGGCGGCTCGCGGAACGGGTGCTCGGGCGGCCGGAGCTGGGCGACGATCCGGCGTACGCCACGAACACCGCGCGGGTGGCGCACCGGGAGGAGACGGACGCGGTGGTGGGCCGGGCGCTGGCCCTGCTGGGGACGGCCGAGGCGGTCGGCCGCCTGGAGGCGGCGGGCATCGCGTGCGCCCGCCTCAACACGGTCGAGGACGTGGCGGCGCACCCGCAGCTCGCGGCGCGGGACCGCTGGCGGGAGGTGGGCACCGAAGTGGGGCCGCTGCGGGCCCTGCTGCCCCCGGTCACGCTCCCGGGCGGTCCGGAGGCGCGGATGGGCGCGGTCCCGGCCCTGGGTGAGCACACGGACGCGGTGCTGCGGGAGCTGGGCGTGCCGGACGACGAGCGGGCGGCGCTGCGACGGGAGGGCGTGGTGGCCTGACGGGGCGGGGCGGCGGCGACGGGGGCGGTCGGCGGGTGACGGCCGGCGGTACGGCCGGCACGTTGCGGACGGCACGTCACGGCCGACCGGTTACTCCGGGTGACGGCGGGCGGGTGAGCCCGCCGGGGCGGTGGGCCGCCCCGGTCAGGCGTGGTTGCCGAAGAGCGAGCGACGCAGTCGGCGCAGTGGCGCGAAGAGCCTGACGCGCGCGCTCTTGCTCGTGCGGGTGTGGGCGACATCACGCGTCGTCAACTCCCGCATGAGCAGCGTGGCTTCGGCCGCCTCACGCTGCGGGACGGCCGGGCCGCCCAGCACCGAGAGATGACGGTCGAGGCGCGTGCTGGTCGCGCTGCTCCCGCATGTGATCGCAGGCACCCGAGGCCTGCTGCGCACCGTTATCTGTTCCATGTCACTCCCCACCCGTACGAGGGCACCCGGCCGCTGCAGATTAACCCTATCGTCCCCGCATCACACTCGTGTATCCCGGTGGCGGGATTCACCACACATGTACGAGGGTTGACGACTACCCTCCGAATACGAGCTGTATCAGCGCGAGTTGAACGGGTGTCCCATCGGGGGCCGCCCACCGGCGGACCCCAACGGGACGGTGCCGCGGGGCCCTTACAGCGCGGCCCTGAAGGCGGGCAGGTATCCGCCGGACTGTCCGGCGGCGGTGGGGTGGTAGGACTCGCCGATGTTGAGCCAGTTGACGCTGTGCAACCAGGACGCGCCCGAGCAGATCTCGTGGCCGGTGAAGGCGGGGACGACGTCGGCCCAGGTGTAGCCGTGGTCGGCGGCGCGCTTGGCGGTCGCCGCGTTGAGGTGGTCGGCGCCGCTGTTGATGGCACGACGCTCGTTCTCGCTCAGACCGGCG
This sequence comes from Streptomyces ficellus, assembly GCF_009739905.1. Taxonomy (NCBI): domain Bacteria; kingdom Bacillati; phylum Actinomycetota; class Actinomycetes; order Kitasatosporales; family Streptomycetaceae; genus Streptomyces; species Streptomyces ficellus. The sequence continues at coordinate 5,886,873 of NZ_CP034279.1, read as the reverse complement.
AGGCAGCTGCCGCCGATCTTGTAGAAGCGGGGGTAGCCGAGTACGACGACCTCGGCCGAGGGCGCCTTGGATCTGATCGCCGAGTACACCGAGTCGAGCCGGCCGGGCAGGGTGGTGTCGACGTACCGCTTCGCCTCGTTGACGCGGGCGATGCAGGTGGCCTCGGACTGGAGGACGCAGGTGGTCATGACGTCGGCGAACCCGGCGTCGTTGCCCCCGATGGTGACGGAGACGAGGTCGGTGGCGGAGGACAGCGGGCCGAGCTGGCCTGCCGTCACATCGTTCGTACGGGCGCCCGAACATGCGGTGAAGGCGAAGGACGAGGGGGAGTTGGCGGCGGCCCAGAGCCTGGGGAAGGCCTTGGTGCTGCGCTTGCAGTCGCCGCTCGCGCCGTCGTAGCTGCCGGCGCCGACCCCGGAGGAGTAGGAGTCGCCGAGGGCCACGTAGTCGAGGGCTGCGGCCGACGAGTCGGCCTGCGCCGCGCCCGCCCCGGTGAGGGTCAGGACGGCGCCGAGGAGCAGTGAGGTGGGGAGTGCCGCGGCTCGGGACAGTTTCATGGAACCTCCCTTTAGCAGGCTTTCTGCCTGAAAAGTTCGTAGCATCTTGCGGTGTCCATGCCAATATCCGCGCGTGGCGGTCAGCTGACGCCCAGTCGAAGTCTGCTCACGCTCGAGGCCGGATATCCGGAATTGTGGGGGCAACTCACCCGTGCGGCGGTTCCTTTGGCGAGACGACGCCACCCGGTCCGCACGCCGCCCGCCCGACTGGTTCGAACACGCACATAAACACCGTGCGGGGAGAACGGGTGTGCCCGATCATGGGGCGCATGTCTGCCAACCCTCATGAGGCCCTGCCGATCCGGCTCACCGTCGACGACAGCGACTCCCCCGCCGACGTCGTCGACGCGCTGTTCCTCGGGCGCTTCGCGACGGGCGAGCAGCCGTACGCGCACAGCGCGAACCTGGACCGCGTCAAACCCGGCGCGACCCTGCTCCCGCCGGGTGCCGAGGTGCTGCGCACCGCCCGTGACGACGACCGCAGCGCCACGCTCGCCCAGGGCGACGGCTGGACGCTGCTGGTTTCCCGCTGGAACCGGGGCGCCGACGTGACGGTCACCGCCACCGGGGCGGACCTGGCCGAACGGGTGCTGAAGCAGGCGACGGACGGGGCGAAGGACGACCCGGAGCCGCAGCCGGACAACGTGACCATGGGCTTCTGGTACGTGTCGCCGCGCCGCGGCCCGCACCGCACGACCCGGCGGATTGCCGCCGGCTCGTGGGAGGAGGTGCGGCCCAACTACACGGCCCCGGTGGCCGGGGCGATGGACCGGCTGATGAAGGTCACGCCCGACGACATCGCGGGCCGGTTGCTCCTGCTGCACGGCCCGCCCGGCACGGGCAAGACGTCGGCGCTGCGCACGCTGGCGCGGTCGTGGCGGGACTGGTGCCAGGTGGACTGCGTGCTGGACCCGGAGCGCCTGTTCAACGACGTCGGCTACCTGATGGACATCGCGATCGGCGAGGACGAGGGCACGGCGAACGGCCGGTGGCGGCTGCTGCTCCTGGAGGACTGCGACGAGCTGATCCGCGGCGAGGCCAGGCACACGGCGGGCCAGGCGCTGTCGCGGCTGTTGAACCTGACGGACGGTCTGCTCGGGCAGGGCCGCAACGTCCTCGTCGGCGTCACCACCAACGAGGACCTCGAGCGCCTGCACCCGGCGGTGGTCCGCCCCGGCCGCTGCCTGGCCCGCATCGAGGTCGGCCCGCTGACCCGGGCGGAGGCGGTGACGTGGCTCGGCACCGAGGAGGGCGTCGGACGCGACGGCGCGACGCTGGCGGAGCTGTACGCCCTACGACGCGGCACGGGCCCCGCGTCCATCCCGGACCAGACCCACGGCGCGGACGCGGGGCTGTACTTGTAGCCGGGTCGCGGGCGCGCGGGGACGGGTCGGCGGGCCTGACGCCGCTCCCGCCGCCGGTCGCCTTCCGACCGCGGGCCCCCGCGGGGAAGACACGTACCCGGCTCAGTCCCCGTACGCGGCGCGCAGTGCGTCCGTGACGGCGGCCTGTGCGTCGGCGCGGGTGAGGCCGAGGCGGCGGGCCTCGGCGGCGTACGCGGCGGCGGCCGTGGCCGCCTGGCGGGCGGCGGCGTCGCGGGCGGCGGCGACGAACGTCCCGGCGCGGCCGCGCGTCTCGATCACCCCGTCGGTCTCCAGCACCCGGTAGGCCTTGGCGACCGTGTTGGCGGCGAGGCCGAGCTCCTCCGCGAGGCCCCGGACGGTCGGCAGTTTGTGGCCGACGGGAAGCCGGCCCGACCGGGCCTGGTCGGAGATCTGCGCGCGCAGCTGTTCGTAGGGGGCGGTGGAGGAACCCGCGTCGATGGAGATCTTCAAGGTCACGGGCCGATTGTCCCCCAGACCGGGGAAATTGGGAGGCGTTCGCGTGGCGCCGCGCGTACCGTGCGGCTCCATGACTGTGATCGTGCGGGACTTCCGCCCCGAGGACGCCGAGGCCGTGAGCAGGTCCCGGCAGGCGTGCATACCGTTCCAGGTGGCGACGCCGCGTTCGGTGCTCTTCGACGTCGACAACTTCAACCCGGCGGCGAAGTTCCGCCTGCTGGTCGCCGAGAAGGACGGTGAGGTCGTCGGGACGGCCTACGTCGGCGTCGCCTACGACAGCAGCGAGCCCGGCCAGGCCTACGCCACCCCGCACGTCCACCCCGACCACCGGGGACACGGCGCGGGCGGCCTGCTGCTGCGGACCGCGGAGGAGCACCTGGCGGCCGAGGGCGCGACCTCGCTGTACGCCTATGTGATGGACGAGCCGGGCAGCCTGGGGTTCGCGGAGAAGCGGGGCTACCGGCCCACCCGGTCCTCGCACTTCCAGCGCCTCGACCTGACGGGCACGGACCTGCCCGAGCTGCCCGGGACGCTCCCGCCCGGCGTCGCGCTGCGTACCGCCGCCGACTACGAGGCGGACCCGCGCCCGATGTTCGTCGCCGACGCGGAGGCGACGGCGGACGAGCCGAGCGACATCGCCACGGACTTCGACGACTACGAGGACTGGATCCGCCACACCTGGAACAACCCCCTGCTGGACCGCGACCTCTCGACGGTCGTGACCGTGGACGGTGAGGTGGCGGCCTACACCGCCGCGTTCACGGACGGCGGGACGCGGTACGTGTCGGGCATGACCGGCACGCTGCGCGCCCACCGGGGGCGGGGCCTGGCGAAGCTCGCCAAGACCGACTCGCTGCGCCGGGCCCGCGCGGCGGGCTGTACCGACGCGTACACCTGCAACGACGGTGCGAACGGCCCGATGCTGGCGATCAACAAGTGGTTCGGGTACGAGGTCTGCGCGACGGAGGTCCGGCATGTCCGCACGCTCGGTTGAGGTGCGTCTCGTCAAGGCCGGGCGGACGAAGATCTCGTACCCGGCGGACGTCGTGGCCGACGACGGTGTCCGCCTCACGGTCCGTGCCCCGTGGGCGGCGGACGGGGTGCGGGACTTCGGCTTCGTGCGCTTCGAGCCCGGCGACGTGTTCACCGAGCACTACTGGCGGAACCGGTGGTACGCGGTGAAGGAGGTGCGCGGCGGGGACGGCGCCCTGAAGGGCTGGTACTGCGACGTCACCCGGCCCGTCCTCGTCGGCCGGGACGCGGTGGTCGTGGAGGACCTGGACCTCGACCTGTGGGTGTCCGCGGACGGCACCGAGGTCCTGCGCCTGGACGAGGAGGAGTTCGCCGCGAGCGGGCTGGCCGACCGGGACCCGGCCGCGGCGACGGCGGCCCGCGAGGCCCTGGACGCCCTGGAGGCCCTGGCCCGCGCGGGCCGCCTGCCGGGGGCGAGTCAGGCGACCGGCTTGCGGTAGTGGACCCGCTCGGGGTCGTCCGCGGTGCGCGGCTCGTCGACCTCGTACCCGTACCGCGCGTACATGGCCTGGTTCTCCCGCATCAGCCGGTGTGTCAGGAGCCGCACCTCGGGCAGGCCCAGCTCGCGGGCCCGCTCCTCCACGAAGGCGAGCAGGCGGCGGCCGAGGCCGGTGCCCCGCACCTCCGGGTGGACGGCGACGTTGTCGAGGTACAGGTGGTCGGCCCCGGTTCGCAGGACCACGAGGCCGACCGCCGGGTCGCCGGCGACGAACACCCTCCCCGCGGCGACCTCCGCCGCGTGGTCGGCCTCCATCGGGCCCGGCACACGGCCGATCCGCTCGATGTAGGGCTGGTAGGCCGCGTCGGTCACGGCCTTCACCCGGGGAACGTCGCCGGCGGTCGCCGGGCGGATGCGATGGTCGGTCATGCCGACACGTTACGGCGGCGGGTCACCGCCTTCTTCAGCAGCGGCCAGGCCAGCAGGACGGCGATCACCGCGTAGACGGTCACCGAGAACGGGGTGTTCACCAGCCCGGTGACGCTCCCGTCGCTGATCTGGAGCGCGCGGCGCAGCTGCTGTTCGGCGGCCGGGCCGAGGATGACGCCGATCACGGCGGGCAGCACCGGCAGGCCGTAACGGCGCATGCCGAACCCGATGAGGCCGATGAGCAGCAGCAGGACCAGGTCCAGCGCCTCGCCGCCGACCGCGTAGGCGCCCGTCGCCGCGAAGAACAGGATCCCGGCGTACAGGTAGGGGCGCGGGACGCGCAGCAGCTTGGCCCAGACGGGCGCGAGCGGCAGGTTCAGCGCGAGGAGCAGCACCATCCCGACGAAGAGGGAGGCGATCAGGCCCCACACGAGGTCGGGTTCGCGTTCGAAGAGCAGCGGGCCGGGCTGGATGCCGTACTGCTGGAAGGCGGCGAGCATCACGGCGGCGACCGCGGTGGTGGGCAGGCCGAGCGTCAGCATCGACACGAGGGTGCCGGCCGCGGAGGCGGAGGCGGCGGACTCCGGTCCGGCGACGCCTTCGATGGCGCCGCGCCCGAACTCGTCCCGGTGCTTCGACAGCCGCTTCTCGGTGACGTACGACAGGAACGTGGGAATCTCGGCGCCGCCGGCCGGGATGGCGCCGAAGGGGAAGCCGATCAGCGGCCCGCGCAGCCATGGTTTCCAGGTGCGCCGGACGTCGTCCCTGCCGAGCCAGGGCCTGCCGACGGGGATCGCGTCGGCGCCGCCGCGCCGCAGGTGTGCCGCGACCCACAGGGCCTCGCCGATGGCGAAGAGGCCGACGGCGACGATGACGACGTCGATGCCGTCGGCGAGCTGGAGCGAGCCGAAGGTGAGGCGCTGCTGGCCGGTCATCTGGTCGAGCCCGACGAGGCCGAGGGTGAGGCCGACGAGCAGCGAGGCGAGCCCGCGGATGCGGGACGAGCCGAGGACGGACGTCACGGCGATGAACGCCAGCACCATGATGGCGAAGTAGTCGGGCGCGCCGATGTCCACGGCCAGCGCGGCGACGGTCGGGGCGAGGGCGACGAGCAGGACGGTGCCGATGAGGCCGCCCGCGAAGTGTCCGCCCGCGGCCGCGGCGAGGGCCTGGGCGCCGCGGCCCGCCTTGGCCATCGGGTTGCCCTCGATGGCGGCGACGACGGCGGCGCTCTCGCCGGGGGTGTTGAGCAGGATGGACGTGGTGGAGCCGCCGAACATCGCGCCGTAGTAGATGCCGGCGAACATGATGAACGCGCCGGTGGGTTCGAGGCCGTACGTCACGGGCAGCAGCAGCGCGACCGCCATGGCCGGGCCGATGCCGGGCAGGACGCCGATGGCCGTGCCGAGGAGCACCCCGATCGCCGCCCACAGCAGGTTGACCGGTGTCAGCGCGGTGCCGAAGCCGTCGACGAGGGACGTGAACGAGTCCATCAGAGCACTCCCGTCAGGGGGCCGCCGGGGAGCGGGACGCCCAGGAGGTGGGTGAAGACGAGGTAGGTGGCGAGGGAGAGGGCGGCCGCGATCAGCGGGTCGCGGTCGGGGCGGCGGCTGCCGAGGGCGTACGCGGAGCCCCAGAAGATCAGCGCGCCGGCGACGGGGAAGCCGGCCGGGCCGATGAGGACGGCGCCGCCGAGGAACACCCCGGCGAGCAGCAGGACGGTGCGCCAGTCGCCGGGTTCGGACAGGTCGACGTCCTCGCCGCCCTCGGCCTCGCCGCGGCCGCCGCGCAGGACGTCGACGGCGAGGAGGACGGCGACGGCGAGGAGGCCCGTGCCGACGACGACGGGGACGGTGGCGGGGCCGACGGGGCCGCGCTGTCCCGCCGCCACGTCCATCGTCAGCGCGTCGGTGAGGACGAGGACGCCGAGGAGGAGGAGCAGCAGGCTGACGCCGAGTTCGGAGTGTTCGCGCAGCCAGGCGCGGCGTGTGGTGCTCGGTGTGCCAGGTGTGCTCACAGTCCCAGCTCCTTCAGGACGGAGTCGACGCGTTCGTCCTGCTCGTCGAGGAAGTCGCCGAACGCGTCGCCGGACAGGAAGGCGTCGCTCCAGCCGTTCTTCTTCAGGGAGGCCCGCCACTCCTTCGACGCGTGCAGCTCCTCGACGAGGCCGATGAGCTTGTCGCGCTCGGCGCGGGTCAGGCCGGGCGGGGCGACGATGCCGCGCCAGTTGGTGAAGTCGGTGTCCAGGCCCGCCTCACGGAGGGTCGGGGCGTCGAGCCCGGGGACGCGCTTGGGGCCGGTGACGGCGAGGAGACGCAGTTCGCCCGCCTCGATCTGGTCGAGGTACTCGCCCACGCCGGAGACCCCGAAGGCGACCTTGTTGCCGAGGATCGACGCGAGCAGCTCGCCGCCGCCGTCGAAGGGGACGTAGTTCACCGACCGGGGGGCTATCCCGGCGGCCTGCGCCATCAGCATGGGCGCCAGGTGGTCGGGTCCGCCCGGGGACGACCCGCCGCCGACGGGCAGCCCCGCCGGGTCCTTCTTCCAGGCGGCGAGCAGGTCCTGGACCGTCCGGTACGGGGAGTCCTTGGCGACGACCACGATGTCCTGCTCCTCGGTGAGCCGGGCGATGGGTGTGGTGTCGGCGAGGGTCGCCGGGGTCTTGTTGGTGTGTACGGCTCCGACGACGCCGAGGCCCATGGACATGGCGAGCCTGCCGTTGCCGTGCTCGCCGACGAGCCGGGTCAGGCCGACGGTGCCGCCGGCGCCGGGCAGGTTGAACACCTCGACGTCGTGGGTGAGCCCGGCGTCCTCGGCGTTCCTGGCCGCGGTGCGCGCCGTGATGTCGTACCCGCCGCCGGGGGTGTTGGGGACCATGAACCGCAGGCCGGGGATCTGGGTGCCGGTGCCGGAGCCGCTGCCGGGTGCGAGCAGCGGCGGCCCCACGAGCACCAGCAGCGCCGCCCCGAGCAGGGCGAGGGGGGTGCGCAATCGCACGTGTGCCGCCTTTCGTACGGACGTATCTGTGAGGTGGCCCACATGTTGCCCGTGCGTTAAGAAGCTGTCTCCCTTCCGCAATCAACGGACGTTGTGGTCGTTGTGGTCGGGACCTAGCCTGTCGCCGGTGACGAAGGTGCTGGTGGTGGACGACGACTTCATGGTCGCCAAGCTGCACAGCCGCTATGTGTCCGCGATGGACGGCTTCACGGTCGTCGGGGTGGCGCACAGCGGCGCCGAGGCGCTGCGGGCGGCCGAGGCGCTGCGCCCGGACGTCGTCCTGCTGGACATCTACCTGCCCGACATGGACGGGATCGGGGTGCTGCGTGCCCTGCGGACGGCGGGGCACGGGGTGGACGCGCTGTTCATCACGGCGGCCCGGGACGCGGGCACGATCCGCTCGGCGCTGCGCGCCGGGGCCCTGCACTACCTGATCAAACCGTTCAGCCAGGCGGCGCTGCGCGAGCAGTTGCTGCACGTGGCCGGGGTGCGCACCCGCCTGGACGCGCTGGAGGAGGCGCGCCAGGAGGACGTCGACCACATCTTCGGCACCCGCCCGCCGGGTTCGCGCGAGCTGCCCAAGGGCCTCGCCGCGCACACCGCCGAACTGGTGGAGCGCATCCTGCGCGACCACCCCGCGGGCCTGTCGGCGGCGGAGTGCGCGGAGGCGGGCTCCCTGTCCCGCGTGAGCGCCCGCCGCTACCTGGAGTACTTCGCCGGCACGGGCCGCGCCGAAGTCACCCTCCGCTACGGCGGCACGGGCAGACCGGAGCGCCGCTACCGGCGGGTGGGGTGAGGGGGGCGGGGGTGAGCGGGGGGGCGGGGCGCGGGTCCCGCACTCTATGAGGCCGGTTCGCGTGCCGGTGCGGGCCGGACGACCGCGCCCGGCTGGTGCAACCACACCTGTTGTGCGTGCGCGGTCACGGTGAGGCCGAAGTCGTGGACCCCGGGCGAGCCGAGGGCGATGTACTCGGCGTGTACGCGCTCCGCTTCCTGCCACAGGCAGCGCGCCCCGTACTCGTACGCGGCCTCACCCGTGCTCACCGTGGCGGCAGCACCGTGCTCGTCCTGGAGCCACACCTGCGCGCCGTCGGGCCGCGTCACGTGCACCATGCGTACTCCCGGCAGGCGGGCGCCCGCGTAGAGCGCGAAGCCGAGTGACAACAATTGGCGAGGGTCGATGGTCACGATTGTCGGTCGACATGTCGTCTCGGCGACTGGCGGAGGCGGGGCCGGCCGATGGGAGCGCATCGGCATGTACGAGGCGCTGCCCTGGAAGCGGCCCGTGGCCGACCCGCTGCCGTCAGCGGTGAGCTGGACGATCGCACCGCTCCAGAAGTCCCTGGCCAACGGCGCGACCAGAATGCCGCCCGGCACCAGCTGCCGCACCAGCGGGTGCGGCACCGTGCGCAGGGCGCAGGTGGCGAGGACGCGATCGAAGGGTGCCTCGTCGGACCAGCCCGCTTCACCGTCGCCACATGCCAGGTTCGGGTGATGGCCGGTCGCCCGCAGGACGGCGGCCGCGTGGTGCGCCAGCCCTGGGTCGATCTCGACGCTGTAGACCGCGGAGTCACCGAGCCGGCGGCAGAGCAGGGCCGCGACGTACCCCGACGCACTGCCGATCTCGAGCACGCGCCGGCCGGGCTCGACCAGCAGGAGTCGCAGCATCCGGGCGACCATCGAGGGTTGCGAGTTGCTCGATGTGGCGATGCCAGGGCCATCGGCCTCGCCGTCGTCGACCTGGATGACGACCGGCTCGTCGGAGTGGATGAGAGCCAGGCGCTCAGCCTCGGTGGTCAGCGGCTCGCACGCCGTAGGGCCTTGGCGCCATGCGCGGCACGGGATGAAGGGCGCGCGCGGGACGGCGTGCCAGACAGCGCGCCATGATTCGTCGAGCAGGCCGCGCCCGTAGAGGTACTCCACGAGGGCGGCGTGCCCGCCCGAGCGGGCGGTGGTCACATCAGCTCCTGTCATTGTCGGCGTATTTCCCCGGGCCGGAGCCGTCCGGGGACGGCGGGGTGGGCGGCGGTGTCCAGGGCTTGTCGGACGGCTCGCCGCCGTGCTTGCCCCCGTCGGCCATGGGATCGCTCATCTTCTCCTCCTGCATAAATGGTGGGGATGTGGCGGGGTGCTGGTGGCCGCCCGCTACGCCGTCCCCGCCGGTCGGTCGTGGGCAGCGGGCGGAGATCAGCGGTCGCGCAGGGCGTCGGACACCGTCAGCAGGCCGCGCTCGTCGGTCGCGCCCACCCGTAACGGCCAACGGGTCTCCGAGTATTCGTGGAAATGGTCGCCCACGTGGCCGGGTGCGAAGGTGCAACAGCGAGTGGGCACCGCCGGGTTCGCATCCCAGCACAGGGCCAGGGCGGGCGGACGCGTCATGGCGGCGGACGTTCGCGGTGGCGGGGCGGACTGGACGCTCACCGGGCGGACCCGGCCGGGACCACCAGCTCGTACAGCGGCCGTACGCCCCGGGTTTCGGCGCACGCGCGATGTGCGAGGACCGCCCGGTCCGGGCCCGATGTGCTGGGCAGGGTACGGACACATACGTCGGCGCCGGGCTTGGGGCAGTAGGCGCATACGGGCTGCGGAGGGCCGCTGATCTGCTGCTCTGGCATGCAGCCAGGGTGGGCCACGGGAAGGGGCGCAACGCTCACCGTTCTGTGAGCGCTGTGAATGCTGTGGGCGCCCTACAAGCCGATCCACGCGGCCATGTGGCTCAGCATGGCGGGAGTACGGCGAGTCGTGTGGAGGAGGCCCGTGATGGCGTCGCGTGTTCCAGGGTGGTACCTCGTCTGCTCGGGAGCTGCGCGCCGTGCGTCGGCCAGGTGTTGCAGCGCGCGATCCGCGCGGCCGGTCTCCATGTCGACCACTGCCCGGTCGACCAGGAAGCGTGCACGCCGGGACGTGAGCGTCGACGGCGGCAGTTTGATCCGCCGGGCCTGGACCGAGGCTGCGTCGAACTGCCGAAGGGTGATCGAAGCGCCCAGCTCGTGCAGGGCGACGTTCATGTGGCCGAAGGAGAGCCAGTGCACTTCCGGGGCCTCGCCACCGACACGCGTCGCCAGTTCGCGGGCTGCGGCGATGTGCCGGGCGACCGCGGGGGCGTCGCCAGAGCGGGCCGCCACCGCGGAAGCACCGAGATGCAGTTGCCCAGCGACGACCAGGGCTTCTCGTGAACGCTCGCCGTCGAGCAGTTCATGGCCGGTCTGGACGAGCCGGCGCCCCAGGTCGTACTCAGAGGTCTTGTGTCCGAGGGCACGTTTGTAGTGGCGGATCGCGGCGAGGCAGGGGTCCGACGCGCGCTCGGCGGCCCAGCCCATGCGGTCGAGGGCGACCGTGGCCAGGTCCCGGTACCCCACCTTCAACGCCACGTCATGGGCCGTACGACAGGTGGAGGCGAGGGCCTGCCATGTCGCCGTGGAGGGTCGCGTCCGGGCCAGTACGGTGAGTTCCGCGAGGAGCGGCGGCAGGTCTTTCGCGGCCTTGCGGAGGTGGGTGGCCCGTACGTCCTGACACACCTGGTCGGCCGCAGCAGACAGTTCCGTGAGGGGACGAACGCGGTGGACCGGCTCCGGTTCGAGGTCGAACAGGTCTAGGGCCTCGCGGATCGGCCGTACGAGGGCTGCCAGGCGAGCCTGCTGGACTCCGGTAACGCGGGAAGGGCCAGCGAGGATGGTCGCGTCAACCCCAAGCGCCGTGGCCACGGCAGCGACCAACGCATCCGTTGCCGGCTTCGCCCCGCACTCCACCTGGTTCAGCAGGCTGTACGAGTACGGAATGCGGGCCGCCAGCTCGCGCTGCGTCAGACGGGCCAGCTTCCGCTGCTCCTTGATACGGGCACCCGTGTGGTCGTCGTCCAGGTTTCGCATACCGGTCTCCCGTCCCCGACTCATCATCCGCAAGGTACCCGCGTGGCGGCCGTCCGGATCCCCAACCCGATGCGTCCCCCACCGTGATGGGCGCGGTCGCGTGTGATCGGATGGGGCCATGACGAGGACCCTGTACCTGTTCTGCTCGGCCGCGCCCCCCGTGTTCGACGTTGCCGGGGTCATCGAGGACACGCAGGCCCGTGGGTGGGACGTGTGCCTCGGACTGACCCCGACCGCGTCCTCGTGGCTGGCGGACAGTGTCGACGGATTGGCCGCGCTCACCGGTCATCCGGTCCGGTCCGAGTACCGGATGCCCGGGCAGCCCGACGTGTGGCCGAAGCCGGACGCCATCCTGTTCGCACCGGCGACGTTCAACTCGGTCAACGAATGGGCGCTCGGACTGACGTCGAAATGGGTGGTGGGCGTAGTGGCCGAAGGGATCGGCAAAGGCACCCCCATCGTGACGATGCCGTGCGTGAACGCGGCGTACGCGCAGCACTCCGCGCTGGAACGGTCAGTGGAGACCCTCCGCGCTCTCGGCGTGACCGTCCTCTACGGCGAGGGCGGGTTCGTACCGAACCAGCCGGGCCAGGGACGACCGGCGGAGTACCCGTGGGGCCTGGCCCTGGATGAGGTGGCGCGGGTTGCTCGTCCCCCGGCGGGCTGATCTTTCGCATCCGGGAACTTGACGCAAAGGTTATCCCGTAAGGAATCTTGGTGGTGAAGTGGGCTGCCTGGCCGTACCGGATGCACGTTACGCGCTGCCCTCTCGACCTCCGCCCACTCCCACCAAAAGCCGCTTCACCGACCTCACGCCAAATTTCCGCCCAGGCGATTTAGGGCTTAAATTTCTCAGTCCCGATCACGGGAATAACACCCTCGCCATCAAGGGTCTTCAAAGTCCCAAGAAGCTTCCCCTGCGCCCAGCTATTCCACGACTTGGCGATCAGATTATAGGAGGCTCGACGCCCTCCACTCGTCCCAAGCACTACACGGTCACGGAAAAATCGATTCCTGAGGACGAGGCGAGGATCTTTGGCATCCATGTTAGCGCCAGAAATTAGACCGTTAGCCCAATCGTCGATCTTCTCGGCGTACTCAGTTCGTGCTGCTTGAGCGAGCACCACCAGGTGGGTGGGCTGATTGATTCCAGAGGCTCGATATGACGCAGCAGCAATGGGCGCCATGGTCGTAAGCTCTGGCCAGGCCGCAACAGCCTTCAAGATGTCTGAGGTGGCGGCTTTCGTATCATAAAACCCATCAAAAAGAGTAACCGGATCCCACATTTTATACATCTGCCCGATAACCCGGGCCGCCGCAGCCACAATTACCCTGTGGGGGATTTTAAGAAGTTGTGCCGCTTGTCGACGATGGCCTGAGTCAAGCACATCGAAGGTCTCTGCCTCACAATTGGGAATCACAAGCATCTCGACTGAAACACCCGAAAGCTTGATACCCATCAACCTATGCTGGCCATCGAGCAGCATGCCGTTTTTATCAAAAGCGATGCCCTGATGCGTCGTCCTCCACGCCCCATCAGCCATCGCCTTCGCGTACCGTTCATAGACGGTATCCGAGAGAACACGGTTATGCGCCGGGTTGCAGTGAGTCAACCAGAGCTCTGCCATCTCTGGACTGATAGTCATATACTTGGGCCCGATAGGCAGAGCTGGGAGATCAATCATGCTTCGCTTGCATCCCTTCACGCAGATATGCCAGTAGCATGATTGCAGACTCGTGGGCCTATTTTACTCCCGCGCATTCAATTGGTAACTTTGGATCCATATGCGCGCAAAACACTTCCCCGTTTTGCACTACATGACTCCATCTGACTCCACCAGTTTCACTTTTGATCAATCAGCATGCTGTCATGGTGCCTGAACCTGTCAGCCGACGCCGGTCGCTCAGGCAGGATGGCGAGTGTCCAACCACATGGCAGCGCTGGCGGCCAGGGCGAACAAGTACGGACGCGTACGCTCCATCAGGCACGAAAGGGGCGCAGCAGTCCAGGGTCGGTAGCCCGCGATGGTTCGTGACAGGCGCCAGGCTCATGAAGCAAGTGTCAGCACCACCTAGGGCTGAGGCCAGCCCTCATCTGTCATGCACTGCGTGAACGCCTTGTCCCGCTGCATCGCGGAGTACGAGCCGGTCAGCTCGTCTAGCGAGGGATCTCCGCTCTTCGTCTCAGGCCACGCCTCACCCACGAGATCGGTGCAGTAGGCCCGTGATTCGAGCTGTGTCATCTGTCGCGTGCGACCGTTGCTGAGCTCATCGGCCGCTGGGGCGACATCCACGGGCGCGGCGCGTCCATCTTTGCCGTCCTTCCCAACCGGACCCGCCTGACCGCGGGGACCGGGAAGTCCCCGTGGCCCGGGCGGCCCTTGGGGCCCTGGGTCGGCGTCTCGGGTCTGCAAGTCCGCGATCTGCCGCTGCTGAGCGACGATCGCCGCAGTCTGGCCGGCGAACAGGGCAGCAGCCAAGGTGACGCCTCCGATCACGAGCCGTCGTCGTGGCTTGCTCGGCGCTGGTTCCTGAACCTTGTTGGCCATGGTCCCCCCACAGGCTTTGCGTGACGTGGAGTCTAAGGCGACCTGCTCCAGCCCAGGGGCCAAACGGTGGCTCCCCATGGGGGACATACGGGAAGCCACCCGCCACGGCATCAGGCGGACTCGGCAAACCACGGCAAACGGCGAACCACGGCAGCAGGGGCGGACGACCGCACCGGGAACGCCTACCTGAGCGTCCTCTTAGCGTCGCCTTAAGCGGAGCATAAGGATCACCGTCTGCCGCTCCCAGCAGCGGATTCCGGCCCTTCGAGGGGCTAACTTGCTGATCACCGGGGCTGGTCCGGACCGTCGGTGCCGAAGCCGGGGGGCTGCGCCGCCGCGTCCGGTTCCCGTTCCCGCAACCCCCCACACGCACACGCCACCCCCCACTCGCTTTCCCCTCGAAGGAGAACGTCACCATGACTCCTCGCCGTAAGCCGGCAACCGTCGCCGCCGCCGTCGCCCTGGGCATCGCGCCGCTCGCGCTCACGGGACTGACCGCGTCCCCGGCCATGGCGCACGGCACGATGACCGATCCGGTCAGCCGGGTGTCCGCCTGTTACGCAGAGGGGCCGGAGAGCCCGGACTCGGCGGCGTGCAAGGCGGCGGTCGCGGCGAGCGGGCCGCAGGCGTTCTACGACTGGAACGAGGTCAACATCGCCAACGCCGCCGGCAAGCACAAGCAGGTGATACCGGACGGCAAGCTGTGCAGCGCGGGCCGCGACAAGTACAAGGGGCTCGACCTGCCGCGTGGTGACTGGCCGTCGTCGAAGCTGGCGGCCGGCAAGCACACCTTCCGCTACAAGGCGACCGCCCCGCACAAGGGCTCCTTCGAGCTGTACCTCACCAAGGACGGGTACGACCCGTCCAAGCCGCTGAAGTGGTCGGACCTGGAGGCGAAGCCCTTCGCGAAGGTCACGAACCCGAGGCTGGAGAGCGGCGCCTACGTCTTCGACGGCACCGTCCCGGCCAAGTCCGGCCGCCACCTGGTCTACTCGGTGTGGCAGCGCTCCGACTCCCCCGAGGCGTTCTACACCTGCTCCGACGTGGTGTTCGGGAAGGAGAGCGCCCCGGCGCCGACCGCGTCGGCGCCCTCCGAGGCCCAGATCGAGGACGGCCAGGACAAGTCGACGGTCGGCCATGGCGGGCACGGCGGCGACGACCACCCCGCGGAGCCGTCGGCCCCCGCGAGCCCCGAGGGCGCCGCGAGCCCCGCGGCCGCCGAGCCGGCTCCGGCTCCGGCCGCTGAGCAGGCCGACACGCTCCAGGCGCAGGGCGCCGGCACGCCGTCGCCCGTCGCTGCGGCGGCCGACGAGAACCTCGCCGAGACCGGCGGCAGCACGAGCACCCCGTACCTGGCGGCCGGCGGCGCGGCCGTGCTCGCGGTGGGCGCCGCGGTGCTGTTCGCCACGACGCGCCGCAGGGCCACGCGCTGACACCCGGCGCCTCGACGCACGGGGCCCGTCCGCACCTCGCGGACGGGCCCCTTCGCGTGCGCGCTCAGCCGATGACCGAGGCGCAGGTGGTCGGTGTCGCCCGCGCCGGGTCGAGCGCGTTGGTGACCTCGTGGTAGGCGATCCGGTCGAGCAGCCCGATCGCCACGTGCTCGGAGAGGTCCAGGGGACACAGGTCCTGGACGAGGACGTTGCGCACGCCGGGGCCGTCGAGGAACTGGGAGCGGTAGGGGGTGACGACCTCGTCGTACTTGGTGGCGATGACGGTGTAACGGACGCCCGGGACGGTGTCGCCGCCCTCGTTGAGCTTCTGGAGGAAGGCGGAGCCGGCGATCTGGTCGGCGAGGCCCGGGGTCTTCTCGTTCAGCAGGTCGGCCGCGCCGGGGAAGTACGGCAGCAGCTTGGTGAGGCCGAGCAGCGTGGTGCCGTGGTTGTCGGGGGCGATGCCGACGAGGGCGTTCACCTTGTCGGCGCCGCCGAGGAACTTCAGGTAGTGGCGGGGCATCATGCCGCCCTGTGAGTGTCCGACGAGGTCCGCCTCGGCCGCACCGGTGGCGGCCAGGACCTTGTCGACGTACGTGTCGAGCTGCTCGGCGGACTTCGCGATGGGCCCGAGCCCGTGGAAGAACGGCACGCCGGGCAGCTGGCCGTAGTCGAAGGAGAAGACGCAGTAGCCGCGCCTGACGAGGTAGGGGGCGAGGGCGAGCCAGTTGTCGACGGAGTTGCCGAACGTTCCGTGGACGAGGACCACCGGCCGGGGGTGGGCGGTCGACGGTTTGCAGGAGTAGTCGTTCCAGCCGCTGCTGGGACGGCTGACGGCCTCGGCGGAGGCGGTGGACACCGGGCTGAGGGTCGCGGCGACGACCAGCAGCAGGACGGCGGCAGGTCTGAGGGCACGCCGGATACGCGGGGGCAGCATCGAGTGGTCTCCTTGCGGCTCAAGGAAATGGGGATGGGGCGTGGCGGTACGCCCCGTGGGCCCGGAACCACGGAATGCCGTGCTCATGCCAAATTACGCACGGGTAGCGGCGGCTGGGAAGTTACGTGCCGGTAAAAAACTGACGTGCCGCCGGCGGCGTCACGCCGCCAGCGACCCCGGCACCACCGCGCCCGGGCCGAACCTGGCGCGGGCGCGGTCCGCCGCTGCTTCCAGTCGCCTCGCCCTGTCGTCCGCCGGGTCGAGGGAGAGCTGGTGGGCGGCCTGCTCGGCGGGCATCAGGCCCTCGGCGCGCAGGCCGATGGCGCGTACCCGGGCGCGCTGGAGGCCGAGCGCGTCGAGCATCGCGTACGCGGCGTCGGCGAGGTCGGCCGTGTGGGCGGTCGGCTCGCGCAGGGTGCGGGTGCGGGTGGTGGCCGTGCGGTCGGCGTACCGCACCGTCAGGGTCAGCGAGCGGCACACCTGTTCCTCGCCCCGCATCCGGGCGCCCAGCTCACCGGCGAGCGACAGCAGGGCGCGGCGGTGCCGGTCCCGGTCCAGTTCGTCGCGGTCGAAGGCCCGTTCGGCGGCGACCGACCGGGAGGCGGTGCCCGGGACGACCGCCGTCCGGTCGATGCCCTGCGCCCGCTCCCACACCTCGCGTCCCGCCCGCGCGCCCAGGATCCGCTGGAGCACGGCGAGCGGCGCGGCGGCGGCGCGGCCGACGGAGTCGAGCCCGTACGAGCAGAGCGTCCGGGCAGTGGCCGGGCCGACCCCGTGGAGCGCGGCGACCGGCTTGTCGCGCAGGAAGGCCTCCGGGTCGTCGACCACCAGGGTGGTGCCGGGTGCCGCGTCCCGCGCCGCCATGCGGGCGAGCATCGGGTTGGGGCCGGCCCCGATGGCGCAGTCGACGCCGTACAGGGCGAGCGCCCTGACCCGGATCACGGCGGCCAGCTCGGCGGGGCCGCGCCCGAAGTACCGTACGGCGCCGCGCACGTCGGCGAACGCGGCGTCGGGCGGGGCCGCCTCGACGACGGGGGTGAACTGGCCGAGCATCCCCATCAGTTGCGGGAGCAGGACCTCCTGCGCCGGCTCCAGCCGGAATCGTACGTGGAGGATCATCCCGCGCTCCCCTGGCTCTGGTGCCACAGCTTCCTCGGGACCTTCTCCGCCCCCTCGCCCGCCGGGCGCAGGTCCGCCCAGGGGTTCATCTCGTAGCCGGTGGGCATGGTGATGCGGCGACCGGCGCCGGAGGAGGAGGCGGCGGCCGGGCCGCCCGGCAGGGGTTCGGCCAGCCGGGCCGCCACCGCGTCCAGGCCGCCCTCGCGGCGGAGCTCCACCAGTTCGGCGAGGTTCCAGGCGGCCGAGGCGACCACGCTGAAGCTGCGCGGTCCGCGCCGCTGCACCACCCCGCGCACCAGCAGCAGCCAGGAGTGGAAGACGGTGTGCGCGCACCGCTCGTGGCTGTCGTCGAAGAAGGCCAGGTCGACCAGGCCGGTGCCGTCGTCGAGGGTGGTGAAGATGACCCGTCTGCCGGACCGGATGGGCGGGGTCTGGGTGGCCGCCTTGGCGCCCGCGACCAGCACGGTCTGCCCGTGCGGCACCTCCCGCAGCCGCTGCGCGGAGACCACGCCCAGCTCGGCGAGGAAGGTGTGGTGATCGGTCATCAGGTGGCGCGAGGCGTCCATGGACAGTACGCCCAGCTCGGCGCTGAGCCGCTCCGCCTCGTTGAGGTCGGGCAGCCCGACGGGCGCGGACTTCCGGCCGCCCGCGAGCGGGAGCTGGTCGCCGTACGAGCCGGATCCGCGCTGGAGGCGGTGGAGTTCGGCGAGGTGCAGCAGCAGGTCGCGCCGGTTGCCGCCGAACGCGTCGAGCGCGCCGACCTGGGCGAGCCGCTCGGCGACGGGACGGCTGGGCCGGGCCCGCTCCCAGAAGTCCAGCAGTGAGGCGTACGGCCGGCCGGCCTCGATCCGCGCGGCCTCCGCCTCGCTGATGCCGTGGACGTCCGCAAGCGCCAGCCGCAGCCCCCACGTGCCCAGCGAACCGGACACCAGTTCGATCTGGTGTGTGGCCGCCGACCGGTTCACGTCCACCGGCAGGACCGGCACCCCCCGCCGCCGCGCGTCGGCCAGCAGCAGCCGCTTGGGGTACATCCCGGGGTCGTGGGTGAGCAGCCCGGCGTAGAAGGCGGCCGGGTGGTGCGCCTTCAGCCACGCCGACTGGTAGGTCGGTACGGCGAACGCCACCGCGTGCGCCTTGCAGAAGCCGTAGCTGCCGAAGGCCTCGACGATCTCCCAGGTCCGGGCGACCACGTCGTCCGCGTACCCCTTCGCCCGGGCGTGCCGCGCGAACCAGACCTTGATCCGTGCCTGGGACTCGGGGTCGGACAGCCCGCGCCGCACCGCGTCGGCCTCCTCGCGCCCGCAGCCGGTCATGACGTCGAGGATCTTGATGATCTGCTCGTGGAAGACGACCACCCCGTACGTCTCCCTCAGCGCCTCCTCCAGGTCGGAGTGCGGGTAGCGGGCGGGTGCCCGGCCGTGCCGGGCCTCGATGAACGGCCGCACCATGTCAGCCGCGACCGGCCCCGGGCGGAAGAGGGAGATGTCGACGACCAGGTCGTGGAAGGTGGACGGCTGGAGCCGCCCGACGAGGTCGCGCTGGCCCGGTGACTCGATCTGGAAGCAGCCCAGCGTCTCGGCGGACTTGATCAGCCGGTACGTGTCGGGGTCGCCGGGCCGTACCTGCTCCGGGTCGTCCAGGTCGACGACCTCGCCGCTCGCCCGCTCGATCTCGGCGACCGCGTGCGCCATCGCCGACTGCATCCGTACGCCCAGGACGTCCAGCTTGAGCAGGCCCAGCTCCTCGACGTCGTCCTTGTCGAACTGGGACATGGGGAAGTTCTCGCCGCTGGTGGGCACCACCGGCGTGCGGTGCGGCAGCGAGGAGTCCGAGAGCAGCACTCCGCACGGGTGCATGGCGACGCCGCGCGGCAGCGCGTCCAGCGCCTCCACCAGCTCCCAGAGCCTGCCGTACTTCTCCCGCTCCCCCGCGAGCTGCCGCAGCTCGGGCAGCTCGTCGAGCGCGGCGCGGGCGTCCCGGGCGCGGACGTGCGGGAAGGCCTTGGCGATCCGGTCGATCTCGGCCGGGTCCATGGACAGGGCGGCGCCCACGTCCCGTACGGCGTGGCGCACCCGGTAGGTCTCGGGCATGGCGACGGCGGCGACCCGCTCCGGTCCGAAGCGGCCGAGGATGGCTCGGTAGACCTCCAGGCGGCGGGCGGACTCCACGTCGATGTCGATGTCGGGCAGCACGGGCCGCCGCACCGACAGGAAGCGCTCCATCAGCAGCCCCTGCTCGACCGGGTCGGCGTGGGCGATGCCGAGGAGGTGGTTGATCAGGGACCCGGCACCGGAACCCCGGGCCGCGACGCGGATGCCCATCGCGCGGGTGTCGTCGACGACCTGGGCGACGGTGAGGAAGTACGAGGCGAAGCCGAGCCGTTCGACGGTGCGCAGCTCGTCCTCCAGGCGGTGCCAGTACGCCCGCTTCCGGTCGTGGCCGCGCAGCACCATCCCGGCGGCGCAGCGGGAGCGCAGCACCCGCTCGGCGGTGCGCCGGCCGGCCCCGACCAGGTGGGCCTCGGGGAAGTGGACGCTGCCGATGCCCAGGTCGCCCTCGGGGTCGACCAGGCACGCGGCGGCGGCCTCCTCGGTCATGGCGAGGAGCCGGTGCGCGGTGTCGCGGCGGAACCCGGCGGCCTCGGCGACCCGCTCGGCGGTGGCGGCCATCGCGGCGGGGTCCTTCAGCCAGCGCTCACCGCTGTCGAGGCCCTTGCGGGGGTCGATGGGCACCAGGCGGCGGGCCGCGTCGAGGACGTCGGCGACCGGGCCCTGGCCGGGGTCGGCGTACCGCACGGCGTTGGTCAGCACGGCGCGCACGCCCTGCTCGGCGGCGAAGCCGAGGGTGCGGGCGGCGTGCCGGAGCGAACCGGGGCCGGTGCCGGTGCGCCCGTGGTGGACGACCTCCAGGCGCAGGGCGTCGCCGTGGGCGTCGCGCCAGGGGGCGAGGAGCCGGGCGGCGCGGTCGGGGCGGCCGGCGGCGAGGGCGCGGCCGATCTCGGAGTCGGGCCCGAGGAGGACGGTCACGCCGTCGCCGTGGTTGTCCGGCCAGGGCAGCAGGGGCGGGCCCTCGGCGGTGTGCGCGGCGGTGATCAGCCGGCACAGGGTGGCCCAGCCCTCCCGGGAGCGGGCCAGGAACACCGCGCGGGGCGCGGACTCGTCGACGAAGGCGCCGCCGCGCACGGGGGTGCGGCGGCGCTCGGTGGCACCGGCGCCGGCGGCCCCGGCACGCGCACCGGACCAGTCGCCCCCGGTACGCGGCTTGGACCCGGCGCTCCCAGTACGACGCCCGGCGCTACCCGTACGCGGCCCGGCGCTTCCGGAGCCGGAGCGGCGGGCGCCCCCGCTGCCGCCGTCCGGGCCGGATCCGGCACCCGGATCCGTGGCGCCCGGACCCGCCTCCCCCGCCGGGCGGGCGATCGCGAGGTCGGCGCCGAAGAGCGGCCGGACGCCCTCCTTGGCGCAGGCCGCGGCGAAGCGGACCGCGCCGGCGACGGTGTCGCGGTCGGTCAGGGCGACGGCGTCCATGCCGCGCTCGGCGGCGCGCGCCGCCAGCCGCTCCGGGTGGGAAGCCCCGTACCGCAGGGAGAAGCCCGAAACGGTGTGCAGATGCGTGAAGTCTGGCACCCGCACCTCCTGGATCAATCCGGTCTCACCTCCCCCACATCCACCATAGACCAGTTTCGAACATTCGTACGACGGGGTGGACGGCCCACCGGGTCGCCTGGCATGCGTCCGCCATTCGGCCCGCCCCACCTGCGCCGATGGGGCACGCCCCGGAGCGTGGGGGCATGAAGCTCGCCGCCGAAGTCAGGAACGCCGTCACCCCCCGCGCCGCGCTGCTGGTCGTCGGCGTGCTCGCCCTCCAGCTGCTGTTCATCGCCTCCTACGTCGGCGCGCTGCACGATCCGAAACCGAAGGAGGTGCCCTTCGGCGTGGTGGCACCGGCCTCGGTGGCGTCCCAGGCCGCCGCCCGGCTGGCGGACCTGCCCGGCGACCCGCTCGACCCGCGGGTGCTGGCCGACCGGGAGGAGGCCCGGCGGCAGATCATGGACCGGAGGATCGACGGCGCGCTGGTCATCGACCCGGGGGGCACGACCGACACCCTGCTGGTCGCCTCCGGCGGCGGGACCGTCCTCGCCTCCGCGCTGCACGCGATCACCACCGAGCTCGAGGCGGCGCAGCGCCGCACGGTACGGACGGTGGACGTGGCCCCCGCATCACCCCAGGACTTCGACGGCCTGTCGGCGTTCTACCTGGTGGTGGGGTGGTGCGTGGGCGGCTACCTGCTCGCCTCGATCCTGGCGATCAGCGCGGGCTCCCGGCCCGCCAATCCGCAGCGCGCCGTCATCCGGCTCGTCGTCCTGGCCCTGTCCGCGCTCCTCGGGGGCCTCGGCGGCGCGATCATCGTCGGCCCGGTCCTCGGCGCCCTGCCCGGCAGCGTGGCCGCCCTGTGGGGGCTGGGCACCCTGGTGGTCTTCGCGGTCGGCGCGGTCACGCTCGCGCTCCAGGCGGTTTTCGGGATCGTGGGCATCGGCCTGGCGGTGCTGCTGATCGTCATCGCGGGCAACCCGAGCGCCGGAGGCGCCTTCCCCGGCCCGATGCTGCCGGACTTCTGGCGGGCGATCGGCCCGGCCCTGCCGCCGGGCGCGGGCACCTGGGCGGCCCGTTCGATCGCCTACTTCAAGGGCAACGCGCTCTCCGGCGCGATGCAGGTGCTGGCCATCTGGGCGGTCGTCGGCACCGTGGTCACCCTGGTGATGTCCGCGGTGCGCAAGCGCGCCGGGCGGGACGACGGCGCGGGCCACGGCGTGGACGACGACGCGGACGGCGCGGGCCACGGCGACGGGCCGGCCGGCGCGCGCCCCGCCTGACACTGCGAGCCGCCGCCCCGGCGTCAGGACCGGGGCGGCGGCCGTGACAGGGCCCCGGACCGCGGGAGTCGCGGCGGCCCGGGGCCCTGTCATGTCAGGTCATGCCATGTGGTGCATGTGGTGCGGGTGTCAGCCGATCTCCGCGCCCAGGGTGCTCAGCGCCTCCGTGACCGGCTGGAAGAAGGTCTCACCGCCGGCGGAGCAGTCACCGCTGCCGCCCGAGGTCAGGCCGACCGCCGAGTCGCCCGAGAAGAGGGAGCCGCCGCTGTCGCCGGGCTCGGCGCACACGTTGGTCTGGATGAGGCCCTCGACGACCTGGCCGCTGCCGTAGTTCACGGTGGCGTTCAGACCGGTGACCTCGCCCTCGTGGACCTGGGTGGTCGAGCCGCTGCGGGTCACCTTCATGCCGACCGTCGCGTCGGCCGCCTTGGTGATCGCCTGCGTGCTGCCGTTGTAGAGGTTCACCTCGCTCGGGTGCGCGGTGTCACCGTTGTACTTGACCAGGGCGAAGTCGTTGCCCGGGAACTGCGAGTCGACCATGGTGCCGATCGCGGCCCCGCCCTGGGAGTCGGACCACTCGCTGTTCGCCTCGCCGCAGTGGCCGGCCGTGATGAAGTGCGGCTGGCCGTCCTTGACCACGTTGAACCCGAGCGAGCAGCGACCGCCGCCGGAGTGGATGGCGTCCCCGCCCGCGACGAAGGGCTTGAACTCGCCCGCCGTGCGCTTCAGTTCCGCCTTGGCGCCGAGGCCCTTCACGACCTGGTTGAGCTTCTCCCAGTTCGCGCCCTTGACCGTACGGTCGGCCGTGACGACGACCTTGTTGCTCACCGGGTCGACCGCCCAGGACGTACCCGGAATGGTCGCCTTGGTCTTCAGGGTCTGCCGCGCGCCGGTCAGCTCGGCCAGCGTGTTCTGAACCAGTCTCGCCTTGCCGCCCGCCTCGCGCACGGAATCGGCCGCCGCCTGGTCCACCACGTTGACCACGAGGTTCTTGGCCTTCGCGTCGTAGTACGCGCCGGCCGCGTCGTCGCCGAGCGTCGTGGCGAGCGTCGTGGCGAGGCTCTGCGCCGCGGGCGCCGACAGGGTCTTCACCGTGGACCCGGACGGTTCCTCGCTGGCGTTCGCAGTCTGGAAGGTGAATCCCGCTCCGATCAGCGCGGCGACGGCGCCGCCGGCGATCGCTGCCCGCCTCGTGGGTATGCGTCGGTGCTTCAAAACGTCGACCTCTCCTGTGGGGGGCCGCGCCCGGGCAAGTGGGGTGCCTGGACACGGAGGATGGTGCGCCCACTGTCCCGATACCAACGGGTAGCACACAAGACCGACTTCAGGACGCACACGCGACCTTCACGTCACGCGCGCGTCACTCCCACTACTTCCCGCACCCCGCCGGTTGCCGTTCGCGAACGTCCACGACGTCCCGACAGGCGACAAAGACACCCCGTCCGGGCACCCTGATGGGTAATCATCGACGGACACGGTGAAGGAGGCGGGGGGCTTGCGACGTCGGGTGCGCGCGACGGACGGCCGGCATCTGATGGTGGAACGCCTGGGGGACCCGCAGGGCCGTCCGGTCTTCCTGCTGCACGGCACGCCGGGCAGCAGACTGGGGCCGGCCCCGCGGGGCATGGTGCTCTACCAGCGCGGCATGCAACTGATCGCGTACGACCGTCCCGGTTACGGCGGCTCCGACCGCCGGGCCGGGCGCAGCGTCGCCGACGTGGCCTCGGACGTGGCGGACATCGCGGACGCTCTCGGGCTGGACCGGTTCGCGGTGGTGGGCCGCTCCGGCGGCGCCCCGCACGCGCTGGCCTGTGCGGCGCTGCTGCCGCACCGGGTGACGCGTACCGCCGCGCTGGTGACGCTGGCGCCGCGGAACGCGGACGGGCTGGACTGGTTCGAGGGCATGGCCGCCTCGAACGTCACCGAGTACACGCACGCGACGCTCGACCCCGACGGCGTGGCCGCCCGCCTCACGCCCCGCGCCGACGCGATCCGCAAGGACCCGGTGCGGCTCCTGGACGACCTGCGCCGGGAGCTGACCGCGTCGGACCGCATGGTCGTCTCGGACGCGGGCGTACGGTCCATGCTGCTGCGCAACTACCAGGAGGCGCTGCGCACCTCGGCGTACGGCTGGATCGACGACGCGCTGGCCTTCTGCAGCCCGTGGGGGTTCGACCCGGCCGACATCCCGGGCGAGGTGCTGCTCTGGCACGGCGAGCAGGACGTGTTCTCACCGGTCGGCCACTCCCGCTGGCTCGCCCAGCGCATCCCGGGCGCGACGGCCGTCCTGGAACCGGCCGCCGCGCACTTCGACGCCCTGCACGCCCTCCCCCGGGTCCTGACCTGGCTGCTGGAGGAGGGCGGGTGAGCCGGTGGAGCACCCCCGGCACGTGAAAGGCGAGTGAGCCGAAGGGGCGCGACGGTGTCGAAAGGGAGAACGCGCGGAGGGTCGTGAGGAACGAACGACCCGAGCACGATCGACCGTCGACACCGGCTGAAGCGCCCCGGAGGCGAACCGAGCCCCAAGAATCAGACAGCCAGCGGCTCCAGGTCCCGGTGGACCCGGCGCTCGTCGCGGGCCATCCGGGTCAGGGCGTGGTCGTCGCCGAGTTGCCGGGCGAGTTCGTCGCCGGTCTCCGTCCGCATCCGGGCCGCCTCGTCCTTGCGGCCCAGGGCGCCCAAGGTGACCGCCAGGTTGGAGGCGACGCCCAGCACTTCGGGGTGGTGGGCGCCGAGGGTCTCGCGCAGCGCCCGCACGGTGCGCTGTTCGATCCGCAGCGTCTCGTCCAGTTCGCCGAGGTCGGCCTTGGCGTTGGCGAGGTTGACCGTGCAGAACAGGGCGTGCGGGTGCCGTTCGCCGAGGACCTCGCGCATCATCCGCAGGGCGGCCTGGAGGGTCTGTTCGGCGCTCTCGGGTGATCCGCAGCCCCACTGGTAGATGCCGAGGTTGTTGAGCGCGGCCAGGGTGTAGGGGTGCCGCTCGCCGGGCACTTCGCGGTACTGGTCGACGACCTCCTGCGCGAGGTCGCGGGCGGCGACCGGCTCGCCGGCCGCGAAGAGGTCCGCCGCGAGGTTGAGGTCGCAGGCGAGCGAGTCGGGGTGGGCGTAGGTGTACTTGGCGCGGTACCGGTTGCGGGTGGCGGTGGTGAGCCGCCGTGCGTCGTCCACCCGGCCGGCCCGGCGCAGGGAGACGGCGAGGCTCTTGCCTGCGGCGAGGGTGCCGGGGAAGGCGCGGCCGAGGGTCTCCTTGTAGATGTCGTACGTGCGGGAGAGCAGCGTCACCGAGTCCTCGTACCGTCCGACCTCCCGCAGGTCGCGGGCGAGGGAGGTGGCCGAGGAGAGGGTGTAGGGGTGCTCGGGTCCGAGCACTTCGGTGCGCCGGTCGAAGACCTCCTGGTCGATCTCGCGGGCCCGGGAGTACTGGCCGACCATGCGCAGGTTGAGCGCCAGGTTGTTGGCGGCGGCCAGGGTGCGCGGGTGGGAGTCGTGGAAGATCTGGCTGAACCCCTCGTGCGCCTCGGTGGCCAGTTCCATGGCCCTGCCGTACTGGCCGAGTGCGCCGAGGTCCATGGCAAGGCTGGAGGTGGTCATGTAGGTGTGCGGGTGGGACCGGCCGAGTACGGCGCGCTGCCGCTCCAGGGTGACCTCGTCCAGGTCCCTGGCCTCCACGTACCGGCCCTGGGAGCGAAGGATGTTGGAGAGGTGGAAGCGCAGGTAGAGGTACTGGAGGTCGTCGTTGCCGAGCGATTCGCGCCAGGCGTCGCGCAGGTCCTCGGCGAGCGCGCCGGCGGTCTGCCAGTCGCCGCGCTTCCAGAGGTAGCGGACGCGGTCGATGAGCAGCCGGCGCGTCTCTGGCTCCTTGCAGTGCCGGGCCTCGGAGGTGCCGAGGTGGGGCCAGATGGTGGCGAACCGGGGCCAGGTCTCGGGGTTGTCGATCGGTTCGTCGTCGTCCGGGCGGGCTCCGGCGAGGATCCGGTGGACGGCGTGCCGGGCCTCCCGCTGCTCCTCCTCGGAGAGCTGGGCGCGGATGACGGCCTGGACGAGCCGGTGGACCTGGATGGAGTTGGACACCTGGTCGACCTTGGCCAGCGCGAACCGTCCGATCTCGCGGATCACCCGGCCGAGGACGAGCTTCTCCTGGAGGGAGGCGTCGTAGGGCTTGAGGGCCTCGATCATCTCCTTGCTGTAGAGGAGGTTGGCGTGGATGGGTTCGGGGGCGAAGAAGGCGCACAGCTGGAGCAGCCGCACGGCGGCCGGTGAGCGTTCCTTGAGCCGTTCGATGGAGACGTTCCAGGTCGCGGCGACCGGTTCGGGGTAGCCGGCCGGCTGGTTGAGCGCGAGGGTGCGCGCGGCGGCTTCCTGGAGCTGTTCCAGGTAGGCGGCGACGGGGGTGGCGGTCTCGGCGATCCAGGCGGCGGCCTGTTCGACGGCGAGCGGCAGGTCGCCGACCGCTTCGGCGACCTGGTCGGCGTCCTCGCGCCCGAGGCCCTTGGCGCGGCGCTGGAGGTGCTCGACGGACTCCTCGCGGAGGAAGACGTCGACGGGCAGCGCGTCGCCGTACTGCGACCAGGTCTGGTTCCTGGAAGTGACGAGGATGTGGCCGCCGGTGGGGAAGAACCGCTTCAGGGCGTCGGGGTCGTCGGCGTTGTCGAAGACCAGCAGCCAGCGGTTGGTGGGCACGCCGCGCCGGAGCAGGTCGATGGCCTCCTGGGAGGCGGCGGCCATGTCGTCGCCGCCCTGGGCGCCGATGCGGACGGCCAGTTCGGCGAGCCCGGCGATGACGTCGTCGGGCTGCTCGGCGGACATCCACCACACCAGGTCGTAGTCGGCCATGAAACGGTGGACGTATTCGAGGGCGACCTGGGTCTTGCCGACGCCACCGAGCCCGTAGATGGTCTGCGGCTGGGGCAGGACGACGGCCATCCCGCCGCCGAGCTGGTCGCGCATCCGCTCCAGGACGACGGACCGGCCGGTGAAGCCGGGGTTGCGGGGTGGCGCGTTCCAGATCTTGGGGACGGTGCCGGGGAACCGCGGGCCGGGCGGCACGCCCTCGTTGAGTTTGACCGGCCGGTCCAGGGCGCGCAGCAGCGCCGCGGTGGCGTGCACCTCGTCGAGCCGGAACAGGTCGACGGGGTTGCGGTCGATGTAGGGGGTGGTGAGCCGGACGTCGCCGACGCGCAGCGGCAGCAGGTGGCGCCGGCCGCCGCCGGGGTCCTCGGAGGCGGCGCGTTCCCAGACCTCCACGGCGCGGGCGGACTTGAGGTAGGCGCTGGAGAGCAGGACGACGGTGCGGGCGGCGTTCTCGGCGGCGTGGAGCACGTCGTTGCCGCCGGCCGCCGGGTCGGCGGAGACGTCGCGGGGCACGACGCGGAAGCCGGCCCGGGTGAGGACGGATTCGATCCAGTCGGCCCACATGCGGTTCTCGGCGACGTACGAGAGGAACAGGTCGGCGGGCAGGGCGGGGCGGCGGCGGGTGAAGGCGTCGCGGATCCGCAGCCGTACCTCCTCGTTGACGGCCGGCATGGCGGTGACGTCGCCCTCGGTGACGACGGCGGTGAGCCGTTCGAAGGCGGACAGCAGCGAGTTGGCGATGCCGGCGTCGTCGCCGAAGGTGGCGAGGGTCTCCTCGTAGGCGTAGTAGGGCCGGTACGGGATCTCCACGGCGCCCCAGTAGGCGGCGAGTTCCTCCCCGGTCATGCCGGTGGGGAAGCCGTCGAACTTCAGGCGGGCCAGGGCCCGGCCGGCGTCGGCCTTCTCCTTCTCGCCCTCGTCGATCCGCATGGGCACGGGGAAGATCCGGATGCCGCGGCCGCCGTACCGCTCGTCGATCTGCCGGGCGACGGCGGCGGCGCCGTCCATGGACTGGTCGCTGAGGGTGAAGCAGTCGACGAGGGCGTCGGGCAGGTGGACGGTGCAGATGTCGGCGATGTCGCTGAGGCCGGTGCGGCTGTCGATGAGGACGTAGTCGTAGTTGGCCTTCATGTCGTCGCGCAGGGCGTCGAAGAAGTGGCCGCCGCCGAGCCGGTCGTAGAAGTTGTCCCAGTCGAAGGTGGAGACGGTGGCGGAGTACTCGCGGTTCTGTTTGCCGGCGGAGACGAAGTCGAGGGTGCCGCCGTCGGGGAACTCCCAGCCGAGCGCCTCGGGGGCGAGGGAGACGGCGTGCGGCTGGATGCGCGCGTAGTCGCGGTGCCAGTCGTCGGGGCGCTGGACGGGGCTGGTGGCGGCCCAGGCGTACTCGGTGATCAGGTCGATGACGCCGGTGGTGGCGCCGAGGGTGGAGGGGTCGAGGAAGGGGTGGAAGAAGCGGTGCAGGCCGGGGGCCTCCAGGTCCCAGTCGACGGCGAGGACCCGCTTGCCGTTCGCGGCGAGGATCCAGGCCGTGTTGGCCAGCGCCATCGTCCGTCCCGTACCACCCTTGTAGGAGTAGAAGGTGACGATGCGTCCGTCACGACTGGCTGTCATCCAGGTCCTCCGCATCGGGCGCGATCTCGTGGGTCTCGGGTGTGTAGTGCGTGGTGCCCAGTTCTCCCGCCATGGGGCCGCGCAGCCGGGGCCGTTCGGTGTGCCGGCCGCCCGCGGGCGGGTAGACGGCGGCGTGCCGCAGGTACTGCTGCGCGGCCGCCTCCACCACCTGGGGCAGGATCTGGCCGAACGCCTCCATGCTCGGTACGCCTCTGGCGGCGGCGCGGCTGGCGGCGCGGCCCTGGCCCATCTTGACGGGCATGGTCTCTTCGAGCGTCCGGTGGAGTTCGGCGTCCGCCGCCCGGCTCTGGTGGTCGGTCTGGTTGCGGGGGACGACGACGCTCACCCAGGGGCGGTGTTCCGCGTCGAAGGCGGCGAGCCGTTCGCGGCACGCGTCGTCCTTGAGGGCCCAGCGGTCGAGGAGCAGGATCTCGGGGCGGCTGGGGGGCTGTTTGGAGTCGGGCGGGCCGGAGTCGTGGTCGAAGGAGGAGACGGTCGCCTGGTAGTTGAGCGAGCGGACGAGGTCCTCGGTGACGTAGGCGAGCGGCCGGGCGGCGTCGGGGTGGTACGGGTTCCAGTCCTGCGGCATGTCGCCGTAGTACGCGGGGTCGCGGCCCTCGGGCAGGTCGTGGCGGGTGGGGGCGGCGACGGTGACGTGGAGGGGCCGGGGGCCCCGGCCGGGGGTGCCGAAGGCGCTGGGGACGGAGCGGTAGTCGACGGGCCTGGCGGGGCTGATGGCCGCGGTGTCGGCGACGGAGACGATGCGTTTGGCGAGTTCGTAGACGGCCCGTTCGTACTCCTCGGCGAATATGCGGAGTTTGATGAGGCCGTAGAGTCCGTCGGTGACGTACCGGTCGCCGAAGTCGCGGTGGTTGAACTGGAGTCGTTCGGCGGGGCCGGGGAGGTGTTCGGGCGGGACGGGGACCCACAGGGCGGGGACTATCGCCTCGGCGGGTCTGTTGTGTTTGGCGTGGTGGTAGATGGCCCGGGTGGCGAAGGCGTACCACTCCTTGCCGCACATCTCGCTGGCGAAGTAGCGGGGTGAGAACAGGGGGACGAAGACCCGGCAGGTGGCCAGGACTTCCCCCAGCCGTTCCGACCAGCCTTCGCCGGACCGTATCTCCCGGTCGATGAAGCCCGCCGGGGCTCCGGCGGGGAGATCCGTCATGGCCATCACGTGGCCGCACAGATCGCGGAAGAGCCGCTCGACCCACATGTCGGGATCGGGGCCACCGGCTCCGTACCTCGGCGTGTGCGCATAACTCAGAAAGAAGTACGGCCGATGGTCCGCCGCTCGCGCTTGCGATGACGCCTGCACACGACCCCCGTCCTAGGTGATCACTCGCATCCGGGATGAGAAGGATACGAGCTGATTAATCATTCCGGAGCTGGCTTTGCTCCACCCCCATGACGTTCAGTCATTCACCGCTGCTTTTCGGTCATCCACGGACTGGCACGGCGGACCGATTCCTTGATCGGTAAAGCTCCTCGCGCACGCCGGCGACCAGCAGTTTGCCCGAGACGGTAAGTTCGGCGGCGCTTTCCAGCAGGTCGAGAGCCCTTTCCGCCCGATCGGAATGGCCGGAAGGGATGTCCCCCTCCGCCGCACAACCGGAGGCGAGATCGAACGGGAGGCCGACCCGCTCGAACGCCTCGGCGAGCAGCGCGGAGACCGGCACCGGCTCCTCCCGCCAGGGCGAGGGATGACTCCAGGCACCGTCCAGCGCGTAGAGGTCCGCGACGTCGAGCAGCGCCCGCAGCTTGGCCCGCCGGAAACCGCGCAGCAGCGCCCCGGCCAGCTCCCGCTCGTCGCCCCGCACCGGCAGGCCCAGCGCCCCGTACCCGTGCCGGCCCACGGCAGGCTCCGCCCCGGTCAGGGGCGTGAGGGTGGTCAGGCACGCGGCGGCCTCCCCGGCCTGCTCCGGCACGGCGTCCCGCAGCAGCGCCCAGGCCCCCTCCAGCCGGCCGCTCCAGTCCGTCGCCGCGGCCCGGGTGAGCCTGCCGGTGGCGGGCGCGCCGAAGCGGTCCCGGTACGGGTCGAGGTCGTCCAGCGCGACGCCGCCCGGCCCCCGGCGGACCGGCCGCCACCCGGCGCCCTCCTCCGCGAGCCGCTCGACGCGCAGTTCGGCGCCCTGGGCGGTCCGCACCGAGAAGCCCTCGCCGGTGGCCCGCACCTCGGCCCCGCCCGGCGCGTCCAGGCGCAGTTCGCCCAAGGTGGGCAGGTACAGCACGCCGCCCCGGGGGGCGACGGGCACCGGCAGGTCGACCCCGCCCCGTACGGCGGCGGCGGCCACGTACCGCGACAGCTCCCCCGCGAGGGCGGCCGCCCCGGCGCGCCCCTCGCGCAGGGCGTCCAGGCAGTCCAGGAGCCAGGTGCGGGTGTAGGGGTGGGCGAGCACCTCGTCCAGCCCGTCGGAGGTCCGTTCGACGGCCGCGGCCAGCTCCCAGGCGGCCGTCCACCGCTCGCCGCCGCGGCCGTCGAGTGCGCTGTGCAGTTCGGCGAGGAGCACCCGGGTCAGTTCGTGCTGCTCGGCGACGAGGGCACCGGGTTCGGTCACGGCGGGCGCGGCGGTGGCGGCGGCGGTGCGGTGCTCGATGCCCCGGACGAGCGCTTCGAGGTCGGCACAGTAGACGGACGGGTTGTCGAATTCGCTGTCGGCCCGGTAGCGGTGGGTGTAGAGACCGCCGCCGCAGGAGCGGACGACGGGGCACCGGCGACAGGTCTCACCGACTCCGGCGAGGCCGAGCTGGCGGGCGCGGACGCCGGGGTGGGCGGCGACGTCGTCGAGGGAGTGGTGGTAGACGTCGAACCCGGTGGCGGCGGCGCCTTCGTAGGCGCTCTTGAGGGAGTCGACCTGTTCGAGGGTGCCGTCGGTCTCGACGACCACGAGGTCGGTGGGGGCCAGCCCGAGGGACTCGGTGAGGCTGGGGCCGCCGTTCAGGGTGGACAGGACGGACTCGAAGAGGCGTACCGGGACGGGCCTCCCGCCGTCGTTCCACCGGTCGAACACGGCGAGGATCCACTCGGCGTACGCGGTGGGCGAGCCGTCGGGGCGCGGCGGGGGCTCTTCCCACGTGGCGTGCGGCAGCAGGAAGTCGACGCGCGGCGGTTCGAGCGCGACGAGTGCGTCGTACACGGCGACGGGGTCGTTGGCCACGTCGATGGTGCAGAGCAGGCCGAGGTCGAGGTGGCGGTAGCGCTCCTGGTGCAGGAGGCCGATCGCCTTCAGTACGAGGGGGTGGCTGCTGCGGCCGTCGGCGAAGCGGCGGTGGCGGTCGTTGGCCGTCCTGTCGCCGTCGAGGGAGATGCCCACCTTGACGCCGAACTCGTCGAAGAGGTCGAGGTGGCGGGGGCTGAGCTGGAGCCCGTTGGTGTGGATCCGGAGGTCCAGGGCGGTGACCGGGGCGAGGGCGGTGGTCAGCTCCTCGCAGACGCGCCTGAGGCGCGCGGGCCCCGCCAGCAGAGGCTCCCCTCCGTGCAGGATCACTGACACGGAGGGCAGGGCATGTTTCGTGGCATGCTCGGCCAGTCGCAGAGCTGTCCAGGAGATGGCCTGGTCAGAGATTGTCTTGGGGCGGGTACGCCAGCTCTGATCAGCGTGTTCGTAGATGTAGCAGTGGTCACAGGCAAGATCACACCTGCTGTGGACCTTCAGGACGATCTCGCGGAATGGGACCAGGGGTCCAGTCATTCCGCCAGTTTAGAGCGCCGAGTTGAACGTCGTGACGCGCTCGGTACGGTCACTCACGGACGGCAGGACCCGGCTGAGCTTCTTGGCGGCTGCCGCTCCTCGCACGTCGATCTCGGCGAGTGGCACACGGTTTTTCTTCGCGACAGCGAAGGTGACTGCGGGCTGAAAGGTCACGACGGCCGTCCTAGGGGGAGTGGGTCGGTTGGGGATAACCGCACCGTTGCAGTGTCGGCGGCACGACTTTACTCTCATGCCCACCTACGGCAAATCAGCGCAAGGGGTTGAAACAAAAGCGTTGCGCCAGTATTCCCCGACCTACCCGGAACGAGCTATTCCACCAAAAGAGTGAGACAAAACCGCAGACGGGGGTGCGCATGACCGGGTTTCAGGGCCCGCTCCAGAGCATGGTGTTCCGCAACGCAGACCTGCCCGCCCTGTTCCACCGGGCGGACGAGATCGCCATCGCCCGGCAGCGGGAAGCGGTGCAGGACACGCGCTTACAGCTGTGGCTGCTGGTCCTGGGCGCCTGCCTCGCGGCGGTGCCCGGCGGCTGGCGCGTCGGGGACACCTTCCAACTGGCCGGAGCACTCAGCGCGTTCGCGTACGCCGGTGTGCTCCTGGCCACGTACCGCGCCTCCCGGCGCCGGGCGAAATCGCATTGGCAACTGAACCGTTCCGCCGCCGAGTTCATCAAGTCGATGTGCTGGCGCTACGCGGTGCACGGCGCGCCCTTCGACGCCGGCTTCCCCGACCCGGACGGGGAATTCCTGTCCCGGCTGGAGGCGGGGCTGGGCGAACTGCGGAAGGTCGGCTGGTCCGATCCGCGCGCCTCCGCTCCGGCCGACGACCGGTCGGAACTCATCACCCCGGCCATGCGGATGCTCCGCGACAAACCCTTCCGGGTACGCAAGGAGACGTATGTGAGGGACCGGCTGATCGAGCAGCGCAACTGGTACCACAGGAAGACGGTGGTGTCGCGCCGGGCCACCACGCTGTGGTCCGCCACCATCTCGGTGCTCACCGTCCTCGCCCTCTTCCTGGGCGTGTTGCGGACCTTCTCGGTCGGCGACTCGGCCGTGCTCGCCGGGCTGCTGTCGGCCGCGGCGGCCGCGTGCGTCGCCTGGAGCGAGATCCGCCGCCACCAGCCGCTGATAGCGGCGCACTCCCTGGTGGAGGAGGACCTGGCGGCCATGCACACCGCCATGGAGACGGTGATCGGCGAGGACCGGTGGGCGGCGGCCGTGTACGAGACCGAGCGCGTCGTCTCGCCCCAGCACACCGACTGGCTGGTCCAGCACCGGCGCTGACCCCGCGGCGCCGGGCGGCTGAGGGCCGGTCGGTGCGTAAGCCCGGCGCCTCAGCCCGGGCGGCCGGGCGAGGCGTCAGCCGGGGCGACCGGGCGGGGCGTCAGCCCGGCGCGTCAGCCGGGGCGTCAGCCCGGCGCGTCAGCCGGGGCGTCAGCCCGGCGCGTCAGCCGGGGCGACCGCCCGGCGCCTCAGCCCGGGCGACCGGCCGGCGCCTCAGCCGGGCGCGCCTCAGCCCGGGGCGTCAGGCCCGCTCGACGCCCGCGCGCCAGATGACGGTCACCGGCGTCCCGCGCGCGCGGGCGTACCGGACGATGTCCCCGGTGCCGCCGAGGCCACGGGCGGGGCGGCCGTCCCAGACCGCGAGCAGCCGGTCGCAGTGGTCGGCGATGTAGGTACCCGCCGCGTAGTACGCCTCGTCCGTGGAGCGCGGGAAGTCCAGCCGCACCTCGCGCGAGGCGCGCTTGCGCAGGCAGTGGTAGCGGGCCAGCTCGTCGGGGTCGGTGAAGCCGTCCTCGTAGTCCCCGCTCGGGATGACGGCGGTCAGCTCGGCGCCGCAGTCGAGGGCGATGTCCGCGAACAGCTGGTCCGCCCCGGCCGCCAGGCTGGACAGCGCCTCCAGCCCGCCCTCGTCCGCCCGCGCGGCGGCCCGGACGGCGTCGCGCAGGGCGGCGCGCACATACGCGTGGAGTTCGACGGGGATGTCCCTGTGGCCGGTCACTCCGATGCGCTTCATCCGCCCCCGCTCTCCGAAGCCGCCCGCGCCCGGGCGCCCGTCACATGCTCTCAAATGTGGGCGCTTCAGGGCAGGGCGTCGAGCCCCCGGCGGGGAATCCCGCCGGAGGCTCGTCGCGCTGGGCGGTGGCGGTCAGTAGACGCTGACCCGGTAGGCGCTCAGGGCCTCGGTGACCGGCTGGAAGAACGTCGTGCCACCCGAGGAGCAGTTGCCGCTGCCGCCGGAGGTGAGCCCGATGGCCCGGCTGCCCGAGTAGAGCGGGCCGCCGCTGTCGCCGGGTTCGGCGCACACGTTCGTCCGGATCATGCCGTAGACGACGTCGCCGCCGCCGTAGTTGACCGTGGCGTTCAGGCCGGTGACCGAACCGCTGTGGGTGCCGGTGGTGGAGCCGCGGCGGGTGACCGACATGCCGACGGTGGCGTTGGCGGCGCTGGTGATGTCGACGCCACCGACGGTCCCGGGTTTGGCGATGGAGCCGTTGGAGTAGCGCACGATCCCGTAGTCGTTGTTCGGGAAGCTGGAACCGTGGGTCGGCCCGAGGACGGTGGTCCGGCCCGAGTTGGCGTACCAGGTGCCCGCGCCGTCGGTGCAGTGGCCGGCGGTGAGGAAGTACGTGGTGCCCGCGCTGTCGCGGACGTTGAACCCGAGCGAGCAGCGCCAGCTGGTGGCGTAGGTGGCATCGCCGCCGGATATCAGCTTGGTGAAGGTGCCGGGGGTGCGCTCGATCCTCAGGGCGCCGGCGTTCGTGCCCGCCCGGCGCTTGATCTCGGCTATCTCGGCCGCGGACACGGTCGAGTCGGCGGTGACCACCAGGGTGCCGGTCGCCCCGTCGACGTGCCAGGCGGTGCCCGGCACGTCGGCCTTCAGGACGGCCGTGCCGGCGGCTGACAGTTCGGCGGCGCTGAACGTGCGCGGTGCGTCGGCGTTCGCGGCGGGGACCGCGAGGGTGGCGGCGGCGGCGAGACCGGTGGCGACGGCGAGCAGGCGGGGCCGTCTGGCCGTGCGGCCGAGGGGGGTGGTGCGCTTGATCCTCACTTCTCGTTCCTCCCGAGGGGAATCGGGGGCCCGCCGTGGGGTGTCGGGCCCGTGAGGCGCGGTCGGGACGGGTGGCACGGGCGTGCCCGGCTCTGCGGCACGTCGTGTCCCTGACAAGCGCGCTGCTTCGGGAGTATTCGCGGGCTCAACCACCACCGCAAGGGTGCCTTTCGGCCGAGCCGGGCGCGGGCAGGAGGAAGTGCCCGGCGGCCCTGTCCGTGCGCCGGGTTCACGACCCTGGGACGTGTCAGCCGCTCAGCACGTTCCGCTCCCCCGCCGGGACCGGCACCGGGAGGGTGTTGCCGGGCGGCGGGAAGGGGCAGATGAAGTGCTCGGCGAACGCGCACGGCGGGAGCAGCGCCCGGTTGAGGTCGACCGTCACACCGCCGTCGGGCCCGGGCGCGGCGGGCCGCAGGAAGCGGAAGCGGTACGTGTCCTTCCCGCTGGTCGCGTCGGCGAAGACGGCCCACAGCGTGCCGTCGTCCTCGGCCACCACCTGGAGGGTGTGCTCCTCGCCCCCGAGCGCGAACGCCAGCTCGCCCGTCAGGCCGAGCCCCCGCTCGCGCCCGTCGGCGTTCTCGACGCGGACGCTGCGCTCCGCCGCGTACGGCCGGTACGTCCCCGGCACCACCCAGCGCTCCTCGTACGGGGTGGCCTCGATGCCCCGGAAGGCGCGGCGCGCCGGGGCGCCGGGGTCGAAGTCGCGTACCGCCCAGAGCCCTTCGCGGCGCAGCACGACCAGCCGCCGGTCACCCGCCGCGACGCGCGAGCGCGGGATCGGGGCGTGGTCGGCGGTCAGCCGGACGTCGCCGGTCAGGGGCTCGCCGTCGACGGTGACGCCGTCGGCGGCGGTGGCGCTGAGGAGCACGTGGTCGCCGTCTTCGCGCCACCTGCCCGGGACGGCCGGAATTCGACCTTCCGGGTGGTCGGCCAGCCAGTGCGTACCGGACAGGGACAGCGGGCCGTACGGGGCCGATACGGAGGCGGTGCGCCGCTCGTGCCAGCGCCGCCAGTCCGCGTGGGGGTCACTGCTCATGCGGTCACCTTACGGTCCGTCAGCAGCCGTCACAGGGGCAGCAGCAGTCGCAGCCGCTCGGGTTGCAGTCGCAGTCGCGGCAGCAGCCCTCGCGCTTCTTGCGGGACCAGGGGCCCTCGTACTCCTTGGCGCAGCAGATCTGGCAGGTGCAGAAGAGCCAGGTGAAGGCCGCGCAGCCGGCGAGGAGGCCACGGGGCTTGGGGCGGGACGGCTCGCCGCCGGGCCCTCCGAAGCCGGGCGGCATGCCGCCACCGCCGTGACCACCGCCATGGCCGCCACCGTGACCGCCACCGTAGCCGCCGCCGTGACCGCCCGGCTGGCCACCGTAGGGGTTCTGGCCGCCGTACGGGTTCTGCGAGCCGTAGGGGCCCGGGGCGCCGTACGGGCCCGGGGCGCCGCCCTGGTGGGGCGGCGTCGCGCCGTACCCCTGGTGCGAGCAGGCCGCTGTACCGAAGGCGCGGTCCACCGACTGGCGCAGCTCGTGCGCGAGCAGCACGTGCAGCAGCTTGTCGTCCACGAACTCCGCGTCGCGCAGGGCGAGCCGCACCCCGTGCAGGGCGTCGTCGGCGAGCCGGCGCGCCTCGGCGAGGGACGTCCCGGTGGCGGTGAGCGGGTTCCAGGCGCCGGCCGCGGCGTCGGCCTCCCGGTCCTCCACGGCGTCCAGCAGGTGGGCCAGCCGCCCGAAGAGCCGTCCCGCCTCGGCGAGGGGCGCCACGTTCTGCGGCTTGCCGGCGAGGACCGCGGTGTGGGCGAAGGCCGCGGCGGTCGCCGTCTCGGTCGGCTCGGTGACGGCCAGCAGGGGCGTGCCGGGACCGGCGAGCGCCTCGATGCCGGTCTGCCGGTCCACCGCGTCGACCAGGACCGCCGTGTCGAAGCCGAGCTCACGGCCGGCCCTGGCTCCCGCCCGGTCCCAGCCGTGGGCCACCCGGCGCGCCGCGGCGGCCATCGGGCGGCGCGCCAGCAGCCCGTCCCGGTCGGCGACATGGTCGCGCACCTTCGCCGAGGCCAGGACCAGCGAGACGGCGGCGGCGAGCCGTGCGCCCTCGCCCCGGGCGACGGGCGCGGTCCGCATGGCGCGCAGCGGACAGGGCCCGGCGGTGCGCCGCGCTCCGGTGGCGCGCTCGGCCTGAGCCTCCGTCAGAACCGAGATGATGAGGCCGTCGTAGTTGGTGGCGACCCGGGCGAACTGCCCGTGGTCGGCCCGAAGTGCCAGGCAGAGCCCGCACAGATGGGCCATCCACTCGGTCTTGAGTCCGTCGCTGAGCCGGTGCGTGCAGGGCCTGACGATTCCGAACATGGTGCTCCCCCGTGAGTGGTGCGAAGTGCGCGGCGGGCATCGTACCGAGTGCTTTCGTTCACCCGTACGTCCGCACGCTCACCCGTACGGCCCGAATGTCATATTTGAGTTGTACCGACCCCTTCTCAGGGCCCGTGCGCCCGGGGAACCTTGACGAATCGCCACATCTTCTGCACCAGTACCGTCACGAATCGCTCGCGCGGCGACTGTCCACTTGGCGCGCGATCCGCATGATGGACGACGATAGGGATAGCGGAACCACAAGTGACCGCGTGAAAGGAGGCGTCCATGGGATCGGTGCGCAAGGCGAGTGCATGGCTCGGCCTCGTCGAGGACAACGACGAGCGCTACTACGACGACGAGTACGCCGACGGTGACCGCCCCGGCGACGCCTGGGTGACCGACCCGCGGGTGCGTGTCGTCTCCGAAGCCGCCCAGGAGGAGGGCCGCCGGATCGCCACGGTGTCCCCCGACGGGTTCCGGGACGCCCGCGCCATCGGTGAGCTGTTCCGGGACGGCGTCCCGGTCATCATGAACCTCACGTCCATGGAGAGCGCCGACGCCAAGCGCGTGGTCGACTTCGCGGCCGGGCTGACCTTCGGCCTGCGCGGTTCTATCGAGCGGGTGGCGACCCGGGTCTTCCTGTTGACGCCCGCGGACACGCAGATCGTCAACGGCGAGCCCGGGACCCACACCCAGGACGGCTTCTTCAACCAGAGCTAGCGGGCGAGGCCGCTCACCGGAACGCGTCGAGGCCGGTGAGCGCCTTGCCCAGGACGAGCTGGTGCATCTCCACGGTGCCCTCGTAGGTGAGCACCGATTCCAGGTTGGTGGCGTGCCGCATCACGGGGTACTCCAGCGAGATCCCGTTGGCGCCGAGGATCGTCCGCGAGGTGCGGCAGATCTCGATCGCCTCCCGGACGTTGTTCAGCTTGCCGAAGCTGACCTGCTCGGGGCGGAGCCTCCCGGCGTCGAGC
The DNA here is from genome assembly GCF_009739905.1 of Streptomyces ficellus. Classification (NCBI taxonomy): domain Bacteria; kingdom Bacillati; phylum Actinomycetota; class Actinomycetes; order Kitasatosporales; family Streptomycetaceae; genus Streptomyces; species Streptomyces ficellus. The sequence goes on along the minus strand of NZ_CP034279.1, from coordinate 5,848,259 downwards.
CGCCGCCCGAGGTGGTGGGCGAGCAGGATGCCCTTGTGCAGTTCCAGCGCCATGTCGGCGAGCTTGGCCTGGGTGAGCTGGAAGCCGCCGATGGGCCTGCCGAACTGCTCGCGCGTCCGCGCGTACTCCAGCGCCGCCTCGAACGACGAGCGGGCGGCGCCCATGGCGCCCCAGACGATGCCGTAGCGCGCGTGGCTCAGGCAGCTGAGCGGTCCCTTGAGGCCGGTGACGTCCGGCAGCACGGCGTCGGCCGGCAGGCGTACGTCGTCCATGACGAGCTCGCTGGTGACGCTGGCGCGCAGCGACCACTTGTGCGTGATCTCGGGCGCCGAGAAGCCGGGGGTGTCCGTCGGGACGGCGAAGCCGCGGATCCCGCCGTCGGTCTGGGCCCATACGACGGCGACCCCGGCGACCGAGCCGTTGGTGATCCACATCTTGCGGCCGTTGAGGATCCAGTCGGTGCCGTCCTTCTTGGCGTGCGTCCGCATGGCGGCCGGGTCGGAGCCGACGTCCGGCTCGGTCAGGCCGAAGCAGCCGATGGTCTCGCCCGCGGCCATGGACGGCAGCCAGCGCTGCTTCTGCTCCTCGGACCCGAACCGGTGGATCGCGTACATGGCCAGGGAGCCCTGGACGGAGACCAGGGAGCGGATGCCGGAGTCGGCGGCCTCCAGCTCCAGGCAGGCCAGCCCGTACTGGACGGCCGACGCGCCGGCACAGCCGTACCCGTCCAGCGACATGCCGAGCGCGCCGAGGGCGCCCAGCTCGCGCGCGAGGTCGCGGATGCCGGGCAGCTCGCCCTTCTCGTACCAGTCGGCGATGTACGGCAGGACCCGGTCGGCCGCCCAGGTGCGGACGGTGTCGCGGACGGCGAGGTCCTCGGGGCCGAGGAGGTCGTCGACGCCGAGGGGGTCACCGGCGTCGAACGGCGGGAGCTTCGCGGGTGCGGACATGCGGGACCTCCGGACGGCCACTAAAACTAGCGGTGTTAGTTACGCTGCGGAGCCGACGTTACGACGCGGTTCCGCCGCACGTCCAGACCCGGCGGCGGGCGCCGCACCGGCAGTGTGCCCCACCGCGCGGGCCGTTCGCGCTCAGGCCCGCGTACGTCCCGACCTGGCCGGCTCCACCGGCTCGCGCGACGCGGGCACATGGGCCGTGACGGCGGCACCGTTCCCGGCGTCGTGAGCGTCCCGCGTGTCCTGCGCGTCCCGCGTGTCCTGCGCGTCCCGCGTGTCCTGCGCGTCCCGCGTGTCCTGCGCGTCGGGCCAGGCGTCGTCGGCGCCCAGCCGTGCGTCGAGGTCCGCCGGGCACTCCATCACGCGCGGGAGCCGCACCGCCATCAGCGCGCCGAGCAGCAGCAGCCCCGCGCTGACGACCAGCGTGACGTGCAGCCCGTGCACGAACGCGTGCCGCGCGGCCGTGCGCAGCGCGTCGCCCGCCGGGCCGCCCAGCCGGGCCGCGACCTGGTAGGCCTCGCCCAGCGAGTTGGCGGCGGCCGCCCCGGCGTGCGCGGGAACACCCGGCACATGGGCGAGGCCGGGCGCGTACGCCGCGTTCATGACGCTGCCGAGCAGCGCGATGCCCATGCCGGCGCCCAGCTGGTAGGAGGTCTCGCCGATCGCGGCGGCCCCGCCCGCGCTGTGCGCCGGGGCCTCGCTCAGCATCGACTCGTAGGCGCCGAACAGGGTGGTCTGGAGGCCGAAGCCGAGCAGGACGAACCCGGCGGTGAGCAGCAGCGGCCGGTCGTGGTGGCCCATCGAGACCAGCAGCAGGACGGCCGCGGCGGTGAGGACGAAGCCCCACCCGACCATCCGCCGCGGGCCGATCCGGCGCAGCGTGTACGAGCCGGTCGCGCCGGCCGCCATGGCGGCGAAGGTGAGCGGCAGCAGCCGCAGCCCGGTCTCCAGCGGCGTCAGCTCCAGGACGAGCTGGAGGTACTGGACGGCGATCAGCTCCAGGCCCACCAGCGCGAGCATGGCGAGGACGATGCAGCCCACGGAGGTGGTGAAGGCGGCGCGGGCGAACATCCGCATGTCGATCAGCGGGTGGGCGCGGCGCTTCTGCCGCCGTACGAAGAGGATGAGCAGCGCGGCGCCGAGCAGCAGCGGCGCCGCCGTCTCCAGGCTCAGGACGGACCCGCCGGCACCGGCCCGCTTGACACCGAGGACCACTCCGAGGATGCCGGCCGCCGCGAGGAGCGCGCCGAGGACGTCCCAGGGGCCGTCCCCGCCGCCCTTCGACTCCGGGAGCAGCCAGCGGCCGAGCGGCAGGATCAGCGCCATCAGCGGGATGTTTATGAGGAAGACCGAGCCCCACCAGAAGTGCTCCACCAGGAAGCCGCCGAGGACCGGGCCCGTCGCGGCGCCGACGGCGGCGACGGCGGTCCAGATGCCGATGGCCGTGGCCCGCTCGCGGCGGTCGGGGAAGACCGCGCGGAGGATCGAGAGGGTGGCGGGCATGATCATCGCGCCGCCGACGCCGAGCAGCGCGCGGGCGGCGATCAGGACCGCCGGGCTGTCGGCGAAGGCCGCGACCGCGGAGGCGACACCGAACAGCGCGTACCCGGCCAGCAGCACCCGCCGCCGCCCGACCCGGTCGCCGAGCGTGCCGAAGAGGATCAGCAACGAGGCGCAGACCAGAGGGTAGGCGTCGACGATCCACAGCAGGGCCGTGGAGCTGGGGCGCAGGTCCTCGGTGACGGCGGGGACCGCGACGTGGAGGACCGTGGCGTCGAGCGCGACCAGCAGCAGGCTGACGCAGAGGACGAGGAGGACGACCCAGCGGTTGGCACCGCCGCCGGTGGCACGCAGCCGCGCTCCGGCCGTGGTCGTCACGGACATGTACGTACCTCCCACAGACCACAGATGGCTCCCTCGCGCTCGGTGGGCACCGGCCGGAGGGGGACGACTTCCGGGGGCCCGGCATCGACGGGCGAGTGAATCGCCAGCGTACGCGAGTCCGGGCGGGTGGCGCGTGGTCCACCTCTCACGGGGCAGGAGCGGGACTGTGGCGTACACCACTCCGGCGGGCCCGTCACGGACGGGGCCGGGCCACGTACCAGAGGGCGGGCCACGGGCGGCGGGGAGGAGGGCAATTCCGGCCACGGGCCGGCCGCGGCCTTTTCCGGCGGCGGACAAACCCGCTGCCCCCGGCGGCCGCTCGGCAATAGGGCCCGCGGCCCCCGAGGTTTATGGATAAGCACGGGATAAACAGCCGACTGAGACACACTCCACATCACATGGTCATCACGAAGAGAGCGGATCGGCGTGGGCCGACACTCACTCCCTGTAACGTCGATTGGGTGCGTACCGACATCTTTGCCCGTCTGGACCGGGAGCCGGAACCGCCGAAGATTGAGATCCCGCGGATGAGCCGCACCCGTCTCGCCCTCTTCGGCGGGACCTCGGCGTTCTATCTCGCCATCGTGGTGGCCGTGCTCGTCTCGTCGTGGCTGGTGACCCTGGACTGGAAGGTCATGCTCTTCCGGCCGTACCAGCAGTGGCCGGAGCTGCACGCGACGCTGGACTACTTCGTGGTGCTGGGTCAGCGTGGGCCGACGGCCGTGATGGTGGCGGCGTGGCTCGGCTGGCGCTCCTGGCGGCAGCACACGCTCCGCCCGCTGCTGGTGCTGGGCGCCGCGCTGCTGCTGCTGAACGTCACGGTGGGCGCGGTCAAACTGGGTCTGGGCCGGCTCGGCCCCCACTACGCGACACAGATCGGCTCGGCCGAGATGTTCGCGGGCGGCGATATATTTCCTTCCGGGCACACCGCCAACGCGGTGGTGACCTGGGGCATCCTGGCGTATCTCGCCACCACCCCCCGGGCCAGGCGCTATCTGTCGGCCCTGTCGGCCGTGGTCGCCCTCGGCGTCGGCCTGACCACCGTGTACCTCGGGACGCACTGGCTGAGCGACGTGCTGCTCGGCTGGGCCGCCGGTCTGCTGATCCTGCTCGGACTGCCCTGGTGCGAGCCGCTGATCGTCCGTACCGAGGCACTGATCTTCTCGGTCCGCGAGCAGCTGCGGGCGCGCCGCCGCCGTGCGCCGTCGCTGCCCGTCGCTGCGGGCGGGCCCCGGCCGGCCATATACCGGCAGCGGCCGGTCGCCGCGGACGGCGAGCCGGTGCGCGAGCCGGTGCCCGCCGCGGGCTCCCCCGGCCGTCCCCCGTCGGCCAGGAGCACGCTCACCCAGGCCCGGCCGCACACGGTGGTGCGTTCGGAGCGGATGCCGGTCACCCCGGCGGGCAGCCGCCGGCCGCCGCGCTCCCGCCCGGTGACGGGCGGCTGAGACGCCCCGCGACACCGATGAGGCCCCGGCTGTGACAGCCGGGGCCTCATCCGTACGTCCGCCGGGTCAGCCGGTCCAGCACCGCCTGACGGTGTCGCCGTCGACCTCGAAGTTGATCCGGCCCGCCACGAACTCCAGGGTGATGATCGTGCCGGGCGGCAGCGACCGCACGGTGGTCCAGCCATGGGCGCGGGCGCGGCGCTCCGCGTCGTGCGCGTCGAGGCCGACGTAGGACTCGGTGCTGTCGTCGGGCTGTTCGGGAGCGTTCGGAATCGGTGCCATGCCCTTCACCGTAGGGGGCAGCTCAGGGTGACGGAAGCCGGGCGGGGCGGATCACCCCACCATCCCCACGTACCTCCGTGGTCACGCTTGTGTCACAGGATCACGACATGTGTTCAGTAAGGCCACCTTGGCCCGGGAGGCCTTCCCGGGCGGTTCGGGGAAGCGTTACCGGCGGAATTCCGCAGGCTCCGCGGTGTCACCTCGCACCGCCGTACGAGCGAATTCCCGAGCGTGCGGAAAAACGCTTCGGCATATCGTCACGACAATCGGCGGAAGGCGGCCCATTCATCCGTCACCCGGGGAATTCCCCCGGTCCGCGGCGATCCCGCCCGAACGGTCCAGCGCCCGGGAGAAGCGGTCCCGGACCACCCGGATGTGGTCGTCCAGCTCCCGCGGCTCGACCACGTCGAACTCCACCCCCATGAGCCCGACGTGGATCACCAGGACGTCCATGCTCGTGGCGCCGGTGCGCAGCAGGCACGTCGACTCGCTCTCCGCCTCCAGGACGCCGTCCATGGGGCCGACCACCCGTGCGGCCTCGGCGACCGGCAGGTGCAGCCGGACGACGGCCCGCGCCGTGTACACCCGGCTGGCGACGCCCTCCGACACGTAGGCCGCCAGGTCCTCGGCGGGCGGCGTGCGGGGCGGGAAGCGGGGCCCGTGCGGCGGCCTGGGTTCGATCCGGTCCGCCCGGAAGGTCCGCCAGCCGGCCCGGTCCACGTCCCAGGCGACCAGGTACCAGCGCCGCTCGGTGCACACCAGGCGGTGCGGCTCGACCGTGCGGCGGCTGGCCGAGCCGTTGTGGTCGCGGTACGCGAAGCGCAGCCGCTCGCTGTCCCGGCAGGCCGTCGCCAGCTCGGTGAGCACCGACGGGTCGACGCGCGACTCGGCCGGGCGCAGCATGGGCACGGTGAAGGTGGTCAGCGCGCTGACGCGGCGCCGCAGCCGGTCGGGCAGCACCTGCTCCAGCTTGGCCAGCGCGCCCACCGACGTCTCGCCCACGCCGTCGATGCCGCTGCCCGCGGCGGTGCGCAGCCCGACGGCGACCGCGACGGCCTCGTCGTCGTCCAGGAGCAGCGGGGGCAGCGCGGCACCGGCGCCGAGCTGGTAGCCGCCGCCCGTGCCGGGGCTGGCGTTGACGGGGTAGCCGAGTTCGCGCAGCCGGTCGACGTCACGCCGCACCGTGCGCGGTGTGACGCCCAGCCGGTCCGCGAGGTCGGCGCCGGACCACTCGCGGTGCGCCTGGAGCAGGGACAGCAGGCGCAGCAGACGTGCCGAGGTCTCCAACATGGCCGCGAGTCTGCCAGCAGTCGCGGACAGGTACGGTCCGCGATCCGCTGCCGTGCCGTGCCGTGCCGTGCCTACGGAGTGATCCGCACGCAGAGGTCGTTGTCCGTGGTGTAGCAGGGCGCCGCCCGGTAGCCCTCGCCCTGGTGCGCGGGGTAGACGAACACGTTCTTGCGGTCCCAGACGTCGTCCAGGACGCGGGAGACCCGCACCGGCTCCGAGCTCGCGTCGGGCCGCAGCCACAGCTCCCAGAGCTGTTCGGCCGCGACCGGCGGCTCGGCGAGCGCGTCGTACGCGACGGTGAAGGCGAAGCCGCCCTTCTCGCCGCCGGCCGGCACGCGGTGGACGGTCCCGCCCCGCCGCACCTCGGCCACCGCCCCGGCCGCGGTCTCCGCCCCGTACAGCGTCCCCTCGACGGTGCAGACGCCCTCGCCGAGGACGATGTCGCCGGCCTCCGCGTGCGGCAGGCGCACCCAGCTGCGCACGGCGAGCCGGCCGTCCGCCGTGGGGTAGGGGACGCGGACGGCGACCCCGCCCTCCTCGTCGGGGACCCGGTCGACGAGCGCCCGCAGGTCCCGGACGCCCGGCTCGACCGCCCGCTCGTCGAGGAACACGTCCCAGCGGCCCTCGGCCAGCTCCATGGTGTTCGGCAGCACCGCCCTCATGTGGCCCTCGCCGGCCGGGGTGAGGGGCAGCCGGGTCTCGTCCGCCGTGCCGCCGGAACCGCCGCGGCGGCGCAGCACCAGGACCGGCTCGGCCGTGTCGAGGACCACGATGTCGAAGGTGATCCCGCCGGCGGAGTCCGCCACGCAGTCCACGCGCGGCGGCGCCGCGGGCGCGGGGGCCGGGGTGGGGGCGGCGTCGCTCATGCGGATTTTCCCTTCCGGAGCACATCGGCGGCCTTGTAGCGCAGGGAGTAGGCGGCGTCCAGGACCGCTCCGCGGGTGCGGTGCAGCGTGTCGCGGACCCGGCCGCGCGAGCGGCCGTTGGCCCCCTGGGCGACGAGTTCGGTGAACAGCGCCTCGTGCCGTTCGGCGATCCTGACCGGGTCGAAGCGCTGCGACGCGGCGAGCGCGGCCTGCCCGGTGCGGCGCCTGAGGTCGTCGTCCTCGATGAGGGCGAGCAGCGCGTCGGCGAAGGCGTCGACGTCGCCGACCGGCACCAGCCGGCCGTCGACGCCGTCCTCGATGATCTCGCCCGGTCCGTGCGGGCAGTCGGTGGAGACCACGGGCAGCCCGCAGCGCATCGCCTCGACGATGGTCATGCCGAAGGATTCGAGGCGGGAGGTGACGGCGGCGACGGACCCCTTGACCCACTCGGGCTCCAGCGGGTTGGCCGTGCCCATGAGGAAGACGTGGTTGTGCAGGCCGCGCGCCTCGATGAGGGAGCGCAGCGCGTTCCGCTCGTTGCCGGTGGCGTCGCCGGAGCCGTAGATCCGCAGGCGCCAGTCGGGGCGGGCGGCGACCACCTTCGCGAAGGCCTCGACGAGCATGTCGTAGCGCTTGACCCGGGTGAGCCGGCCGGCCGCGACGACCCACTTGGCGGTGGAGTCGGACGGTGCCACGCTCGGGGCGGGGACGCTGTTGGGCACCGAGTCGATGCGCACGCCGGGCAGTTTGAGCTTGGCGCGGTACGAGCGGGCGTCGGCCTCGGTGACGGTGGTGACCGCGTCGAGCAGGGCGTAGCGGTGGCCGATCTCGCGGCGCAGCCGGTAGCCGTGGCTGTCCAGCGTCAGGTGCTCCTGCCCGACGCGCACGGGGCCGCGGCGGGCCTGGCGGGCGATGTGCACGTTGAGGCCGGGGCGGGTGCCGACGACGACGTCGGCCCGCAGGGTCCTCAGGTGCTCGGCGATGCGGTCGTCGGTGAGCCGGCTGTACTGCTTCCAGCGTCCGTCGCCGCGCGGGAACACCTTCGCGGGCTTCGTGTAGTCCGGGTGCGTGCCGTCGTAGGTGGGGCTGTTCCTGCGCAGGTCGACCAGGTGCCGCATGGTCACGCCGGCGGGGGCGCCGAGGGTGGGTTCCTCGCGGTGGCGGAAGACGGACACGATCTCGACGTCGTGCCGTTCGGCCAGCGTCCGGGCGAGGTTGAACGTCGTACGGATCGTGCCGCCGATGCCGTACGCGTTGTGCAGCAGGAAAGAAATACGCATCGCGTCGCCGCGTCCTCCTGGTCCGGACTGGGCCGATGGCCTGTGATTGGTCGTCTGTCGATGGTCGTCCGACAGCGACTCTACTTGGCTCGTGACCATGTGACGGTCGCGGGCACTGGGTCAGGGGCGGTAGCGGAGCTGGGGGACGGTGGCGCAGTTGCGGTCCATGTCGCCGCCCTGGGTGACCCAGCCGCGCCCGTCCTGCCAGCGGGCCACCGACAGGCAGGTGTGACGGGTCCGTGGCGGCTCGGGCAGGCGCTCGAAGCGGACGGGCACGAGGAGCCCTCCGGCGGTGTAGGGCTCGGTGCGGTTGAGGAACCGTTCGACGCACGCGCGCGTGGGGCCGGTCCTCCCGCACGACTCGGCGGCGTCCGTGAACCACTTGGCGGCCGCCCAGCCCTCCAGCGCCCACTGGGAGAGCGGCCTGCCGTTCATGGCCCGCCGGAACTCCTGGACGGCGGGGTGGCCGGTGTCGTCGTGGTTGCGGCTGGCTCCGGTCACCCACAGGGCGTTGCGGCAGCGTGGGGCGTCCTGGTAGTCGCGCGGGACCGCCTGGTTCCAGTTCTGCACGTTGGTGACCTTGGCGGTGACGTTCACCCCGACGGCGTCCATCGCCTCGCACAGCCGGGCGTTGCCGTGGGTGTCCAGGGCGTCGAAGACGACGTCGACCTGCTGCTCCCGGAGGTCGGCGGCGACGGCACGGTAGTTGGGGAGGGCGAAGTCGACCTGTTCGGTCACGACCCGGTAGCCCTCCGCCTCCAGGCCGTCGGTGATCAGCCGGGCGTACGCGGCGGACGCGGCCTGGTTGTAGGCGACGACGGCCGCCGTGCGGGCGCCGAGCTCCCGCTTGAACCAGCGGTAGACCTCGGTGCCACCGGTGAGGACGCCGTTCCAGCCGGGCTTGCCGCCGGTGCGCGGCGCGGAGCTGCCGTAGATGCCGTACAGGTGCGGGTAGGTGTCGTACGCCGGGCCGAGCGGCTGGCCGCCGATGTCGGGGACGCCCGCCCGGGAGACGCGCGCGGCGCCCGCGTAGTCCAGGGCCGTGGTGGCGACCAGGGCGAACACGTCCTTCTCGTCGACCAGTTCCTGCACGCACGCGTTGTTGCCGATGCCGCTGCCGCCGTCGTCGCAGGTGAGGACCTCGACGCGGCGGCCGTCGATGCCGCCGCGGGCGTTGAGGGCGGTGAAGTACGCCATGGCCCCGTCGCGCGGCCCGGTCAGGGCGCCGCCGCCGACGGGGCTGGTGGCTCCGGTGATGATGCCGACGCGGACCGGCTCCCCGGCTCCGGTGGCCCGGCCGGAGGGCCGGGTACCGAAGTCGCTCTCGGGGAGGCGGCTGCCGCAGGCGGCGCTCAGCGCGAGGAGACCCGCGAGGAGCGCCGCGAGCAGGGGGGCTTCAGCAGCCCGGCACGGGCGACGCATCGGGGGACAGCTTGACCAGCGCGCACAGCGTCTTCACGGACACCTTCCAGGTGTCGTCCTGGAGCACGGTGGTGCCCTTGGAGTCCGGGAGGGCGGGGCTGCCGGCGACGAGCAGGTCGTAGGTGACCTCGCCCTGGGTGGGTGAGGTGAAGGTGACGTTCTCGACCTTCACCGAGGTCTGCGCGGCCTGCGGGGAGCCGGACAGCGCCTGGAGCACCGGCTGCATCCGCTCGCCGTTCTCCAGGAGCCGGACCTTCTCCTCGGCGGGCGTCGCCGGGGCGAAGAAGGCCGTCCAGTTCTTCTCGACCTCCGCCCTGGCGGCCGCCGGGTCGGACGGCTGGTTCTGCCCCTGGGTCGCCGTCGCGGCGGGGGACGGCGAGGTCTGCGGCTCGCCGCCGTCTCCGTTGCCGCAGCCGGCCGCGACCGGTACCAGTACCAGGACGGCGGCCGCCGCCAGTGCCGCACCGCGGGGGTGCTTGCGGGAACTCATGTGGACCATCTGGCTCACCGCCGGGTTCCGGGGTCGGTGCCTTCTTGGGCCTTCTTGGGCATAGTGCAAGGAATCGCCATACATCGCCAGCCGGAGGATGCGGTATGCCGACGTCGCGGATGCTGTGGTGGGGCGGGATCGTCGCCGCCGCCGTCGGCGCGGTGCTGTGCACGCTGGGCTGGTACGGGGTGTCCGGCGAGCGGTTCGCCGAGCGTCAGGTCCCCTACCTGGCGTCCTGCACGGTCCCGGGTGCGGCGCTGATGGTCGCCGGGGCGGTCCTGGTGGCCGGCGCGGTACTGGTCGCCGGGGTGCCGCGGCGGCGCCCCTTCGCGGACCGGCCGCCCGAGTCCGCCGCCGGCGCCGACCGCCCCTCGTCCACCGCTCCCCCGCTGCGCGTGCCGGGCGGGACCCTGGCGCACCGCCCGGACTGCCCGCTGGTGGACGGCAGGGCGGACGCGGAGCCGGCCGGTGACGCGGCGCTCGCCCCCTGCCCGGTGTGCGAGCCGGAGAGCTGACGCCGCGGTGTCGTCGCTGAGTTACGAACTGGTCCTGGCCGGGCTCGCGGTGGGCAGCGCCGCCGCCCTCACCGGCATCGGGCTGATCGTGACGTACCGGGCGACGGGCGTGCTGAACCTCGCGCAGGGCGCCATCGCCATGGTCTGCGCCTACGTGCTGCGGAACCTGGTGGTGGAGTGGGGCTGGCCGCTCCCGCTCGCCGCCTGCGTGACGCTGCTGCTGGTGGCGCCCGGCATCGGGCTGGTGCTGGACCGGGCCGTGTTCCGGCCGGCCGCGGTGCTGGAGCTGGACCCGGCGCGGACGCTGGTGGCGTCGATCGGCGTGTTCGTGCTGCTCGTCGGCGGCGCGGCCCTGGTGTGGGGCGACGGCGCGCGGGCGGACGCGCCGGTGCTGCTGGGCGACGACCCGTGGGTGCAGCTGGCCGTGGTGCTGCTGCTGGCCGGCGCGGTGGGCGCGGCGACCCGGTGGACGCCGCTGGGGCGGGAGCTGCGGGCGGTGGTGGACAACCGGGAGCTGGCCGTGCTGGGCGGCATCGACGCGGACCGGGTGTCGGCGGCGGGGTGGGCGTTCGGGTCGTTCACGGCCGGGGTGACGGGCGTGCTGCTGGCGCCGTACGTCCGGCTCGACCCGTACGGGCTGCCGCTGCTGGTCGTCGAGGTGATCGCGGTGGCGGTGGCCGCCCGGATGCGGAGCCTTCCGGTGGCGGTGGGGACGGCGCTGGTCATCGGGGTGGCCCAGGCGCAGCTGACCCGCCTCCACCCGGAGGGCTGGGCGGGCCCGCTGGTCCAGGCGGTCGTCACCAACCTGTTCGTCGTCGCCCTGCTGGTCGCCGCCCTCGTCCTCCCGGGAGTGGGGGCGCGGGGCCCGGTGGCGGGCACCCCGGCGTCGGGGACGCGCGTCCCGGCGGGCCTGTGGGTGGCGGCCGGGGTGCTGTACCTGCTGCCGCTCGGCTTCGCCGGTGACGACCTCCGCACCGCGGTGCAGGTCCCGGCGCTGGCCGTCGTCCTGCTGTCCCTGGTGGTGGTCACCGGCAGGGGCGGCCAGATCTCGCTGGGCCAGGCGGCGTACGCGGGCCTCGGCGCCCTGTTCACGGCGCTGCTGGCGGCGGGCCGCTTCCCGGGCCTGCCCCGCCTGCCGGAGCTCACCGCGCTGCTGGTGGCCGTCGTCCTGGTCGCCCCGCTCGGCCTGCTCACCGGCTGGCCGGCGATCCGCCGCCACGGCCTGGCGCTCGCGCTGGCGACGCTGGCGGTGGGCGTGGCGGTGAGCCGGTTCGTCTTCGCCCAGCCGTACGCGACGGCCGGCCTGTCCCTGTCGCGCCCGGCGGGCCTGAACTCCGACCACGCGTACTACGCCCTGGAGCTCGCCGTCCTCGCGGTGGCCCTCCTGCTGGTGGCCGCCCTGCGCCGGGGCCGGACGGGCAGGGCGCTGGCCGCGCTGCGCGACCACGAGGCGGGGGCGGAGGCGTCCGGCGTGGCCGTCCCGGCCCTGAAGGTCCTCGCCTTCGTGGCGGGCGCTGCCCTGGCGGCGCTCGGGGGCGGTCTGCTCGGCATGGGCGTCCAGGCCTTCGACCCCGAGGCGTTCGACCCGGTGCGCGGCCTGCTGTGGTTCGCCGCGATCCTGGTGCTGGGCGCCGACAGCCTCCTGTCCCCGCTGGCCGCGGCGGCGCTGCTGGTGGGCCTCGACGCGGGCGCCCGGGGCGGCGCGGCGGCCGCGGTGATCGGCCTGCTGGCCGCCTTCACGGCCCGCGTGCCGCCGCTCACGACCCTGCTCCCCGCCGCGCCCCGCCGGTCCCACGCAATCGGATCCGCGTCGATGGCGCCCGCGCCGGCCACGGGGCCGGGTCGCGGCACGACCGCCCCAGAGCCCACCGGGCCGGCCCCACGGCCCCGGAGGGCGGAGACGAACGGCGGCCGGGACTCCGAGGCCCCCGGCCGGCCCGGCGGGAGGGCCCGCGGCCACCGCCCGCCGGTCGCCCGTCCCGCTCCCGCTCCCCGGCTGGAGGCGCACGGCCTCGTCCTCCGGTACGCCGGGTCCAGCGTGCTGGACGGCGTCGACCTGGTCGTCGAACCGGGGCGGGTCACCGCCCTCGTGGGGCCCAACGGGGCGGGCAAGAGCAGCCTGTTCCACTGCCTGGCCGGCACCGCGCGGCCCACCTCCGGCCGCGTCACGCTGGACGGCACCGACATCACGGCGCGCCCCGCGCACGTGCGGACCCGGCTCGGTGTCGGCCGGACGTTCCAGGAGCTGGCCGTGTTCCCGTCCCTGACCGTCGAGGAGAACGTCCGGGTCGGCGGCGAGCAGGGCCGCGTGCGCGACGATCCGTACGCCGTGGAGCGGGCACTGCGCCTTCTCGGGCTGACCGGCGTCCGCCACCTGCCCGCCGCCGGGCTGTCCACGGGCGCCCTGCGCCGCGTCGAGGTGGCCCGCGCCCTGGCCGGCCGGCCGCACACCCTGCTGCTCGACGAGCCCTCCGCCGGGCTGGACGCGGCCGAGACCGGCGCGCTCGCCCGCGTCCTGGGCGCCCTCGCGGCGGACGGGACGGCCGTCCTGGTCGTCGAGCACGACCTCGACCTGGTCGCGGACGTCGCGCACACCGTGCACGTCATGGAGGCGGGGCGGATCGTGTCGTGAGCGTCGAGATCGCGCTGCGCGCCGCCCGCGTCCGCTACGGCCCCCTGGAGGCCCTGCACGGCGTCGACCTGCCCGTCCCGGCCGCCCGCGTCACCGTGCTCCTGGGCCGCAACGGCTCGGGGCGCACCACCGTGCTGCGCGCCCTCGCCGGGACGGTGCCGCTGAGCGCCGGGCGGGTGCTGTGGCGCGGCGCGGACGTGACCCGGCTGCCCGCCCACCTGCGGGCGCGCCGCGGCCTGTGCTTCGTACCGGACCGGCGCGCCCTGTACGCCACGCTCACGGTGGCGGAGAACCTCGGGCTGAGCGCCCCGGGCGGGGACGTCACGGCAGCCCTCGACGCGTACCCCGAGCTGGAGCCGCTCCTGGGCCGCCGGGCGGGCACGCTCTCCGGCGGCGAGCAGCGGATGCTCGCCCTGTCCCGCGCCCTGCGCACGCCCGCGCGCGTGGTGCTCGTCGACGAGCCGGCCCTCGGCATGTCGCCCGCCGTGGCGGCCCGTACGTACCGGCTGCTGCAAGGGCTGTGCGCGCGGGACGGGGCCGCGGTCGTGGTGGCCGGGCAGCGTCCGCCGGCCGGTCTGCCGGACGGGACCCTCGCTCACGAACTGCGGCGCGGCGCCCTGGCCTTCAGCGGTGAGCTGGCCGAGTTCACTTCCGGGCCGGCGGCGGGAGGAGCGCCGCCTTCGGGGCGGGCTTGAGGCCGGGGAGGGTCAGCATCATGCCCGGCCGGATCTTGTCGGGGTCGGCCCCGACGACCTTCTGGTTCGCCTTGTAGAGCGCCTTCCAGCCGCCGGGCACCTTGAACCGCCGCGCCACGGAGGTGAGGGTGTCGCGCGGCTGGACGGTGTGGGCGCGGCCCGAGAGCCCGTGCTTCTTGGAGCAGACGGGCCAGGCGTTCCAGCCGTGCCAGCGCAGCACCTCCTCGGCGACGGCGATCTGCTGCGGCCGGGTCGCCAGGTCGGCGCGGCGGGCGTGGGCGAGGCCGCCGTAGGCCTCCCAGGTGGACTGCTTGAACTGGAGTCCGCCGTAGAAGCCGTTGCCGGTGTTGAGGTTCCAGCGGCCGCCGCTCTCGCACTCGGCGACGCAGCCCCAGGGCCACTGGTCGTCGGCGCAGCCGGCCGCCGCGCCCGCGGCGGGCCCGGGCTGGACCCTCGGGCCGGGCGCGGGCGGCGGCGGGTGGCCGCCGGGCACGGCCGGCGCGGCGCCCGCGTACGTAGCCCCCGACACGAGCAGCAGCACGGCCGGCACGATCGCCGGCCACAAGCGGATCTTCGGCATCGGGCCACGTTAGGCGGTGGGGCGGCGCCCCGGGCCGGCGCCGCGCGGGGGCGGCGGCGAGGCCCACCCGGACGGCCGACGCGCCGAGGCGCGAGCCGACCCGTGACTCCGGCCGCAGATCACCCGTTGAACCCTTCATGAGACGAGCCGGGATCCGCCCGGCATCGCACGCAACGAGTCCGAGGAGCCACCCGTGCCCCGCATGCTCGACGTCAGCGAGGACGTACGCGCCGAGATCGGCGACGAAGAAGCCGACCGGCTGCTCGCCGGCGAGAACGCCCCGGGCAGCTACGACTGCACCTCCTGCCGCACCCCGGGCGACTCCGAGCAGGAGCGCACCAGCACCGTCCTGTTCGTGGGCGAGGAGACCGCCGTCCTCGCCTTCGCCCACGCCACGTGCATCCCCTCCCAGGTGGTCAAGGTCGCCGAGGAGCAGCTCCAGGGCGCCGTCCGGTCCATCACCGGTACGGAGGGGCAGGCCGCGCCGGTGACCCCCACGGCCGTCGGCGACCAGGCGGTGCTGGGGGTGACCAGCGGTCTCGTCCTGATCGACAACGAGCTGCACCCGGCGCTCGTCGTCGAGCCGACCGCGCCGATCGCCCGGCCCGGCACCTCGGGCGCCACCGACGAGTTCCTGCCGCTGCTGATCGAGCAGGGCTTCCTGCCGGTCGCCGACGTCAACCGGAAGCCGGGCGCGCTCGCCGGCTGGTCGGTGCTGCTCGCCATGGGCCAGCTGCACGCCATCCTCCAGCCGGGGACGGGTGGTGGCAGCCCGGTCGCCTGGTGGCAGGCCCACCAGCCGCTCCAGGTCACCGAGGGCTGGCGCGCGGCGGCCAACAAGTCGCACACGGTGCTGGTCTTCGCGGCCCCGGTCGGCTCCATCGGCCAGCAGCCGCGCGAGGACCTGCTGCGGGACGCGCTGGAGAAGGCGGCGGCGAACGGGCGGCTGGTCGCGGCGGCGATGCCGCTGGCCGGCACCTGATGCCCGCCGGGGCCGGGGAGGACCCGGCCGCGGCGGCCGGGCGAGCGGCGTTTTCCGGCCCGGGCCCGCATCCGAAGGGCGGCGGGGTCGTTGGCACCTACGTGCACGCATACGAGCCCTCCCGCCAGCCGTACCAGCAGATTCCCGCGATGCGTTCCACGCAGGACGGACTGTCCGCACCGTCGGCCACGCCGATCTACGACGCGCTGTACTCCGAGTACCTGAGGTCGTTCAGGACGCTGCCGGGCGACCGCAGCGGGGAGGAGGACCTCGGGTTCCGGTCGTTCGGCACCTTCGGTTCGTTCGGGTCGGCCGGCTCCGGCACGTACCAGCCGCAGTCCGGCGGCTACCCGGGGGCGGGGTGGCAGCCGGTCGGTGTGCGCCGGCACACCGGGCAGCACCATGTGCCGGCGGCTTTGCCACCGGCGCCCCGCAGGGGTCTGTGACCGACGACGACGGCGGGGCCGGAGCGACTCGTTCGCTCCGGCCCCGCCGTCGTGTGTCAGTGCTGCGTCACTTCTTGCGGCCGCGCTTCTCGCGCACCCGGACCGAGATGTGGATCGGGGTGCCCTCGAAGCCGAACTCCTCGCGCAGCCGGCGCTCGACGAACCGGCGGTAGCCGTGCTCCAGGAAGCCCGACGCGAACAGCACGAACCGCGGCGGCTTGGTGCCCGCCTGCGTACCGAACAGGATGCGGGGCTGCTTGCCGCCCCGGATGGGGTGCGGGTGGGCCGCGACCAGCTCGCCGAGGAAGGCGTTCAGCCGCCCGGTCGGGACGCGGGTCTCCCAGCCGGCCAGCGCCGTCTCGATCGCCGGGACGAGCCGGTCCATGTGGCGGCCGGTGCGGGCGGAGACGTTGACGCGGGGGGCCCAGGCCACCTGCTGCATCTCCGTCTCGATCTCCCGCTCCAGGTAGTAGCGGCGCTCCTCGTCGAGCTCGTCCCACTTGTTGTACGCGATGACGAGCGCGCGGCCCGCCTCGACGGCCATGGTGATGATCCGCTGGTCCTGGACGGAGATGGACTCGCTGGTGTCGATCAGGACGACCGCCACCTCCGCCTTCTCCACGGCGGCGGCGGTGCGCAGCGAGGCGTAGTAGTCCGCGCCCTCCTGGAGGTGGACCTTCTTGCGGATGCCGGCGGTGTCGACGAACTTCCAGGTGGTGCCGCCGAGTTCGATGAGCTCGTCGACGGGGTCGCGGGTGGTGCCGGCCATCTCGTTGACGACGACGCGCTCCTCGCCGGCGACCTTGTTGAGCAGGGACGACTTGCCGACGTTCGGGCGGCCGATGAGCGCGATGCGGCGCGGGCCGCCGACGGCGGTGCCGAAGGTCTGCTCGGGGGCCTCCGGGAGGGCCTTCAGGACCTCGTCGAGGAGGTCGCCGGTGCCGCGGCCGTGCAGGGCGGAGACCGGGTACGGCTCGCCGAGGCCGAGCGACCACAGCATGGACGCGTCGGCCTCGCCGGAGGGGCCGTCGACCTTGTTCGCGGCGAGGACGACGGGCTTGCCGGCCCGGCGCAGCAGCTTGACGACGGCCTCGTCGGTGTCGGTGGCGCCGACGGTGGCGTCCACGACGAAGACGACCGCGTCGGCGGCCTCGATGGCGTACTCGGCCTGGGCGGCGACGGAGGCGTCGATGCCGAGGACGTCCTGCTCCCAGCCGCCGGTGTCGACGACCTTGAAGCGGCGGCCGGCCCACTCGGCCTCGTACGTCACGCGGTCGCGGGTGACGCCGGGCTTGTCCTCGACGACGGCCTCGCGGCGGCCGATGATGCGGTTCACCAGGGTCGACTTGCCGACGTTCGGCCGGCCGACGACGGCGAGGACCGGCAGCGGGCCGTGCCCGGCCTCCTCGATCGCGCCCTCGACGTCCTCGATGTCGAAGCCCTCTTCGGCGGCGAGCTCCATGAACTCCGCGTACTCGGTGTCGCCGAGTGCCCCGTGGTCGTGCTGGTCGTTCATGAAGTCCGTTCCTCGTTCATCATCGTCATCGGCGGGTCGAGTGATCCGCTACTCAAGACTCAGTCTCGCTCAGCGCCCGGTGAGGCGCCTGGCGTTTTCCAGGTGGGTGGTGAGCCGTTCCTGGATGCGTACGGTGGCGTCGTCCAGCGCCTTGCGGGTGCGGCGTCCGGAGCTGTCGCCCGCCGCGAACGCGTCGCCGAAGACGACGTCGACACCGCTGCGCAGCGGCGGCAGCGCCTTTATCAACCGCCCGCGGCGGTCGGTGCTTCCCAGGACGGCGACCGGGACGATCGGGGCGCCGCTGCGTACGGCGAAGTACGCGAGGCCGGCGCGCAGCGAGGCGAAGTCGCCGGTGCCCCGGGTGCCCTCCGGGAAGATGCCGAGGACGCCGCCGCCCGACAGCACGTCCAGGGCCCGGGTGATGGCGGTGCGGTCGGGTGCGTCGCGGTCCACCTTCAGCTGGCCGATGCCCTCCAGGAACGGGCCGAGAGGCCCCTTGAAGGCCTCCTTCTTGATCAGGAAGTGCACGGGCCGGGGCGCGGTCCCCATCAGCATGGGGCCGTCGAGGTTGTGCGCGTGGTTGACGGCGAAGATCACGGGTCCCGAGGCCGGGACGCGCCAGGCGCCGAGGACGCGCGGCTTCCACAGCCCGTACATCAGCCCGATGCCGATGCCCCGGCCGACCGCGGCGCCCTTCTCGGAGGGTGGGGTCACGTGTCGGCCCGCTTCTCCTCGATGAGCGTGACGACGCACTCGATGACCTGCTGGAGGGTGAGGTCGGTGGTGTCGACCTCGACGGCGTCGTCCGCCTTGGCGAGCGGGGACGTCTTGCGGCTGGAGTCGGCCGCGTCCCGCTTGATCAGCGCCTCGCGGGTGGTGTGGACGTCGGCGCCCTTAAGCTCGCCGGAGCGGCGGGCGGCGCGGGCCTCGGGGGACGCGGTGAGGAAGATCTTGAGGTCGGCGTCGGGCAGCACGGTGGTGCCGATGTCGCGGCCCTCGACGACGATGCCCTGGACGGCGCTCGCGGCGATGGTCCGCTGGAGCTCGGTGATCCGCTCCCGCACCTCGGGCACGGCGCTGACGGCGCTGACCTTCGAGGTGACGTCCTGGGTACGGATGGGGCCGGAGGCGTCCAGACCGTCGACGGTGATCGTCGGGTGGGAGGGGTCGGTTCCGGAGACGATGGCGGGCTTCCCGGCGGCGGAGGCCACGGCGTCGGCGTCGGCGACGTCCACGCCGTTGGTGATCATCCACCAGGTGATCGCCCGGTACTGGGCGCCGGTGTCCAGGTAGCTGAGCCCCAGCTTGGCGGCGACCGCCTTGGAGGTGCTCGACTTGCCCGTGCCGGAGGGCCCGTCGATGGCGACGATCACGGATTCCACGGTGTCGGACACCTTCCTGGTACGCGGGAGAGGGCCGGCCGGTTGCCGAGGGGCCCCGCACAAGGTTACCGACTGCTGCCGCCACCCCTTGCACCCATTCGGGCTACCCCCCCCCTACCCGGCCGCCCAGCGGACCCCCGGCGCCCCTACTGCCGCAGCGCCCAGCCCCTCTCGCGGAGGGCGGCGGACAGGACGGGGGCCGAGGCGGGCTCGACCATGAGCTGGATGAGGCCCGCCTGCTGGCCGGTGGCGTGCTCGATGCGGACGTCCTCGATGTTGACGCCCGCCCGGCCCGCGTCCGCGAAGATGCGGGCGAGCTCGCCGGGCTGGTCGCTGAGGAGGACGGCGACCGTCTCGTAGGCGACCGGACCGCCGCCGTGCTTGCCGGGGACGCGGGCCCGCCCGGCGTTGCCGCGGCGCAGGACGTCCTCGACGCCGGTGGCGCCGCCGTGCCGCTGGTCCTCGTCGGCGGACTGGAGGGACCGCAGGGCCCGGACCGTCTCGTCGAGGTCCGCGGCCACGCCGGCGAGGACGTCCGCGACCGGGCCGGGGTTCGCCGACAGGATCTCCACCCACATGCGCGGGTCGGAGGCGGCGATGCGGGTGACGTCACGGATGCCCTGCCCGCACAGCCGGACCGCCGTCTCGTCCGCGTCCGCCAGCCGCGCGGCGACCATCGACGACACCAGCTGCGGGGTGTGCGAGACCAGGGCGACCGCCCGGTCGTGGGCGTCGGCGTCCATGACGACGGGGACCGCCCGGCACAGCGCGACCAGCTCCAGGGCGAGGTTGAGCACCTCGGTGTCGGTGTCCCGGGTCGGGGTGAGCACCCAGGGGCGGCCCTCGAACAGGTCGGCGGTGCCGGCCAGCGGGCCCGAGCGCTCCTTGCCGGACATCGGGTGCGTACCGACGTAACGGGAGAGGTCCAGGCCCATGGCCTCGAGCTCCCGCTTGGGGCCGCCCTTGACGCTGGCCACGTCGAGGTAGCCGCGCGCGAGCCCGTCGCGCATCGCCCCGGCGAGGGTGGCGGCGACGTACGCCGGCGGTACGGCGACGATCACGAGGTCGACGGCGCCCTCGGGCGGCTGCTCGGTGCCCGCGCCGAGTGCGGCGGCGGTGCGGGCCCGGGCGGGGTCGTGGTCGGACAGGTGGACGGTGATGCCCCGCGCGCTGAGCGCGAGGGCGGCCGAGGTGCCGATCAGTCCGGTACCGATGACGACGGCGGTTCTCACTGGGCGATGTCCTTGCGGAGGGCGGCCGCGGCACCGAGGTACACGTGGGCGACGGCGGACTTGGGGAGGTCGGTCTCGACGTGCGCGAGGAGGCGTACGACGCGCGGCATCGCACCGGCGATGTCCAGCTCCTGCGCGCAGATCAGCGGTACGTCCACGATGCCCAGGTCGCGCGCCGCGGCGGCGGGGAAGTCGCTGTGCAGGTCGGGGGTGGCGGTGAACCAGATGCTGATCAGGTCGTCGGCGGTGAGGCCGTTGCGCTCCAGGACGACGGTGAGCAGCTCACCGACCTGGTCCCGCATGTGCCCGGCGTCGTCCCGCTCCAGCTGGACGGCCCCTCGGACCGCTCGTACCGCCACGTCCCCGCTCCTTCGCCTGGTGTCGCCGTGCCGCTCGTGCCTGGGCCGGCGCGTGCTGGTGTTCAGCCTAGTCAGCCGGGGCGGGAGCGCCCGGTGCGTCCGGGATGCAGACGGGCGGGTAGAACTGTCGGCATGCTGCTTCACGTCGCCACGGGGCCCGAGTGGTCGGCCGCCCCCGCGGATCCGTACCGTCCCGCCTCCCTCGCCTCCGAGGGTTTCGTGCACTGCTCACCCGACGAGGAGACCGCGCTGGCCGTCGCCGGCGCCCACTACCGGGATGTGCCGGCCCCGCTGCTGCTGGTGTCGCTCGACGAGGCGCTGCTGACCACCGAGGTGCGCTGGGAGCGTGCGGACGGGGGGCTCTTCCCGCACGTGTACGGGCCGGTCGACCGTGCCGCCGTCACGGACGTGCGGGAGATCCGCCGCGATGCGGCCGGCCGCGTCACGGGGCTCGCCCCCTGGGCGTAAACGTCAGCGCGGTGGCTTCGCCCCGGGGGCGCGGGGCGCCAGGATGCGGCCCATGACATCAGCCCCCACGCACCGCCGTACCGTCCTGACGGCCGCCGCGTCGGCCACCGCCGCCCTCGTCACGGGCTGCGGCGACGGCGGAGGCGAAGCCCCGGCGACCACCGCCAGCCCCACGGGCACCGCCCCGGCCTCTCCCCCGTCCCCGGCCGACTCCGCCTCGGTCTCCGTCTCGGCCTCCGCGTCGGCGTCCGCCTCCGCCTCCGTGTCGGTGGGCGCCGAGCTGGCCAGGACCGCCGACATCCCCTCCGGCGGGGGGAAGATCTTCAAGGAGCAGAAGATCGTGGTGACCCAGCCGCAGGAGGGCGAGTTCAAGGCGTTCTCCGCGGTCTGCACCCATCAGGCCTGTCTGGTCTCCACGGTGGCGAACGGCACGATCAACTGCCCGTGCCACGGCAGCCGCTTCCGCGTCGCGGACGGCTCGGTCGAACGGGGCCCGGCGACCCGGCCGCTGCCCGCGGAGCAGATCACCGTGGCGGGGGACAGCATCCGCCTGGCGTAGGGTCTGGCCCATGCCGACCCCTGACGAACTGGTGCGCGACCACACGATCTACTCGTGTGTCGTGGGGTCGCGCGCCTTCGGGCTGGCCACCGACGGCAGCGACACCGACCGCCGGGGTGTGTTCCTGGCCCCCACCGCGCTCCAGTGGCGCTTCGACAAGCCGCCCACGCATGTGGAGGGGCCCGCGGAGGAGCAGTTCAGCTGGGAGCTGGAGCGGTTCTGCGAGCTGGCCCTGCGCGCTAACCCCAACATCCTGGAGTGCCTGCACTCTCCGCTCGTCGAGCGGATCGACGACACCGGTCGCGAACTGCTCGCCCTGCGCGGCGCGTTCCTCTCGCGCCTCGCCCACACGACGTTCGTCCGGTACGCGGCCGGGCAGCGCAGGAAGCTGGACGCGGACGTCCGCCAGTGCGGCGGGCCCCGCTGGAAGCACGCCATGCACCTGTTGCGCCTGCTGACGAGCTGCCGCGACCTGCTGCGCACGGGCGAGCTGGTGGTCGACGTGGGCGCCGAGCGCGAGCCGCTGCTGGCGGTCAAGCGCGGCGAGGTGCCGTGGCGGGAGGTCGAGTCCTGGATGGCCCGCCTGGCCACCGAGGCCGACGAGGCCCTCTCCGGCTCGCCGCTCCCGCCGGAGCCGGACCGGCGGGCGGTCGAGGACTTCCTCTTCCGCGTCCGCCGGGCGTCAGCCCTCCGGGCGCTGAGCCCGGAACCGGAACCAGCGCCGACACCGTACACGCCCTAAGCGTCCCAAAGCGCGCCCAGGGTGTGCAGCTCGCTGCCGTACTCGATGCGGTCGGTCCACTCGGCCGGCCACGCCCCGGCGCCCAGGTGGGCTCCGGCGAAGGCGCCGGCGAGGCAGGCGATGGAGTCGGAGTCGCCCTTGGTGCAGGCGGCCCGGCGGATCGCCGTGAGCGGGTCCTCGGGGAAGAGCAGGAAGCAGAGCAGGGCTCCGGTGAGGGCCTCCTCGGCGATCCAGCCCTCGCCCGTCACCAGGCACGGGTCGGTCTCCGTCCCGGCGGTGCGCAGGGCGGTGTCCAGCGTGGCCAGCGCGTCGGCGCACTCGTCCCAGCCGCGCTCGATGTACGCCTGCGGGGTGCGGTCGTGGGAGTGGGTCCACAGGTCGCCCAGCCACCGCTGGTGGTAGCGGGAGCGGTTCTCGTACGCGTACGAGCGCAGCTGTCCGACCAGGCCGAGCGGTTCGGCTCCCCGGGACAGCAGGTGGACCGCCTGCGCGGTGAGGTCGGAGGCGGCCAGCGCGGTGGGGTGGCCGTGGGTGAGGGCGGCCTGGAGCTGGGCGGCGCCCGCGCGCTGCTCCTGGCTGAGTCCGGGGACGAGCCCGACGGGGGCGACCCGCATGTTGGCGCCGCAGCCCTTGGAGCCGATCTGGCTGGCCTGCTGCCAGGGCAGGCCGGCGTCCCGGTCGAGCTTCTCGCAGGCGACCAGGCAGGTGCGGCCGGGTGCGCGGTTGTTGTCCGGGGAGTGGTACCAGGCGGTGAACTCGTCGCGCAGCGGGCGGGTGAGGGTCTGCGGGGCGAGCGGGCCGCGGGCGAGAGCCGTGCGGATCGCCCGGGCGACCGCGAGGGTCATCTGGGTGTCGTCGGTGACGACGGCGGGCGCGGGCAGGGGCAGTTGGCGCCAGGGTCCGTACGCGGCGAGGATCGCCGGGACGTCCTTGAACTCGGTGGGGAAGCCCAGCGCGTCGCCGAGCGCGAGCCCGACGAGGGAGCCGGTGGCCGCCTGCTTGGTGATGGTCCTGGCGGTGATCATTCCTGCCGTCCTTCCGGTCGCAGCAGTGGCGGGTGCAGGGCCGTGGCCTGTCCCGCCCGGTAGAGAGCGGCCGGTTTCCCCCGTCCGCCGGTGAGGCGCGGCGGTCCTTCCACGGCCTGGACGAAGCCGGGCGTGGTGAGGACCTTGCGCCGGAAGTTGGGGCGGTCGAGCTCGACGCCCCAGACCGTCTCGTACACCTGCCGCAGCTCGCCGAGGGTGAACTCGGGCGGGCAGAAGGCGGTGGCGAGGCAGGTG
This sequence comes from Streptomyces ficellus, assembly GCF_009739905.1. NCBI lineage: Bacteria > Bacillati > Actinomycetota > Actinomycetes > Kitasatosporales > Streptomycetaceae > Streptomyces > Streptomyces ficellus. The sequence goes on along the minus strand of NZ_CP034279.1, from coordinate 5,824,956 downwards.
TACTCGAGCTTGGCGCCGACGCGTTCGTGGGCGTCGGCGAGGATCGTGTCGTGGTCGAAGGCGAGCGGGCCGTACGAGCCGTACGGCAGCCACTGGGCGTGGGCCGCGTCGCCGCCGCCGCGCGGTTCGGGCAGGTCGGGTACGAGCGCGGTGTAGGCGACCGACACGACCCGCATGCGGGGGTCGCGGTCGGGGTCGCTGTAGGTGGCGAGCTGTTCCAGGTGGAGGTGGGCGACCGTGGCGTCGGACAGCCCGGTCTCCTCGGCGAGCTCGCGGCGGGCGGCCCGTCCGGCGGACTCGCGGGGCAGGACGAAGCCCCCGGGCAGGGCCCAGCAGCCCTGGTAGGGCTCCTGGCCGCGCCGGACGAGCAGGACGTGGAGCCGTTCCTCGCGGACCGTGAAGACGGCGAGGTCCACGGTGACGGCGAAGGGGGCGAAGGCGTGCGGGTCGTACCCGTCGGGCCGCCGTGCGCCGCTCATGTCCGCCCCCCTTCCCCTTAAGAGTCACTATGACTATAAAGCTGGTCGAGCGGGTCCGGCAAGCACGAAAGCCCGTGACCTTCCGCAGGTCACGGGCTTTCGTCCGGGTTCTACCGGGTCGGTCCGGTTACAGACCGACTTCCTTCATCAGCATGCCGACCTCGGTGTTCGTCAGGCGGCGCAGCCAGCCCGACTTCTGGTCGCCGAGCTGGATCGGGCCGAACGCGGTGCGCACGAGCTTCTCGACCGGGAATCCCGCCTCGGCGAGCATGCGGCGCACGATGTGCTTGCGGCCCTCGTGGAGCTGCACTTCGACCAGGTAGTTCTTGCCGGTCTGCTCGACCACCCGGAAGTGGTCGGCGCGGGCGTAGCCGTCCTCCAGCTGGATGCCCTCCTTGAGCCGCTTGCCGACCTCGCGCGGCAGCGGGCCCGTGATGGCGGCCAGGTAGGTCTTCTTCACGCCGTACTTGGGGTGCGTGAGGCGGTGGGCCAGCTCACCGTGGTTGGTGAGCAGGATGATGCCCTCGGTCTCGGTGTCGAGCCGGCCGACGTGGAAGAGGCGCGTCTCGCGGTTGGTGACGTAGTCGCCGAGGCACTGGCGGCCGTCCGGGTCCTCCATGGTGGAGACCACACCGGCGGGCTTGTTCAGCGCGAAGAAGAGGTACGACTGGGTCGCCACGGTCAGGCCGTCGACCTTGATCTCGTCCTGCTCGGGGTCGACGCGGGTGCCCTGCTCGATCACGATCTTGCCGTTGACCTCGACGCGCCCCGCGTCGATCAGTTCCTCGCACGCCCGGCGCGAGCCCATGCCGGCGCGGGCGAGCACCTTCTGGAGCCGCTCGCCCTCCTGGTCGCCGAACGTCTTGGGCGTCTTGATCTGGGGCTTGTTCGCGTACCGCTCGCGGTTGCGCTCCTCGATCCGGGCGTCCAGCTCACGCGGGCGCGCCGGGGTGGTGCGGCCGCCGCCGCGCTGGGGCGACTGGCGGGGGCCGCCCTTGGCGCCACCGCGGGCCGCCGCGCCGCGCCCCCGCTTCGGGCCGCCCTCGCCCGGGGCGCCCACGTCGTAGGTGCGGTCCTCGGGGCGGGGGCGGCGCGGGTTGCCGCCGCCCTTGGGGCCCTGGCGGTCGTCGCGGCTGTTACCGGCACCCCGGTAATTGCCGCGGCCGCCGCTGCTGCCGCGGCCGCCGCTGTTGCCACCACGGCTCCCGCCGTTGTTTCCGCTGCTGTTCCTGCCGCTGCTGCTTCGCATCAAAGTTCCGTCTTGTCGTCTGCGTGCTCGGAATCCGGAGCGTCCGGATCGAACGACGGGACCCCCTCCTGCGTCTCCGCCTCGATCGCGTCCGCCTCGGGGAGGAAGGGCGCGAGCTCGGGCAGTTCGTCCAGGCCGCGAAGGCCCATCCGCTCCAGGAAGTAGTTCGTCGTCCTGTACAGGATCGCACCTGTTTCGGGTTCCGCGCCCGCCTCCTCCACCAGACCCCTCTGGAGCAGGGTGCGCATGACGCCGTCGCAGTTCACCCCGCGCACCGCCGAGACCCTCGACCGGCTGACCGGCTGGCGGTACGCGACGACCGCGAGGGTCTCCAGGGCGGCCTGGGTGAGCCGGGCCTGCTGCCCGTCCAGGACGAAGCTCTCGACGGCCTCCGCGTACTCCGCCCGCGTGTAGAACCGCCAGCCGCCCGCCACGAGCCGCAGCTCGAAGCCCCGCCGCTGCACGTCGTACTCGTCGGCCAGCTCCCGCAGCGCGTCGGCGACCTCCCGGCGCGGCCGGTCCAGCACCTTCGCGAGGTGCTCCTCGGTGGCCGGCTCGTCGACGACCATGAGGACGGCCTCCAGGGCCGGCTTGAGTTCCCTCACGTCTCCTCCTGATCGAACTCGTCCGTCACCTCGACGCTCCCCTCACCCGTCCACCGCACGGTGAGCTCGCCCAGCGCCTCGTCCTGGTCCAGGGCGACGGCCTTCTCGCGGTACAGCTCCAGCAGGGCCAGGAACCGGGCGACCACGGTGAGGGTGTCCGGGGCGTCCCCGGCCAGCTCGCCGAAGCTCAGGCGCCCGCGCTCGCGCAGCCGGGCGACGACCACCTCCGCCTGCTCCCGGACGCTGACCAGCGGGGCGTGGATGTGCTCCACGTACACCTGCGGCTTGGCCCTGGGCTGCATGGCCTTGACCGCCAGCTTCGCGAACCCCTCGGCGCCGATGCTGATGACGACGTCCGGCAGCAGCTCGGCGTGGTGCGGTTCGAGGCCCACCGTACGCGGGTAGCGCCGGCCCTCGCTCTCCAGCCGCTCGCTGAAGACGTCGGCGACCTGCTTGTACGCGCGGTACTGCAGCAGCCGCGCGAACAGCAGGTCCCGGGCCTCCAGCAGCGCGAGGTCCGCCTCGTCCTCCACCTCCGCGGCGGGCAGCAGCCGGGCGGCCTTCAGGTCCAGCAGCGTCGCCGCGACGACCAGGAACTCCGTGGTCTGGTCGAGGTCCCAGTCCGGCCCCATGGCCCGGATGTGGGCCATGAACTCGTCGGTGACCCTGGACAGGGCGACCTCGGTGACGTCGAGCTTGTGCTTCGAGATCAGCTGGAGCAGCAGGTCGAACGGCCCCTCGAAGTTCGCGAGCCGCACGGTGAAACGCCCGTCGCCGGGTCCGCCGGGCGCCGGTTCCCGCCCGGACTCGGGCGCGGGCTCCTGCGGAGGCTCGGGCGCCGACGGGAGCTGCTCGGGCTCCTGCGGGGGCTCGGGCGCGGGTGCTGGTTCCGGCGCGGGCGGGGCCGCAGGGGCGGGGCCCTCCGGGGCGCGGGCGCCCGGGCCGCGGCCGAGGGCGCGGCGGCGGGGGGACGGAGCGTCGGTCGGGGGCATCTGGGTCCAGGGGCGAAGCGAAACGGGCGGCGGCCCGCGCAGGCTACCGTCAGCGCCCGCGCAGACGCCGCACGAGGATGCTCGCGTCGCCCCGCGACTCCAGGTCCGCCAGCACCACGGCGACCGCCTCGCGGACGATGCGCCCGCGGTCGACGGCGAGACCGTGCTCGCCGCGCAGGACGAGACGCGCGTGCTCCAGGTCCATGAGCTCCTCGGCGGAGACGTACACCGTGATCTTCTCGTCGTGCCGCTCGCGCCCGCTGGGGCGCCGGTTCGCCGCGCGCCCCCGGCGCCGGGCCGGGGCCGCGGCGGCGGGGGGCTTGGCGGCGGGCTCCGCGTCGCGGCTCCGGGGCTCGGCGGCGTCCGCCTCGGCGGCCGAGTGCTCCTCGGGGGCCGGGGCGGGCGCGGGTGCGGGGGCGGGCGCCGCGGCGGGGTCGCTCTCGCCCGCCGGCGCCGGCACCCGCGGTTCCCCGTTCTGCCGGCGCGGGGTGGACGACTGCAGCGCCATCCCCCCTGTCGTACGGAACAGCTCGTCGGCACCGGGCAGACTCACTCGGCGTGACACCGGGCGAGCACCTCCCTGGCGAGCTGGCGGTAGGCGGCCGCACCGACCGAGTTCGAGGCGTACGTGGTGATCGGCTCGCCCGCGACCGTGGTCTCCGGGAAGCGCACGGTCCGGCCGATCACCGTGTGGTACACGTGGTCGTCGAAGGCCTCGACGACCCGGGCGAGCACCTCGCGGCTGTGCACCGTGCGCGAGTCGTACATCGTCGCGAGGATGCCGTCGAGTTCGAGCTCCGGGTTGAGCCGCTCCTGGACCTTCTCGATGGTCTCGGTCAGCAGCGCGACGCCGCGCAGGGCGAAGAACTCGCACTCCAGCGGCACTATGACCTTGTGAGCCGCCGTCAGCGCGTTCACGGTCAGCAGACCGAGCGAGGGCTGGCAGTCGATCACGATGTAGTCGTAGTCCTGGAGCAGCGGCTTGAGCGCGCGCTGGAGCGTGGACTCGCGCGCGACCTCGCTCACCAACTGCACTTCGGCGGCTGACAAATCGATATTGCTGGGGAGCAGGTCCATGTTGGGCACGGCGGTCTTCAGGAGGACCTCGTCCGCGGACATGCCCCGCTCCATGAGCAGGTTGTAGACGGTGAGGTCGAGCTCCATCGGGTTCACGCCGAGGCCGACCGACAGGGCTCCCTGCGGGTCGAAGTCGACGAGCAGGACCCGGCGTCCGTACTCCGCGAGCGCGGCACCCAGGTTGATGGTCGACGTCGTCTTGCCCACGCCGCCCTTCTGGTTGCACATCGCGATGATCTTCGCGGGCCCGTGGTCGGTCAGGGGCCCGGGGATCGGGAAGTACGGCAGGGGCCGTCCGGTGGGGCCGATGCGCTCGCGACGCTGGCGTGCGGCGTCGGGGGCGAGCGTGGCCGCGTACTCCGGGTCGGGCTCGTACTCGGCGTCAGGGTCGTAGAAGTGCCCCTCGGGGACTTCGTCGTAGGCGGCGAAGTGGGTGGACTCTCGGCCACTCTCGTTGCCGGCCATGGCGTTCACGTGTTGGCCGTCCATCATCTTCATCGTGTGGGCTGTCGTCATGTCCTGCTGGCCGGCCGCGAGGGTTCGGACAGCGACCGAGCCGGCCTCGCCGACCGTTCCTGGCTGACCACCTCCGGGAGTAAATGTCGACTCATTCACAAGTCGTCTTACCTCCTTGGAAGTGGCCAGGAAACTTATCGATAGGTCAGCGTGGCACCATGCCGACGGTTTGCGACTCTATGGCGTGTCACCGCTCCGCAGCAACACAATCGCCCGGACGCGGGCCGATGTGTCGGCAAAGAAACACTCGCCTGTCAAGGGCACACAGCCACTCATCGACACGTTTCGCGGGTGTGCGAAACGGTTAAAGGGTTACGTTCGAGACGACTTGAGCGCCGGTCAGGAGCACGCCGGACACACGTCCGGCCGGACCTCGTCGAGCAAGGTCCGGCCGGATGTGTGAGGTTGACGGCAACCGTTGACGGTCAGCCGATGAGCGAGTCGATCCCGACGTGCGCCAGGCCGTGGGCCTCGGCGACCTCGCGGTAGACGACCTTGCCGTCGTGGGTGTTGAGGCCCTTGGCGAGCGCGGCGTCGCGGCGCAGCGCCTCGACCCAGCCGTTGTTGGCCAGCGACACGATGTAGGGCAGCGTGGCGTTGGTCAGCGCGTAGGTGGAGGTGTTGGGCACCGCGCCCGGCATGTTGGCGACGCAGTAGAAGACCGAGTTGTGGACGGGGAACGTCGGCTCGGCGTGCGTGGTGGGACGGGAGTCCTCGAAGCAGCCGCCCTGGTCGATCGCGATGTCGACAAGGACACTTCCGGGCTTCATCCGGGAGACCAGCTCGTTGGTGACCAGCTTCGGGGCCTTGGCGCCCGGGATGAGCACCGCGCCGATGACGAGGTCGGCCTCGAGGACGGCCTTCTCCAGCTCGAAGGAGTTGGACATGACGGCCTTGATCTTCGTGCCGAAGATCTTGTCGGCCTCGCGCAGCTTGTTGATGTCGCGGTCGAGCAGGGTCACGTCGAAGCCCATGCCGATGGCGATCTGGGCGGCGTTCCAGCCGGAGACGCCACCGCCGATGACGACGGCCTTGGCCGGGATGACACCGGGGACACCGCCGGGCAGGACGCCCCGGCCGCCGGCCGCGCGCATCAGGTGGTAGGCGCCGACCTGCGGGGCCAGCCGGCCCGCGACCTCGGACATCGGGGCCAGCAGCGGCAGGGCGCGGTTCGCGGTCTCGACGGTCTCGTACGCGATGGCGGTGGTGCCGGACTCGATGAGGGCGTCCGTGCACTCGCGGGAGGCGGCGAGGTGCAGGTAGGTGAAGAGGGTCTGGTCCTTGCGGAGGCGGTGGTACTCCTCCGCGATCGGCTCCTTGACCTTCAGCAGCAGGTCCGCGGTGGCCCAGACCTCGTCGGCCGTCGGAAGGATCCGAGCACCTGCGGCGACGTACTCGTCGTCCGTGATCGAGGAGCCCACACCGGCGTTCTGCTCGACGAAGACCTGGTGGCCGTTGCGCACGAGCTCGTGCACACCGGCGGGGGTGATGGCCACCCGGAACTCGTTGTTCTTGACCTCGCGGGGGATGCCGACCTTCACGTCGATCACGGTCCTTGGCTTTGGGGGTACGGGGGCAAAGCAATACATACCCGGATACACAGGACGCACCGGGATACACCGCGGTCAATCGCGGCGCACCCAGTCTATTGAAGGGACTCTCGTTGTCTAGCCTTGCAAAGCATTAATCTTTGGCTGAAGCACTGCGGATTTCGTAGGCTGATCCCTCGGTTCCCAGCAGACGATCAGCCGCGGCACGGTGGAGCCGGGCCGCCGCGGGATCGCCCAGCCGGTCGAGCGTGTCCGCCAGCCGCAGCTGGAGCGCCGCGAGAAGCCGCACGTCCTTGGCCCTGCGCGCCCACTCCACGGCCTCCTCGCAGGTGCGCAGGCACTCCTGCGGGCGCCCCGCGTACTCCTGGACCCGGGCCGCCTCGCTCAACGCCCGGGCGTGCCCGGCGAGATCGCCGAGGCGGCGATATCCGGCCGCGGCGGCCCGCCAGTTCCGCAGGGCCTCGCCATACCGCCCCTCATAGGTGTGGACGGCGCCGAGCCGGCCGTACAGCCGCGCCTGGTCGGCCCGCTCGTCCCGGGCGAGGCGCTGCGACAGGGCCCGCCCGTACCAGTCGGCGGCCCGCTGCCAGTCCCCCAGCGCCTGGTGCGCGCCGCCTACGGATTCCATCGCGCGGCCGATCGCGTACGGGTCGTTCGCGAGCCGTCCGGCGTCCAGAGCGGCCCGGTAGCGGGCGAGCGCGTCGGCGGTGCGGCCGGTCCGGGCGTCCAGGTCGGCGAGGTTCAGCAGGGCGGCGGCCCGCTCACGGTGCAGCCCGCGCCGCTCCGCGACGTCCAGGACCAGCTGGTGCAGCCCGTACAGCTCGGGCGCCGCCTCCTCGGTGCCCCGGTGGGCGGCGAGCGCCCGGACGAGCGCGGCGACCAGGCGGCGGGCCAGGGTGTCGAGGTCCCCGTCGTCGACGGCGACCCGGGCGGCGGCCAGCAGGGCGGGCTGCCGGGTGCGCAGCCACGCGGCGGCGGCCTCCGGACCGGTGAAGCGCAGGGCGCGCGGCAGCCCGGCGAGCTTGCGCCGCGCGGGCGACCCCTCGGGCTCGGTGACCGCCCGGCACGACTGGAGGAGCCGTACGGTCCGCTCCAGCATCCGGGCACGGGCCAGCTGCACCTCGGCGGGCCGGTCCTCGCTCTCCAGACGCTCGCGCAGCAGCGGCAGCAGGCAGCCGGGCACCTCGTACTGCTCGTCGTCCGCCTCGTGGACCAGCCCGGCGGCGGCGAAGCCCTCCAGCGCGGTCCGGGCGGCCGACACCGAGCAGCCGGCCAGGGCGGAGGCGGTGTGGGCGTCGGCGATGCCGACCGGGGCTAGTGCCAGCAGGCGCAGCGTCCGGGCGGCGGGCGCGGGCAGCGCCTCGTAGGCCAGGCGGAAGGCGCGGGCGAGCGGCCGGGTGGCGGCGGGCCGGTCGGGCTCGTCGGGCAGGGACCGCAGCCGCTTGGTGAGGTCGGCGACGGACGACATGGGCCGGGCGGCGAGCCAGCCGCCCGCCAGCACCAGGGCTGCGGGCTGGCCGCCGCACAGCTCGGTGAGCGTCTCGGCGGCCTGCGGGTCGACGGTGATCCGCACGGAGCCGGTGAAGCGGTCGAGCAGTTCGATGGCGGACTTGGCGTCCAGCCCGCCGACCGTGCAGGGGCGGACGTCCGGGATGCCGGTGAGCGGGCCCTCGGCGACCGCGACGACCAGGCACGCGGGGTTGTCCGGGAGCAGCGCGTCGACCTGCTCGGCGTTCGCGGCGTCGTCCAGCAGGAGCAGGGCGCGGCGGTCGGTGAACGTCTCCCGCAGCAGCTGGGTGAGTTCGTCCTCCCCCGCCCCGGCGGGCGCGGGGACGCCGAGGCGGTCCAGCAGCCCGCGGGCGACCCGTTCGACGGGCACCGGCGCGCCGCCGGGTTCGGTCAGGCGGGCCCGCAGGACGCCGTCGCGGTAGCCGCGGGCGAGGTCGCCGACGAGTTCCTCGGCGAGCGCGGTGCGGCCGCTGCCGGGGCGCCCCGCGATCAGCAGCACGCGGGCGCGCGGGGAGGGCCGCCCGGCGAGGGTGTCGAGCCCGGCGCGGGCGATGTCGGCCCGCAGCTCCTTGAGCTCGCGCACCCGCCCGAAGAAGAGACGGTGCCCGGGCCGCGCACCGGACCGGTCCGCCCCGCCCGCGCCGCCGATGTCCACCGCCTGATCCGTCACGGGCCACGCTCCCGTCCGCTGCGCACGTGCTGACCCCGCCGGATTCCCCGGGCGGGCGATCCGAGCGTAGTTCAGCCGCGGTGCCCCGCCCGGCGGACCACGGCGGACGGGTCACTCAATCGGATCAGCAGATCGTCACACCAGACACCCGGCCGGGTGCGCCTACGCCTCGAACGGGCGGGCCGGCCAGGGCGCCTCGGCGGGCCGGAGCGCGTCCAGACCGTCCGCCGCGCGGGCGGCGAGCACCGACAAGACGCCCACGACCAGGCAGTTGTTGTGCAGCTCGCCCGCCAGGACGCCGCGTGCCAGCTCGTCGAGCGGCACCCGGGCGAGCTCCATGTCGGCCTCCTCCTCGGCGACCTCGAAGCGGTCGCCCTCCGCCGCCGACAGACCGCGCGCGAGGAAGATCCGCACGGCCTCGTCACAGCCGCCCGGCGTGGTGTACACGTCCGTGAGGACCTGCCAGCGCTCCGCCTTGACGTGCGCCTCCTCATACAGTTCGCGCACCGCCGCGTTCAGCGGGTTCTCGCCGGGCACGTCCAGCAGACCGGCCGGGATCTCCCACAGCTTCTGCCGGACCGGGTGCCGGTACTGGCGCAGCACGAGGACCCGGTCGTCGTCGTCGAGGGCGACGACCGCGACCGAGCCGGGGTGGACCTGGTAGTCACGGCGTACGACGGTCCCGTCCGGCATGACCACGTCGTCGGTGCGGACACTCGTCTTGTTGCCCTTGAACGGCACCGCGCTCGCGGTGACCCGCCACTCCTCGGGCGTGTCCTTGATGGCCATGAAAGACGTCCTCCCTCGTACACACACGCACTTCACACACCTACACAGAAAACCGGGGCACGTGCCCTGGTCAGGCGCGTACCCCGGTCAACCGTATCGCTAGCGCGTCACTTGCCCGTCGTGCGCGCGGCCTGCTGCCGTTCGACGGCCGCCTTCACCAGACCCGCGAAGAGCGGGTGCGGCCGGGTCGGACGGGAGCGCAGCTCCGGGTGCGCCTGGGTGGCGACCAGGTAGGGGTGCACCTCGCGCGGGTACTCGACGTACTCGACGAGCTTGTTGTCCGGGGACGTGCCCGAGAAGACGATGCCCGCCTTCTTCTCCAGCTCCGCGCGGTAGGCGTTGTTCACCTCGTAGCGGTGGCGGTGCCGCTCGTCGACGTACGGCTCGTCGCCGTAGGCCTCGCGGACGATCGAGCCCTCGGCGAGCTTCGCCGGGTACAGGCCCAGGCGCATCGTTCCGCCCAGGTCGCCCGCGCCCTCCACATACGCCAGCTGCTCCTCCATCGTCGAGATGACGGGGTGGGAGGTGGCCGGGTCGAACTCGGTGGAGTTGGCGTCGGCGATGCCGGCGAGGTTCCGCGCGGCCTCGACCACGATGCACTGCAGGCCCAGGCACAGGCCGAGCAGCGGGATCCGGTTCTCGCGGGCGTACTGGATGGCGCCCACCTTGCCGTTGACGCCGCGCTCACCGAAGCCGCCGGGGATGACGATCGCGTCGACGTCGCCGAGCTGCCCGGCCGCACCCGCCTGCGTCTTGCAGTCGTCGGAGGTGACCCACTTGACCTTGACGCGGGCCTTGTTGGCGAAGCCGCCGGCACGCATGGCCTCGGTCACCGACAGGTAGGCGTCGGGCAGGTCGATGTACTTGCCGACGAGCGCGACGGTGACCTCGTGGTCGGGGTTGTGGACGCGGTCCAGCAGGTCGTCCCACGTCGTCCAGTCGACGTCACGGAACGGCAGGTCCAGCTTGCGGACGACGTAGGCGTCCAGGCCCTCGGTGTGGAGCACCTTGGGGATGTCGTAGATCGACTTGGCGTCGATGGCGGCGACGACGGCCGCCTCGTCGACGTCGCACATCAGCGAGATCTTGCGCTTGATCGCGGTCGGTACGTCACGGTCGGCGCGCAGCACGATGGCGTCCGGCTGGATACCGATGTTCCGCAGGGCCGCCACGCTGTGCTGGGTCGGCTTGGTCTTCAGCTCGCCGGACGGGCCGATGTAGGGCAGCAGCGAGATGTGCACCACGAACACGTTGTCGCGGCCGACCTCGTGGCGGACCTGGCGGACGGTCTCCAGGAACGGCAGCGACTCGATGTCGCCGACCGTGCCGCCGACCTCCGTGATCACGACGTCGACGTCGTCGGTCGCCATCCGGCGGATGCGGTGCTTGATCTCGTTGGTGATGTGCGGGATGACCTGGACGGTGTCGCCGAGGTACTCGCCGCGCCGCTCCTTGGCGATGACCTGGCTGTAGACCTGGCCGGTGGTGACGTTGGCCGAGCCGTCGAGGTCGACGTCGAGGAACCGCTCGTAGTGGCCGATGTCCAGGTCGGTCTCGGCGCCGTCGTTGGTGACGAACACCTCACCGTGCTGGAACGGGTTCATCGTGCCCGGGTCGACGTTGAGGTACGGGTCGAGCTTTTGCATCGTGACCCGAAGGCCCCGGGCCTTGAGGAGCGCACCCAGGCTGGAGGCGGTCAGGCCCTTGCCGAGGGAGGACGCGACACCCCCGGTGACGAAGATGTGCTTGGTCGTCGTGGTTTTGGGCGGCATGGCCAAGAGGGGGCTCCCGTGGTCGCGTTCTGGAAATGCGTTCCGGCGTCCGGTCCGGAGGGATTCCGGGGGTGCCGTCGCTGCGGTTCGGGGGCCGCCGATTCGAGGTGCGGCGCCCACCGGTCCACGGGCTACCAGGGTATCAGCGACGCGGGACGCCCGCTTCCGGTCACGCGCGCAGCGGCGCCCGGGGCGGGGCCGGGCGCGGGCCGGGCGCGGGCCGGGCGCAGCCCGGGCGCGGGGTCCGGCGCGTCCGGCGAGGCGCCCCGCACGCACGCTGCGCACACGGCCGGACACCCCCGGCGCACGTTTCGGCCCGGTGTTTCGGCCGGGGAGAGGAGGGTCACTCGTTCTGCCCAACAGCTCTACCAGGACGATCACACAGAGGGCCGGGGGGCGTCGTATCCTGCCAGGACATCCGCTGCCGAGACGGCCCCCCACAACGGCACCACCCCCGCCCGTCACCGGGACCATCGTGCTCGTCGGCGATCCTTGACTCTGACCCCAGTAAGCGCCCCACGGGGGCGAACGTTGCCGTTCGACTGGAGATTGCACGTGGCCGGGCGCATCGAGGACTACGCACTCATCGGAGACATGCAGACCGCCGCCCTGGTCTGCCGGGACGGCACGGCCGACTGGCTGTGCCTGCCCCGCTTCGATTCGCACGCCGTCTTCGCAGGAATCCTCGGTACCGAGGAACACGGTTTCTGGCGGATCGGGCCGGCGCACGCCGATGACGCCGAACCGCCCGCCGCCGACCGCCGCCGGTACGTCGGCGACTCGCTGATCCTCGAATCCGTGTGGGACGCGCCGGGCCGTGGCACGGTGCGCGTGACCGACTTCATGCCGCCGCGTGACGGCGCCCCGCAGCTGGTGCGGATCGTGGAGGGCGTCAGCGGCCGGGTGCGGATGCGGTCGGCGCTGCGCATGCGGTTCTCCTACGGGCGCGTGGTGCCCTGGGTGCACCAGGTCGAGGGCCGTACGGTCGCCGTCGCCGGCCCGGACTCGATCTGGCTGGACACCGACGTGGAGACCCACGGCGAGCACCTGACGACGTACTCGGACTTCACCGTCAAGGAGGGCGACCGGGTCGCCTTCACCATCAGCTGGCAGCCCTCGCACCGCCCGCAGCCGCCGCTGGCGGACCCGATGGGCGCCCTGGAGGCGACGACGGAGTTCTGGCGCGAGTGGGTCGACCACTGCACCTACCGCGGCCCCTACCGGGAGGCCGTGGTCCGCTCCCTGATCACGCTGAAGGCGCTGACGTACGCCCCGACGGGCGGCATCGTCGCCGCGCCCACCACCTCGCTGCCGGAGGACATCGGCGGCGTACGGAACTGGGACTACCGCTACACCTGGCTGCGCGACGCGGCGATCACCCTGTCGTCGCTGCTGCGCACCGGCTACCGCGAGGAGGCCCGCGCCTGGCGCGAGTGGCTGCTGCGCGCGGTGGCGGGCGACCCGGAGAACCTCCAGATCATGTACGGCATCGCCGGCGAGCGCGAGCTCGGCGAGGCGGAGCTGGACTGGCTGCCCGGCTACGAGAACTCCGCCCCGGTCCGGGTCGGCAACGGCGCCGCCAACCAGCTCCAGCTCGACGTGTACGGCGAGGTCACCGAGGCTCTGCACCTGGCGCACATGACGGGCCTGTCGCGCAACGACTACGCCTCGCTGCTCCAGCTGAAGCTGATCCGGTACCTGGAGGACCACTGGGACCAGCCCGACGAGGGCATCTGGGAGGTGCGCGGGCCGCGCCGCCACTTCGTGCACTCCAAGGTGATGGCGTGGGTGGCGGTCGACCGGACGATCAAGCTGATCGAGTCCGGGGACGCGGACGGCCCGCTGGACAAGTGGGCGGAGCTGCGCGACACGATCCACCGGGACGTGTGCGAGAAGGGCTACGACCCGGAGCGCAACACCTTCACGCAGTCGTACGGCTCGAAGGAGCTGGACGCCTCGCTGCTGCTGATCCCGCAGGTGGGCTTCCTGCCGCCGGACGACAAGCGGGTCATCGGCACGATCGAGGCGATCCAGCGGGAGCTGTCCACCTCGGACGGCTTCATCCTGCGCTACCCGACGGAGGGCTCCGACGAGGGCGTGGACGGCCTGCCGGGTGACGAGGGCGCGTTCCTGGCCTGCTCGTTCTGGATGGCGGACGACCTGGCGATGATCGGCCGGGTCGACGAGGCGCGCAGGCTCTTCGAGAAGCTGCTGGCGCTGCGCAACGACCTGGGGCTGCTGGCGGAGGAGTGGGACCCGCGCCTCCAGCGCCAGGTGGGCAACTTCCCGCAGGCGTTCAGCCACGTGCCGCTGATCGACACGGCCCTGCGGCTGACCGCCTCGGGCGCGTACGGGGGTTAGGTCGTCGCGTCCGCGAAGTCTCGCCCGGCCCGCGGCGCCCCGCACGCGCGCTCGGGCGCGGCGGCGTGACGTACGCCACACCGGGCGGCCGGTCGCCCAAGCGGTGCCGGGGCCCGGTGAGTTGTCGCCGGGGGTCCGGCGTCGCGGGGGCCCCGCGAGGTGCCCGGGGACACGGACGCGGGTAGCGTCCGGCCGTATGACCAGCATGAACGATCAGGGCGGAATCACCGTGCAGCGGGCGCTGGAGCTGCCCGGGCTGCGCGGGGGGCTCCCGGAGGTGGTCGCCGGGGCGGACCGGCTGCACCGGACGGTGCGCTGGGTGCACGCCGGTGAGGTGCCGAACATCGCGTCGCTGCTCAAGGGCGGCGAACTGCTGCTGACGACCGGCCTGGGTCTGGGGACGCGCCCGGCTGAGCAGCGGGAGTTCGTGCGCCGGCTGGCCGAGCGTGGGATCGCGGCCCTGGTGGTGGAGCTGGGCCCGCGGTTCTCCCGGCTGCCGGCGACGATCGTGGAGACGGCACGGGCGGCGGGCCTGCCGCTGGTGCAGCTGCACCGGGAGGTCGCCTTCGTCTCGGTGACGGAGGAGGTCCACACCGAGATCGTCAACGGCCACTACGCGCTGCTGCGGCAGGCCGAGGACGTGCACCGGCGGTGCACGGAGGCGGTGCTGGGCGGCGGGGGCGTGCCGCAGGTGCTGGAGATCCTCGCCGGGTTCGCCGCCAACCCCGTGTTCCTGGAGACCGCGGACGGCCGGCTGCTGTTCGCCGCGGGCGGCGGTGCGGGGCCCGATCCGCTCCAGGTGTGGGAGGGGCTGCGCGGCCAGCGGGAGGCACGGGAGGCGGGGCCGCCGACGGGTGCGGTACTGGTCGACGTGCCGGGCGGCGGAACGGGCCCGGGGGCGGGCACGGGGTCGGTCCGCGCCCGTCTCGTCCTGCTCGCCGTGTCCGGGAGGCTGCTGCCCGTCCACCGGATGGCGGCGGAACGGGCCGCGGGCATCCTCGCGGTCGTACTGATGCAGGCGCGGCAGGAGGAGGAGCTGGCGGCCCGGGGCCGGGGCGACTTCCTCAACGACCTCGCGGAGGGCCGGATCACCGCCGACGACGCGCCCGCGCAGGCCCGGGTGCTGGGTTTCAAGCCCGGTGCCGGACCGCTGCTGCCGGTCGTGATGCGGCTCGGCTCCGGTGGGACGCCGTCCGGCAACTGGTCGCTGCTGGCCCGCGCGGTGCTGGAGGAGCTCGCGGCCGTGGGCGTGCCCGTACTGCTGGGCGTGCGGCCCGTCGAGGGCCGGGTGCCGCTCCTGGTCGGTCTGCGCGCGGAGCCGGAGCGGACCGCGGTCGCCGACCGGGTGGCCGCGGCGCTGCGGGCGGGTGTGGCGCGGGCGGGCCTTGAGCACACGTCGGGCGGCCACCCGCCGGTCGTCGTCGTGGGCGTCGCGGGCGGCTGGGCGGCGGCCTCGGCGGGGCTGCGGCACGCGGCGGAGACGGCCACCGCGGCGCAGGGCCTGCCGGACCGGCCCTGGTACGACGCGCGGCGCCTGGACATCGACCTGCTGCTGTGGCGGCTGCGCGCCCATGGCGAGGGCGCCGCCCTGGCCGCGTTCGTGGACCGGGCGATCGGCCCGCTGCGCGAGCACGACCGGACGTCGCGCCCCGCCCTGCTCCCCACGCTCCAGACGTACCTGGCGCACGCGGGCCGCAAGGCGGAGACGGCGCGCGAGCTGCACCTCAACCGCCAGACGCTCTACAACCGGCTGGCCCGCATCGGCGAGCTGCTGGGCACGGACCTGGACGACCCGCAGACGGTCCTGGCCCTCTCCCTGGCCCTCCGGGCCCGCCGCCACGTCCCCTGACGGCGGACCGTCGACCCACGGCTCGCGCCGGCCGCGTTCAGAAGCCCGCGCGCAGCTCGTCGTACACGCTCAGCACCTGCGCGACGGTCTCGTCCTCCGTCGGCCATGTCGCCGCCTGCCGCCGCCCCGCTTCCGCGAGGGCGTCGCGACGTGCCGGGTCCGCGAGCAGCGCGGACACCGCGGCGGCCAGGGCGTCCGCGTCCCCGTAGGGCACGAGTTCGGCCGCGTCGCCGACGAGTTCCGGTACCCCGCCCACCGCCGTCGCGACCAGCGGTACGCCGAGCCGCAGCGCCTCCTGGGCGAGCGGGGCGCGGGCCTCCCAGCGGCTGGGGAGCACCGCCACGTCCGCCGCCGCGAGCAGTGCCGTGACGTCGTCGCGCCGGCCGAGCAGCCGCACCGGCAGCCCGTCCGCGTCGATCCGCCGCTGGAGCGCGGCGCGTTGCCGCCCCTCCCCCGCGACGGCGAGCAGCGGCGCCGGGTCGTGCCGGAGCCAGAGCCGCGACGCGTCGAGCAGCGTGCCGTACCCGCGGTGCGGCTCCAGTGCGCCGACGGCCATCAGCAAGGGCCGGTCCATGGCGCCGAGTTCGGCGCGCGCCTTGCCCGCCTGCGCCTCGCCGACGTCCGTGCGCGGCGCGGGTACGGAGACGGGCCCCAGCCGCGCGTCACGGGCGCCCCGCCGCCGGGCGCGGTCGACGAGCCCGGACGACGTGCCGAGCACAACGGCCGCCGCCCGTACGGTCTTTCGCTCCATGAGCCGCACCAGCCGGCCGCGGGCGCCCTCGGCGTGCGTCAGGGTGTGCCACGTCACGACCAGCGGTACGCGCTGCTGGCCCAGCGCCAGCACGGCCCGCACCGAGGCGTGCAGCCCGTGCGCGTGCACCACGTTCGCGCTCGCGCACGCCATGCGCAGCGCGCCGATGGCGACCGGGTCGCTGCGGTGCGGCACGGGCAGGAAGTGCGCGCCGGTGCCCAGGAAGTCGTAGTCGTGGTCCAGTTCGGCAGGGGCGCACACGGTCACCCGCACGCCCCTCGCCACGAGCCCGGCGGTCAGTGATCTGACGTGAGCGCTGCTGCCCGCGCTGTCGCCGCCCAGCACCTGGACCGTATGCAGCTGTGTCACGCGCCCAAGGATGCCAGTCCGTACGGACGTTCCGGCACCGCCGGAGCGGAGTGGCCGTGTCGCGCGGCGTTAATCGGTCACCCGCGTTCACTCACACGGGTGATCCCGCGAGTCGGCTGACGGTGTCCCCGCACACGGCCGCCGCGACGAGCCCGGCCGCGTGGAGCGCGAGTCCGGGCCGCCCGTTGACGGCGGCGACCGCCGTGCCGAGCACCGCGCCCAGAGCGTGCGCGCCCGCGTCTCCGAGCATGGTGCGCTCACCGAGGTCGTCGGCGAGGACGGCGGCCGCGGCGCCCACCGGCGCGGCGGCGAGGGGCCCGCGCAGGAGGCCGGGGGCGCCGAGCGCGAGCACCGCGAGGGCGGCCCGGCCGGGCCGTACGTCCACCAGGTTGACGAAGTGGGCGGTACCGGCGACCACCACGCCCGCGAGGACCTTGTCGGCGGGCCGCTCCTTGAGCAGCGCGCCCGCGACCAGCCCCGCGGCGCCGATCCCGAAGAGCTTGACCGCGCCGCTGGTGACCTCGCCGTCGCCGAGGGCGCCCAGGTGCGCCCGGAAACCCCGCCGGTGGTCGCCCCGGACGTCGTCGTACGCCCCGCACATCCCCGCCGCGAGCCCGGCCACCACGGCGGCGCCCCGCTCCCGGCCACGGGCCGTGGGCAGCGCCCCGAGCACCGCGCCGACGGTCGTGGCGGGCCCGGCGTACAGGTCGACGGTCCGCCCGGCGTAGTTCCGCCGCTCCCACCGCTCGTCGCGGCGCCGCCGCAGCACGGCGTACGCGGCCCGGGTGGCCCCGGCGGCGACGGCCAGCCCCACGGCCCTGCTGAATCCGCTCATGCGGTCACCCTAGGAGCGCGGCGCCCGGCGCCCGGCACCGGGTGCGGAAGCCCCAGCGGGGGCTCCAGCGGACGCCGCGGCGGCGCGGGCGTGCGGGACGGGGTCCGGGCCACGGGCAGGCAGGGCCCGGACGTGTCAGGCGTCGGCCCTGGCCGTCTCCAGCAGCTCCTCGGCGTGCGCCCTGGCCGTCTCCGAGTCCTCCTGGCCGGCCAGCATCCGCGACAGCTCCCGCACGCGGTCCTCGCCCTCCAGGACGGTGACTCCGGAGCGGGTCACGGACCCGTCGTTGGTCTTCTCGACCAGCAGTTGCCGGTCGGCGAACGCCGCCACCTGCGGGAGGTGGGTGACCACGACGACCTGCGCCGACTTGGCGAGCTTGGCGAGCCGCCGGCCGATCTCCACGGCCGCCTTGCCGCCGACGCCCGCGTCGACCTCGTCGAAGAGGTACGTCGGCACCGGGTCCGTACCGGCGAAGACGACCTCGACGGCGAGCATCACGCGGGAGAGCTCACCGCCCGACGCGCCCTTGGCGATGGGCCGGGGCGGGGCGCCCGGGTGCGGGGCGAGCAGCAGCTCGACCTCGTCCGCGCCGGCCGGCCCGTACGCCACGGTCCGGCCGCCGACCTCGACCCCCTCGGGGTCCTCGGTCTGCCGGATGTCGAACGACACGCGCGCGTGCGGCATGGCGAGCGAGGCCAGCTCGGCGGTGACGGCGTCGGCGAACCGCGCCGCCGCCTCGGTCCGGGCGTCCGTCAGGGCCTGGGCGAGTGCGGACAGTTCGGCGCGCAGGGCGTCCCGTTCGGCCGTCAGCGCCTCGATCCGGTCGTCGTCGCCGTCCAGCTCGGTGAGCCGGGCGGCGCCGTCCTCCGCCCAGGCGAGGACGGCGGCGACGTCGGTGCCGTACTTGCGGGTGAGGGCGGTCAGCGCGGCGCGGCGCTCCTCGACGGCCGCCAGGCGCCGGGGGTCGGCGTCCAGGTTGTCGGCGTATCCGGCGAGTTCGCCCGCCACGTCCGCGAGGAGGATCGCGATCTCACCCATGCGGTCGGAGAGCGCGGCGAGGGCCGGGTCGTGCGCCCGGACGGCCTCCAGCGCCCGCTGGGCGCCTCCGACGAGGGTGGTCGCGTCGAGGACCTCCGGGTCCTCCGGGTTGCCCGCCAGCGCCCCGTGGGCGAGCGCCGCGGCGGACGCGAGGGCCTCGGCGTGCCCGAGGCGCTCGGCCTCGGCGGCCAGTTCGGCGTCCTCGCCCGCGCGGGGCTCGACCGCCTCGATCTCGGCCAGCCCGAAGCGCAGCAGGTCGGCCTCCTGCGCCCGCTCGCGGGCGCGCGTGGTCAGCTCCTCCAGCCGGCCGGTGACCTCGCGCAGCCGCCGGTAGGCGCCGGTGTACGCGGCGAGCGGTACGGCGACGGCGTCGCCCGCGTACCGGTCGAGCGCGCCGCGCTGCCGGGCGGGCTTGAGGAGCCCCTGCTGGTCGGTCTGTCCGTGGACGGCGACGAGTTCGTCGGCCAGCTCGGCGAGCATGCCGACCGGCACGGAGCGTCCGCCCAGGTGCGCCCGGGAGCGGCCCTCGGCGGAGATGGTGCGGCTGATGAGCAGCGCGCCCTCGTCCAGTTCGGCGCCCGCTTCCTCGGCCCGTACCGCCGCGGCGGCGCCGGGCGGCACGCTGATGCGGCCCTCGACGACGGCGGACGGTGAACCGATCCGGACCAGGGCGGGGTCGGCGCGCCCGCCGAGCAGCAGCCCGAGGCTGGTCACGACCATGGTCTTGCCCGCGCCGGTCTCGCCGGTCACCGCGGTGAAACCGGGTGACAGCTCGACCACCGCGTCGTCGATGACTCCGAGCGACCGTATCCGCATCTCCTCCAACACGGGGAAGACCTTACGAGGTCCGGGGGCCACTGTGCGACGGCCCCCGCCCCGCGTCGCCGAAGCCGCAGGTCGCGGCGGGGGCGTGGCGGTGGTCTGTCACCCGCCGGAGTGGGCGGGGCGAGGGGGGGTGGGGACAACCCCAGGCCGATCGGGGCACCAGCCGGATGGTCCCGGCGTGGCCGCGCCAGCACCATGATCACTATGAGTATCGAACCGGCTCTCGCCCCGCTGCGCGTCCACCGGCCGACCTCCGCCCCTCGCCCGGCTGCGGCTGCGGCTGCGGCCGTGGCGGCAGGGTTCCCGCTGGGCGGAGCGCCGGCCCGGGTGTGGTTCGGCGGAACGTGCCGGTGCGGCCGGTGGCGCGCCGCCGGGTGGTCACCGTGGTCCAGGCCACCGCACGGCCGAGCGCACCCTCGCACCGCCCCGGCCGGGCCACGCGTCGGCCGCCCCCGTCGCGGGTCAGTGCGGCGCGCCCCGCCAGCCCGACACCGGGAGGGCGAACTTCGCCACCAGCCGGTCGGTGAACGACGCGTGGTGCAGCCGTGCCAGGCGTACGGGCACCGCGCCGCGCCGGACCTCCACCCGGGCCCCGGCGGGCAGTTCGATGGTGCGCCGCCCGTCGCACCACAGCACCCCGTCCGGGGTGTGCGGCTCGACCTCCACCGCCAGCACCGAGTCCGGCGTCGTCACCAGCGGCTTGGCGAACAGCGCGTGCGCCCCGATCGGCACCATCAGCAGCGCCTCGACCTCGGGCCAGATCACCGGCCCGCCGGCGGAGAAGGCGTAGGCCGTCGAGCCGGTCGGCGTCGCGCAGATCACCCCGTCGCAGCCGAAGCCGGTCACGGGCCGGCCGTCGATCGCCAGGACGACCTCCAGCATGCGTTCCGGAGACACCTTCTGCACGGCGGCCTCGTTGAGCGCCCAGTCGCTGTAGAGCACGTCGCCGTTGTTGTGCACGGTGACGTCCAGCGTCATGCGCTCCTCGACCTCGTAGGCCCGGGTGACGACCCGGTCCACGACCTTGTCGAGGTCGTCGCGCTCGGCCTCCGCGAGGAAGCCGACCCGCCCGAGGTTCACGCCGAGCATCGGGACCCCCGAGGCGCGGGCGAACTCCGCGCCGCGCAGCAGCGTCCCGTCGCCGCCGAGGACGATCAGCAGCTCGCACCCGTCCAGCACGTCGGGCGACGCCTCCGGCACCGTCTCCACCGTCGGCGGCAGCGGCAGGTCGGCCGCCTCGGCGGCGAGGACGCGTACGCCGAGTCCGCTGCGCAGCAGGCCCAGCACGACCAGCTCGGCGCTGCGGATCGCCGCCGGACGGCCGGTGTGCGCGAGCAGGAAGACGGTGCGGGGTCCGGCGGCCGCCGGATCCGCCGTCGCCGGAAACGATGTCGATGAAGTCAACGGGGTCCCTCCGCCACGGCGCGTTCCACATCCGCCGGATCCAGGGCGGGCGCGCCGGCCCGCAGCCACAGAAAGTACTCGACGTTGCCGGACGGGCCGGGCAGCGGGCTGGCGGTGACGCCCAGCACGCCGAGGCCCAGTTCACCGGCCTGGCGCGCCACCGTGCGCACCGCCTCGGCGCGGAGGTCCGGGCTGCGGACCACCCCGCCGCTGCCGAGGCGTTCCTTGCCCACCTCGAACTGCGGCTTCACCATCAGGACCAGGTCGGCGTCCGGCGCCGACACACCCGCCAGGGCCGGCAGCACCAGCCCCAGCGGGATGAACGACAGGTCGCCCACCACCAGATCCACCGGCTCTCCGTCGATCGCGTCCAGCGTCAGTTCACGCACGTTGGTACGGTCCTTGACCGTGACGCGTTCATCGCTCTGGAGCGACCAGGCGAGCTGCCCGTAGCCGACGTCGACGGCCACCACGTGCGCGGCCCCGGCGCGCAGCAGGACGTCGGTGAACCCGCCCGTCGACGCCCCGGCGTCCAGCGCCCGCCGCCCCTCGACCTTCAGCCCGAGCGGCACGAAGGCCGCGAAGGCGCCGGCCAGCTTGTGCCCGCCGCGCGAGACGTAGTCGGGGTCGTCGTCGTCCTGCGCCACCACGATGGCGGCGGCGGTCTCGACCTGGGTGGCGGCCTTGGTGGCGGTGTTGCCGCCGACGGTGACCCGCCCCGCCGCGATCAGCTGGCTCGCGTGTTCGCGCGAGCGGGCGAGCTTCCGGCGCACCAGCTCGGCGTCGAGACGGCGGCGTGCGACTCCTGCCACGTTCGGTTCAGCTCCTGTGTTCGTACGAAGGCGACGGCTGGGGGTGTGCGTCGAGCGCGGCGAGCGCCTCCCGCAGCCCCCGGTGTACATCCTCGTACACCTCCAGGTGCCCGTCCGCCGGGAGGTGGTCGGCGTCGGCCAGCCGCTCCAGGCCGGCGTCGACCCGGGGGTGCCCGGTGGGCGTCCGTTCCACCCCGAGGGGCGCGGGTGCCGCCGGTTCGTACGTCTCCCCGGGCGCGTCCGCACCGGGTGCGTCCTCTGCGGCCTCCGGCGGCTCGGGCATCACGTCGCTCATGCCCAGACGCTACCGCGAAGGGCTGAGGTACGGTCGGTCCCGATGGCCACGATCGAGGAGTGCCGCAGCGCACTCGACAAGCTCTCCGACACCCTCCGGCACGCGAACGGCGAGGTGCGCAGCGCCGCGGCGCTGGACCGCTCCCTCAGCTGCCACATCACCGACCTCGACACCACCTTCAACGGCCGCCTCGCGGGCGGCCGGATCGAGGTGGTGGACCAGCAGGACGGCCCGCCCGCCGAGAAGGCCGAGATCCGGCTGGCCATGACCGGCGACGACCTGGTGGCGCTGGTGGACGGCGAGCTGAACTTCGCCAAGGCGTGGGCGGTGGGCCGCGTCAGGCTGGAGGCCGGCTTCCGCGACCTGATGCGCCTGCGCTCCCTCCTGTAGCGGCCGCTGTCACTCCCCCAGCACCGGCGGTCACTTCTCCAGCGTCTGGAGCGCGGCGGCGGTACGGGCCTTGCGCGCCGCCGGCACGACGAGCGGGGTGCCCGTCTCGGGGTCCTCGATGACCTGGCAGCGCAGCCCGAAGACCCGCTCGACCAGCTCGGCGGTGACCACCTCCGACGGCGGCCCCTCCGCGACGATCTCCCCGCCGCGCACGGCGATCAGGTGCGTGGCGTACCGGGCCGCGTGATTGAGGTCGTGCAGCACGGCGACCAGCGTGCGGCCCTGCGTCTCGTGCAGCTCGGCGCACAGGTCGAGCACGTCGATCTGGTGCTGGATGTCGAGGTAGGTCGTCGGCTCGTCGAGCAGCAGCAGCGGGGTCTGCTGGGCGAGCGCCATCGCGATCCACACGCGCTGCCGCTGCCCGCCGGAGAGCTCGTCGACGTACCGGTCGCCCAGCTCGCCGACGCCGGTCGCGTCCATCGACTCGGCGACGATCCGCTCGTCCTCCGGGGACCACTGGCGCAGCAGCCCCTGGTGCGGGTAGCGGCCGCGCGCGACGAGGTCCGCGACGGTGATGCCGTCCGGGGCGATCGACGACTGCGGCAACAGGCCCAGGGTCCTGGCGACCTTCTTGGCGGGCATGGAGTGGATGGTCTGGCCGTCCAGCAGCACCCGGCCCTCCGTCGGCTTCAGCATCCGCGCCAGGGCCCGCAGCAGGGTCGACTTGCCGCAGGCGTTGGGCCCGACGATCACCGTGAAGGAGTTGTCGGGTATCCGGACCGACAGGTCCCGGGCGATGATCCGCTGCTCGTAGGCGAGGGTGACCGCCTCGGCGCTCAGGCGCTGCTGCATGGACGTACTCCTGGCGTTCTTCTCTTGGTTCTCGGTGGTCATATCCGGCCCGCCTTGCGCTCGGTCACCAGCAGCCACAGCAGGTAGACACCGCCGACGACACCGGTCACGACGCCGACCGGCAGTTGCCGCTCACCGAAGGCGTTGGTGGCGGTCCAGTCGGCGACCAGCAGCAGGGCGGCGCCCATGAGGGCGGAGGCGGCGAGGTTGGGGCCGGGTGAGCGGGTGAGGCGGCGGGCGAGCTGCGGCGCGCTGAGCGAGACGAAGGTGATCGGACCCGCGGACGCCGTGGCGACGGACACCAGCAGCACCGCCGCCCCCATCAGCACCAGGCGCGTCCGTTCCACCTTCACACCGAGCGCGTACGCCGCGTCGTCGCCCATCTCCAGCATCCGCAGCGGGCGGCCGTACGCCAGCGTCAGCGGCACGAGCACGGCGCACACCCCGAGCAGCGGCCAGAACTGGGCCCAGTCACGGCCGTCGAGGGTGCCCGTCATCCACAGCACGGCCCGGGTGGCGTCGATCAGGTCGGCCTTGGTGATCAGGTAGTGGATGACGGCGGTCAGCATGGCGGCGGCGCCGATGCCGACGAGCACCAGCCGGAAGCCGTGCACGCCGCGCTTCCAGGCGAGCAGGTAGATCAGGACGCCGGTGACCACGCCGCCCGCGACCGCGCCGCCGGCCACCGCCGCGGAACCGCCTCCGAAGAGCACGATCACGGTCAGCGCGCCGACGGTGGCGCCCTGCCCGAAGCCGATGATGTCGGGGCTGCCGAGCGGGTTGCGGGACACCGACTGGAAGACGGCGCCACCGAGGCCCAGGGACGCCCCGACCAGGATCGCCACCAGCACCCGCGGCAGCCGCAGGTCCTGGACCACGAACTCCTGCGCCATGGTGCCGTCGCCGAGGAGCGTGGCGACGACGTCCCCGGGCGCGATCGGGAAGTCACCGCTGCCGATGAGGACGACCCCGGCGGCCAGGGTCACCACGGTCAGCGCCAGGACGGCGAGGGCCGCGCGCGGCTCGTAGCGGAGGGACAGCCCGCCGGGTGTGCGCAGGGCCTTGGCGGTACGCGTGCTCACAGCTGGGCCATCCTCTTGCGGCGTACGAGGTGGATGAAGACGGGCCCGCCGACGAGCGCGGTCACGATGCCGACCTGCAACTCGGAGGGCCGGACCATGACCCGGCCCAGCACGTCGGAGCCGAGCAGCAGCACGGGCGACAGAACGGCCGCGTACGGCAGGATCCAGCGCATGTCCGGGCCGGTCAGGGCGCGGACCAGGTACGGCACCATCAGGCCGATGAAGACGATCGGCCCGCACGCGGCGGTCGCGGCGCCGCACAGCAGCGTCACCGCCACCATGCCGAGGACGCGCGTCCGGCTCAGGTGCGCGCCCAGCGCGCGGGCCGTGTCGTCGCCCAGCTCCATGGCGTTCAGCGGCCGCGCGATGAGCAGCGCGAGGGCGACGCCCACGACGATGAACGGCGCCACGCTGCGGATCGTCGCCGCGTCGGCGTTGGCCAGCGAGCCGACCGTCCAGAACCGCAGCCGGTCCAGGGCGGCCGAGTCCAGCAGCTGCACGGCGTTGACGTACCCGTACAGCGCGGCGGTCGCCGCCGTACCCGCCAGCGCGAGCCGTACCGGCGTGGCGCCACGGCTGCCGCCGAGGACGTACACCAGCACCGACACGACCGCGGCCCCCAGGAACGCGAACCACACGTAGCCGCTCAGGGAGGTGACGCCCAGGAAGCTGATGGCGGTGACGACGGCCGCCGCGGCACCGGCGTTCACGCCCAACAGGCCGGGTTCGGCGAGCGGGTTGCGGGTGAGCGCCTGCATCACCGCGCCGGACAGGCCGAGCGCGACGCCGACGAGCACCCCCAGGACGGTCCGGGGCACACGCAGGTCCTGGATGAGGACGTCGTTGCCCGTACCGGAGTTGTGGAACAGGCCGTGCCACACGTCACCGAGCGGGACCGGCTTGGCCCCGACCATGATGCTCGCGACACAGACCAGCAGCAGGACGGCGACGGACACGAGGAGTCCGGCCAGGCGTGCCGAACGGCGGCGCCCGGGCGACTCGGCTGAGGTGTCCGCGCTCTGTTCGGGGGGACTGTCGACCAACACCCGGTTAGGTTAGCCTACCTTGGCTTTTGTGCCATGGCCGGGCGGTCGGACCCCGCCCGGCCCGGCTCCCGCCGGCCCTCGGATCACGTCCGCCTCGCCCGTCTCCCCTCCTCCCCCTTCTCCCCCTTCTCCCGCGACGGATCACCACCCCAGCGCGGCCAGCGCCTTCCCCGCGTCCAGCGTGCACGAACCGTCCCCGGCGTGCGTCCACGCCGCCGCGCACAGCGCCCGCAGCCCGTCCAGCGCCGGCGCCCCGGGGCGAGCGTCCGCGCCGCCGTCCCCTTCCCCGGCGCGTTCGACCACCAGCGCGTCACCGCGGACACCGGCCGTCCAGTCACCGCACCGGAATCCGTCGGCGGCCGAGCCCGTCACCTCCGGCTGCCCGGTCAGCAGCCCCCGCAGATCGGCGTCCACGTACGTCGGCCGGTGCTCCGGCACCGCGGCCAGCAACCGCGCCGCGTCCGTCACCCCGGTCAGCACGAGCAACGAGTCGACACCCCCGTTGAACGCCCCCTCGATGTCGGTGTCCAGCCGGTCCCCCACCACCAACGGCCGCTCCGCGCCCGTCCGCAGGATCGTCTCCCGGTGCATCGGCGGCAGCGGCTTGCCCGCCACCTGCGGCTCCGCGCCCGTCGCGATCCGCACCACCTCCACGGCGGCACCGTTCCCCGGCGCGATGCCCCGGCCGCTCGGGATCGTCAGATCGGTGTTCGAAGCGAACCACGGCACCCCCCGGGCCACCGCGTACGACGCCTCCGCGAACCGCCCCCACGGCAACTCCAGCCCCCCGTACCCCTGCACCACCGCGGCCGGGTCGTCATCGGCGGACTCCACCGGCTCCAGCCCGCGCTCACGCAGCGCGACCCGCAACCCCTCCCCACCGATCACCAGCACCCGCGCCCCCCGCGGCACCTGCTCGGCGATCAGCCGGGCCACCGCCTGCGCGGAGGTGATCACATCGGCCGGCCCGGCCGGCACCCCCAGCTCCGTCAGGTGCGCGGCGACGGCGTCCGGCGTCCGGAGCGCGTTGTTGGTGACGTACGCGAGGTGCATCCCGCCGTCACGGGCGACCTCCAGCGACTCCACCGCGTGCGCGATCGCCTCACCGCCCGCGTACACCACCCCGTCCAGGTCCAGCAGCGCCGTGTCGTACGCCTCGCTCAGCGCACCCGCGCTGCCGCCCGGCCGGTTCCTGACCCGCTGCTCCATGTCCCGCACTCCTCGTTCCGGCCGCAATTGCCCCCGATCATCGCTCATACCCTCGATCCACATACGATGCAGGGATGGACACAAGAGGTTCTGCGGCCAACGGCGGTCTGCGCCTGACACCTTTCCGCGGACTGCGCTATGTACCGGAACGGGTCGGGAGTCTCGCCGCGGTGACCTCTCCCCCGTACGACGTCGTCGTCCGGCCCGACGGGGTGCACCATCTCCAGTCGGCCGACCCGTACAACATCGTCCGGCTGATCCTCCCGCAGGCCGCCACCAGCGAGGCCCGCCACCGCCAGGCCGCCGACACCCTCCGGTCCTGGCTCGCCGAAGGCGTCCTCGCCGCGGACACCGAACCGGCGCTGTACGTGTACGAGCAGCGCAAGGGCGACCTCCTCCAGCGCGGCCTCATCGGGGCCCTGGAACTCAGCACCCCCGCCGAGGGCATCGTCCTGCCCCACGAGGACGTCATACCGCACGTCGTCGAGGACCGCGCGTCCCTGATGCGCACGACGGCCGCGAACCTCGACCCGCTGCTCCTGACCTACCGGGGCAACGGCACCGCCACCGGCGCGACCGCCGTCATCGAGCGCACGGTCCTGCGGGCACCGCTCCTCTCCACCACCACCGAGGACGGCATGAGCCACCGTCTGTGGTCCGTCACCGACCCGGCCGCGCTGGCCGAGGTCGCCGACGACCTCGGCCGGCACCAGGCACTCATCGCCGACGGCCACCACCGCTGGGCCACCTACCTCCGCCTGCGCGAGGAGCACCCGCCCGGCCCCTGGAACTACGGCCTCGTGCTCCTCATCGACACGGCCCGCTACCCGCTCCAGGTCCGGGCCATCCACCGGCTCCTGAACCACCTCCCGGTCGCCGACGCGCTCCGCCTCCTCGGCGACGCCTTCCGCGTCCGTACGGTGGAGGGCCCCCTCCCCGCCGCCCTGGACGCCCTCGCCACCGCCGCCCGCGACGGCAACGCCTTCGTCCTCGCCGGCGACGGCCGCTTCCACCTCGTCGACCGCCCCTCCCCGGACCTCGTGGCCCGTACGGTCCCGGCCGACCGCCCCGACGCCTGGCGCGCGCTCGACGCGACCGTGCTGCACGCCACGCTCATCGACCACGTCTGGCGCGTCCCGGACACCCCCGAGGGCATCACCTACATCCACGACGCCCAGGCCGTCGTCGAACAGGCCGAACGCCGCGGCGGCACGGCCGTCCTGATGCACCCGGTACGCGAGGACGTCGTCCGCGACCTCGCCCGCCAGGGCGTCACCATGCCGCGCAAGTCGACCTCGTTCGGCCCGAAGCCCGCGACGGGCCTGGTGCTGCGGAGCCTGGACGTCGACTGACCGGTTCCGGACACGCGAAAGGGGCGGCACCCGCGAGGGATGCCGCCCCTTTCACCTCACCTCAGTCCCGCGGCTCGACGCCCGCGTCGCCCTCGCCGGTCTCGGACTCCTCCACGGCGGCGTCGACGAACTCGACCCCGTCCAGCTCGGCGAGCCGGTCGGACGCGTCGGTCGACCCGTCCTTGTCGGCCTCCAGCGCCTTGGCGAACCACTCGCGCGCCTCGGCCTCACGCCCCGCCTCCAGCAGCGCGTCGGCGTACGCGTACCGCAGACGGGCCGTCCACGGCTGTACGGAGTTCGACGCCAGCTCCGGGCTCTGCAGGGTCACGATGGCGGCGTCCAGCTGCCCCATGTCCCTGCGCGCCCCGGCGGCCACCAGGCGCATCTCGACCTGGCCGGCCTTGTCGAGCTTCTGCACCTCGGGCTCCCCGGCCATCGCCATCGCCCGCTCGGGCCGGCCCATGCCGCGCTCGCAGTCGGCCATCACCGGCCACAGCTCCACACTGCCCGTCATCCGCCGGGCGGCCCGGAACTCGGCCAGCGCCTCGGCGTACTTCTGCGTGGCGTACGCGGCGAAGCCCGCGGCCTCCCGCACGGCGGCCACGCGCGAGGCGAGCCGCAGCGCGATGCGCGAGTACGCGTACGCCTTCTCGGGGTCCTCGTCGATGAGCTTGGCGACCATCACCAGGTTCCTGGCGACGTCCTCGGCCAGGGTCTTCGGCAGGCTCATCAGCTCCTGCCGCACGTCCTTGTCGATCTCGTCCCCGGTCACGTCCTCCGGGATGGGCAGCCGCTTGATCGGCTCCCGGTCGCGGTCACGCCGGTCCCGGTCGTCGCGCCGGAACCCACCACGGTCGTCACGCCCCCGGTAACCGCCGCGGTCACGGTCGTCCCGCCGCGGCCCACGCGCACGGTCGTCGCGGCGGTCGTCGCGACGGAACCCGCCACGGTCGTCGCGGCGGTCGTCACGCCGGTCATCGCGGCGAGGCGCCCGGTCGTCGCGCGGGAAGCCGCCCCGGTTGTCGTCGCGCCGGTCGTCGCGGCGGTAGCCGCCCCGGTCGTCGCGGGGGAAGCCGCCACGGTTGTCGTCGCGGCGGTCATCGCGACGGAACCCGCCACGATCGTCACGGCGGTCATCGCGCCGGTCATCGCGGCGGAAGCCACCGCCCCGGTTGTCATCCCGACGGTCGTCGCGACGGAACCCGCCGCCACCACCGCCACCGCCGGCCGGACGCCCGCCCCGGTCGTCGCGCCGGTCATCCCGGCGGTAGCCGCCCCGGTCGTCACGGGGGAAGCCGCCACGGCTGTCGTCGCGGCGGTCATCGCGACGGAACCCGCCACGATCGTCACGGCGGTCATCGCGCCGGTCATCGCGGCGGAAGCCACCGCCCCGGTTGTCATCCCGCCGGTCGTCACGCCGGAACCCGCCGCCACCGCCACCGCCGGCCGGACGCCCACCCCGGTCATCCCGACGGTCATCCCGGCGGTCATCGCGGCGGTCATCGCGGCGAGGCGCCCGGTCGTCGCGCGGGAAGCCGCCCCGGTTGTCGTCACGGCGGTCGTCGCGACGGAAGCCACCCCGATTGTCGTCACGGCGGTCGTCGCGGCGGGGAGCCCGGTCATCACGGCGGAAGCCGCCACGGCTGTCGTCACGGCGGTCGTCACGCCGGTCGTCACGCCGGTCGTCACGCCGGAACCCGCCGCCACCGCCGACGGGTCGCCCACCACGGTCGTCACGGCGGTCATCGCGACGGTCATCGCGACGGAAGCCACCGCCACCGCCACGGTTGTCATCACGCCGCGGTCCGCGGAAGCCGCCCCGGTCACCACCGTCCCTGCGACGCGGCTCGCGCTCCGGACGATCGTCGGAGGAGTTGGTGGACATGGGTAAGGCTCCTGTCTTCGGGTACCGCAGTCATTCTCGCGCAGTCGGTCGCCCGTCGCGCTTCGAGAAAAAAGATCAGCAAAACAAAAAGGACCCTTGGTCCCAGCATGAACGCTGGGACCAAGGGTCCTAGAAAGATTGTTCGGCGGCGTCCTACTCTCCCACAGGGTCCCCCCTGCAGTACCATCGGCGCTGAAAGGCTTAGCTTCCGGGTTCGGAATGTAACCGGGCGTTTCCCTAACGCTATGACCACCGAAACCCTATCGGGTTCTAGCGAACAAGCACACTCTTCAATTAAGTAGTGAAACTGGTTCAACCGGTGCGACTGTTCGCAACCCGGGAACCACACAGTGGACGCGAGCAACTGAGGACAAGCCCTCGGCCTATTAGTACCGGTCAACTCCACCCATTACTGGGCTTCCATATCCGGCCTATCAACCCAGTCGTCTACTGGGAGCCTTACCCTCTCAAGGAGGTGGGAATACTCATCTCGAAGCAGGCTTCCCGCTTAGATGCTTTCAGCGGTTATCCCTCCCGAACGTAGCCAACCAGCCATGCCCTTGGCAGAACAACTGGCACACCAGAGGTTCGTCCGTCCCGGTCCTCTCGTACTAGGGACAGCCCTTCTCAATATTCCTACGCGCACAGCGGATAGGGACCGAACTGTCTCACGACGTTCTAAACCCAGCTCGCGTACCGCTTTAATGGGCGAACAGCCCAACCCTTGGGACCGACTCCAGCCCCAGGATGCGACGAGCCGACATCGAGGTGCCAAACCATCCCGTCGATATGGACTCTTGGGGAAGATCAGCCTGTTATCCCCGGGGTACCTTTTATCCGTTGAGCGACGGCGCTTCCACAAGCCACCGCCGGATCACTAGTCCCGACTTTCGTCCCTGCTCGACCCGTCGGTCTCACAGTCAAGCTCCCTTGTGCACTTACACTCAACACCTGATTGCCAACCAGGCTGAGGGAACCTTTGGGCGCCTCCGTTACCCTTTAGGAGGCAACCGCCCCAGTTAAACTACCCATCAGACACTGTCCCTGATCCGGATCACGGACCCAGGTTAGACATCCAGCACGACCAGAGTGGTATTTCAACGACGACTCCACCTGAACTGGCGTCCAAGCTTCACAGTCTCCCACCTATCCTACACAAGCCGAACCGAACACCAATATCAAACTGTAGTAAAGGTCCCGGGGTCTTTCCGTCCTGCTGCGCGAAACGAGCATCTTTACTCGTAGTGCAATTTCACCGGGCCTATGGTTGAGACAGTCGAGAAGTCGTTACGCCATTCGTGCAGGTCGGAACTTACCCGACAAGGAATTTCGCTACCTTAGGATGGTTATAGTTACCACCGCCGTTTACTGGCGCTTAAGTTCTCAGCTTCGCCCCACCGAAATGGAGCTAACCGGTCCCCTTAACGTTCCAGCACCGGGCAGGCGTCAGTCCGTATACATCGCCTTACGGCTTCGCACGGACCTGTGTTTTTAGTAAACAGTCGCTTCTCGCTGGTCTCTGCGGCCACCCCCAGCTCGAGCAGCAAGTGCTCTCACCAGTGATGGCCCCCCTTCTCCCGAAGTTACGGGGGCATTTTGCCGAGTTCCTTAACCATAGTTCACCCGAACGCCTCGGTATTCTCTACCTGACCACCTGAGTCGGTTTAGGGTACGGGCCGCCATGAAACTCGCTAGAGGCTTTTCTCGACAGCATAGGATCATCCACTTCACCACAATCGGCTCGGCATCAGGTCTCAGCCTTAACGTGTGACGGATTTGCCTATCACACGGCCTACACCCTTACCCCGGGACAACCACCGCCCGGGCTGGACTACCTTCCTGCGTCACCCCATCGCTTACCTACTACAGGTCTGGTCCGTCGGCTCCACCACTTTCCTTTCCCCGAAGGGTCCGGAACGGCTTCACGGACTTAGCATCGCCTGGTTCGATACTGGGCGTTTCAAAGCGGGTACCGGAATATCAACCGGTTGTCCATCGACTACGCCTGTCGGCCTCGCCTTAGGTCCCGACTTACCCTGGGCAGATCAGCTTGACCCAGGAACCCTTAGTCAATCGGCGCACACGTTTCTCACGTGTGTATCGCTACTCATGCCTGCATTCTCACTCGTGAACCGTCCACAACTCGCTTCCGCGGCTGCTTCACCCGGCACACGACGCTCCCCTACCCATCACAGCGGGCGTTGGCCCGTATGCTGCAATGACACGACTTCGGCGGTACGCTTGAGCCCCGCTACATTGTCGGCGCGGAATCACTTGACCAGTGAGCTATTACGCACTCTTTCAAGGGTGGCTGCTTCTAAGCCAACCTCCTGGTTGTCTCTGCGACTCCACATCCTTTCCCACTTAGCGTACGCTTAGGGGCCTTAGTCGATGCTCTGGGCTGTTTCCCTCTCGACCATGGAGCTTATCCCCCACAGTCTCACTGCCGCGCTCTCACTTACCGGCATTCGGAGTTTGGCTAAGGTCAGTAACCCGGTAGGGCCCATCGCCTATCCAGTGCTCTACCTCCGGCAAGAAACACACGACGCTGCACCTAAATGCATTTCGGGGAGAACCAGCTATCACGGAGTTTGATTGGCCTTTCACCCCTAACCACAGGTCATCCCCCAGGTTTTCAACCCTGGTGGGTTCGGTCCTCCACGAAGTCTTACCTCCGCTTCAACCTGCCCATGGCTAGATCACTCCGCTTCGGGTCTTGAGCGCGCTACTAAATCGCCCTGTTCGGACTCGCTTTCGCTACGGCTTCCCCACACGGGTTAACCTCGCAACACACCGCAAACTCGCAGGCTCATTCTTCAAAAGGCACGCAGTCACGACACAGAGACAAGTCTCTGTGCGACGCTCCCACGGCTTGTAGGCACACGGTTTCAGGTACTATTTCACTCCGCTCCCGCGGTACTTTTCACCATTCCCTCACGGTACTATCCGCTATCGGTCACCAGGGAATATTTAGGCTTAGCGGGTGGTCCCGCCAGATTCACACGGGATTTCTCGGGCCCCGTGCTACTTGGGTGTCTCTCAAACGAGCCGCATGAGTTTCAGCTACGGGGGTCTTACCCTCTACGCCGGACCTTTCGCATGTCCTTCGCCTACCCATACGGTTTCTGACTCGTCTCACAGCCGGCAGACTGTGAAAGAGAGATCCCACAACCCCGCATGCGCAACCCCTGCCGGGTATCACACGCATACGGTTTGGCCTCATCCGGTTTCGCTCGCCACTACTCCCGGAATCACGGTTGTTTTCTCTTCCTGAGGGTACTGAGATGTTTCACTTCCCCTCGTTCCCTCCACACTGCCTATGTGTTCAGCAGTGGGTGACAGCCCATGACGACTGCCGGGTTTCCCCATTCGGAAACCCCCGGATCAAAGCCTGGTTGACGGCTCCCCGGGGACTATCGTGGCCTCCCACGTCCTTCATCGGTTCCTGGTGCCAAGGCATCCACCGTGCGCCCTTAAAAACTTGGCCACAGATGCTCGCGTCCACTGTGCAGTTCTCAAGCAACGACCAGCCACCCATCACCCTGCCACTCACGCGGCAAGTTCACTGGGGCCGGCATCGCAGAAGGGCGAGCAACGCTCGCACCCTCAGACACCCAACAGCGTGCCCGGCACGATCAGATCAGGTTCACGTTCCACGCCGAAGCAGTACTAGTGACCCTCACGAACCGTGCCGAATAATCAACGTTCCACCCATGAGCTGACCACCGTCGAACGTTTGCCGACGTAGTGGCTCTGGATTCCTTGCGGAATCTAGATGCTCCTTAGAAAGGAGGTGATCCAGCCGCACCTTCCGGTACGGCTACCTTGTTACGACTTCGTCCCAATCGCCAGTCCCACCTTCGACAGCTCCCTCCCACAAGGGGTTGGGCCACCGGCTTCGGGTGTTACCGACTTTCGTGACGTGACGGGCGGTGTGTACAAGGCCCGGGAACGTATTCACCGCAGCAATGCTGATCTGCGATTACTAGCAACTCCGACTTCATGGGGTCGAGTTGCAGACCCCAATCCGAACTGAGACCGGCTTTTTGAGATTCGCTCTGCCTCGCGGCTTCGCAGCTCTTTGTACCGGCCATTGTAGCACGTGTGCAGCCCAAGACATAAGGGGCATGATGACTTGACGTCGTCCCCACCTTCCTCCGAGTTGACCCCGGCAGTCTCCTGTGAGTCCCCATCACCCCGAAGGGCATGCTGGCAACACAGAACAAGGGTTGCGCTCGTTGCGGGACTTAACCCAACATCTCACGACACGAGCTGACGACAGCCATGCACCACCTGTATACCGACCACAAGGGGGCGACCATCTCTGGCCGTTTCCGGTATATGTCAAGCCTTGGTAAGGTTCTTCGCGTTGCGTCGAATTAAGCCACATGCTCCGCTGCTTGTGCGGGCCCCCGTCAATTCCTTTGAGTTTTAGCCTTGCGGCCGTACTCCCCAGGCGGGGAACTTAATGCGTTAGCTGCGGCACCGACGACGTGGAATGTCGCCAACACCTAGTTCCCAACGTTTACGGCGTGGACTACCAGGGTATCTAATCCTGTTCGCTCCCCACGCTTTCGCTCCTCAGCGTCAGTAATGGCCCAGAGATCCGCCTTCGCCACCGGTGTTCCTCCTGATATCTGCGCATTTCACCGCTACACCAGGAATTCCGATCTCCCCTACCACACTCTAGCCTGCCCGTATCGAATGCAGACCCGGGGTTAAGCCCCGGGCTTTCACATCCGACGTGACAAGCCGCCTACGAGCTCTTTACGCCCAATAATTCCGGACAACGCTTGCGCCCTACGTATTACCGCGGCTGCTGGCACGTAGTTAGCCGGCGCTTCTTCTGCAGGTACCGTCACTTTCGCTTCTTCCCTGCTGAAAGAGGTTTACAACCCGAAGGCCGTCATCCCTCACGCGGCGTCGCTGCATCAGGCTTTCGCCCATTGTGCAATATTCCCCACTGCTGCCTCCCGTAGGAGTCTGGGCCGTGTCTCAGTCCCAGTGTGGCCGGTCGCCCTCTCAGGCCGGCTACCCGTCGTCGCCTTGGTAGGCCATTACCCCACCAACAAGCTGATAGGCCGCGGGCTCATCCTTCACCGCCGGAGCTTTCCACCACTGAGGATGCCTTCAGTGGTCGTATCCGGTATTAGACCCCGTTTCCAGGGCTTGTCCCAGAGTGAAGGGCAGATTGCCCACGTGTTACTCACCCGTTCGCCACTAATCCCCCACCGAAGTGGGTTCATCGTTCGACTTGCATGTGTTAAGCACGCCGCCAGCGTTCGTCCTGAGCCAGGATCAAACTCTCCGTGAATGTTTACCCGTGATCGGGTTGACACTCGCGTTGAGCGGAACCGGAGGGGAGGAATAGTCCCCTCGGTTCACAGCGTCCTCGCTGTGTCTTCTTCAAAGGAACCTCGACCATCCGTTGGATGGACGGGGTATCAACTAATCTGGCGTTGATTTTTGGCACGCTGTTGAGTTCTCAAGGAACGGACGCTTCCTTTGTACTCACCCTTGCGGGTTTTCCTCCGGGCGCTTCCCTTCGGTATTTCGTGTTTCCAACCCTACCAGATCCTTTTTCCGTTCCGTTTCCGGTTCGGATTCTGTTTCCGGTGGCCGTTGGAGGGCCTTTGCCTTTCGGCGCTTCCACCACTTTAGACCATTTCCTCGGCGACTCATAATCAAGTCGCTCGGATTTCATTCCGGGCATACCGAAAAGACGAAACCCGTTGAGGATGTCGATCTTGGATGGTGGATGGCTGCTCCCGGGCGCCTTGAACGGCAGGCCCAGCTCTTGCAGCTCGGTAGACACTAGGCGCTTCGGCTCCCCAAGTCAACCCCTCCTCCGGCGCGGTGCGTGGGCGCGGTAGGGGCTGACCGTGGGGTCGCCGTCGATCCAGAAGCGCCAGGGGTGGGTGGCCCCTTCGCCGCCGACACCGGTTCGCGGACCGTTGCTGACCTGGGCGGCCGGGATCGGCGCCCCCGTGAGCACGGACAGCGGGGACGAGGGGCCGGCGCAGGCGTCGGTGCCGTCCAGGGTGCGGTCGACGTCCAGGGCAGTGGCCAGGCGTGCGGGGCCCTTGGCCAGTTCCCTGTCGTTGCGGGCCGAGAGCCGGCGTTTGCGGGCGAGCTCCTGGCCCACCCGGACCTCACCGGCCCGCAGGAGGACTCCGCTCGCCCGGCCCTCGGGTCCGCACACCAGGTTGAGGCAGTGCCACATGCCGTAGGTGAAGTAGACGTAGGCGTGACCGGGCGGGCCGAACATCACGGCGTTGCGGGCGGTGCGGCCACGGTAGGCGTGGGAGCCTGGGTCGGCCTCGCCCGCGTACGCCTCGACCTCGGTGAGGCGGAGTTCGATGGGGCCGTCGTCCGTCATCCGTACGAGGGTGCGGCCCAGCAGGTCCGGGGCGACCTCCAGTACGGGGCGGTCGAAGAAGTCTCGCGGGAGCGGCGTACGGTCGGGGCTCTCGATCATGTCGTACGAGCGTACTGGGAACCGGCCGCGGTCCTTCCGCGTATGCGGGTATGTAGGGGTCCGGATCCGAAAAGGAGTGAAACATGGGGTTCAAGAAGCTGCTCGCGAGCCTGGGTGCGGGGGGCGCGTCGGTCGAGACGGTGCTCACCGAGGCGAACGTCGTGCCCGGTGGAGTCGTCCAGGGCGAGGTGCGCATCCAGGGCGGCTCGGTGGATCAGCGGATCGAGGGGCTGTCGGTCGGGCTGCAGGCCCGGGTCGAGGTCGAGGGTGGTGACCAGGAGTACAAGCAGGACGTCGAGTTCACCAAGGTGCGGCTCGGCGGCGCCTTCGAGGTGAAGGCGCAGGCGGTGCACGTGGTGCCGTTCGGGCTGGACATCCCCTGGGAGACGCCGGTGACGACGATCGCCGGGCAGCAGCTGCGCGGCATGGACATCGGGGTGACCACGGAGCTCGAGATCGCGCGGGCCGTGGACTCCGGTGACCTGGACGCGATCAACGTGCACCCGCTGCCGGCGCAGCAGGCGATCCTGGACGCGTTCATCCAGCTGGGCTTCCGGTTCAAGAGCGCGGACATGGAGCGCGGGCACATCCGGGGGACGCGGCAGAAGCTGCCGTTCTACCAGGAGATCGAATTCCTGCCGCCGCAGCAGTACCGGGGGCTGAACCAGGTGGAGCTGACGTTCGTCGCGGACGAGCGTGAGATGGACGTCGTCCTGGAGATGGACAAGAAGCCGGGGCTGTTCAGCGAGAGCAGCGACTCGTACCGGGCCTTCAAGGTAGGGCTGAACGACTTCCAGGGCACCGACTGGGCCGCCTACCTGAACCAGTGGCTCGCCGATGTGGGTGGGCGCCGCAACTGGCTCTAATCTCGGCGGAGGATCAGTGAGGAACAGCGAAACGGAGGTTCTGACGTGACCGTGGGCGAGGAGAAGAGGGCGCCGCTCCCTCACGACTTCCATCCGCAGGTGCCGTCCTTCACGGTGGTGAGCGACGACGTCGTGCCCGGTGCCGAGCTGGCGGACGGGCAGGTCTACGCGAAGGGCAACACCTCGCCGCACCTGCGGTGGGAGGGCTTCCCGGCGGAGACCAGGAGCTTCGCCGTGACGTGCTTCGACCCGGACGCGCCGACGGGCAGCGGGTTCTGGCACTGGGTGCTCTTCGACGTCCCGGCGTCGGTCACGGAGTTGCCGGCGGGTGCGGGATCCGGGAAGTTCGAGGGTCTGCCCGAGGGGGCGGTGCACGTCCGCAACGACTACGGGTCGAGGGACTTCGGCGGTGCGGCGCCGCCGGCGGGCGAGG
This sequence comes from Streptomyces ficellus, assembly GCF_009739905.1. Lineage (NCBI taxonomy): Bacteria > Bacillati > Actinomycetota > Actinomycetes > Kitasatosporales > Streptomycetaceae > Streptomyces > Streptomyces ficellus. The sequence goes on along the minus strand of NZ_CP034279.1, from coordinate 5,787,616 downwards.
ACCACCGGTACGTCTTCACCGTCTACGCGGTGGACACCGAGAAGCTGGGGCCGGACGCGGACGCGTCGCCGGCGGTCGTGGGGTTCAACCTCCGGTTCCACACGCTGGCGCGTGCTCAGCTGGTCGGTCACTACGCGGAACCCGCCGAGAGCTGACCGTTCGCCTGGTGTTTGCCCGCTCCTGGTCTTGGAGAGATCAGGAGCGGGCATCTTTCGTTGCGCACGGGATATTGCGTTGTCCAACCCGGCGCGCCCGGCCAGAGTTGGTCCCGGCCCCAGGCCCGCCAGGAGGGCAGGGCCGGCATACGGGAGGTGGGCGGGATGCGGGACACGCTGGTACTCAACGCGAGCTTCGAGCCGCTGTCGACGGTGACGCTGAACCGTGCGGTGGTTCTGGTGCTCCAGGACAAGGCCGTCGTCGAGCAGGAGCATCCCCGGCTGCGTATGCGGGCGGCCGCCGTCGAACTTCCGGTGCCGCGGGTGATCAGGCTCTGCCGGTACGTGCGGGTGCCGTTCCGAAGACAGGCCCCGTGGTCGAGACGGGGTGTGCTGGTGCGGGACCAGCACCGGTGCGCGTACTGCGGGAGGCGCGCGACGACCGTGGACCACGTGGTGCCGCGGGCGCAGGGCGGCGGGGACAACTGGCTGAACACGGTGGCGTCCTGCGCGGAGGATAACCACCGCAAGGCGGACCGTACGCCGGAGCAGGCGGGTATGCCGCTGCTGCACCAGCCGTTCGTACCGTCGCCGGCGGACGCGATGCTGCTGGCGCTCGGGGTGCGGGACCGGGCGGAACTGCCGGAGTGGCTGGGGCGGTCGGGGCAGCCCGGCCAGTCGGGCCCGCCGGGCCCGTCCGGTGTCCCAGTGGCCGCATGAGTCGCGGGAGCCGTATGAGCCGCGGGGTGTGATCGCAGGGCGGTGGCCCGTCTCGTCGTGACACGAGACGGGCCTTCCTCATCTCCTGGCGACGAGCTGGATGATCGCGAGGGTGCCGACCACGATGATCACGGCGCGCAGCGCGGCGGGTGGGAGGCGCCGGCCGACCTTGGCGCCGATCTGGCCGCCGATGGTGGAGCCGACGGCGATCAGCAGGACCGCCGTCCAGTCGAAGTGGGCGACGAAGAGGAAGAAGAGCGCGGCGATGCTGTTGACGACGGCGGCGAGGACGTTCTTCACCGCGTTGAGCCGCTGCATGGTGTCGTGGAGCAGCATGCCCATGAGGGAGAGGTAGATGATCCCCTGGGCGGCGGTGAAGTAGCCGCCGTAGATGCTGGCGAGGAACAGGCCCGTGATGAGGAGTGGTCCGCCGTCGGGGTTGCCGGGGGTGCCTTCGCGGTCGCGGTGGCGCTGGACGGCCCTGGAGATGCGGGGTTGCAGGAGGACCAGGACGAGGGCGAGGGCCACCAGGACGGGGACGATGGTCTCGAAGGCGGTGGAGGGCAGGAGGAGCAGCAGTATGGCGCCGCCGAGTCCGCCCGCCGCGGCGGCGGTGCTGAGGCGCAGGATGCGACGGCGCTGGCCGGTGAGTTCGGCGCGGTAGCCGATGGCGCCGCTGATGGAGCCGGGGATCAGGCCGAGGGCGTTGGAGACGGTGGCGGTGACCGGTGGGAGGCCGGTGGCGACCAGCACGGGGAAGGTGATCAGTGTGCCGGATCCGACGATGGTGTTGATCGTGCCGGCGCCGACGCCCGCGGCGAAGACGGCGAGCATCTCCCAGATCGTCACGCTGTGCCCTTCGTGCGGGATCGGTGCTTGCAGGATCGGTGCTTGATGCACTGATCATGCACGAAGGGCGGGTGTCTCAGTCGACCGGGGGCTCTTCGCGGCGCTGGGCCGGGGGGCGCTCCTTGCCGCTGCCGCCGGTGCCGCCGGTGTTGAAGCCGGGGGCGCCGCTGCCGAGGTTGCCGAAGGCGCCGGACAGGCCCTTGAGGGCGTCGCCGATCTCGCTGGGCACGATCCAGAGCTTGTTGGCGTCACCCTCGGCGATCTTCGGGAGCATCTGGAGGTACTGGTAGGAGAGGAGCTTCTGGTCGGGGTCGCCGGCGTGGATGGCCTCGAAGACCGTGCGGACGGCCTGGGCCTCGCCCTCGGCGCGGAGGGCGGCGGCCTTGGCCTCGCCTTCCGCGCGGAGGATCGCGGACTGCTTCTCACCCTCGGCGGTGAGGATCTGCGACTGGCGGATGCCTTCGGCGGTGAGGATCGCGGCGCGCTTGTCGCGGTCGGCGCGCATCTGCTTCTCCATCGAGTCCTGGATGGAGGTCGGAGGCTCGATGGCCTTCAGCTCGACGCGGTTGACGCGGATGCCCCACTTGCCGGTGGCTTCGTCGAGTACGCCGCGGAGGGCCGCGTTGATCTCCTCGCGGGAGGTGAGGGTCCGCTCCAGGTCCATGCCGCCGATGATGTTGCGGAGGGTGGTGACGGTGAGCTGCTCGATCGCCTGGATGTAGCTGGCGACTTCGTAGGTCGCGGCGCGGGCGTCGGTCACCTGGTAGTAGATGACGGTGTCGATGTTCACGACCAGGTTGTCCTGGGTGATCACCGGCTGGGGCGGGAAGGGGACGACCTGTTCACGCAGGTCGATCCGGTTGCGGATCGAGTCGATGAACGGGACGACGATGTTCAGTCCCGCGTTGAGGGTGCGGGTGTAGCGGCCGAAGCGCTCGACGATGGCGGCGCTGGCCTGCGGGATGACCTGGATCGTCTTGATCAGGGCGATGAAGACGAGCACCACCAGGATGACCAGGACGATGATGACTGATGGCATCGTGTGTTCCCCGTGCCCTTCGCTGCCGGTTGTCTGCCGGTTCGTTGCCGGTTGGTTCGATGATCGAGTTTCGCAGACGGCGGGGCCGTGCGTGCGCCGTTCGGCGGTAGTTGACCGGGTTACGGTGCCTGACGCTCCATCACATCACCACGGCGGTCGCTCCGTCGATCTCGACCACGTCGACCTGCCGGCCGGGTTCGAAGACCTGGTCGGTGTCGAGGGCGCGGGCGGACCAGATCTCACCGGCCAGTTTGATGCGGCCCCCGCTGCCGTCGACGCGTTCGAGCACGACGGCCTGCCGGCCCCGCAAGGCGTCGACGTTGGTGGCGTGTTGTGGCCGTCCGTCGCGGTGGCGGGCCGCGATGGGGCGTACCACGGCGATGAGCGCGACGGAGACGGCGGCGAAGACCACCACCTGGGCCACCAGGCCGAAGCCGAGGCTCGCGGTGAGGGCTCCGGCGATCGCCCCGACGGACAGCATTCCCAATTCCGGCATCGCGGTCAGCACGAGCGGGATGCCGAGCCCCACCGCGCCGATCAGCCACCAGACCCATGCGTCGATGTCCACCTGGTCATGGTAGGACCGGGTGCCGGTCCACGGACAGGGCGCGGAGGGCACGGTGGGCGCGTGCCCGACGGGCCGTCAGGCGAGCGGCAGGCCCTGGGCGGTGTAGCGGTCGCCGACGCGCTCGACGACGAGCGGCAGGCCGAAGCAGTGGGAGAGGTTGCGGGAGGTCAGTTCCATCTCCACCGGGCCGGCGGCGAGCACCTTGCCCTGACGGATCATCAGGACGTGGGTGAAGCCCGGCGGGATCTCCTCGACGTGGTGGGTGACCATCACCATGGAGGGGGCGTACGGGTCGCGGGCGAGGCGGCCGAGGCGGCGCACCAGGTCCTCGCGGCCGCCGAGGTCGAGGCCGGCGGCGGGCTCGTCGAGGAGCAGCAGTTCGGGGTCGGTCATCATGGCGCGGGCGATCAGGGTGCGCTTGCGCTCGCCCTCGGAGAGGGTGCCGAATGTGCGGTCGAGGAACTCGGTCATGCCGAGGCGGTCGAGGAAGGCGCGGGCGCGGTCCTCGTCGACGGTGTCGTAGTCCTCGTTCCAGGTCGCGGTCATTCCGTACGCGGCGGTGAGGACGGTTTCCAGGACGGTCTGCCGCTTGGGCAGCTTGTCGGCCATCGCGATCCCGGCCATGCCGATGCGGGGGCGGAGGTCGAAGACGTCGACCTTGCCGAGCTGGTCGCCCAGGATGCGGGCGGTGCCGGAGCTCGGGAAGAGGTAGCTGGAGGCGACGTTGAGGAGGGTGGTCTTGCCGGCGCCGTTGGGCCCGAGGATGGCCCAGCGCTCGCCTTCCTTGACCGACCAGGAGACGTCGTCCACCAGAGCACGTCCGTCGCGGACCACGGATACGTCCACCAGCTCCAGTACATCGCTCATGAGCGCGTTGTCTCCCCTATGCGGTCGAGTCTCGTCGTCGCTTGCGCCTGTGGGCGAAGCTCCCAGGGGAAAACCTACGCCACTGGTGACGGAGGTCGGTCCTTAGGGCCGGTTCCGGACAGTGGCCGGGCGGCAGTGCCTAGGGTGGGGGAATGCTTTCGGAACCACGTTCAGGACGGTTGGCCGCATGGGGGAACGCCTTGCTGGCCGGGTTGGTGTCGCCGGATGAGGCCGTGCTCGCGATCGTCGGTGACGACGCCGTGCACCGGGTGGAGGGGATGCCGGGCGAGGAGGGGCCGGTCGGCCTGACCCTGGCGCTGGGCCGCCTGCGCGGGCTCGGGGTCACGGGCTGGCGGGTGGCGCTGCCGGCGCCGGGGCACCCGCTGGGGCTCAGCGGGCCACCGGCGTTCAACGCGCGGGCGCTGGAGGCGGAGGAGGCGGTCGTCGGGTACGGGGCGCCTTTCGGCCTCGTACCGGAGCTGTACGAGGCGGGACCGGGTGGCGCGGAGCATCCGGAGGACGTCCATGTGGAGGTGGTCTGGCACTGCCTGCCGGTGCGGGAGGCACCGCCGGCGGACGTGCCGTCCCTCGGTGAGGCGGAGCGGGAGCTGGCGGAGGCGCTGCGGGAGGCGACGCTGGTACTGACGCGGCTGGACGTGGCGGCGTCGGGCCCGGTGGCGGAGGCCGCGCTGGACGCGTACCGGGCGCGGGCGGAGGCCGGGCGGGAGGTGCTGGCGCCGGGGTATCCGCCGCGGGCGGTGCGGGTGCTGGAGCTCGCCCAGCGGGTGGGGCTGCTGGTGTCGCTGGCGCATGCGCCGCGGTACGGGACCGGGGGCGCGCACGGCGGGGCGGTGAGCGCGTCGGAGATGGCGGCCCGGCGGGAGGCGCTGCGGCCGGTGGAGCGGGTGGCCAGGCGCGCGCAGGTGGCGGCGTTCAACGCGTGGGTGGAGGAGCGCGAGCGCGAGCGGGGGTGAGCCGCGGGCCGGGCTGCGGCGGATGCGGGGGCGGTTCTGCTGGGGCGGTTCTGCTGCTGAGGCCACCCCCACGGGGCCGGCGGGGACGGGGAGGGGAACCCGTCCGCTGCCGCCGGCCCCGGCGGGGACGACCTTGCACGCGGTGCCCGGCCAGGCCCGGCCGTGCGTCCGTCAGTGGTTGACGGCGGTGTTGCCGAAGGCCGGGTTCAGCAGGCCGATGACGCTGACGCTGTTGCCCGAGACGTTCACCGGGACGTGGACCGGGACCTGGACGAGGTTGCCGGAGCCGACGCCGGGCGACCCGATGGCAGCGCCGTCCGCGTGCGCACCGCTGGTGGCGGACGCGGCGCCCGCGGCGGCGGCCACGAGCCCGCCGGCGACCATGGTGACAGCAGCGGCCTTCTTCAGGTTCTTCACTTCGAACATCCTCCGTTGGCTTCCGCCGCGGCGATCACCGCGGCACGCCATGGAGAACGCCCACACGGCGCCGGGGTTGCGCCGAGTGGGTGACATACACCCGACAGTATGAATCTCGGACCGGTTCGCTCGGTCAGTCCTTCGACTCAGCCGGTGAGGCCGTGGCGGACCGCCCAGAGGGCCGCCTGGGTGCGGTCGGCGAGGTCCAGCTTCATGAGGATGTTGGAGACGTGCGTCTTCACCGTCTTCTCCGAGAGGACCAGCGCCCGGGCGATCTCGCGGTTGGAACGGCCGTCGGCGATCAGGCCGAGGACCTCCCGCTCCCGCTCGGTGAGGGTGCCGCCGCGGCCCGTGCCGTTGTTCGACTCCTCCTGGGACAGGAGCGCCGTGGCGACCTCGGGCTGGAGCAGGACGTGCCCGGCGTGCACGGAGCGGATGGCGCCGGCCAGGGCGTCCGGGTCGACGTCCTTGTAGACGTACCCCGAGGCACCGGCCCGCAGCGCGGGGATCACCGTGCGCTGCTCGGTGAAGCTGGTGACGATGAGGACCTTCGCCGGGTTGGCCAGCTCGCGGAGCTTGCGCAGGGCCTCGATGCCGTCCATGCCGGGCATCTTGACGTCCATGAGGACGACGTCGGGGCGGAGCTCCTCGGCGCGGGCCACGCCCTCGGCGCCGTCGCCCGCCTCCCCCACGACCTCGATGTCGGCCTGGATCTCCAGGAACGTGCGCAGCCCGCGGCGGACGACTTGGTGGTCGTCGACCAGCAGGACACGGATCGGGGCTTCAGCCACCGGGGACCTCCATCTCGATCGTGGTGCCCTTGCCGGGCGCGGACTGGACGTCGAGCGTTCCGCCGACGCCGCCGGCCCGGTCGCGCATCGAGACCAGTCCGAGGTGTCGGCCCGCCCGGCGGACGGTGCGGGGTTCGAAGCCCTTGCCGTCGTCGGTGACGCTGAGCAGGGCGCCCTGGCCGCGGCGTACCAGGGACACGGCGACGCGCTCGGCCCCGGAGTGGCGCAGGGCGTTGTGCAGCGCCTCCTGGGCGACGCGGAGGACGGCCTCCTCCTGGGCGGCGGGCAGCGCCCGTACGCCGCAGGTGTCGAAGGTGACGCTCGCGGTGTGGGCGCGGTCCAGGACCTGGATCTGCGTGCGGAGGGTGTGGACCAGGCCGTCCTCGTCGAGCGCGGCGGGGCGCAGTTCGACGACCGCGGCGCGCAGCTCGTCGGCGGCTTCGGCGGCGAGGACGGCGACCTGGTGGAGCTCGCCCTTGGCGCGGGCGGGGTCGCGGTCGACGAGGGCGGCGGCGGCCTGGGCGGTGAGCCTGAGCGAGAAGAGCTTCTGGCTGACGGCGTCGTGCAGCTCGTGGGCGAGCCGGGAGCGCTCCTCGGCGATGGTGAGCTCGCGGCTGCGTTCGTACAGCCGGGCGTTGGTGAGGGCTATGGCGGCGTGCTGGGCGAGGATGCCGAGCAGCTCCTCGTCGTCCTCGGTGAAGCCGCAGCCGCCTTGCGGGGTGCGGCCTCCGGGGCAGCGCTTGTTCGCCAGGAACAGGGCGCCGAGCGTCTCGTCGCCGTCCCGGACGGGCAGGCCGAGGAAGTCGGACATGTCGGGGTGGGCGGAGGGCCAGCCCTCGAAGCGGGGGTCCTGGCGGACGTCGGCGAGGCGCTCGGGCTTCGCCTCGTGGAGCATCGCCGCGAGGATGCCGTGCTGGCGCGGCAGCGGGCCGATCGCCTTCCACTGCTCCTCGCTGACGCCGTCCACGACGAACTGGGCGAACCCTCCGTGGTCGTCGGGCACGCCCAGGGCCGCGTACTCGGCGTCGAGCAGCTCGCGGGCGGAGGCGACGATCGTCTTGAGGACGTCGCGCACCTCCATCTGCCTGCTCATCGCGAGCAGGGCGGTGCTGACGGCGGCGAGGCCGGAGCGGGGCGGTCGATCGGTCATGCGTTCACGTTACCGGCGGGGTGTGACGGTCCGTATCGGGCTGTGGACGGCGGTCGCTTAGGGCGCGGGGCCTAGGTCGAAGTCCCCCGCCGGTCCGGGCCGGGGGCCGAGGCGGGGGCCGGGGGCCGGGTTCCAGGCTGAGGGCATCGACTCCGGAAGAGGGGATGGGTGTCATGGCCGTAGCGATGATCACGGGTGCTTCGAAGGGGCTGGGCCGGGCGTTGGCCGCCGGGCTCGCCCGGGAGGGCTGGGACCTGGTGCTGGACGCCAGGGACGCGTCGGTCCTGCGGGAGAGCGCGCGGGAGGCGCGGGTCCACGGGACGCGGGTGGTGGCCGTGCCCGGGGACGTCACGGACGGGTGGCACCGTGCGGCGCTGGTGGCGGCCGCGCGGGAGCTGGGCGGGCTGGACCTGCTGGTGAGCAATGCGAGCGCGCTGGGTGCCGAGCCGCTGGTGCGGCTGCACGGGCTGCCCCTGGAGGGGCTGCGGGCGGCGCTGGAGACCAATGTGGTGGCCGCTCTGGGGCTGGTGCAGGAGGCGCTGCCGCTGCTGCGGGCGAGCGGGGGCGGAACGGTGATCGCGGTCAGTTCGGACGCGGCGGCGGAGGCGTACGAGACATGGGGCGGGTACGGGGCGTCGAAGGCGGCGCTCGACCGGCTCATGGCGGTCCTGGCGGTGGAGGAGCCGGACCTGAGGGTGTGGGCGGTCGATCCGGGCGACATGGCCACGGATCTGTACCGGGCCGCCGTGCCGGGTGACGAGGAGCCGCGGCCCGCCCCGGAGACGGTGGTGCCGGGGTTCCTGCGGCTGCTGGCGGACCGGCCGGCGAGCGGGCGGTACGCGGCCCCCGCGCTGCTGGGGGTGGAGGCGTGAGCGTGCTGGAGGCCCTGCGGGTGCCGGAGGAGCTGTCCGCGCGGGTGCCGGCCGAGCAGCGGGGCGCGGGGCGGGACGACGTACGGCTGATGGTGTCGCGCGGGGTCGCGGTGTCGCACCACGCGTTCCGTGAGCTGCCGGGGCTGCTGCGGGCCGGGGACGTGCTGGTGGTGAACACCTCGCCGACGCTGGCGGCCGCGGTGAACGGGCGGCTGGGCGGGGACGCGATGGTCGTGCACTTCTCGACGCGGGGGGACGACGGGCGCTGGGCGGTGGAGCTGCGGGACCCGGACGGGCGGGGCAGTACGCGGCCGCGGCCGGGTGGTCCGGCGGGCGGGCTGGTGCGGCTGCCCGGCGGGGCGCAGCTGGTGCTCCAGGAGCCGGTGGGGGCGGGGGCCGCGGGGCCGGTGGGGGTGGCGGGGCCCGCGCGGCTGTGGTGGGCGTCGGTCGCGGTGGACGTGCCGGGGCTGCTGGCCCGCTACGGGCGGCCCATCCGGTACGGGTACACGGAGCGGGACCAGCCGCTGGCCGCGTACCAGACGGTCTTCGCCCGGCCGTCCCGGGACGGGTCCGGTTCGGCGGAGATGCCGAGCGCGGCGCGGCCCTTCACGGCGGGGATGGTGGCGGAGCTGGTGAGCCGGGGCGTGCAGGTGGCGCCGGTGACGCTGCACACGGGGGTGGCGTCGGCGGAGGCGCACGAGCCGCCGTATCCGGAGCGGTTCGAGGTGCCGGCGTCGACGGCGTGGCTGGTCGGGGCGGCGCGGGCGGGTGGCGGGCGCATCGTGGCGGTGGGGACGACGGCGGTGCGGGCGCTGGAGTCGGCGACGGGCGAGGACGGTGTGGTCCGTGCGGCGTCGGGCTGGACGGACCTGGTGGTCACGCCGGGGCGCGGGGTGCGGGCGGTGGACGGGCTGCTGACCGGGCTGCACGAGCCGGAGGCGTCGCACCTGCTGATGCTGGAGGCGGTGGCGGGCAGGGAGGCGCTGGGGCGGGCGTACGCCGAGGCGCTGAGGCGGCTCTACCTGTGGCACGAGTTCGGCGACGTCCATCTCCTCCTGCCGGACGAGGGGGCTCACTGAGAGCATCGCTTGTGCAACAAATGGTGAGACTGTTACGGGTCCGATGTGAGCCCGCGCATAGGACGCAGGTCACGTACGAAGCCCTGTAGTGGTGGAGATAAGGATGAGATGAGTGCAGGTGGAGCGGGGCCGGGTCCGTTTTGGGTCCTTCGTCCCGCCCGCTGATCCACTACCCGGCTTCGTACGTCACACCTTTGCCCCTGGATTTTGCTGCCGCTAAGAATTGCATCCGTCGCCCGCCGAGCAGGCGAAGTGCCGCCCTGGCCTTGCGACGTCCCGCGATTCGAAGAGGTACGACTGCATGTCCGCGTTCAGCACCCGTCCCGGCTTCAGCCGTCTCAAGAAGAACCACAAGCTCTCCCTCGCCGGCGTGGCGACGCTGAGCGCCGCCGCGCTCGCGTTCTCCATCGTTCCCGGCAACGACGCCGCCGCCGAGACCGAGCCGCAGGCGGTCGCCGCGGCCCCGGCCGCCGCCCCGGTGGCGCTCACCAGCACGCAGAACAAGCCGCTGCACCTCGGCATCACCGAGCAGCAGACCACCATCGAGCTGAAGGCCAAGGCGGACGCCGCCGCGGCCAAGGCGAAGGCGCAGGCCGCCGCGAAGGCCAAGGCCGACGCCGCCGCCAAGGCGAAGGCCGAGGCAGCCGCGAAGAAGCGCGCCGCCGCCAAGGCCGCCGCGAGCCGCGCCGCCGCCCGCAAGCCGGTGTTCGCCAACAACCTCGACGGCTGGATCCGCGAGGCCATGTCGATCATGAAGAAGCACAACATCCCGGGCAGCTACGAGGGCATCCACCGCAACATCATGCGGGAGTCCAGCGGTAACCCCCGGGCCATCAACAACTGGGACATCAACGCCATCAACGGCGTTCCGTCCAAGGGCCTGCTCCAGGTCATCTACCCGACCTTCAAGGCCTACCACGTGCCGGGCACCAAGTTCGACCAGTACGACCCGGTCGCCAACATCGTCGCCGCCTGCAACTACGCGGCCGACCGCTACGGCTCCATGGACAACGTGAACAGCGCCTACTGAGCCGGTTCACCCGCTGCCGGACTCCGGTACGCACACATGCCGAAGGGCGGCACCCCCGTGCGGGGGTGCCGCCCTTCGGCGTGCGCCGTGGCGCTTACTTGCGCATGACCTCGGGCTCGTGGCGGCGCAGCAGGCGCGCCACGATCACACCGCAGATGGCGCCGAGCGCCAGGAGCGCGCCCATGTCGGCCATCCACATGCCCACCTCGTGGTCCCACAGCGGGTCCGTGTCGGTGGGGTCGTCCTGGTTGGGGAAGAGCTTGTTGAGCTCCACCGTCGTACCGGCGGCGGCGACGGCCCAGCGGGACGGCATCAGGTAGGAGAACTCGTTGACGCCGACCTGGCCGTGCAGGGTGAACAGGCAGCCCGTGAACACCACCTGGATGATCGCGAACATCACCAGCAGCGGCATCGTCTTCTCGGCGGTCTTCACCAGCGAGGAGATGATCAGGCCGAACATCATCGAGGTGAAGCCGAGCGCCATGATCGGCAGGCTCAGTTCCAGTCGCACCAGGGAGGAGCCGAAGAGCAGGCCCTCGTCCGGCACGTCCCGCATGCCGAAGCCGATGCCGCCGATGATCGCGCCCTGGATGACGGTGATCAGACCGAGGACGATCACCTTCGACATCAGATACGCCGAACGTGACAGGCCCGTGGCCCGTTCCCGTTCGTAGATGACCCGTTCCTTGATCAGTTCTCGTACGGAGTTGGCGGCGCCGGCGAAGCAGGCACCCACCGCGAGGATCAGCAGGATCGTCGCCGCGCTGCCGTTCGTACCGCGCGGGCTGGGCCGCAGCCCGTAGTCCGAGCTGATCAGCGTGGAGACCACACCGAGGACGGCCGGCAGGATCACCATCAGGGCCATGAAGCCCTTGTCGGAGGCGATCACCGAGACGTATCGGCGGATCAGCGTCCAGAGCTGCGCGCCCCAGCCCTGCGGCTTGGGCGGGCGCATCGCCTGCGCCGACGGCATCTCCACCGACTGCGGGGCGACCGCGTCCAGGTCCGCGGCGTACATCTGGTAGTGCTGCGAGCCCTTCCAGCGGCCCGCCCAGTCGTAGTCGCGGTAGTTCTCGAAGGCGGAGAAGACGTCCGCCCAGGTGTCGTAGCCGAAGAAGTTGAGCGCCTCCTCCGGCGGGCCGAAGTACGCCACCGAGCCACCGGGCGCCATGACCAGCAGCTTGTCGCAGAGCGCCAGCTCGGCGACCGAGTGGGTCACGACGAGGACCGTACGGCCGTCGTCGGCCAGCCCGCGCAGCAGCTGCATGACGTCGCGGTCCATGCCCGGGTCGAGGCCCGAGGTCGGCTCGTCCAGGAAGATCAGCGACGGCTTCGTCAGCAACTCCAGGGCGACGGACACGCGCTTGCGCTGGCCGCCGGAGAGCGCGGTGATCTTCTTGGTCTTGTGGATGTCGAGCTTCAGCTCGCGCAGGACCTCGTCGATCCGCGCCTCGCGCTCCTGGGCGGTGGTGTCCGCCGGGAAGCGCAGCTTGGCCGCGTACTTGAGCGCGGTGCGGACGGTCAGCTCCTTGTGCAGGATGTCGTCCTGCGGGACCAGACCGATGCGCTGACGCAGCTCGGCGAACTGCTTGTACAGGTTCCGGTTGTCGTAGAGGACGTCGCCCTGGTTGGCGGGGCGGTAGCCGGTGAGCGCCTTGAGCAGCGTCGACTTGCCGGAACCGGACGGGCCGATGACCGCGACGAGCGACTTCTCCGGGACGCCGAAGGAGACGTCCTTCAGGATCTGCTTGCCGCCGTCGACCGTGACGGTGAGGTGGCGGGCGGAGAAGGAGACCTCACCGGTGTCGACGAACTCCTCGAGCCGGTCACCGACGAGCCGGAAGGTCGAGTGACCGACGCCGACGATGTCGTTGGGGCCGATGAGCGCGGAGCCGGACTTGGCGAGCGGCTGGCCGTTGACGTACGTGCCGTTGTGCGAGCCGAGGTCGCGGATCTCGAACCGGCCGTCGGGCGTGGCGTGGAACTCGGCGTGGTGGCGCGAGACCTGGAGGTCGGAGACCACCAGCTCGTTCTCCAGCGCACGACCGATCCGCATCACGCGGCCCATCGCGAGCTGGTGGAAGGTAGTCGGGCTGCGCTCGGCGTGCACCGGCGCGGCCGGGGCGCCGCCGCCCTGGCCCGGCACCTTCTGCGCGTACTGCTCGCTCGCACCGGACTGCTGGTGCGGGACGTGCGGCTGGGCGGCCGGGGCGTGCGGCTGGGCCGGGGCCTGGTGCGCCGGGGCCTGGTGGGCCTGCGGCGGCTGCTGGTGCGCGGGCGCCTGCTGGGGCCAGCCCTGCTGGGCGGGCTGCTGGTGCGGGGCGGCCGGGGCCTGCTGCTGCCAGGCCTGCTGCGGCGGGGCCTGGTGCGCGGCCTGCGGGGCAGGGGCCTGGGCGGCCACCTGCGGGGCGGCCGCCTGGGCGCTGTACGCGCCGGCTCCCGCACCGGCCGCGGCGTCGGTCAGGCTCACGCGGGGACCGTCGGTCGCGTTGCCGAGGTGCACGGCGGAACCCGGGCCGATCTCCATCTGGTGGATCCGCTGGCCCTGCACATACGTGCCGTTGGTGGAGCCGTGGTCCTCGATGACCCAACTGCGGCCGTTCCAGCTGACCGTGGCATGCCGCCACGAGACCCTGGCGTCGTCGATCACCAGGTCACCCTGCGGATCACGTCCGAGGTTGTACGACCTGGACGGATCGAGAGTCCAGGTCCTTCCGTTCAATTCCAGTACGAGTTCCGGCACTCCATGCCCCACTACTTGTCCCCCGAGTTCCCCCCGTCGCAGGGAGTCTAGGGATGGCGAACATCGGAAGGAACTATTTCAGGCCGGGTGCCCGAATCGAAAGTCGGGCGGTGTGAAGAGAGCGCGCAGTCGCCCGGGCGCTCCGCTCCCCGCGCTGCCGACCCAGGACAAATGCCCCCGGAAGGTGCCGAGAGCCGGTGGGTGCGCACGGCACATGTGATCCAAGCCTCGGGTCGTACGGTGGCGGCTCACCCCCGCCGCACGCGGCGGACGGGTGTCCGGTGGTCGGGACGGGGCGCGCCCGACCGCGTGGGGGCCGATACGGTGGGAACACCATGAGCGCATCGCAGACCCCTGACGTTCCCACCGTTCTCGTCAAGATCTTCGGCAAGGACCGCCCGGGTATCACCGCCGGACTGTTCGACACCCTCGCCGCCTTCTCCGTCGACGTGGTCGACATCGAACAGGTCGTGACCCGTGGCCGCATCGTCCTGTGCGCGCTCGTCACGGCGCCGACCGTGACGAGCGAGGGGGAGCTGCGCGCCACGGTGCACAGCTGGGCCGAGTCCCTGAAGCTCCAGGCGGAGATCATTTCCGGTACGGGTGACAACCGGCCCCGCGGCTCCGGCCGGTCGCACGTCACCGTGCTCGGGCACCCGCTGACGGCCGAGAACACGGCGGCCATAGCGGCCTCCATCACCGGAACGGGCGGCAACATCGACCGCATCTTCCGGCTCGCGAAGTACCCGGTGACGGCCGTGGAGTTCGCCGTGTCGGGCGCCGAGACGGCACGGCTGCGCACCGCGCTGGCCACGCAGGCCCACGAGATCGGCGTAGACGTGGCCGTGGTCTCGGCGGGCCTGCACCGCAGGGCGCAGCGGCTGGTCGTCATGGACGTGGACTCGACGCTCATCCAGGACGAGGTGATCGAGCTCTTCGCGGCCCACGCGGGCTGTGAGGAGGAGGTCGCCGAGGTGACGGCGCGGGCGATGCGCGGCGAGCTGGACTTCGAGCAGTCCCTGCACGCGCGGGTGGCCCTGCTGGCCGGGCTCGACGCGTCGGTCGTCGACAAGGTGCGGTCCGAGGTCCGGCTGACGTCGGGTGCGCGCACCCTGATCCGTACGCTGAAGCGGCTCGGCTATCAGGTCGGTGTGGTGTCGGGCGGCTTCACCCAGGTCACGGACGACCTGAAGGTCCGGCTGGGGCTGGACTTCGCGTCGGCCAACACGCTGGAGGTCGTGGACGGCAAGCTGACCGGCCGGGTGACCGGCGAGATCGTCGACCGGGCCGGAAAGGCACGGCTCCTGCGCCGGTTCGCCGCCGAGGCCGGTGTACCGCTCGCGCAGACGGTGGCGATCGGCGACGGCGCCAACGACCTGGACATGCTGAACACGGCAGGCCTGGGCGTGGCCTTCAACGCCAAGCCGGTGGTGCGCCGGGCGGCCCACACCGCCGTCAACGTGCCGTTCCTGGACACGGTGCTCTACCTGCTGGGCATCACGCGCGAAGAGGTCGAGGCCGCGGACGCGGACGCGGACGCGGAGCCGCTCCAGGGGGCCTAGGAGGTGCCGTGTGCTCGAGCGAGCCTGCGGCCCGCACGAGCACGCGGCTCCCGGGCGTCCGGGCTCCTCCGGTGCCGGGGCTCCTTCGGTGCCGGGAACCTCATGCTGGGGACGCGCCGGTGCCGAAACCCTTAGACGCCTGGGCTCCCTGCACTGGGCTCCCCCGGCGCTGGGGCTGGCCCGCGCCACGGCTTCCCCGTGCAGAGGGCTCGCCCGGCGTCGGGCCTCCCCAGCGCCACGGCTCGCTCGCTGCCGGGGGTCGCCCGGTGCCGGGGACGCGCCGGTGCCGGAACCCTTGGACGCCTGGGCTCCCTGCACTGGGCTCCCCCGGCGCCGAGCCTCCCCTGCACCTCGGCTCCCCCGGCGCCGAGCCTCCCCTGCGCCTCGGCTCCCCCGGCGTCGGGCCTCCCCCACGCCGCGGCTTCCCCGTTGCCGGAGGCTCTCCGGCACCGGGAAACCCAGCACCGGGGAGCCCCGCGTGCGGGCGGCGGTCCTACTCGTGCGGCGCCCAGTAGCTCAGCAGCGTGCCCACGCCGTGCTCCACCGACTTCCAGGTGCCGGTGAAGCCGACGACGGCGAAGGCGGAGGTGGGGAAGCCGCCCCGGTTCATCCGTGCCAGGGTGTCCCCCTCGCCCTGGCCCGCGAGGGCGTCGGCGACCGCGTGCATCCCCGGGTTGTGCCCGATGACGAGGATGTCGTGCACGTCCTCCGGCGTCTCGTTGAGCAGCGCGAGGATCTCGCCGGGGGACGCCTCGTAGAGCCGCTCCTCGTACACGGTCTTGGGCCGCTGGGGCAGCTCCTGCACCGCCAGCTTCCAGGTCTCGCGGGTCCTGGCCGCGGTCGAGCACAGGGCCAGGTCGAAGGTGATTCCGGTCTCGGCGAGCCGGCGCCCCGCCACGGGGGCGTCCTTGCGGCCTCGCTCCGCGAGCGGTCGCTCGTGGTCGGACACCTGGGGCCAGTCGGCCTTCGCATGCCGGAGTAGCACGATCCTGCGGGGTGTATCGACGCTCATGCTCCCCAGCTTCGCATGAAACACGCCACGGAGCGCAGGGTGTTGACCAGCTCGGCCGGCTACCCCGCGAGCGTGTGGTGGATCTGCTGGATGAGCCTTCCGACCGCCGGGTCGCCATCCGCAGCGTGCGCCGCGCCGCCGCCGGATATCAGCGCGAAGAGGGCGGCGAAGGCGAGCACGGGCAGGACGAGGGCCCACCACGACAGGCGGGCGTCCGCGCTGCCGGTGGCGGCCGCGCAGGTCCGGGGCACGTTCGTCGGTGGCGCTTGCGTCCGGGCCGGCATGGGCCACCTCCGTGGGTCTGTGATGCCGAGGTCCAAGTGGCTTCCACGTTACGGATCACGGAGCACCGGGCCCATCCGGCAACCCACCCACTCGACCCTGACCCTGGCCCCCTAGGGGAAGGTGGGGCCAGCCCCACCATCCCGGGTCACGGACGCGGGGTCACGGCGAGACGATGGTGGCGATGACGCCGATCACCACGCCGATCCCCAGCATCGTGCCGAGCACGAGGAGGAGCTTCTTCTGGCCGTTCTGCGGGTTCGGTTCGAGCACAGGCTGCATGGCCCCAGTCTCGCACCTCACGCCTCGTCCTCGATCGTCCGGTCCCGCCCCGCCAGCATCCCGACGATCATCTGCGGCACCATCAGCCCCGCCATCAGCGCGAGGGGGACACCCCAGCCGCCGCTGTGCTCGTAGAGGGCGCCGACCAGGATCGGCCCCGGGATGGAGATCAGGTAGCCGACGCTCTGGGCGAAGGCGGAGAGCCGTACGACACCGCCACCCGTCCGCGACCGCATGCCGATCATGGTGAGCGCGAGCGGGAACGCGCAGTTGGAGACGCCCAGCAGCAGCGCCCAGACCCACGCCCCGCCCGCGGGGGCGAAGTGGAGCCCGGCGTACCCGGTCAGTCCGCACAGGCCGAGGACGACGGCGATGGGACCCTGGTTCTTCATCCGGGTGGCGAGCCGGGGGATGACGAAGGCGAGCGGCACGCCCATCACCATGGTCACGGCGAGCAGTACCCCGGCGGTGCCGGCGGAGACCCCGGCGTCCCGGAAGATCTGCGGCATCCACCCCATGGTGATGTACGCGCCGGTGGCCTGGAGCCCGAAGAAGCAGCCGAGCGCCCAGGCCGTACGGCTGCGGGTGATCCGGAACGCGGGCACCTCCCGGGTGCCCCCCTCCCCGGCGGAGTCCCCCGGCGCCGCGCCCGCATCCGCGCTCGCACCCGGCGCCGTACCTGCATCCACGCCGCCCCGGTTGCGTACCAGTGGCAGCCAGGCCACCACGGCGAGGGCGCCGAGGACGGCCCACACCGCGAGGCCGGCGCGCCAGCTGCCGCCCAGCGCGGAGGTGACCGGGACGGTGGCGGCGGCGGCCAGCGAGGTGCCGAGGGCGAGGGCCATCGAGTACAGGCCCGTCATGGTGCCGACGCGGTCGGGGAAGTAGCGCTTGACGATCACTGGCATCAGGACGTTGCTGACGGCTATGCCCATCAGGGCCAGGGCGCTGGCGGCCAGGAAGGCGGCCGTACCGCCGGTGAAGGGCCGGATGAGCAGACCGGCCGTGATGGCGGCCATGCCGGCGAGGACGACGGCCCCGGGTCCGAAGCGGCGGGCGAGCCGGGGGGCGGTGATGCCGAACACCGCGAAGCACAGGGGCGGTACGGAGGTGAGGACGCCGGCGACGCCGCCGCTCATGTGCAGTCCCGTGCGCACCTCTTCGAGAAGGGCGCCGAGGCTGGTGATGGCGGGCCGGAGGTTGAGCGCCGCGAGGACGAGCCCGACGATCAGGAGCCGGGTGAGCCAGACCGTGCTCCGGTGCTGCGGGTCGTCCGCACCGGCGGGGGCGGGCGCGGAGGTGTGGGGCTGCGTCCGGCTCCCGGTCGCGGGCCGGCTGCGCGGCCGGCCGGGACCCTGACTCCGCGTCGGCGTCTGGGCCTGCGTCGACGTCTGGGTCCGGGTCTGGATCTGGGTGTGCGGCTCGTCGGACATGGTTCCATCATAGAATCATGGGATGATTGGCTGTCCAATCCTCTCCGGTCCTCTCCGGAGGGCCTCAGGACGGCCCCCGACCTCTCCAAAGGAGCCAAGGAGCACCATGGCGCTCAGCTCTCCCCGCAGGTCCGCGCTGTCCGACCAGGTGATCGCCGAACTGCGGAACCAGATCACCTCGGGCGAGTGGCCGGTCGGCTCCCGGATCCCCACCGAGCCGGAGCTGGTCGAGCAGCTGGGCGTGGCGCGCAACACGGTCCGCGAGGCCGTCCGGGCGCTGGCCCACAACGGTCTGCTGGACATCCGTCAGGGCTCGGGCACATACGTCGTCGCGACCAGCGAACTGGCCGGCGTGATGCACCGGCGGTTCGCGTCGGCCGACCCTCGGCACGTCGCCGAGCTGCGCTCCACGCTGGAGTCCTCGGCCGCGCGGCTGGCCGCCGAGCGCCGGACGGAGCGTGACATGAAGCAGCTGGACGCCCTTCTGGCGCGGCGCGAGGAGGCGTGGGAGGCGGGCGACGCGGAGCGGTTCGTGGCGGCGGACGCCACGTTCCACCTGGCCGTGGTCGCCGCCTCACACAACGACGTGCTGTCGGAGGTCTACGCCGACCTGGGGCACCTGCTGCGCGACTGGCTGCGGGACGACGTGGGCCAGGAGTTGCGGCCGGAGAACCACATGGACCACGCGCGGCTGGTCGAGGCGATCAGGGCCGGGGACGCCGCTACGGCGGCGACGGAGGCGGCCGGCTACCCCTTCATGTGCCTCAGCGGCGATCGCTCACCGGCTGGTGACTGATCCACGCGTCGCCGACCTCCTTCCAGCAGCGCTGGGTCAGCTCCGCGTAGGCCGTGGGGCCGACCTCGACCGGCTCGCTGTCCGAGTCGACGTCCCACCAACGGGCGCATTCGACGTGCAGCTGCACACGGTCGGTGCCGGGGTTGGGGTTGTGGCAGTGCGCGGTGACGCGGGAGCCCTCGACCTCGGTACGGCAGGAGGCGACGTACACGTCCCGTTCGGCGGCGTGGGTCTGGGCGCCGAGGGCGAACGGGGAGAGCAGGCCCGCGCCGGCGGCCAGGGCCACCGATCCGCAGTGCTTCGCGAACCGTTTGGCGAGCCGCTTCGTACGGCGCCGTGCCCGCCGCTCCACCGGGGGCCGCTCCGCCGGGTGTTCCTGGTGCTTCGTACGCACAGCCACACCTCCTCCCCGCACTCCCCGAGCCACGGACGCGTCGAGTCGTTCCGCCTTCCGTTGTGCACCAGTTTGCCGTGCTTTTGGTGACTCTACGACTTGGAAGCGCTTCGCACCGTACGCGCGTGCGAAAACGGGCTCACGGCGGGCTCACGGCGGGCGGGCGAAACGCGAACCGGCGCGCGAACCGGCAGGCGGAAACGCGGAAGGCCGCGCACCACTCCCCCGGAGCGGTGCGCGGCCTAGCGGCGCGACGGACCGGCGCTGCGACGGCCGGCCCGGTACGACTCGGGCCCGTACGACTCAGGCGCCCATGATGTGCACGCCGCCGTCGACGTGGACGATCTCGCCCGTCGTCTTCGGGAAGAAGTCCGACAGCAGGGCGACGACACCGCGGCCGGCCGGCTCCGGGTCGGCCATGTCCCACTGGAGCGGGGAGCGGTCGTCCCAGACCTTCGCCAGCTCGCCGAACCCGGGGATGGACTTGGCGGCCATCGAGCCGATCGGGCCGGCCGAGATCAGGTTGCACCGCACGTTCTGCTTGCCGAGGTCACGGGCCAGGTAGCGGCTGGTGGCCTCCAGGGCGGCCTTGGCCGGTCCCATCCAGTCGTACTGCGGCCATGCGAACTGCGCGTCGAAGGTCAGGCCGACCACCGAGCCGCCGCCCGCGCCGGAGGCGCCGTCGGACGCGGTCATCAGCGGCAGGCAGGCCATGGTCAGCGACTTCAGCGAGAACGCCGAGACGTGCATCGCGGTCGCCACCGACTCGAACGGCGTGTTGAGGAAGTTGCCGCCGAGCGCGTCCTGCGGGGCGAAGCCGATGGAGTGGACGACGCCGTCGAGGCCGCCCAGCTCGGCGCGCACCAGCTCCTCGACGCGGGCGAGGTGCTCGTCGTTGGTGACGTCGAGCTCGATGACCTTGGCGGGCTTCGGGAGCTTCCGGGCGATGCGCTCGGTCAGCGTGGGCCGCGGGAAGGCCGTCAGGATGACCTCGGCGCCCTGCTCCTGAGCCACCTTGGCGGTGTGGAAGGCGATGGAGGACTCCATCAGCACACCCGTGATGAGGATGCGCTTGCCGTCGAGAATTCCGCTCATGTGATCAGTGACCCATGCCCAATCCGCCGTCAACGGGGATGACGGCTCCAGTGATGTACGAAGCGTCGTCGGACGCGAGGAACCGGACCGCGGCGGCGATCTCGTCGGGCTGCGCGTAGCGGCCGAGCGGCACCTGGGCGACGATGCCCGCCCGCTGCTCCTCGGTGAGCACCTTGGTCATGTCGGTGTCGACGAAACCGGGTGCGACGACGTTGAAGGTGATGTTACGGCTGCCCAGCTCCCGGGCGAGCGAGCGGGCGAAGCCGACGAGTCCGGCCTTTGAGGCGGCGTAGTTCGCCTGGCCCGCCGAGCCCAGCAGCCCGACCACGGAGGAGATCAGGACGACGCGGCCCTTCTTGGCGCGCAGCATGCCGCGGTTGGCGCGCTTCACCACCCGGAAGGTGCCGGTGAGGTTGGTGTCGAGGACGGACGTGAAGTCCTCCTCGGACATCCGCATCAGCAACTGGTCCTTGGTGACACCGGCGTTGGCCACCAGCACCTCGACCGGACCGTGCTTCTCCTCGATCTCCTTGTAGGCCTGCTCCACCTGCTCGGCGTCGGTGATGTCGCACCGGACGGCCAGGAAGCCCTCCTCGGCGAGCTCCGCCGGGTCGCCGGAGCGGTATGTGATCGCGACCTTGTCGCCAAAGGCGGCGAAAGCGCGGGCGATGGCGAGGCCGATGCCCCGGTTACCTCCGGTGACGAGAACCGAGCGGCTCAACGGATCACCCTTTCCTCAGCGGTCTGGTTCCTCGAAAACCTATCGGTCCGGCCCCCACGACGGAGAATCGGCCTCTGACAGTGGCGTACGGGAGTCACTGTCGGGTCCCTACAGAAAGCCCCCGCCGAAAGCACTGGGCACGGGGCCGCGCGGCGCGACATGATCAGGGCGACCCGTCTCACACGACAGGAGACATTCGTGCCTCATTCCATCGACGAAGCCTTCACGGCGCTGCCGCTGCGGGCGCTCGCCGACGCGGCGCTCGCGCGGGCCAGGGCGCTCGGCGCCGTGCACGCCGACTTCCGCTTCGAGCGCGTACGCAGCGCCTCGTGGCGGCTGCGGGACGCCAAGCCCGCCGGATCGTCGGACACCACCGACCTCGGGTACGCGGTGCGCGTGGTGCACGGCGGCGCCTGGGGGTTCGCCTCCGGGGTGGACCTGACCATGGACGCGGCGGCCAGGGTGGCGTCGCAGGCGGTGGCCATGGCGAAGCTGTCGGCGCAGGTGATCGCGGCGGCGGGGTCGGCGGAGCACGTGGAGCTCGCGGACGAGCCGGTGCACGCCGACCGGACGTGGGTCTCGTCGTACGAGATCGACCCCTTCACCGTGCCGGACGCCGAGAAGAGCGCGCTGCTCGCGGAGTGGAGCGCGCGGCTGCTGCGCGCGGACGGGGTGGCGCACGTCGACGCCTCCCTGCTGACCGTGCACGAGAACAAGTTCTACGCGGACACGGCGGGGACGGTCACCACGCAGCAGCGCGTACGGCTGCACCCGCAGTTCACGGCCGTGGCGGTGGACGGGTCGACGGGTGAGTTCGACTCGATGCGCACGATCGCGCCGCCGGTCGGGCGCGGCTGGGAGTACCTGACCGGCACGGGCTGGGACTGGGACGCCGAGCTGGAGCGGATCCCGGAGCTGCTGGCCGAGAAGATGCGGGCGCCGAGCGTGGAGGCGGGGACGTACGACCTGGTCGTCGACCCGTCGAACCTGTGGCTGACGATCCACGAGTCGATCGGGCACGCGACGGAGCTGGACCGGGCGCTCGGCTACGAGGCGGCGTACGCGGGCACCTCGTTCGCCAACTTCGACCAGCTGGGGAAGCTGGCGTACGGGTCGCCGATCATGAACGTGACCGGCGACCGGACCGCCGAGCACGGGCTGGCCACGATCGGGTACGACGACGAGGGCGTCGAGGCGCAGAGCTGGGACCTGGTGAAGGACGGCACGCTGGTCGGCTACCAGCTGGACCGCCGGATCGCGAAGCTCACGGGTCTCGGGCGCTCCAACGGTTGCGCGTTCGCGGACTCGCCGGGGCACGTGCCGGTGCAGCGGATGGCGAACGTGTCGTTGCAGCCGGATCCGGGCGGGCTGTCGACGGAGGACCTGATCGGCGGGGTGGAGCGCGGGATCTTCGTGGTCGGCGACCGGTCGTGGTCGATCGACATGCAGCGGTACAACTTCCAGTTCACCGGGCAGCGGTTCTTCCGGATCGAGAACGGGCGGCTGGCCGGTCAGCTCCGGGACGTCGCCTACCAGGCGACGACGACCGACTTCTGGGGCTCCATGGAGAAGGTCGGCGGCCCGCAGACGTACGTGCTGGGCGGCGCCTTCAACTGCGGCAAGGCCCAGCCGGGGCAGGTCGCGGCGGTCTCGCACGGCTGCCCCTCGGCCCTGTTCCGGGGCGTGAACATCCTTAACACCGCGCAGGAGGGTGGCCGATGAGCACAGGCCTGGCCCGCACCGCCCCTTGCTGGGGGTCCGGGGGTCGTCCCCCGGGCAAGCACAGTCTTAACACCGCGCAGGAGGGTGGCCGATGAGCCCCGTAGCGAAGCCGTACGAGATCGTCGAGCGGGCGCTGGAGCTGTCCCGCGCGGACGGGTGCGTCGTCATCGCCGACGAGCACTCCTCCGCGAACCTGCGCTGGGCCGGGAACGCGCTCACCACCAACGGCGTGACGCGCGGCCGGACCCTCACCGTCGTCGCCACCGTCGACGGGGCGGAGGGCACCGCGTCCGGCGTGGTCTCCCGGTCGGCGGTCACCGCCGAGGAGCTGGAGCCGCTCGTCCGGGCGGCCGAGGCCGCCGCGCGGGGCGCCGGGCCGGCCGAGGACGCCCGGCCGCTGGTGACCGGCGGGGAGGCGTCGCCGGACTTCCGGGACGCGCCGGCGGAGACCTCGTCGGCGGTGTTCGCGGACTTCGCGCCCGCGCTGGGCGAGGCGTTCGCGCGGGCCCGCTCGGGCGGCCGGGAGCTGTACGGGTTCGCGAACCACGAGCTGACGTCCACCTACCTCGGTACGTCGACGGGGCTGCGGCTGCGGCACGACCAGCCGTCCGGGACGCTGGAGCTGAACGCCAAGTCGCCGGACCGGACGCGCTCGGCCTGGACGGGGCACTCGACGCGGGACTTCAAGGACGTCGACCCGACGGCGCTGGACGCGGAGCTGGAGCGGCGGCTGCGCTGGGCGGAGCGCCGGATCGAGCTGCCCGCGGGCCGGTACGAGACACTGCTGCCGCCCACCGCGGTGGCGGACCTGCTGATCTACCAGCTGTGGTCGTCGGCCGCCCGGGACGCGGCGGAGGGCCGTACGGTCTTCTCCAAGCCGGGCGGCGGCACCCGGATCGGCGAGACGCTCTCCCCGCTGCCGCTGACGCTGCGCAGCGACCCGAACGAGCCGGGCCTGGAGTCGGCGCCGTTCATGATCGCCCACTCGTCGGGGGACGACTCGTCGGTGTTCGACAACGGCCTGCCGCTGTCGCCGACCGACTGGGTGCGGGAGGGCCGGCTGGAGCACCTGGTCACCACGCGGCACAGCGCGGCGCTCACGGGGCTGCCCGTCACTCCGGGGATCGGCAACCTGGTCCTGGACGGCGGGGGCGAGCGGTCGCTGGAGGAGATGGTCGCCGCCACGGAGCGCGGGCTGCTGCTGACCTGCCTGTGGTACATCCGCGAGGTGGACCCGGCGACGCTGCTGCTGACCGGGCTGACCCGGGACGGCGTGTACCTCGTCGAGAACGGCGAGGTCACCGGCGAGGTGAACAACTTCCGGTTCAACGAGTCGCCGGTGGACCTGCTGTCGCGGGCCACGGAGGCCGGGCGGACGGAGAAGACGCTGCCGCGCGAGTGGAGCGACTGGTTCACCCGGACCGCGATGCCGCCGCTGCGGGTGCCGGACTTCAACATGAGTTCGGTCAGCCAGGGCGTGTGACCCCCATAGACTGGCGTTCCATCGTCGTGCGTGGTCGGCCGCGCACGATCATCGTTCAAGGAGACACGACACCGTGACGGACATCGTCGACGAGCTGAAGTGGCGCGGGCTGTTCGCCCAGTCCACCGACGAAGACGCACTGCGCAAGGCTCTCGCGGACGGTCCGGTCACGTTCTATTGCGGCTTCGACCCCACCGCGGCCAGCCTGCACGTCGGGCACCTGGTGCAGGTGCTCACCGTCCGCCGGCTCCAGCAGGCCGGTCACCGGCCGCTGGCGCTGGTGGGCGGGGCGACGGGTCAGATCGGTGACCCGCGCCCCACCGCGGAGCGCACGCTGAACGACCCGGAGACGATCGCGCAGTGGGTGACGCGGCTGCGGACGCAGATCGAGCCGTTCCTGTCCTTCGAGGGCGAGAACGCCGCGGTCATGGTCAACAACCTGGACTGGACCGCGGGCCTGTCCGCGATCGAGTTCCTGCGGGACATCGGCAAGCACTTCCGGGTCAACAAGATGCTGACGAAGGACTCGGTCGCCCGCCGGCTGGAGTCCCAGGAGGGCATCAGCTACACCGAGTTCAGCTACCAGCTGCTCCAGGGCATGGACTTCCTGGAGCTGTACCGCCGCTACGGGTGCGTGCTCCAGCAGGGCGGCAGCGACCAGTGGGGCAACCTGACGGCGGGCCTGGACCTGATCCACCGGCTGGAGCCGCACGCCCAGGTGCACGCGCTGGCCACCCCGCTGATGACCAAGTCGGACGGCACCAAGTTCGGCAAGACCGAGGGCGGGGCCGTCTGGCTCGACCCGGAGATGACCAGCCCGTACGCGTTCTACCAGTTCTGGCTGAACGTGGACGACCGGGACATCTCGACGTACATGCGCATCCTCAGCTTCAAGAGCCGTGAGGAGCTGGAGGAGCTGGAGAGGCTCACCGAGGAGCGTCCGCAGGCCCGTACGGCCCAGCGTGCGCTCGCGGAGGAGCTGACGGCGCTGGTGCACGGCGCCGACCAGTGCGCCGCGGTGATCGCCGCGTCGAGGGCGCTGTTCGGGCAGGGCGACCTGGCGGAGCTGGACGAGGCGACACTGGCCGCCGCGCTCCAGGAGCTGCCGCACGCCCGGGTCGCCGGGCCGGGCCCGGTGGTGGACCTCCTGGCGGAGGTCGGCCTCGCGCCGAGCAAGTCGGCGGCCCGCCGGACGATCAAGGAGGGCGGCGCCTACGTGAACAACGTCAAGGTGACCGCCGAGGACGCCGTGGTGTCCGCCGGTGACCTGCTGCACGGGCGCTGGCTGGTGCTGCGGCGCGGCAAGAAGAACCTGGCCGCGATCGAGGTCGCGGCGGGCTGACGCGGCGCGTCGACGTGGACAGCGCGTGCGGTGGGGCGGCGCCCCGGGTGTGGATGCACCCGGGGCGCCGTCTCGCGTCGTGGGAGGGTCAGGCTCGTTGTTTTCTGCCGCGCATGGACATGTAGAGCATGTCGCCGAGGCCGACGAGGACGATCGCGGCTCCGAGCTGGAGGGCGTGCCTGCCCCAGTCGATGCCGGAAGTCTCCTCGATGCCGAATGCCCTGGCGAGGGCGTTGCCGGCGATGCCGCCGATGATGCCGAAGATGGTGGTCAGCCACAGGGGACTGTGCTGCTTGCCCGGCAGGATCGCCTTGGCGAGCAGACCCAGCACAAATCCGACGATAATCGCCCACAACCAGCCCATGGCTGCCTCCTCGGTGGATTGACGTGAGCAGTCCCGACAAGTCTGGGCCCACCGGGCATACGGCGCACGTCGGACGGCCCCGTGTGTGCGACGCGCACGCGCGTCGCACACACGGGTGTGCGACGCGCACGCGCGTCCGCCCTGGTGGGGGCTACCCGGTCTCGTACGAGGCGGAGGGCGGGCGTACGGTGGTAGCAAGCCGGACCGGGGAGCGTCCGGTGTGAACGCGGGTGGTGGAACGTGATGCGGAAGCACGGGAGTGACGAGGTCTTCCGGATCACCGGTGCCCGTCAGGGGCTCGCGGACGACGTGCGGGGCCGGCAGCGGCGCTATGTGATCTCGATGTCGGTGCGCACCCTCGCCGTGATCGCCGCCGCGACCCTGTGGAACGTCGAACGGCACGTGGCGATCGTCGCCCTGGTCCTGGGTGCGGTGCTGCCGTACGTCGCGGTGGTCATCGCCAACGCGGGCCGGGAGACGGCACCGCCCCAGCCGCGGCCCTTCGTACCGCCGGCGGCCGAGCACCCCATGCTGACGACGGGGGCGGGGCCGGCGACGGAACCGGACGCGGAACCGGAGCCGGAACCGGAATCCACGGCGGACGGCCGGGGGCACCGTCAACAGCCCCGCCAGGAACGCGAGTACGAGCAGGGCTGAGCCGCCACCGGTCTGCAAAGCTCAAGAAAAGCTCAGATCAATCGTGTGGTTTCAGTGCACTCCACCCCGCTCCGCGTGACATACTTCGTAGGCGCTCCGCATCCCCCGTCGGAGCGACGGACCGACGCCGGGCAGCTCCCCCCGTGGCTGCCCGGCGTCGCCTTTGTCCGGGTAGTTCGGGCCTGTGTTTGGACGTGTTCGTGAGCGACGAGACCACCCCCATCTGTTCCGCCAAGGGCTGCCGCACCGCGGCGGTCTGGGTGCTCGCGTGGAACAACCCGAAGCTGCACACCCCCGAGCGCCGCAAGACCTGGCTCGCGTGTGACGAGCACCGGGAGCACCTGTCCCAATTCCTGGGCGTGCGGGGCTTCTTGAAGGACGTGGTCACGCTGGCCGAGTGGGAGTCCCGCCCGTCCGCGGAATGACCCCGCCCACGGGACGACCGGGCCCGGGAGCGGAACCGGGCCGACGCGGGTCAGCCGCCGATCGCGGACATCGGGCGGTCGGGCTGGAGGAAGCTCGGGTCGTCCAGCCCGGAGCCGGCCTTCTTCCCCCACATGGCGAGCTTCCAGATGCGGGCGATCTCCTCGTCCGGCGCGTCCGAGCGCAGCGCGGCCCGCAGGTCCGTCTCCTCCTGGGCGAACAGGCAGGTGCGCACCTGGCCGTCGGCGGTGAGCCTGGTCCGGTCGCAGGCGCGGCAGAAGGGCCGGGTGACGGAGGCGATGACGCCCACCCGGTGCGGTCCACCGTCGACGATCCAGCGCTCGGCGGGCGCCGAGCCGCGGGCCTCGTCGGGCTCGGGGTCGAGGGTGAAGCGCGTCCGCAGCGACTCCAGGATGTCACCGGCGGTGATCATGCCGTCGCGCTTCCAGCCGTGCTGGGCGTCCAGCGGCATCTGCTCGATGAAGCGCAGCTCGTAGTCGTTCTCGACGGCCCAGGCGAGCAGGTCGGGGGCCTCGTCGTCGTTGAGGCCCGGCATGAGGACCGCGTTGACCTTGACGGGGGTGAGTCCGGCGTCCCGGGCGGCTTCGAGGCCTTCGAGGACGTCCTTGTGGCGGTCGCGGCGGGTCAGGGTCTTGAAGACGTCGGCGCGCAGGGTGTCCAGGGAGACGTTGACCCGGTCCAGGCCGGCGACCTTGAGCGCGGTGGCGGTCCGCTTGAGGCCGATGCCGTTGGTGGTCAGCGACATCCTGGGGCGGGGCTCCAGGGCGGCGCAGCGCTCGACGATGCCGACGAGGCCGGGGCGCAGCAGCGGCTCGCCGCCGGTGAAGCGGACCTCGGTGACGCCGAGGACGGTGACGGCGATCCGTATCAGCCGGACGATCTCGTCGTCGGTCAGCAGATCGGGCTTGGCGAGCCACTGGAGGCCCTCTTCGGGCATGCAGTAGGTGCAGCGGAGATTGCACCGGTCGGTGAGCGAGACGCGCAGGTCGGTGGCCACACGGCCGTAGGTGTCGATCAGCACGGTGAGCGCCTCCCCCGGTTGTCAGGTTCCGTCTACCAAGGAGCCTACGTGACCCCACCGACAACGACACGGGCCATTGTCCACAGGAGCGGCGCGGCCGCGTCGTAGGGATCTACGACGATCCCCACGGCGCGGCCGGGTACGGTCGCCCAGGGTGTGCGGGTCAGTGCGCTCCGACACCGGTGAGGGACTTGACCTCCAGTTCCGCGTACTTGCCCTTGTCCGGCTCCTCCTTCGACAGCAGCGAGCCGAGCCAGCCGAGCAGGAAGCCCAGCGGGATGGAGATCAGGCCGGGGTTCTCCAGGGGGAACCAGGCGAAGTCGGCGGACGGGAACATCGAGCTGGGCTTGCCGGAGACGACCGGGGAGAACAGGACGAGCGCCACGGACGCGGTCAGGCCGCCGTAGATCGACCACAGGGCGCCCTGGGTGGTGAACCGCTTCCAGAACAGGCTGTAGAGGATGGTGGGCAGGTTCGCGGACGCGGCGACCGCGAAGGCCAGGGCGACCAGTCCGGCGACGTTCAGGTCGCGGGCCATCGCGCCGAGGGCGATGGAGACGACGCCGATGAGGACGGTCGCCCAGCGGGCGGCGCGCACCTCCTCCTTCTCCGTGGCCTGGCCCTTGCGGATCACGTTGGCGTAGATGTCGTGCGCGAAGGACGAGGACGAGGCGAGGGTGAGGCCGGCGACGACGGCGAGGATGGTGGCGAAGGCGACCGCGGAGATCACCGCGAGGAGGATCGCGCCGCCCGTGGAGCCGCCGCCTCCGCCGACCTCCAGCGCGGCCAGCGGGGCCGCGGTGTTGCCGGCCTTGTTGGAGGCGATGATGTCGCCGGGCTCGAGCAGGGCGGCGGCACCGAACCCGAGGACGATGGTCATCAGGTAGAAGGCGCCGATGATGCCGATGGCCCAGTTGACCGACTTACGGGCGGCCTTGGCGGTCGGCACCGTGTAGAAGCGGATCAGGATGTGCGGCAGGCCCGCGGTGCCGAGCACCAGCGCGATGCCCAGCGAGATGAAGTCCAGCTTCGAGGTCCCGGAGGCACCGTACTTCAGGCCGGGCTCCAGGAAGGCGGTGCCCTTGCCGCTGTTGGAGGCGGCGGTCCCGAGGAGGTCGGAGAGGTTGAAGTCGAACTTCCAGAGGATCAGGAAGGTGATGAGCAGGGTGCCCGCGATGAGCAGGACGGCCTTGACCATCTGGACCCACGTGGTGCCCTTCATGCCGCCGATGGTCACGTACACGATCATCAGGATGCCGACGAGGGCGACGATCGCGACCTTGCCGCCGTCCGAGGTGATGCCGAGCAGCAGCGAGACGAGGACGCCCGCACCGGCCATCTGGGCGAGCAGGTAGAAGATCGAGACGACGATGGTGGAGGTGCCGGCGGCGGTGCGGACGGGACGCTGGCGCATCCGGTACGCGAGGACGTCGCCCATCGTGTAGCGGCCGGAGTTCCGCAGCGGTTCGGCGACCAGCAGCAGGGCGACCAGCCAGGCGACCAGGAAGCCGATGGAGTAGAGGAACCCGTCGTACCCGAAGAGGGCGATGGCGCCCGCGATGCCGAGGAACGACGCGGCGGACATGTAGTCGCCAGAGATGGCGAGGCCGTTCTGGAAGCCGGTGAACTGGCGGCCGCCCGCGTAGAAGTCGGCGGCGTTGCGGGTCTGGCGGCCGGCCCAGACGGTGATGCACAGCGTCGCGACGACGAAGGCGCCGAAGAGGGTGATAATCAGCGGCCGGTGTTCCGAGGCGTCGGACGCGGCGGCCAGCAGCGCCGCGCCGGTGGCGGTGGTGTCACTCATGCGTCGGCCTCCGTACCGGACTCCATGCGGGCCTTGATGGCCTCGGCCTTCGGGTCGAGCTTCTCGGCGGCGTGCCGGGAGTAGAACCAGGCGATGAGGAAGGTGGTCAGGAACTGGCCGAGGCCGAGGACGAGCGCGACGTTGATGTTGCCGAACAGCCGGGTGCCCATGAAGCCGCCCGCGTAGTTGGACAGCAGGACGTACAGCAGGTACCAGGCGATGAAGGCGACGGTCAGGGGGAAGGCGAAGGAGCGGTACGTGCGGCGCAGTTCGCCGAATTCCGCACTCTCCTGCACCTGGGCGAACGACTGTGTCGTGGGCCGGGCCGGCCTTGCGGCCGTACCGTCCTCGGGCGGCGGTGCATCGGTTACCACGGGAACTCCTCGCGAAGCGGATGCGCTGGGCATGGACAGGAACCTCACGGTGGGGGCGGGTGCTCGGGCTGTGCTCCCCCCTGATCAACGGCACGGAGGCCGTGGCGGCGCGGTTCACCTGCGACGTTTTTCTTCCCAAGTCATTGATGGGCCGGGATGATCGGCGATAGCTTCGCTCGTCATGCACCCGCCCACGCGCAACCGGCGCGTGGGCGGATCTCAGGATGATGTGGAGAACCCATGGCTCATCTGCGATCCGGACGCGGGCGAATACTCGCGCTGCCCGCCGGCCTGGCGCTCACGGCCTCACTCGGTCTGCTGCCGGCCGCCGGGGCCTCGGCCGCCCCGCTGGACGAGGCTCCCACCGCCGCGGTGGCGACGAACGGCCCGAAGATGTCGTACGTCGTGAACGTGACGGGTGGTCACTCCACCGTCAAGGCGGTGAAGAAGGCGATAACCAGGGCGGGGGGCTCCGTGGTGATCGCCTACGACCAGATAGGCGTCATCGTCGTCCACTCGCAGAACCCGGACTTCGCGAAGACCATCCGCGAGGTCCGTGGCGTGAAGTCGGCGGGGGCCACGAGGACCACGCCCCTCGCCGCGCAGACCACCACCGACATCGAGGCCGAGCAGCCCCTCTCCGCCAAGGAGGCACGGACGGCTGCGGCCCGCGCGACCGACGAGCAGGACCCCTTCGAGCCCCTCCAGTGGGACCTGCCGGCCATCAAGGCGGACCAGGCCCACGAGAAGTCGCTCGGCAGCAAGAAGGTCACCGTCGCCGTCATCGACACGGGTGTCGACGACACCCACCCGGACCTGGCGCCGAACTTCGACCGCCGCGCCTCCGCGAACTGCGTGACCGGCGCACCGGACACCACCGAGGGCTCCTGGCGGCCGGGGCCGACCGAGAGCGACCACGGCACGCACGTGGCGGGCACCATCGCCGCCGCGAAGAACGGCGTCGGTGTCACCGGAGTCGCGCCGGGCGTCAAGGTCTCCGGCATCAAGGTGTCCAACCCGGACGGGTTCTTCTACACCGAGTCGGTCGTCTGCGGCTTTATCTGGGCCGCCGAGCACGGCGTCGAGGTGACGAACAACAGCTACTACGTGGACCCGTGGCTGTACACCTGCAAGAACGACCTCGACCAGGGTGCCCTCGTCGAGGCGCTGGCGCGCGCCACGCGGTACGCGGAGCGCAAGGGCGCCGTCAACGTCGCCGCGGCGGGCAACTCCCGTACGGACCTGGCGGCGGACGAGATCGTCGACAAGACCAGCCCCAACGACACCACGCCGGTGGAGCGGACCATCGACCCGGAGGTCTGCCCGGACGTGCCGACCATGCTCGACGGCGTGGTGACGGTCTCGGCGACGGGCGCGAAGGGGCTGAAGTCCTCGTACTCGAACTACGGCCTGGGTGTCGTGGACATCGCCGCGCCGGGCGGTGACTCGACGGCGTACCAGCCGCCGGAGGCGCCCGCCACCAACGGGCTGATCCTGTCGACGCTGCCGGGCGGGAAGTACGGCTACAAGGCCGGTACGTCGATGGCGTCGCCGCACGCGGCGGGTGTGGCCGCGCTGATCAGGTCGACGCGCCCGCACGCCTCGGTGTCGGAGGTGAAGGCGCTGCTGGCCAAGCAGGCCGACGACATGGCGTGCACCACGCCGTACGACATCAACGGTGACGGCACGGCCGACGCCGTGTGCGAGGGCGGCAAGCGCGACAACGGCTTCTACGGCAAGGGCATGGTCGACGCGCTGGACGCGGTGCGACGGTAACGCCCCCCATGGGCCCCGGTGCGGCGTGTGTCGTGCCGGGGCTCTGTCGTGCGTCACCCCTGGCCCGGAAGTGGCACTGAGTGCCACACTGAGGCCATGGACTATGGGATCGATCCGGGAACGTCCCAGGCTTGGGCGGCACTGGGTGCCGACCCGGCTCTTCTGGAGCGGGTTTCGTACGGCGGCCCTTCGGACGGGCT
Source organism: Streptomyces ficellus (assembly GCF_009739905.1). Classification (NCBI taxonomy): domain Bacteria; kingdom Bacillati; phylum Actinomycetota; class Actinomycetes; order Kitasatosporales; family Streptomycetaceae; genus Streptomyces; species Streptomyces ficellus. The sequence goes on along the minus strand of NZ_CP034279.1, from coordinate 5,755,598 downwards.
TCCGTCCCGGCTGCCGGTGATGGAGCTGGCCCGCGCCGCCGTCGCGGTCTGCTCGCTCGCCGCCGCCGAGTGCGCCGCCGTACGGGGCGGGCGGCCGGTGCCGCGGGTACGGGTCGACGACGGGGCGGTCGCCACGGCGTTCCTCAGCGACCGGCTCGTCAGGGTGGACGGGAAGGCGTGGACGACGTTCGCGCCACTGTCGCGGTTCTGGCGGGCGGCCGACGGGTGGGTGCGTACCCACGCCAACTACCCGCATCACCGGGAACGGTTGCTCCTCGCGCTCGGCCTGCCGGACGACGCCGGGCCGGACGCACTCGCCGAGGCGGTCGCCGGGCGCCGCGCGGTGGACGTGGAGGACGCCGTGTACGCGGCCGGGGGCCTGGCCGTCGCGGCGCGCGGCGTGCCCGAGTGGTCGGCGCACGAACAGGGCGCCCTGGTGGCCGCGCAGCCACTGCTGACCATGGAGCGGATCGGCGAGGCGGGGCCCACGCGCGCGTGGAGCCCGATGTCCGGTACGCCGCTGCTCCCCTGCGCGGGACTGCGGGTGCTGGACCTGACGCGGGTGCTGGCCGGGCCGGTCGCCACCCGGACACTGGCGCTGCTGGGCGCCGACGTGCTGCGGATCGACGCGCCGCACCTGCCGGAGAGCCAGGAGGCGCACAACGACACCGGGATGGGCAAGCGGTCGACGACCCTGGACCTCGGGCGCGGCGTGGACCACCGCGTGTTCGAGGAACTGCTCGCGGGCGCCGACGTCGTGGTGACCGGCTACCGGCCCGGCGCGCTCGACCGGTTCGGGCTCTCCCCCGAGGCGCTGGCCGAGCGCCGCCCCGGCCTGGTCGTCGCCCAGCTGTCGGCATGGGGCCGGTACGGGCCGTGGCACGAGCGGCGCGGCTTCGACAGCCTGGTCCAGGCGGCCACCGGCATCGCCGCGCTGGAGGGCTCCGGCGGTGAGCCGGGCGCACTCCCCGCCCAGGCCCTGGACCACGGCACCGGCTACCTGCTGGCCGCCGCCGTACTGCGGTCCCTGACCGGGCAGCACGCCCCGGACGGCGGCGGGACGCGGCTCGCCCGGCTGGCCCTGACGCAGACCGCCCACTGGCTCGTGCACGGCCTGGCCGGGGGCCCGCGGCGGGGCGGACACGACCCGGAGACGTGGCTCACCACCACGGACAGCCCCATGGGCCGCCTCCGGCACGCGCTGCCCCCGGTCGCCTACGAGGGCGGCCCGGCGAACTGGTCGCGTCCGCCGGGGCTTTGGGGCACGGACGCCCCGCGCTGGGCGGGCGCCGTCGCACGCTAGGGCGTGTACGCGCCCATCGCTGGTCGAGGACGTCCTGCGGCACCCCGGCCCGTGGAAGCGGGCGGCCGAGACGCTCCACCCGTACGAAGGGCCGGGCAGCCACCCGAAGGCCGCGCTCGCGTTCGCCGTACTGCGAGGGACCGACCTTTCGGCGGTCTCCTTCGGTGAGACGCTGCGGCGCACGGCGGCCGCACACCCGCACGCGGTGCGGCTCGACGGCACGCGCGTGAAGGCCCACACGTGGCGCCGGCGCCCGGCGGCCGACCCGGCGGGCCGCCGCCTCGCGGGCGGCCGCCGGCAGGCGGGTCTTCCTCGCCCTGACGGACGGCACGGTGGCGCCCGAGGGCGCCTCGGGCGAGGTCTACCGGCTGCTGCCGGGACCGGTCGACGGCTGCGCCTGGAGCCGGTGACGGCTGGGGACCTCGTCTCCCGGCCCGGTCGAGTGCCACAACCGGCCTACGGTGCCCCGGTGTTCGGGTCCGGGCCGTCAACACCCGGGCCGCGCGGGGGATGCCCGGCGACGGCGTTGTCAGTGACGGGCTCTATTCTCAGTGACCATGCTCGACGACCGTACGACAGCAGCACCGTGGCCGACCGCCTACCCGACACAGGGGTACGCGGTCGTCGACGTGGAGACCACCGGCCTCGCCCGCGACGACCGGATAGTGTCGGCTGCCGTCTACCGGCTCGACGCGCAGGGCAACGTGGAGGACCACTGGTACACGCTGGTCAATCCGGAGCGCGACCCGGGCCCGGTGTGGATCCACGGCCTGACGAGTGACGTGCTGGCGGGGGCGCCGCTCTTCGCCGAGGTCGCGGCGGAGTTCTCCGCCCGGCTCGACGGCCGCGTACTGGTCGCGCACAACGCCATGTTCGACTGGTCGATGATCGCCCGGGAGTACGCCCGGGCGGAGCGGACGGCGCCGGTGCGGCAGCGGCTGTGCACCATCGCGCTCTCCAAGGAGCTGGACCTGCCGCTGTCCAACTTCAAGCTGGAGACGCTGGCCACGCACTTCGGCGTGGTGCAGCGGCGGGCGCACAACGCGCTGGACGACGCGCGCGTGCTGGCCGAGGCGTTCCGCCCGAGCCTGCACGCGGCGGCGGAGCGCGGCGTACGGCTGCCGCTGCTGGAGTGCCGCCCGCTCACCGAATGGGCGTCCTCGCCCGCCGCGTCCGGGGTGCCCCGCATCGGGCGGCAGGCGTCGTACGGCTCGGGCGGCTGGCGGCCCTCACGCAAGCGTCCCGCCTGCCCGTACCCCAACCCCGGACGCTACGAAGCGGACAAACCGCTCAAACAGGGCATGCGGGTGGCGTTTTCGGGCGATACGTCCATCGATCGGGAGCTGCTCGAGGACCGCGCCGTCGAGGCGGGCCTCCATGTCGCCACCAGCGTCTCGCGGCTGACGAGCCTGCTGGTCACCAACGACCCGGACTCCGCCACCTCCAAGACGGTCAAGGCCAAGGCCTTCGGCACGCCGGTCGTCGACGAGGCGGCGTTCACCCAGTTGCTCCGTGACGTGGCCCCGGCAGACGAGTAGGCAGACGGGTGACCGCCGGGCGTTTCGCCGCCCCCTGACGAGCACCGGCCCGCACCCTGTGGCGCATGGCAACTTGTGAGGTCTGCGGAAACGACTACGGCATGTCCTTCGAGGTGCACGCGCAGGGCGCCGTGCACGTCTTCGACTGCTTCTCCTGCGCCATCCACCGCATGGCGCCCATCTGCGAGCACTGCCGGGTCCAGATCATCGGCCAGGGCGTCGAGGCCGGGGGACAGTTCTTCTGCGGGGCGCACTGCGCCCGCGCGGAGAAGGGCGAGGTGGGCATCGTCGACAAGGTGTGACCCCCGGGACGCCCGGGGCGGGCCGGGCCGTGGGTCCCCCTGCGTCCCGCCCTGGGTCCGGGCGGGCCAGGGCGCACGGCGGCTCCCGCGCCCCGGGCGGGACCCACCATCCGGTGGCCGGACACGAGCAGGTACGGTCGAAGCCGTGTACCGCTTCCTGTTGTCCCGGCAGTGGGTGATCCTCACCCTCATCGCCCTCGTTCTCATCCCCGTGATGACCGAGCTGGGCTTCTGGCAGTTCCACCGGCACGAGCACCGGGTCGCGCAGAACCAGCTGATCGAGGACAACCTGAAGGCCGAGCCCGTCCCCGTGACGCGGCTCACCTCCCCCGGTCACACCGTCCCCCGCGCCGACTACTGGCGCCGGGTCACCGCCACCGGCACCTTCGACACCCGGCACGAGGTCGTCGTCCGCCGCCGGACCTCCGCCGACGACCGGATCGGCGTCCTGGTCCTGACCCCGCTGGTCCTCGCCGACGGCCGGGCGGTCCTGGTCAACCGGGGCTGGATCCCCGCCGCCGCCGACCAGAAGTCCTTCCCCGAGGTGCCGCCCGCGCCCAAGGGCGAGGTGACCGTCACCGGCCGGCTCAAGGCCGACGAGACGACCGGCGCCAGCGGCATCAAGGACCTCAGCGGACTGCCGCCCCGCCAGGTCATGCTGATCAACAGCGAGCAGCAGGCGAAGAGCCTCGGCCGCGAAGTCCTCGGCGGCTACCTGGAGCAGACCGCGCCCGGCCCGGCCGGTGACACCCCGGAGCAGATCCCCGAGCCCGACCACGACTCCATCGGCGCGCACATGGCGTACGCCGTGCAGTGGTGGCTGTTCGTCGCGGGCGTGCCCGTCGGCTGGGTGGTGCTCGTACGCCGGGAGAAGCGCGACCGCGACGCGGCAGCGGCAGAGGCGGCGGCCGGAACGCCGGACACCGGCGACGGCGACGGAGACGGAGACGCCGGCGGCGAGCGGGAACCGGCGGCACACACGCCCGCTTAGCCGCCGGTCGGTGCGGGAAGACGGCACAGCGTGACACAACGCATCGAGGACTACGCCCTCATCGGGGATCTCCAGACGGCCGCACTCGTCGGCAGGAACGGTTCGATCGACTGGCTGTGCCTGCCCCGCTTCGACTCGGCGGCCTGCTTCGCGGCCCTGCTCGGCGACGAGGAGAACGGCCACTGGCGGATCGCCCCCAAGGACGCCCAGGCCTGCACCCGCCGCCGCTACGTCGGGAACTCGCTCGTCCTCGAGTCCCTGTGGGAGACCCGCACCGGCACGGTCAAGGTGCTGGACTTCATGCCGCAGCGCGACGAGGCCCCCGACGTCGTACGCATCGTGGAGGGCGTCAGCGGGACGGTCGAGATGACCTCGGTGCTGCGGCTGCGCTTCGACTTCGGGTCCGTCGTGCCGTGGATGCGGCGGACCAACGGCCACCGGGTGGCGGTCGCGGGCCCCGACTCGATATGGCTGCGCAGCGAGCCGGAGGTCAAGACGTGGGGCCAGCAGTTCAGCACCTGCTCGTCGTTCACCGTCACCCCCGGCGAGCGGGTGGCGTTCGTCCTCACCTGGCACCCCTCCCACCACCCCCGGCCCCCGCTGATCGACCCGTTCGAGGCGCTGGAGCACACCCTGGAGGACTGGGAGGCGTGGGCGGTGCAGTGCACCTACGAGGGCCCCTACCGCGACGCGGTGATGCGTTCGCTGATCACCCTCAAGGCGCTGACCTACGCCCCGACGGGCGGGATCGTGGCCGCGCCGACCACCTCGCTGCCCGAGGAGATCGGGGGCGTGCGCAACTGGGACTACCGCTACTGCTGGCTGCGCGACGCCACCCTCACGCTGGGCGCGCTGCTGTCCGCCGGCTACCTGGACGAGGCAGCGGCGTGGCGCGACTGGCTGCTGCGGGCGGTCGCCGGCGACCCGGCGGACCTCCAGATCATGTACGGGCTGGCGGGCGAGCGGCGGCTGCCCGAGACGGAACTGCCGTGGCTGCGCGGGTACGCCGGTTCCGCGCCGGTGCGCACCGGGAACGCCGCCGTGCGCCAGTTGCAGCTCGACGTGTACGGGGAGGTCATGGACTCGCTGTACCTGGCGCGCGAGGCGGGGCTGTCCTCGCAGGCGCACGCCTGGAACCTCCAGCTGAGCCTGCTCGGCTTCCTGGAGTCGACCTGGCGGGAGCCCGACGAGGGGCTGTGGGAAGTGCGCGGGCCGCGGCGCCACTTCGTGCACTCCAAGGTGATGGCGTGGGTCGCCGCCGACCGCGCCGTGCGCGCGCTGGAGGAGGACCCGTCACTGACCGGTGACGTGAGCCGGTGGCGGGCGATGCGCGACGCGGTCCACCGGGACGTGTGCGAGAACGGGTACGACCCGGAGCGCAACACCTTCACCCAGTCGTACGGCTCCCGGGAGCTGGACGCGGCGACCCTGCTGATCCCCCGGGTGGGCTTCCTGCCGCCGGACGACCCGCGGGTGGTGGGGACGGTGGACGCGGTGTGGGAGGAGCTGAACCACGAGGGGCTCGTCAAGCGGTACAGCACCGCGGGCGTGCCCGTCGACGGGCTGCCGGGCGACGAGGGCACGTTCCTGGTGTGCTCGTTCTGGATGGCGGACGCGCTGCGCATGACGGGCCGTGAGAAGGAGGCGCGGGAGCTGTTCGAGCGGCTGCTGTCGCTGCGCAACGACGTGGGGCTCCTCGCCGAGGAGTACGACACGGTGTCGGGGCGCCAGCTGGGCAACTTCCCGCAGGCGTTCAGCCACGTCGGGCTCGTGGGCACCGCCCTCGCCCTGGCGCGGGAGGGCGCGGCAGGATAGGGGCATGGATCTTGGACTGAAGGACCGCGTCTACATCGTGACCGGCGCCTCCCGCGGACTGGGCAACGCCTCGGCGCGCGCCCTGGTGACGGAGGGCGCGAAGGTCGTCGTCTCCTCACGCGACGAGAAGGCCGCGTCGGGCGCCGCCGAGGAGCTGGGCCCCGGCGCGGTCGGCGTCGCGGCGGACAACGCCGACCCGTCGGCCCCGGAGCGTCTGATCGGCGCCGCCCGCGAGCACTTCGGGCGCCTCGACGGCGTCCTCGTCAGCGTGGGCGGCCCGGCCCCCGGGTGGGCGGCGGACAACACGGACGAGCAGTGGCAGGCGGCGTTCGACTCGGTGTTCATGGGCGCGGTGCGGATGGCCCGGGCGGCGGCGGCCGCGCTGCCGGAGGGCGGGGTGATCGGGTTCGTCCTGTCCGGCTCGGTGTACGAGCCGATCCCGGGGCTGACCATCTCCAACGGCCTGCGCCCCGGTCTCGCGGGCTTCGCCAAGTCCCTCGCCAACGAGCTGGGCCCGCGCGGCATCCGCGTCGTCGGGCTGCTCCCCGGCCGGATCGACACCGACCGGGTCCGCGAGCTCGACGCCCTGTCCGGCGACGCCCCGGCGGCCCGCGCGGCCTCCGAATCCCACGTCCCGCTGCGCCGCTACGGCACGCCGGAGGAGTTCGGCAACGCGGCGGCGTTCCTGCTCTCGCCCGCGGCCTCGTACCTGACGGGCGTCATGCTCCCGGTGGACGGCGGCGCCCGGCACGGCTTCTGACCCGGGGACGGCTTCCGACCCGGGGACGGCTTCTGACCGGGCACGGGCCGGCCCGTCGCCGGGGCACGCCGGGCGCGCCGGGGGCGGGGCACGCCGGCGGCCCGGGGGCGGGGTCGCGGGGCGCCGCCAGGTGACGCCACGGGCCAGGCGCGCCGGGGGCGGCCTCCCGTCGGGCGCGCCGGGGGCGGGGTCGCGCCGGGGCCCCGGGCCGGGGCGCAGGGCGCCCTCAGCTGACGCGGCGAACCAGGCGCCCCGGGGCGCGACCGCGGGGCGCCGTCAGGTGACGCGGCGGGTCGGCTGGCGGGCGGCGCGGAGGTGGGCTTCCGTGGGCAGCCGGGGCAGGCCCGCCGACTCGCGGGCGTGCTTCAGCGTGCCGTCGCGGAGCCGTGCGAGGGTCTCGTCCGGTGACGCGTGGGGTTCCAGCAGCAGGGACACCCGGGCGGAGGGCGCCGTTCGCCGGCCGGCGAGCCGGACGCGGGCGCGCGAGACGCCGTCCAGTGCTTCCGCCTCCGCCTCCATGGCGCCCTCCAGGGCCCGGCCCCGCAGGGTCGCGCCGTCTCCGTCCCGGCTGTCGACGAGCACCTCCGGCGGCCGGGGGCGGCGCAGTTGTGCCACCAGCCACCAGAGGGACAGCAGCACCAGCACCGCCAGCACCGCGATCACCGCGGGCCACGCCGGCCGCCGGCGCGCCGACTCGGTCAGCAGGACGGCGTCCGGGCCGCGCCAGGGCCACCACGACGGCACGCCCAGGTCCAGTCCGGCCACCAGTACCGCGCCGCCCGCGCACACCAGCACCGCTCCGGTCAGGCCCAGGACCACCCGGTTGACGCCTCGCAGCACGCCCCTCACCCCTTCCGCGACGATCGCGTGACGTGGACGGACAGGCGGGGCGGCCGGGCCAGCCCCAGCTCCTCGACCGCGTCCCGCATCGCGGCGTCCAGGTCGGCCCGTACGTCGCCGAGTTCACGGAAGTGGACCACGGCCCGCACGGCGGCCTTGTGGCGCCGCGCCCGGACCCGCGCGGACCGCACGCCCGCCACGGCCACCGCCCGGTCGCGCAGCACGGTCTCGACCGCTTCCCGCCGCAGCCCGGCGCGCAACGGGTCGGCGCCGCGCCGCATCGGCAGCACGGCGCGCAGTCCCGGCGTACAGGCGAGGACGAGGAGCCAGACGCCCAGCGCGATGGCGACCGCCGCGCCGACGAGGACCACGACGTCGTCGAGCTGCCGGGTCGCCAGGTCGTCGGCGAGGACGCGGCGCCAGTGCATGCCGGGCCGTCCGGCGCGTACCGAGGCGACGTCGTACAGCAGCAGTCCGGCGCCCGCGAGCAGCACGAGGGCGAGCAGGGCGGCCGGGACGCGCCGTACGGACCAGAAGCGGTGGGCGCCGGGCGGGGTCTGCTCCTCCAGGACGGGTACGGAGCCGGGGGCGGGTTCGGTGGGCGGCGCGTCGGTGCTCATCGGACCCTCCCGCGTCCCTTGTCCCGGTCCCGGGTGTACGAGGAGTGCAGCCGGTCCACCTGGACGGCCACCTCGGGCACGTCCATGCCCGCGAGCGTCTTCACGCGCCGGATCACCTGACGGCGGACGGCGGCGCACCGGGCGCCGATGTCGCAGGGGTAGCCGAGTTCCAGGCTGATGCGGACGCGGGCGGTGTCGCGGTGCACGACGACGGTCGCGTGGGGCGGCTCGCCCCCGCCGGTGCCGTCGCTCAGGCCTCCCGGGCCTTCCGGGCCGTGCGGGGTGCCGGGCCGTGCGGTGCCGGGCCGTGCGGTGCCGGGTTCGTCGTCCGGTGCGCCGGCGAGTGCCTCGCGGGCCGCATGGGCGGCGATCTTGGCCACCACGCGGTCGGCGATGACGGTCGCCCCGCGTTCCGCCGCCAGGACCCCCGTCACCGCGTCACCGCCTCCGGTCGCCGCGGTCACGGCCCCGGAAGAAGTCACCGGGTTCGAGGTCCCCGTCGAGGAACCGGCCGGCCACGAAGCCGACCGCACCCAACGCGGCCACCAGCACAAACGCCCCGAAGCCGCCGAAGTATCCGGCGAAGCCGAGCGCCATTCCGGCCACCAGGCCGACCACCGCCATGCTCATCGCGCTCTCCTTAGGGACCCGCTACTGGATGCGGGGCTCCGGCTCTTCGTCCTCGTCCTCAGGAAGCTTCACGTCGCTCACCGAGATGTTGACCTCGACGACGTCGAGACCGGTCATCCGCTCGACCGCCGAGATCACGTTCTCCCGCACCGCGCCGGCGACCTCTTTGATGGGGACGCCGTACTCGACGACGATCTCCAGGTCGAGCGCCGCCTGCACCTCTCCGACCTCGGCCTTCACCCCGCGGGTGACGCTCGGCCTGCCGCCGGGGACCCGGTCGCGCACCGCGCCGAAGGTGCGGGCGGCCCCGCTGCCCATGGCGTGGACACCGTCGACGTCACGCGCCGCCAGCCCGGCGATCTTCTCGACGACCCCGTCGGCGATGGTGGTACGGCCGCGGGAGGCCGGATCGCCGCCGCCCCGCTTGGACATGGAGGTCCTCCTGGCTTCCTCCGCCGCCGGTTCCTTGACCCGCGCCGCTCTCGAGGCCTGGTCGGCCCGAGCGGACTGGGCGGGCTGCGACGCGTCAGACATCACCATGGTCCTTTCCGGAGGATTTGGACTCCTTCGCTCACATTAAGGGTGGTTTCCGGATCCCGCGCCGGGGATGCGGCAGGCTGGAGGAATGACGACGGCTGACGGATGGGTGGCGGCGGCGCGGAGCCGCATCGGCCTGGGGCGGCTGCTCCCGCTGGGAGGCCCGCAGGACGGAGCCTGGATCGCGGAGCGCGCCGCGGACGCGGTACTGCGCCGGGCGGCGCGGAAGGTGCCGGGGGTGGAACCGGGCCGGCTGCGGATCACCCTCGCGGACGAGGCGGCCGCACCCCGGTCCGCCTTCCCGGCGCCACCGGGATCGGTACCGCCCGGCCCGCTGAGGATCGAGGCCGGCTTCGCCGCCGGGTACGGCGTGCCGCTGCCGGACCTCGCCGAACGGCTGCGCACCGCGCTGTCGGCCGCGTGCGAGCGGCGCCTCGGGCTGACCGTGGCACGGGTGGACCTCCGGGTCACGGCGCTGCTGGACGCCCCGCCCGAGCCGCCCGCGCCCGCTCCCCCACCGGAGAAGGAGGCCGGACCGCAGGAGGACACCGCGGCCGTCGCGGCCGTCGCCGTCCCGGGCGTGGCCCGGCTGACGGGCGTCCTCGGCGCCCCGGTGCACCGGGCGGACGATCACGTACGCGTCGAACTGGCGACGACCCCGGACCACCGGCCACTGGACGTGGCACGGGCGGTACGCGGGGCCGTCGGGGGCGAGCTGCCGGTGACCGTGGTGGTCACCGACGTCACCCGGCGGGTTCAGTCGGACTGACCCGCGAGATCGCGCAGGCGGCGCGCCTGGGCGGCGCGCTCGGCCGTCCGCTGCTCCTCGTAGCCGCGCTCGCCGGCGCCGCGGAGCAGCGCCTTGGTCTCGATGACGGCGTCGCGCGGCGCGGCGAGCAGCGCGACGGCGAGGTCGCGCACCGCGCCGTCGAGGTCGCCCGCGGGCACGACGAGGTTGGCCAGCCCGATGCGCTCGGCCTCGTCGGCGTGCACGAACCGGCCCGTGGCGCAGATCTCCAGCGCGCGGGCGTAGCCGACCGCCGCGACGAGGGGGTGCGTACCGGTCAGGTCGGGCACGAGGCCCAGGCTGGTCTCGCGCATGGCGAACTGGACGTCCTCGGCCACGACCCGCAGGTCGCACGCCAGGGCGAGCTGGAAACCGGCCCCGATGGCATGCCCCTGGACGGCCGCGATCGACACGATGTCGTTGCGGCGCCACCAGGTGAACGCCTCCTGGTACTCGGCGATGACGGCGTCCAGCGCGGCGTCGGAGCCGCGCGCCATCTCCAGGAACGACGGCTCGCCGTCGAAGCCCTCCGGCGTGAACGCCTGGCGGTCGAGTCCGGCGGAGAAGGACTTGCCCTCACCGCGCAGCACCACGATCCGCACGCTGCCCGGCAGCGACCGTCCGGCTTCCGCCAACGCCCTCCACAGCGCGGGGGACTGGGCGTTGCGCTTGGCCGGGTTGGTCAGGGTCACCGTGGCAACGGCGTCCTCGACGGTGAGACGTACGCCGTCCTTGTCGAGCACTTCGAGGACTGGGTCGAGCGAGGTCATGGGGCGCCTCCGGGTCCGGTGCGGCAGTGCAGCCATTAAGTGACTGCACAGTAACCACCCGGCCGACCGCGCGATCGGCCGGGTGGCCCTGCCGGAACCGGTGGGGCCGGACGAGCCGCGCTCGACTTGTCAGGACGCGGGGCCCTCAGGCCGAAGCGGCCTTCTTGCCTCGCGTCGCTCCGCCGCGTCCACGCAGCGTGACTCCCGACTCACTCAGCATCCGGTGGACGAATCCATAGGATCGGCCCGTCTCCTCGGCCAATGCCCGGATGCTCGCGCCGGAGTCGTACTTCTTCTTCAGGTCTGCCGCGAGCTTGTCGCGCGCGGCGCCGGTCACCCGGCTGCCCTTCTTCAGAGTCTCGGCCACCCGTGCCTCCTCATGGGAAGTGCGCTCTGGTCTTCTCATGATCACCCCTCGGGGGCTTCCTGGCCAGCCATTCGACAAGGTCCGTGCCGCGAGGTTTCGCCGCTCCGGGGCCGCCGACCCGCACACCGCGCGGATCCGATACCGGCCGTGCGCCCGAAATGCCAGGTCAGAGGGGTGTGCGGAGATCACGAGCGGCGTGGGGCCGAAGCGGGAAATCCGCTCGCCGCCACGCCGCAGTACGAGACGCTCTCACTCAGATGATGGATCACGCGTAGGCCGAATGATCCATACCGGGGCGAGCGGGCCGCCCCGGTCCCGGTCAGGCCAGCGCCACCAGGTCCTTGTAGTCCGGGCCCCACAGGTCCTCGACACCGTCCGGGAGCAGGATGATCCGCTCCGGTTCGAGGGCGTCGACGGCGCCCTCGTCGTGCGTGACGAGGATGACGGCGCCCTTGTAGGTGCGCAGCGCGCCGAGGATCTCCTCGCGGCTGGCCGGGTCGAGGTTGTTCGTGGGCTCGTCGAGGAGCAGGACGTTCGCCGAGGAGACGACCAGGGTGGCCAGCGCGAGCCGGGTCTTCTCACCGCCGGAGAGGACGCCCGCCGGCTTGTCGACGTCGTCGCCGGAGAAGAGGAACGAGCCGAGCGTCTTGCGCACCTCGACGAGGTCGAGGTCGGGCGCGGCGGACCGCATGTTCTCCAGGACGGTGCGGTCCGGGTCGAGGGTCTCGTGCTCCTGGGCGTAGTAGCCCAGCTTGAGGCCGTGGCCGGGGGTCACGTCGCCGGTGTCCGGCTTCTCCACCCCGGCGAGGAGCCGCAGCAGGGTCGTCTTGCCGGCGCCGTTGAGGCCGAGGATGACGACCCGCGACCCCTTGTCGATGGCCAGGTCGACGTCGGTGAAGATCTCCAGGGAGCCGTACGACTTGGAGAGCCCCTCCGCGGTGAGCGGGGTCTTGCCGCAGGGGGCGGGCTCGGGGAAGCGGAGCTTGGCGACCTTGTCGGAGACGCGGACCGCCTCCAGGCCGGAGAGCAGCCGCTCGGCGCGCTTGGCCATGTTCTGCGCGGCGACGGTCTTGGTGGCCTTCGCCCGCATCTTGTCGGCCTGCGAGTTCAGCGCCGCGGCCTTCTTCTCGGCGTTCTGGCGCTCGCGCTTGCGGCGCTTCTCGTCGGCCTCGCGCTGCTGCTGGTACAGCTTCCAGCCCATGTTGTAGACGTCGATCTGGGCGCGGTTGGCGTCGAGGTAGAAGACCTTGTTCACGACGGTCTCGACGAGGTCGACGTCGTGGGAGATCACGATGAAGCCACCGCGGTAGGTCTTGAGGTAGTCGCGGAGCCAGACGATCGAGTCGGCGTCGAGGTGGTTCGTGGGCTCGTCGAGGAGCAGGGTGTCGGCGTCCGAGAACAGGATGCGGGCGAGCTCCACTCGGCGGCGCTGACCACCGGAGAGGGTGTGCAGCGGCTGGCCGAGGACCCGGTCGGGCAGGCCGAGGGCGGCGGCGATGGTGGCGGCCTCGGCCTCGGCGGCGTAACCGCCCTTGGTGAGGAACTCGGTCTCCTGGCGCTCGTACTGGCGCAGCGCCTTCTCGCGGGTGCCGCCCTGGCCGCTGGCGATCCGCTCCTCGTTCTGCCGCATCTTGCGGATCAGCACGTCGAGGCCGCGGGCGGAGAGGATCCGGTCGCGGGCCAGGACGTCGAGGTCGCCGGTGCGGGGGTCCTGCGGGAGGTAGCCGACCTCGCCGGAGCGGGCGATCGTGCCCCCGGCGGGAACGCCCTCGCCCGCGAGGCACTTGGTGAGGGTCGTCTTGCCCGCGCCGTTGCGGCCGACCAGGCCGATGCGGTCGCCCTTGGCGATGCGGAAGGAAGCGGACTCGATGAGGACGCGGGCGCCGGCGCGCAGCTCGATGCCGGAAGCGGTGATCACGGACAGACTCCAGGGCGGTGTGGAAGACGGCGGAAGGACGGCGGGTGCGGTGGCTTCGACGCCGGTCTAATGCACAGGGAGAATGGCCATACGGCCCAGTCTAACGGGCGCGTGCAACTGCTTTTCGGCCACGCGGGAGCCGTGCGGGGCCGCGTGGCCGCGCCACACCTTCCGGTGAGCCGGGTGTGCTCCAGGGGGCGTTGTCAGTGCCCGGTGCGAGACTGAGGAACGGTTGAGATCCGGATCACAGTCGCACGGTCGGGGACAGCAAGGTCGCAGTCGAGCACCGAATCGGAGAGTGGTCAGCATGGCGAACGTACCGAGCATCTATCCGACGATCCTGTACGAGGACGCGAAGGCGGCCATCAGAACGCTGAAGGAAGCGTTCGGGTTCACCGAGGTGAGTGTGTACGAGGGCGAGGACGGCCGCGTCGTCCACTCGGAGCTGGCCTGCGGGAACGGCATGGTGATGCTGGGCAGCAAGGGCGGGGACGGGGTCTTCGCCAAGGCGATGGGCGGCGCGGGGCCCGTGGGGGTGTACGTGGTGGTGGAGGACCCCGACGCGCACCACGCCCGGGCGGTGGAGCACGGGGTGGAGATCCTGATGCCGCCCACGGACCAGGAGTACGGCTCGCGGGACTACATGGCGCGGGACGCCGAGGGCAACGTCTGGAGCTTCGGGACGTACGCCCCCGGCGCCGCGGAGTAGCGGACGGTCCCCGGCGTCGCGGGCGTCACGCTCCGCCGGTGTGGACCTGGAAGGCCGCGCGGCGCACCGCCTTGGCGAGGGCGGGGTCGGGGTGGGCCGCGGCCAGGGCGACCAGGACCTGCACGGTGCGCGGGTGGTCCACCGCCCGGACCTCGTCGAGGAGCGCGGGGACCGTGCCCTGGACGGCGGACTCCAGGTGGCGGACCAGGAGGGTGCTCTCGCCGTGGTCGGCCACGGCCGCCGCGGTGTCCACCCAGAGCCAGGTGGCCTCCTCGCGGGTGAGGACGTCCTGCGCGTCCTCGGGGTCGGCGCCCTCGTACTCGGCGAGCCAGAGCAGCGCGTAGGGGCGCAGGCAGACCTCGTCGGCGGCGGCCCGGACCTCGGACTCCGCGGGGGCGCCGACGACCCGGAGCGCTTCGAAGGCGAGACCGCGCAGCAGGGCGTCCTCACCCCGGGCGACGGCGAGGAGTTCGGTGACGGCACTGCCGACGGGGCGGGCGGCGAGCCAGGCGCGGTACTCGACGCGGGCGGGGCCGGGGGTGAGGCGCGCGCAGCCGCGCAGCATGTCCTCGGCGGACTGCTCGATGTGGCCGGCGGGGCTCTGGGCGGCGACGCAGATCTGCTCCAGCTTCACCCACACCGCCCAGTTGCCGAGCGGGGTGAGGGTGGCCTGCCCGTCGCCGAGGGTCAGCGCGCCGACGGCGGCGAGGCCCTCCAGCGCCCAGTCGAGCAGCCGGGCGAGCGACTCGGGGGCGGTCGCGACCACGGGCTGCGGGCCCTCGGGCACCTCGCAGCGCTCCTCGCGGAGTTCGGCGACGCGCTGGCGGAGCAGGTCGAGCAGGGCCGGGACCGGCACCGGACCGGCGGAGAGCTGGAGGAGGGAGAGCACCTGGGGGACGGCTTCCACCACCTCGGCCACCGCGGCCGGGGCGACATCGGCGGGCGCCGGGTGGACGAGCGACCAGGCGTCGAAGAGGGCCACCCAGCCGCGCAGGACGGCGGAATCGTCCCGGTCCCAGGCACGCAGCCGCCAGCCGGGGCGGGCGGTGTCGCCGTGGAGTTCGACCAGTCCGGCGAGCCGGGCGCGGTCCCAGCCGGCCCGCACTTGACCGGCGGTCAGGCCGAGCGCGGCGGCGGCCCGTTCGGTGGCGGAGACGGCGTCGGGGCCGCGATGACGGTCGCGGTCGCGCTCGACGGCGGCCCAGCGGGCGATGCGCACGGCGTCGGCGAGCACCGCCCTCGCCTGTCGGGCCAGCTCGGCGGGCGGCGGAGTGCCCTCCGGCGGCCTGGGCACCGGCCGGGTACGCCGGGTCGTCACGGCCCGTCGGGCCGTGGTCAGGGGCCGCGGACGGACGAGTCGGAGTCTGGAATTGCGCGCCAGTTGCTCATCAGGCTTTCGAGACGTCACGGGGGCAGTCTTCCCGCTGACGCCCCGAAAGCCCAAACGGAACGCGATTCGCCGGGCTCGGCGGGGTCAGATCAGGGAGGTGAGGAAGCGGCGCATGGCCTCCTCGTAGCGGTCCGGGTCGGCGTTCCACATGGCGGCGTGCGGGGCGTTCGGGACGGTGTGCAGGGTGACCAGGTCGGCGCGGCGGGCGGCCAGCTCGCGGGAGCTCTGCCAGGGCGCGAGGCGGTCGTCCGGGCCGTGGAAGACGAGCGTGGGTACGCGCAGGCCCCGCGGGTCGGCGGCCTCGGCGAGCCGGTCGCCGTGCACACCGGTGCTGCCCTGCGCGGCGCGGACGGCGAGCGGGAGCAGCGGGGCGGGCACCCGGCGGGCGGTGGCCAGGGCGCGCAGGGTGGCCTCCCAGTCCAGGACCGGCGAGTCGAGGACGAGGCCGCTGATCCGGTCGCGCAGGCCGCAGTTGGCGGCGGCGTGCAGGGCCATGGACGCCCCGGTGGACCAGCCGTGGAGGATGACGCGTTCGGCGCCGTGCCGTACGGCGTGGCGGATCGCGGCGTCCAGGTCGCGCCATTCGGAGTCGCCCAGGTGGCCCAGTCCGCCGGCGGGGCGAGGCGCTCCTGGGTCGCCTCGGTAGGCGAGGTCCAGGACCGGCAGGCGCATCCGGTTGAGGAACGTCATGAGGTTCAGCGGGTGCTCGCGGGTCGTGCCGATGCCGTGGACGGCGATGACCCAGGTGGAGCGGGAGGCGGGGACGAACCAGGCGGGCAGGGCGCCGAGTTCCCCCTGCACCTCCATGTCGCTGTACTCCAGGCCGAGCGCCGAGGCAGGGGTGCCGGTGTGCAGCTGCGGGGTGAACCTGACCCGGCTGCCCGGTTCGAGCCGGCCGCCGACGACCCGTTCGAGCCGGCGTACGACGGTGTCGGCGCTGTGCGGTACGTCGTCCAGGACGGGCCCGACGACGGCGTGGACGTCCGGGCCGGCCAGCCCGTAGGTCCCGGGGCGCCGGGAGGCGAGGCAGCGGGTCAGGGTGACCTGCCCGGCGGCCGTGGCGTGCACGGTGAGCCGGGGCTCGCCGGGCAGGGGCCGGCCGGACGGCACCTTGAGCGCGGCGCTGCTGGTGTACCGGCCGGCCGCGACCGCGGCCGCGCCGGCACCGATCAGTGTGGTGACGGCCGCTGCCGTCGCTGTAGCGGGGCGCACCGTTCCAGTGTGGTGACGTGCGGGTGCGGATGCCAGTGGGCGCCCCCCGCCGGGGTGTCGCGCACCCGGCGACGTACCCAGGGTGGGGCCGTGCCCCCCACCCACCGCCCCGCGCCCGGCGACGCACCGGGGTGGGGCCGTGCAGGGTCGCCCCCGCAGGGGACCGGCGGCGTTACCGGGGCTCCCATCCTCGTAACTCGAGGCCGCCGGCCCCGAGGAGGCGAGCCCGGAGGGGCCACGCCCCCCACCCACCGTGCGTATCCGCACCGCCCACCGGGCGAACCGGGAACAGGCACCCCGCCGGCCCGTTGTGCCCACCCGTTCCGCCCTGCGGAACGATTGCCCACAACAGGGTGGGGGGGGACCCAGCGGGACGATTGCCCACAACGGGTGGGCGGGGGTGGGAGCGGCCGCGGGACGATTGCCCACAACGGGTGGGCGGGGGTGGGAGCCGCCCAGCGGGACGACTGGCCACAACGGGGGCGAGGGTGGGCCCAGCGGGGCGAGCCCAGAACGAGACCGGCGGGGCCGTCAGTGGGGCTGGCCGTAGCCGGAGAGCTTCGTGGCGGCTTCGTGGAGTTCGGCGGGGGACAGGAGGCTGGGGGTGTGGCCGGGTGCCGAGGTGGCGGTGAGCCAGACGCGGCACATCCACTCCAGCTGGGCCGTGCGGTCGTAGGCCTGGTCCAGGGTGTCGCCGTAGGTGACCGTTCCGTGGTTGCGCAGGAGGCAGCCGGTGCGGTCGTCCAGGGCGCGCATCATGTGGGCGGCGAGGTCCGGCGTGCCGTACAGGGCGTAGGGGGCGACGCGGACGGGGCCGCCGAGGGCCGCGGCCATGTAGTGGATCGGTGGGAGTTCGGTGACGAGGGTCGACGCGGCGGTGGCGTGGACGGCGTGGGTGTGCACGACGGCGCGGGCCGTGGTGCGGCGGTAGATCTCCAGGTGCATGGGGAGTTCGCTGGTGGGCGCGAGCCGGCCGCGGACCTGGGTGCCGTCGAGGTCGACGGCGACGGTGTCGGCGGGGGTGAGCCGGTCGTACGGCACGCCGCTGGGGGTGACGAGCACCAGGTCCCCCACCCGTGCGGAAACGTTTCCGGAGGTACCGACGACCAGCCCGTCCGTCACCGTCCTGCGGGCGGTGCCGACCAGTGCGTCCCATGCCCGCTCGATCGCGTCCTGTGTCATGCACCCGATCCTGTCAGGCACCGGGCGGGTCCGGCACGAGTGATCCATGTCTCGTCGGCGGGTCGGCGCCGGGCCACGGCGCGGCCGTGAGGAGACGGGGCGGGGTGCCGGAATCGCCCGGTTTTCCGGCCCCGACCTCACGCCCGGGGGCGTAAGCGGAATGACCGCACCCCGCTTGGGGTCACCATGGCGCCCGAGCCAGTTCACCTTCCGTTCACTCAGGTTGCTTACGTTCGCCGTGCCACTGACGTCGAACGATTGCCTGGGTAAATGGAACACATCACGCTGCTGCTCGCCATTGTGGTCGTGACAGCTCTCGTGTTCGATTTCACGAACGGTTTCCATGACACCGCCAACGCGATGGCGACCACCATCTCGACCGGCGCGATGAAGCCCAAGACGGCGGTGGCCATGTCCGCCGTGCTCAACCTGGTCGGCGCCTTCCTGTCCGTCGAGGTCGCCAAGACGATCTCCAGCGGACTCGTCACCGAGGACGGCATCACACCAGAAGTGATCTTCGCGGCGCTCGTCGGCGCGATCCTGTGGAACCTGCTGACGTGGCTGGTCGGCCTGCCGTCCAGCTCCTCCCACGCCCTGATGGGCGGCCTGGTCGGCGCCACCGTCGCCTCCGTCGGCATCGGCGGCGTCAACGGCGGCGTGGTCGTCACCAAGGTCCTGATCCCGGCCGTCGCGGCCCCGCTGGTCGCGGGCATCGCCGCGATGCTCGCCGCCCGCCTGACGTACAAGGCGGGCAAGCACGTCGACGAGAAGACCGGCCGCAAGGGTTACCGCGCCGGCCAGATCGCCTCGGCCGGTCTGGTCTCCCTCGCCCACGGCACCAACGACGCGCAGAAGACGATGGGCATCATCACCCTCGCCCTGGTCGCCGGAGGCGTCCTCGTGCCCGGCTCGAACCCGCCGGTCTGGGTGATCGTCTCCGCCGGTCTGGCCATCGCCCTCGGCACCTACCTCGGTGGCTGGCGCATCATCCGCACCATGGGCAAGGGCCTCACGGACCTCCAGCCGCAGCAGGGCTTCGCCGCCCAGACCAGCGCGGCGGCCGTCATCCTGGCCTCCTCCAACCTGGGCTTCTCGCTCTCCACCACGCACTCCTGCTCCGGCGCCGTGATGGGCGCGGGCCTCGGCCGCAAGGGCGGCGTGGTCCGCTGGTCGACGGCGACCCGGATGTTCGTCGCCTGGGGCCTGACCCTGCCGGCCGCCGGCCTGGTCGCCGCCGCCTCCGAGTACGTCACCAAGCAGGGTGACTGGGGCGTCGCCGCCGTCGCGGTCTTCCTGGTCGCCTCCTGCGCCGCGATCTGGTTCATCTCCCGCCGCCAGGTCGTCGACCACACCAACGTCAACGAGGTGGAGCAGGAGGAGCCCGCGGGCGTCGTGACCACCGCGATCGCGGCCGTCACCCCGCCGCCCCCGGCCGGTGCCGTCGCGGTCACCGCCGAGGAGCTCAAGGCCACCATCCCCGCCCCGGCGGGTGAGGCGAACTCGACGTCCCACGCCCCGGCTCCCGCCGCCACGGTGTAAGGAAAGAACAGCATGAAGATCGACTGGGCAGCTCTCGGCTCCGTCTTCGGGGTCAGCCTCCTGGCCACCGTCGCACTGGTGGGCCTGTTCACCCTCGGCATCGTCGGCCTCTCCAAGCAGGAGACCGCCTCCGCCGGCGGGGGCTCCGCCACCCTCGCCCGCACGGGTGCCTACGCCTGCTTCGCGCTCTGCGCGGCGGCCGTGGCGTACGGGATCTTCCTGATCGTCACCTGATCGGGTCTCCCCCGGCTCTCCCCCGGCGCCCCCGGAACGACATGTCGTTCCGGGGGCGCCGTCGTACGCCGGTGTGTGCCTCGGCACAACCTCCCGCCGCAGGTCAACAGCGAGTTGACGGGCGTTCGCGGGGCGTGGTGGACTGCCGGGGCCATTACGGCGGCAGGTGAGGAAGCCGGTGCGACTCCGGCGCGGTCCCGCCACTGTGAGTTCGCCCTGACGGGCGGATGAGTCAGGAACTCCCGTCGCCGGTCACGTCGAGCCAGGGCGCGGACCCTGAGTGAGGACATCACCATGCCCGGCTGCCTTCGCGCTGCCCCGGAAGCACCCAGCACATCGAGAACCCATGCGCGGTGACCGCGTCTTCGCGTACGGCGCCGCCGCCGGGCTGGCCGCCGATCTGCTGCTCGCCGACCCCCGCCGCGGGCACCCCGTCGCCGCGTTCGGGCGCGCCGCGGGCGCGGTGGAGGGCGTGTTGTGGCGCGACCACCGCGCGTGGGGCGCACTGCACTCCGTGGTGTGCGCCGGGGGCGCGGCCGGGGCGGCGGTGCTCGTCAGCCGGGCGGTACGCGACCGGGGCGCCGTTCCCGCCGCGCTCACCGCGGCCGCCGTGTGGGCCGTCGTCGGTGGTACGACGCTGGGGCGCGAGGCCCGCGCGATCGGGGGCGCACTGGCCGCCGGCGACCTGGAGGTGGCGCGCGAACGGCTGCCGCACCTGTGCGGGCGGGACCCGCAGTCCCTGGACGGCCCCGGCATCGCCCGCGCGGTCGTCGAGTCGGTCGCCGAGAACACCTCCGACGCCGTGGTCGGCGCCCTGGTGTGGGGCGCGGTCGGCGGCGTACCGGGCCTGGTGGCCTTCCGGGCGGTGAACACGCTCGACGCGATGGTGGGCCACAAGTCCCCGAGGTACCGCCGCTTCGGCTGGGCGTCGGCGCGCCTGGACGACGTGGCCGGCTGGCCGGGCGCCCGGCTGACGGCCGCCCTGGCCGCGGTCGCGGGCGGGAACCCGCGCGGCGCGGTCCGGGCCTGGCGGGCCGACGCGGACAAGCACCCGAGCCCGAACGCGGGCCCGGTGGAGGCGTCGTTCGCCGGCGCGCTGGGTGTACGGCTGGGCGGGACGCTGTCGTACGGCGGGCGCGTCGAGCACCGGCCGGTGCTCAACGCGGCGGGCCGGGCGGTGGAGGTGGCGGACATCGAGCGGGCGGTGCGGTTGTCGCGCCGGGTGAGCGCCCTGACCCTCGCGGTGTGCGCGGGCGGGCGGCTGGCGTTCGGGGCGATGAGGCGGAGGCGTACATGAAGCGGGGTGGGGGGCTGCTCGTCGCGGGCACCACGTCCGACGCGGGCAAGAGCGTCGTCACGGCCGGCATCTGCCGCTGGCTGGTGCGGCAGGGCGTGAAGGTCGCGCCGTTCAAGGGGCAGAACATGTCCCTGAACTCGTTCGTGACGCGCGAGGGCGCGGAGATCGGGCGGGCTCAGGCCATGCAGGCGCAGGCGGCGCGCGTGGAGCCGACCGCGCTGATGAACCCGGTGCTGCTCAAGCCGGGCAGCGACCGCTCCAGCCAGGTCGTGCTGATGGGCAAGCCGGTCGGCGAGCTGAGCGCCCGCGGCTACCACGGCGGCCGCCAGCAGGCGCTGCTCGGCACGGTCGTGGAGTGCCTGGAGGAGCTGCGGAGCACGTACGACGCCGTCATCTGCGAGGGCGCGGGCAGCCCGGCGGAGATCAACCTGCGGCGCACCGACATCGTCAACATGGGCATCGCGCGCGCCGCCCGCTTCCCGGTGGTCGTGGTGGGCGACATCGACCGGGGCGGCGTGTTCGCGCAGTTCTTCGGTACGACGGCGCTGCTGGCGCCGGAGGACCAGGAGCTGGTCGCGGGTTATCTGGTGAACAAGTTCCGGGGTGACGTGACGTTGCTGGAGCCGGGCCTGGACATGCTGCTGGACCTGACCGGCCGGCGGACCCTCGGTGTCCTGCCGTACGCGCACGGGCTCGGCATCGACGAGGAGGACGGGCTGCGGGTGTCGCTGCGCGGCGCGGTCCGCGAGTCGGTCGTCGCGCCGCCGGCCGGCGAGGACGTGCTGCGGGTCGCCGTCTGCGCCGTACCGCTGATGTCCAACTTCACGGACGTCGACGCGCTGGCCGCCGAACCGGGCGTGGTGGTCCGGTTCGTGGACCGGCCGGAGGAGCTGGCCGACGCGGACCTGGTGGTGGTGCCCGGGACGCGCGGGACGGTGAGGGCGCTGGCGTGGCTGCGCGAGCGGGGCCTCGCGGAGGCGATCGCGCGGCGGGCCGCCGAGGGGCGCCCGGTGCTCGGCATCTGCGGCGGCTTCCAGGCGCTGGGCGAGCACATCGACGACGAGGTGGAGTCCCGGGCCGGTGCGGTCGAGGGGCTCGGGCTGCTCCCGGTGCGGGTGCGGTTCGCGCCGGAGAAGACACTGGCGCGGCCGGTCGGCGAGGCTCTCGGCGAGCGGGTCGAGGGGTACGAGATCCACCACGGTGTCGCCGACGTGCGCGGCGGCGAGCCGTTCCTGGACGGGTGCCGCGTCGGGGCGGTGTGGGGCACGCACTGGCACGGCTCGCTGGAGAGCGACGGCTTCCGGCGGGCGTTCCTGGCGCAGGTGGCGCGGGCGGCGGGGAGACGGTTCGTGCCGGCGCCCGGGACGTCGTTCGGGGCGCTGCGCGAGGAGCAGCTGGACCGGCTGGGTGACCTGATCGAGGAGCACGCGGACACCGACGCGCTCTGGAAGCTCATCGAGCGGGGTGCCCCGGCCGGGCTGCCGTTCGTTCCGCCGGGGGCGCCATGACGACCCGGGCGGGTCGAACGGCGGCCCCCCGCATCGCGTACGTCCCGGCCGGCAACTCCTCCGCGTCCGGAGGGAAACCACTCGAGGGAGTGATCACAGCATGAGCACCCGATACCCGTTCACCGCCGTCGTCGGCATGGACGACCTGCGGCTGGCGCTGCTGCTCAACGCGGTCAGCCCGGCGGTCGGCGGTGTACTCGTCCGGGGCGAGAAGGGCACGGCGAAGAGCACGGCGGTGCGGGCCCTGGCGGACCTGCTGCCCGAGGTGTCCGTCGTCGCGGGCTGCCGCTTCAGCTGTGACCCCGCCGCGCCCGATCCCGGCTGCCCGGACGGCCCGCACGGGACCGGCGCCGCGTCGGCCCGGGCGGCCCGCATGGTCGAGCTGCCCGTGGGCGCGTCGGAGGACCGGCTCGTCGGGGCGCTGGACATCGAGCGGGCGCTCGCCGAGGGCGTGAAGGCGTTCGAGCCGGGCCTGCTCGCCGCCGCGCACCGCGGGATCCTGTACGTCGACGAGGTCAACCTCCTGCACGACCACCTGATCGACCTGCTGCTCGACGCGGCCGCCATGGGCGCCTCGTACGTGGAGCGGGAGGGCGTCTCCGTACGGCACGCCGCGCGGTTCCTGCTGGTCGGGACGATGAACCCGGAGGAGGGCGAGCTGCGGCCGCAGCTGCTGGACCGGTTCGGGCTGACGGTGGAGGTGGCCGCCTCGCGGGAGCCGGAGCAGCGGGTCGAGGTGGTGCGCCGCCGTCTCGCGTACGACGACGACCCGGCCGGTTTCGCGGCCCGGTGGGCCGGCGAGGAGGCCGCGCTGCGGGAGCGGATCGTGGCCGCGCGGGCGCTGCTGCCCTCGGTGGTGCTGGGTGACGCGGCGCTGCGGCAGATCGCGGCGACGTGCGCGGCGTTCGAGGTGGACGGCATGCGCGCCGACATCGTGATGGCGCGGACGGCGACGGCGCTGGCCGCGTGGGCGGGGCGTACCGACGTCACGTCCGGCGACGTGCGGCAGGCGGCGCTGCTGGCGCTGCCGCACCGGCGTCGGCGCAACCCCTTCGACGCGCCGGGGCTGGACGAGGACAAGCTGGACGAGACGCTGGAGGAGTTCGGCGACGACGACCCGGATCCCGACCCGGGCCCCGGGGGCGGTCCCGACGGCGGCGGTCCCGGCGGTGGTGGTGTGCCTCCGCAGGGCGGGGAGCCGGAGAACGGGACGGACCGGGAGAGGCCGGATGGGACGTCCGAGGAGACGCCCGCGGAGCCTCCCGCAGGGGCGCCCGCACCGGCGCCCGGCGCGGGCGGCGGTTCCGAGCAGGCGCCCGTGAAGGCTGCCGAGCCGTTCCGCACCAAGGTGCTGAGCGTGCCGGGTCTCGGCGAGGGCGCGTCGGGCCGGCGCTCCCGTGCCCGTACCGAGCACGGACGGACGACCGGGGCGCGGCGGCCGAAGGGGACGCTGACCAAGCTGCACCTGGCGGCGACCGTGCGGGCGGCCGCCCCGCACCAGCGGGCGCGCGGCCGGTCCGGCGCCGGGCTGGTCGTACGGCGGGACGATCTGCGGCAGGCGACGCGCGAGGGGCGCGAGGGGAACCTGGTGCTGTTCGCGGTGGACGCGTCCGGTTCCATGGCGGCCCGGCAGCGGATGGGCGCGGTCAAGGGCGCCGTGCTGTCGCTGCTGCTGGACGCCTACCAGCGGCGCGACAAGGTCGGACTGGTGACCTTCCGCGGCGCGTCGGCCGAGCTCGCGCTGCCGCCCACGTCGTCCGTCGACGCGGCCGCCGCACGGCTGGAGCAGCTGCCGACCGGCGGGCGCACCCCGCTCGCGGCCGGGTTGCTGAAGGCGCACGACGTGCTGCGCGTGGAGCGGTTGCGCGACCCGGCGCGCCGCCCGCTGCTGGTGGTCGTCACGGACGGCCGGGCGACCGGCGGGCCGGAGCCGGTGGCGCTGGCCGCGCGGGCGGCCGGCCTGCACGCGGCGGAGGGCACCGCGTCGGTGGTCGTGGACTGCGAGACGGGGCCGGTACGGCTGGGGATGGCGGCCGAACTGGCCCGCGCCCTCGGCGGCACCGCCGTCACGCTCGACGAGCTGCGGGCGGACGCCATCGCCGGCCTCGTGAGGGATGTCAGGGCAACTACCGGGAGGGCCGCTTAATGCCGCAGGGACAGCCGACCGTCGTACCGGACGACGGTCTCACCACCCGTCAGCGCCGCAACCGGGCGCTGGTCATGGTGCACACGGGTATCGGCAAGGGGAAGTCGACCGCCGCGTTCGGGATGGCGCTGCGCGCCTGGAACCAGGGCTGGCCGGTCGGGGTGTTCCAGTTCGTCAAGTCGGCGAAGTGGAAGGTCGGCGAGGAGAACGCGCTGAAAGCGCTCGGCGAGACCGGCAAGGGCGGGACCGTCACCTGGAACAAGATGGGTGAGGGCTGGTCCTGGATCCAACGCGATCCCAAGGACGGCGAGCAGTCGCACGAGGACAAGGCGCGCGAGGGCTGGGAGCAGGTCAAGCGGGACCTCGCCGAGGAGCGGTACAAGTTCTACGTCCTCGACGAGTTCGCCTACCTGCTGCACTGGGGCTGGATCGACACGGCCGAGGTCGTCGAGGTGCTGCGGAACCGGCCCGGTCAGCAGCACGTGGTGATCACCGGCCGCAACGCGCCCGCCGAGCTGTGCGAGTTCGCCGACCTGGTCACCGACATGTCGAAGGTCAAGCACCCCATGGACGCGGGTCAGAAGGGCCAGCGGGGCATCGAGTGGTAGCACGTCTCGTCATCGCCGCGCCCTCGTCGGGCGCGGGCAAGACCACGGTCGCCACCGGCCTGATGGCAGCGTTCGCCGGCCGTGGTCTCGCGGTGTCCCCGCACAAGGTGGGCCCCGACTACATCGACCCGGGCTACCACGCTCTCGCCACCGGCCGCCCGGGCCGCAACCTCGACGCCTTCATGTGCGGTACGGGCCTGGTCGCGCCGCTCTTCGCGCACGGTGCGCGCGGCTGCGACCTGGCGGTCGTGGAGGGCGTGATGGGGCTGTACGACGGTGCCGCCGACCAGGGCGAACTGGCGTCCACGGCGCAGGTGGCCAAGCTGCTGAAGGCGCCGGTGGTGCTGGTGGTGGACGCCTCCTCGCAGTCGCGGTCGGTGGCGGCGCTGGTGCACGGGTTCGCGTCGTGGGACCCGGAGGTGCGGATCGGCGGGGTGATCCTCAACAAGGTGGCCACCGACCGGCACGAGCACCTGCTGCGGGAGGCCCTCGGCGAGTCGGGTGTGCCGGTGCTGGGTGTGCTGCGCCGTGCCCCGGCGGTGGAGACCCCGTCGCGGCACCTGGGTCTTGTGCCGGTCGCGGAGCGGCAGGCCGCGGCGGTGGAGGCGGTCGCCGCGCAGGCGGAGCAGGTGCGGGCGGGGTGCGACCTGGAGGGTCTGCTGGCGCTGGCGCGGTCGGCGCCGCCGCTGCCGGACGCGCCCTGGGAGCCGTCGCTGGAGCCGGTCGCGGGCCGGCCGGTGGTGGCCGTCGCCGGCGGGGCCGCGTTCACCTTCTCGTACGCGGAGCACGCGGAGCTGCTGTCGGCCGCGGGCGCGGAGGTGGTGCCGTTCGATCCGCTGCGGGACGAGGAGTTGCCCGAGGGGACGGCCGGGCTGGTGATCGGCGGCGGGTTCCCGGAGGTGTACGGGGCGGAGCTGTCGGCGAACGCGCGGCTGCGGAAGGCCGTCGCGGAGCTGGCCGCGTCCGGTGCGCCCGTCGCCGCCGAGTGCGCCGGGCTGCTGTACCTGGCCCGGTCGCTGGACGGGCAGCCGATGTGCGGGGTGCTGGACGCGGAGGCGCGGATGTCGCGGCGGCTGACGCTGGGCTACCGGGACGCGGTGGCGATCGGCGACAGCCCGCTGGCGGCGGCCGGGACGCGGATGCGGGGGCACGAGTTCCACCGCACGGTGATCGAGCCGGGCGCGGGCGAGGTGCCCGCGTGGGGGCTGCGGCAACCGGAGCGCCGGGTGGAGGGCTTCGTACGGGGCGGGGTGCACGCGAGTTATGTGCACACGCACTGGGCGGGCGTACCGGAGACGGCACGGCGGTTCGTGGAGCACTGCGCGGGGCTTGGCGCGCCGTGACGGTGGTCGTGGGGGTCGGGGCGGGGCGGGGCGTGTCCGTCTCCGCCGTGCTGGGGCTGATCGAGGTGAGCCTGCGGGAGGCGGGGCTGGACCTGTCCTCGGTGGGTGAGCTGGCGACGGTCGACGGCAAGGCGGACGAGGCGGGGATCGTCGCGGCGGCGGCGCGGCTGGGCGTGCCGCTGCGGACGTATCCGGCGCGGGAGTTGGCGCTGGTCGCCGTCCCGCACCCGTCCGCCGAGGTCCTCGCGGTGGTGGGGACGCCGTCGGTGGCGGAGGCGGCGGCGCTGGCGGGCGGGGGCGAACTGCTCGTCGCGAAGCGCACGTCGGGGAAGGGGCGGGTGACATGCGCGGTGGCGCGCAGGCGGTTGTTGAATGTGGGTCTCGGGTACACCGGTGGGGAGACACCGGAGTGTTAGACCCTGGTCATGGAGCGCTTCCGGGGGACCTCGCGTCCCCCGTCCCCCACCCCCCACTTCACCCACACGCTGGCGGCCATGTATACGCACACCGACACTCATGATCTGCGGCACCACGGTGACGCGGAGGTCCGGGACGAGAAGCTGACCGATCTCGCGGTCAACGTACGGACGAACACCCCTCCGGACTGGCTCCGCGAGCGGATCGCGGCCTCGCTGACCGGGCTCGCGGCCTACCCGGACGGCCGGGCGGCGCGGGCGGCGGTCGCGGCGCGGCACGATCTGCCGGTGGAGCGGGTGCTGTTGACAGCCGGCGCGGCGGAGGCGTTCGTGCTGCTGGCGCGGGCGCTGCCGGTGCGGCGGCCGGTGGTGGTGCACCCGCAGTTCACGGAGCCGGAGGCGGCGCTGCGGGACGCGGGGCACGAGGTGCGGCGGGTACTGCTGCGCGAGGAGGACGGGTTCCGGCTGGATCCGGGGGCGGTGCCGGACGACGCCGACCTGGTGATGGTCGGCAACCCGACGAATCCGACGTCGGTGCTCCACCCGGCCGCGCTGCTGGCGCGGCTGGCCCGCCCGGGGCGGACGCTGGTGGTGGACGAGGCGTTCATCGACGCGGTGCCCGGGGAGCGGGAGGCACTGGCGGGCCGTACGGACGTACCGGGCCTGGTGGTGCTGCGCAGCCTCACCAAGACGTGGGGGCTGGCCGGGCTGCGGATCGGCTACCTGCTGGCCGAGCCGGAGACGGTGGCGGTGCTGGAGCGGGCGCAGCCGCTGTGGCCGGTGTCCTCGCCGGCGCTGGCGGCGGCCGAGGCGTGCATGTCGCGGGCGGCGCTGGCGGAGGCGGAGCACGCGGCGCACCGGACGGCGGTGGAGCGGGCGCATCTGCTGGCGGGGCTGGCGGAGTTCGACGAGGTGCGGGCGGTGACGGCCGCGGAGGGCCCGTTCGTGCTGGTCCGCATGGCGGGCGCGGACGCGGTACGGGAACGCCTGCGGTCGCTGGGGTTCGCGGCGCGGCGCGGCGACACCTTCCCGGGGCTCGGCCCGGAGTGGCTGCGACTCGCGGTCCGGGACCGGGCGACGACGAACCGATTCCTCCAGGCGCTGGACCAAGCACTGGTGATGGCGGGCCACGCGCGGAGCGGTTGAGGGAGGTGGGGGTCTGGTGCGGCGGGTGAACCGGCGGCCCTGCGGGTGAACCGGGCGCACCGGGCGCGGTGCGCCGCCGGGGCGTGCGCCGGGCGCGCCGGGCCGCCGGGGTGAACCTCGTGCGACCGGCTGCGGCGCGCTCGCGCGGGCCGCTACGTTCGCTTCCGTCGACGACGGCACGTGACGGGGAGGCGCTGTGGCGGACTACGGCCGCGACGAGGACGAGTGGGCCCGACTGGTGGACGCCGGGCGGGCGTTCCTCGTCGAGCGTGCCGCTCTGCGGACGCTGACGACGTACACCGAGCTCAACGCGACGCTGGTGCGCCGCACCGGCCTGCGCGGCTTCGACTTCACGCACGCCGAGGGGCGCGCCGCGATGGGGCACCTGCTCTTCCTGATCGTCCAGGACTACGCCGCGGACGAGGCCCGGATCGCGCCGGGGCGGCCGCGGGCGATGCTCTCGGCGCTGGTCTGCTACCTCAACGCCAACAACGCGGGGCCCGGCTTCTACGCGCTGGCGCAGGAGCGCGAGCTGCTGGGTCGCGGCGCGTCGGCGCTCGCCCGGGAGAAGTTCTGGCTCGACCAGCTCCAGGAGTTGTACGCGCGGCACGGGCGGCGCCGCGGTGTCGGCGCCGGGGCGGGGCGCGGGGCTCCGGTCGGTTAGGGCGCCCCGCCCGTCGGCCGGCGGGCGGGGCGTACCGGCGTCAGCCGCGTCCGCGGGCCGCGCGGGCGCGGCGGGTGAGGGCCAGGGCGCCGGCTCCGGCGGCGAGCAGGGCGAGGGAGCCGCCCGCCAGGTAGGTCGTCATCGAACTGCCGCCCGTCTCCGCGAGGTTGGTTTCGGTGGGCCGCCCGGCCGTCTGGGGCTGGGCGTCCGCGGGCCTGGCCTGGGCGGGTTCGGCGGGCGGGGCCGCGGCCTTCGGGGGCGCCGCGGGGGTCTCGCAGGTGGCTTCGGCGAGCGTGACCGTGCCGGTGACGTCCGCGACGTTCGCCTTGAGCGGGTTCACCGACACCGTGAGGGCGAGGGCGGTGGCAGCGGCGGAGCGGGTGGTGGTCCGCGTGCCCGACAGGTCGAGCGTGACCTCGCCGGCGCCGGGGACCTCGACTCTCGTGGGCCCGCCGGTCGTGAGCGTGACGCGCTTGCCGAGGACGGTGACGGTGCCGAGGACGTTCGCTTCGGCGACCGGCTGCCGGCCGGTCTCGCAGAGCGCGCGGGCGGTGACCTTCTCGACCTCGATCAGCGACAGCAGCGGGAGGCCGGGGACGTGGAGTTCGGCGTGGGCGAGTTCGGCGCGTCCTTCCGCGCGGCGCTGGGCGGTGGTCGCCTCTGCGGTGGCGACGTCCGCCTTCAGCACGCTGACCGGCCGGCCCTGTTCGACGCCGTCGAGGGTGACGGTGAGCGCGGTCCTGCGGGCGCTCGCGGGCGCCCGCACCTCGTTGAGCGTCGCCTTGAGCGGTACGTGCACGGTCTTGTCGAGCAGGGCGACGTCGAGGTCGGTGCGGAGCACGACCGCGCTCGCGCGCCCGTCTCCCCCGCCGGTGGCGTGCGCCGGAGGCGCGGCGAGCAGCGCGGGTCCGGCGGCGAGGGTCACGGCGGCCGCGGCGGTGAGGGTGCGGCGACGGGCGGACGGGCGCATGGTGTTGCTGTTCACGGTGGTGGAACCCCCACGGGAGACATGGCGTCGCCGGCCCCCCGGCTCACGGGAACAGATGAGCGGCGGCGACGTGGGACACCGGAATTTTTACGCACGGAGAGTGAACTGGCGGAAACCTGACGTGAGTTCACCCCAAAGGGGGGTTTCCGTTCCCATATTCGAATCTTTCAGCACGGGCGTTCGCCACATTCCCACCGGTCACGCGGTGGCATGAAAAGGTCTCAACGAGCAGCCGGGCCCTACCGTCACGGTGCGTCAACACGGTGGCGAATTGCTTCTCGACACACCCGTGTTTTAAGTTAGGGCAGCCTAACCTAAAGAGATCGGGACAAGTGTGAGCATCGAGGTCTACCGGGACACCTGGGGCATCCCGCATCTCCGCGCCGCCGACGCGCTGGAACTGAGTTACGCGCAGGGGCGCACCACCGCGCTGGACCGGGCCTGGCAGCTGGAGGTGGAACGGCACCGCGCCCAGGGCACGACGGCCGCCTTCCTGGGCGCCGAGGCCGTCGACTGGGACGTCTTCGCCCGCCGCGCCCGGCTCGCCGACACCGCCCGCCGCTGCTTCGACGCGCTGGACGAGCCGACCCGTAGCTGGGTGTGCGCGTACGTGGACGGGGTCAACGCCGGGCTCGCGGCCGGCGCCCGCCGCTCACCCGAGTTCTCCGCCACCGGGCTGGCCCCCGGGCGGTGGGAGCCCTGGACCCCGCTCGCCGTGTGGCTGTCGACGCACATCCTGTTCGCGGGCTTCCCCACCAAGCTGTGGCGCGACCACGTCGCCCGCCGGCTCGGCGAGGAGCACGCCGAGCTGTTCGCCACCGACGCCCCCGGCACCACCGGCAGCAACGGCTGGCTGGTGACCGGCGACCGCACCGCCACCGGGGCGGCGATCATCGCGGGCGACCCGCACCGGTTCATCGAGGCGCCCGGCGTGTACCAGCAGATCCGGCTGGCTTGCCCGGAGTTCGACGTCGTCGGTCTCGCCGTGCCCGGTGTCCCCGGCCTCGCCCACTTCGGGCACACCGGCTCCGTCGCCTGGGCGATCACCAACGCCATGGCCGACTACCAGGACCTGTACCGCGAGCGGCTGCGGCGCACCGACGACGGTGCGGTCGAGGCGCTCGGGCCGGACGGCTGGACGCCGGCCCGCGCCCACACCGAGACGATCGAGGTGAAGGGCGGCGAGCCGGTCGAGGTCGAGGTCGTCGAGACCGCGCGCGGACCGGTGGTCATCGACGGGCCCGACGACGTCATCAGCCTGCGCTACCCGCCCCGCGTCACCCGCGAACTCGGCTTCGCCACCCTCCCCGCGCTGCTGGCCGCCCGTACCGTCGCGGACGTGGACCGGGCGTTCGACCACTGGGTGGAGCCGGTCAACGTCCTCCAGGCCGCCGACACCGAGGGCGGCACCCTCCACCGGGTCGCCGGGCACGTCCCGCAGCGCGGCCGCGACAACCGGCTGCGCGTCGTCCCGGCGTGGGAGCCCGGTCACGAGTGGCACGGCGCCCACGACCCGATGCCCCGCGAACCGGTCGACGACGTCGCCGTGATGGCCAACGCGCGGGGCCTGGCGTCCCCGCTGGGCGTCGAGTTCGCGCCCCCGCACCGGGCGAACCGCATCGCCCAGCTCCTGACCGGCCGCAAGGGCTGGACCGCCCCCGACATGGCCGACGTCCACACGGACACCCACCTCGCGTCGGCCCGCCCGCTGCTCACGCTGCTCGCGGCCCTGCCCGACCTCGGCCTGGAGGCGCGCGAGGTGCGCGACCGGCTGCTGTGCTGGAACCGCCGCATGAGCGCCGACAGCACGGACGCGGCGCTGTTCGCGGCCGTACGCGGCGCGGTCGTACGCCGCCTCGCCCAGCACCCGGCGCTCGCCGTGCTCGCCGAACCGCCCGCGTACCCGGCCGTCTTCCGGCCCTGGCTCGCACTGGTCCCGCGCGTCGCGTACGCCCTGGAGACCCTGCTGACCGGCGGGCCGGTGCCGGAGGCCGACCGGCTGGCGGCGGTCCGCGGCGCCCTGGAGGAGGTGGCCGCCGCCCCGCCCACCGAGCCCTGGGGCACCACGCACCGCCTCGCCCCCTGGGCCGCCCTGCCCGACGGCGACGAGGACCGCGCGGAAGGGGACGGCGCGGACGCGGACGGCGGGCACGGGTACGGCGCGGGCGTCTGGCCGGGCCTGGACGGCGACCACGACTGCGTCCTGTCCACCTCCAGCGTCCCGGGCGTCACCGACCTCAGCCTCCGCGGCCCGGCCGCCCGTTACGTCTGGGACCTGGCCCGGCGCGAGGACAGCCTCTGGGTGGTGCCCCTCGGCGCCTCGGGCGTCCCCGGCGACCCGCACCGGCGCGACCAGCTGCCCCTGTGGCTGCGGGGCGGGCTCGCCCCCGTCATCACCGACTGGAACCAGCTCACCGAGGAGCCCGAGGACCACCATGACCACCACTGAGTGCGTGTACGAGCGATCCGTCGACGGCTTCGGGACGGTCCGCGTCGTCCGCGTCGACCCGGCCCGTGACGCGGAACTGCTGCACGGCTGGGTCAGCGAGGAGCGCGCCCGGTTCTGGGGCATGCGGGGGGCGGGCCCGGACGACGTACGGGAGATCTACGCGCACCTCGACTCGCTCACCACCCACCACGCGTTCCTGGCGTACCACGACGGCGAACCGGCCGCGCTGTTCCAGACCTACGAGCCGGCGGCCGACCGCGTCGGCGAGTGCTACGACGTGCGGGAGGGCGACATCGGCGTCCACCTGCTGATGGCGCCCGCCGACACCCCGGTGCCGGGGTTCTCGCGGCACATGGTGTCGGTGCTGGTGTCGTTCGCGCTGACCGGCCACGAGCGGGTCCTCGCCGAGCCGGACGCCGCCAACGCCAAGGCGATCGCGCTGCTGGAGCGCAGCGGCTTCGAGCGGGGGCCGGAGGTGGTCCTGCCGGAGATCGTGCTGCCGGAGGTGCACCTGCCCGAGAAGCGCGCCCTGCTGCTGTTCCACGGCCGGTGAGCCCCACCGCCGCGGGGGCCGTGTCCGTCAGCCGACGACACGGCCGTTGACGATCACCCTGCGCGGCGCCGCGAGCACGCGGACGTCGGCGCGCGGGTCCTCGTCGTAGACGACCAGGTCCGCCGGGGCGCCCTCCTCCAGGGCCGGGCGCCCCAGCCAGGCCCTCGCCCCCCAGGACGTGGCCGACAGGGCTTCGAGCGGCGGGATGCCGGCCGTGACGAGTTCGGCGACCTCGGCGGCGACCAGGCCGTGGGCCAGGGAGCCGCCCGCGTCGGTGCCGACGAACACGGGGACGCCCGCGTCGTACGCGGCGCGCACGGTGTCGTACCGGCGCTCGTGCAGCCGCCGCATGTGGTCGGCCCAGCGCGGGAACTTGGCCTCTCCCCCGGCGGCGAGCCGCGGGAAGGTGGCGATGTTGACGAGGGTCGGCACGATGGCGACACCGCGCTCGGCGAAGAGCGGGATGGTGTCCTCGGTCAGGCCCGTGGCGTGCTCGACGCAGTCGATCCCGGCCTCGACCAGGTCCCGCAGCGACTCCTCGGCGAAGCAGTGGGCGGTGACGCGCGCGCCCAGCCGGTGGGCCTCCGCGATGGCCGCCTCGACCTCGGCGCGGGGCCAGCAGGCGCCGAGGTCCCCGGTGCTCCGGTCCAGCCAGTCACCGACCAGCTTGACCCAGCCGTCGCCGCGCCGCGCCTCCCGGCCGACGTACTCGACCAGGTCGGCGGGCTCGATCTCGTGGGCGTAGTTGCGGATGTAGCGGCGGGTGCGGGCGATGTGCCGGCCGGCACGGATGATCTTCGGCAGGTCGTCGCGGTCGTCGATCCAGCGCGTGTCGGCCGGGGACCCGGCGTCCCGGATCAGCAGCGTGCCCGCGTCCCGGTCGGTGAGGGCCTGCTTCTCGCTGGTCTCCGCGTCCACCGCCCCGTGGGCGTCCAGTCCCACGTGGCAGTGCGCGTCGACCAGTCCGGGCAGCGCCCAGCCCGTCACCGTCCTGATGTCCCGTGCGGCGGCCGGGCGTTCGTAGGTGACGCGCCCGTCGACCACCCACAGCTCGTCCCGGACGTCCTCCGGGCCGGCCAGGACCCGCCCCGTCACATGCAGCACCACGCTCATGTCGAGCACTCTACGAGGGCACACGTACCCTCGGCCAAGCAGATCCTTACGTGAACGCGACCGAAGAGAGCCACCCGTGACGCACCCCCTCCTCGACCTGGCCCCGCTGACCGCCGACCGCTTCGCGGCGATCGAGCGCCGCGTGGCCGCGCTGCTGGACACCGAGCAGGACGTGGTCGTCACCCAGGGCGAGGCGTTGCTGCCGCTGGAGGGCTGCATCCGCAGCGGCGCCCGGCCCGGCTCGACCGCGCTGAACGTGGTCACCGGCCCGTACGGGCAGACCTTCGGCGACTGGCTGCGCGACTGCGGCGCCACGGTGGTGGACCTGAAGGTGCCCTTCCACACGGCGGTGACCGCGGACGCGATCGCGGAGGCGCTGGAGCGGCACCCGGCGATCGACTTCGTGTCCCTGGTGCACGCCGAGGCCGCGACCGGCAACACCAACCCGGTCGCGGAGATCGGCGAGGTGGTACGGGCGCACGGCGCGCTGTTCTACCTGGACGCGGTGGCGTCGATCGGCGCCGAGCCCGTCCTGCCGGACGCGTGGGGCGTCGACATGTGTGTCATCGGCGCGCAGAAGGCGATGGGCGGCCCGGCGGGCGTCTCGGCGGTGTCGGTCAGCACGCGCGCGTGGGAGCGGTTCGCGGCCAACCCGGCGGCACCGCGCCGCTCGTACCTGTCCCTGCTGGACTGGAAGGAGCGGTGGATCGACGGCGGCCGCAAGGCGCTGCTGCACGCCCCCGCGCAGCTGGAGATGCTGGCGCTGGAGGCGTGCCTGGAGCGCATCGAGGCGGAGGGCCTGGACGCGCTGATGGCCCGGCACGCGTCGGCCGCCGCGGCGACCCGGGCGGGCGCGCTCGCGCTCGGCGGCGCCCTGGAGCCGTACGTGTACGAGGCGAAGGACGCCGCCCCGGTGGCGACCACGCTGCGGACGACGGGCGGGGTGGACGCGTCGGCGCTGGTGCGCGAGGCGCTGGCGGCAGAGCCGTCGCTGCCGCTGGCCGCGGGCGGCGGCGCGCTCGCCAAGGAGATGGTCCGGGTCAACCACTACGGGCCGGACGCGGACCGGGGCGTCGTGGAGTCCTCACTGGCCGCGCTCGGCGCCGCCCTGGGCCGGCTGACCGGCACGCCGGTGGACGTGCCGGGCGCCCGCCGCGCGGTCACCGAGACGTGGGCGTAACGGCGCCTGACCGCGCGGGGCGGCCGTGAGGGCTTGGTGCACGCCCCGGGGGACGGCTCACGTGGGCGTGACGGCCGCCCCGGCGGGGGCGGCGGCGCCTGACGCGTAACGGCGCTCGGCGGCACGCGGTACGGGTGGCGGGCGCGTTCGTACCCGGTGGCTCTGTCCACGAGAACGGACAGCGACACACACCGCTTCCGGAGGCACCTCCACCGGCGGCTGTTCGACGTTCGCGCGAATGAGCAGCACGCTGTCCGCACCCGCCGGGCCCGCCCGTACGTGTGCTTGTGTCGCGGGACGGAATCCGTCACGCCGGTCACCGCACTGAAGGCGCGGGGGTGCACCGCCCCGAAGGGGGCGGTGCGGCCCCGGACTGCTCCCGGGTCCGCGCGTCGGCTCGTCCGGTTCCATCGCTGGCGGTCAGCCGCGCACGTGCAGCCCGAAACCCGTGCGCCCCGCGGGTTCCAGTCCTTCCTTCAGATTCAGTGAGGGGATCTCGTAGTCGCCGAAGTTCTGCCGCCGGAACGCGATCGGCTCGGTCGACTCCAGGGTGAGCAGGCGCTGCTCCCATGCCTTGGCGACGTCCGCGTAATCGTCGCCGGTCATCCGGTCCGCGCCGTACAGCACGAACGGCGGCAGCACCTCGATGCCCGGGTAGTAGAGGATGCCGTGCTGCATCGGGAACAGCAGATCGTCGATGGGGCCGTTGATCCCGCGAGCGCCGTAGTGCGACTCCGGGCCGCCGACGGTCACTGACAGCAGGGCCCTCCTGCCCGCGAGGGTGCCCTCGCCGAAGCGTTCGCCGTACTTGGTGTCGCTGTGCTCGCCCACGCCGTAAGCGAAGCGGTAGGTGAACACCCGGTCCACCCAGCCCTTGAGGATCGCGGGCATCGTGTACCACCACAGCGGGAACTGGAAGATGATCGTGTCGGCCCACAGCAGCTTCTCCTGCTCGTCGAGGACGTCCGCGGTGAGCGTCCCGGAGTCGAAGGCCCGGCCCGAGTCCAGGGCGACCTTCAGTGGACGTGAGGCCTCGGGGCCGTAGTCCGCGGCGTCGACGACCGCCTTCCAGTTCATCGCGTACAGATCGCTCACCCGCACCTCGTGCCCGGCGTTCAACAGCGTGGACACCGCGAGGTCCTTCAGCGAGCCGTTGAGCGACTTCGCCTCCGGGTGGGCGTAGACGATCAGCGTCTTCATGGGAACTCCTTCGGATCGGATGCCTCCGATCCTGGGCGCCGCGCCGCCCGGCGTTCAGGGGCTCCTCATCCGTCGGACCGGACTTCCTGGTAACGGCAGGACCACCCTCACGGGCACAGCCGAGGCCATACTGAGCACATGGATGATCTTGCGGGTTTCCTGCGGACGCGGCGTTCCCGGGTCGACCCGGCGGCCGCCGGCGTCCCCACCGACCGCCGCCGCCGGGTCGAAGGGCTGCGCCGCGAAGAGGTCGCGCACCTGTCCGGCGTCAGCGTCGACTACTACGTCCGCCTGGAGCAGGGCCGCGCGACCCAGCCGTCCGAGCAGGTCCTCGACGCCCTCGCCCGCGTCCTCGGCCTCGACGAGACCGAACGCGGGCACCTCCACCGGCTCGCGCGGCAGCGCCGCCACCGCGCGAAAGCACCGGGCGGGCGGGTCCGGCCGGAGCTGTTGCGGGTCCTCGGTCTGGTCGCCGACGCACCCGCGCTGATCACGAACCACCAGCTGGACGTGCTCGCCGGGAACCGTCTCGCCGGGCTCCTTTACGGCCGGCCGTTGCCGGGCCTGAACACAGCCCGGCACATCTTCCTCGAGGAAGCCGAGCGGGGCCTCTACGCGGACTGGGAGAAGTGCACTCTCGACGTGGTCGGGCACCTGCGCCTGGCCGCCGGCAAGTACCCCGAGGATCCCCGCCTGGCCTCACTCATCGGCGAGCTGGCGATGGGCAGTGAACGCTTCCGCCGCCTCTGGGCCCGCGCGGACGTGCGCGCCCGCACACATGGACGCAAGGCGTACCAGCACCCCCTGGTCGGACTGCTGGAACTGCACCAGGAGAACTTCGCGCTGCCGGATGAATCAGGCATCGAGCTACTGGTGCTGTCCGCGCCCCCCGGCAGCCCCGCCGAGGACGGACTGCGCCTGCTCGCCGGCCTGGGCGCTGACAACGGCGATACGCATCCCCCAGTGAACGCCCAGATCCGCGAGTAGCTCTACGCCCCCCACCGCCGGGCCGGCGCCGGCCCCCACCACACAGGAAGCCGGGGTGGTACCGGCCGCTGTCGTGTCCGCTGGACAGTTCGATTTCCATGTGCGGCGGGGTGCCTCCCGAAGTGCCGTACGTCCGCTGTCCGTTCTCGTGGACAAGGCCATACCCGACGGACGGCTCACGTGGGCGTGACGGCCGCCCCGGCGGGGGCGGCGCCCTCGCGGCCGGCGCCCATGGCGGCGACGGCGGCACCCGGGGTGACGCCGCCCCCGGACGCGACGACCGCCGACACGACCGTCCTCGCCACCGCCGCGTCCCTGGCCGTCACGGCGGGCTCGCGCACCGCGACGCGGCCGTCCACCGCTCGGCCGCCTACGGCGTTGTCGCCCGGGGCGTGGCCGCTGGCGGTGGCCAGGGCGTCGAGCAGGGCCTGTACGGGCGGGGTGAGGGGCCGCCCCGCCGGTACGGCCAGCGAGACCGGGACGGCGAGGCCCGGCAGGACGCGGAAGGTGATCC
The DNA here is from genome assembly GCF_009739905.1 of Streptomyces ficellus. Lineage (NCBI taxonomy): Bacteria > Bacillati > Actinomycetota > Actinomycetes > Kitasatosporales > Streptomycetaceae > Streptomyces > Streptomyces ficellus. The sequence continues at coordinate 5,718,042 of NZ_CP034279.1, read as the reverse complement.
GGGCGGTCGGCGGCAGCGGGCCGACCGGGTAGAACACGGTCCACGACGGTTCGGGGTGGGCGGCCAGCTCGGCGAGCGTGTCCTGGAGGGTGGTGAACGGCGGGCCGGGCGTCCAGGCCGGGAGCGCTGAGGTCACCAGGTCGTGGAAGGCGGGGTTCGCGGCGCGCGGCGCGAGGCGCAGGGGCAGCCGCGCGAGCCGTTCGAGGCTCAGGGGCTCGTCGTCGGCGAGGCCGAGCGCGGCGGCGTGGGCCGCGGGGAGCGCGGCGATCAGGGGCTCGGTCCACAGCGGGTGCAGGGTCACGCCGTCGGCGCGCCGCACGGTGCGGACCAGGGCGGCGTCGAAGATCCCGGAGCGTACGGCCGCGAGGCGGGCCTCCTGGGGCGCCCTCTCCAGGCGCACCCGCAGTCCGGGGCGGCGGGCGGCCAGCGTGTCCAGGGTGCGGTAGACGCGGTCGGCGAAGGCCCGGGTGGTGCCGAGCCGTACGAGCCCCTCCGTTCCCGCGGTGATCCCGGCGGCGGTGTCCCGGACCCGGGCGGCGGCGGCGAGCGCGGCGCGGGCCTCGGGCAGCAGCCGCTCGCCGGCGGCGGTGAGCCGGACGTACCGGCTGGTGCGGTCGAACAGCCGCAGCCCCAGCTCGCGTTCGAAATCGGCGATCCGCCGGCTCACCGAGGCCTGGACGGTCTGCAGCCGCTCGGCGGCGCGGGCGAAGCCCAGCTCCTCCGCGACCGCGACGAAGTACTCCAGCTGACGCAGCTCCACTGCCCGCTCCCCCACCCATCGCCGTTGATGATGACCCTGCTCGTCAACCGCATCCCGGTCGCGGCTTCTTCCCGCCATGTACGTGATTCCGGCGCACACCCGGCGTCGAAACACAGGTACGGGCGACGAGGCCCGAATCACTCATCCGGTCGTGCCGCCGCCCCGCCGGGGGGCGCGGGACGGGGCGAACCGGGCGGGGCTCCCGGCCGTAAGGGAAAGAGATGACGTCCACAGATGACGTCCACTTCACAGGAATTGAGAATCGGCATTGATACTGGAATACCTACGGGTGTTTTATGGAGCGTAGCTCCCCGCACTCTTCTGCCCCGTTTTCCAGGACCTAAACACAAAGATTTCATAAGGGCGTCGCGGGCAATTCGGGCACCCGTCAAGCCGCTTAGCGGGATGTGACCGAATCCACATCGCGCCCGTTTTGCCAGTAAATATCCGGGCAAATAGCGGCGATCGGTGGGTCAGCCCCGCATGAGTTCGCGCCCGCGCGATAACACAGGTCAGGCCGTCACCCAACCCCTCACCCCGATGCAATTTCAGAAATTGCTGGGTAAGTTCAATCCGCATGACCGCCGCACAAGCCGACCTTGCAGGTGCCCGAAACGAATTCGACCGACAGGCCGCCCCGGCCATCGGTATCGACAGCCCGCGAGTGGAGGACGGAGCCGCGATATGGCGCATAGCCCGTGACTCCGAGGTCCTGGACCTCAACTCCTCGTACAGCTATTTGCTGTGGTGCCGCGACTTCGCCGCCACGTCCCTGGTGGCGCGCGGCGCCGACGGGGAGCCGATCGCGTTCGTCACGGGCTACATCAGGCCGCAGAGCCCGCAGACGCTCGTCGTCTGGCAGGTGGCCGTGGACCGGGCGCACCGTGGGCAGGGGCTCGCCGGTGTGCTGCTGGACGCGCTGACCGCGCGCGTCGCCGGATCGGGCGTCCACACCGTGGAGACCACGATCACGCCGGACAACACCGCGTCCGACCGGCTCTTCACCTCCTACGCGGAGCGCCGGGGCGCGTCCCTGGAGCGAGAGGTCCTCTTCGACGGAGGGCTGTTCCCCGAGGGGACGCACGAGCCCGAGGTGCTCTACCGCATCAGCCCGATCGTCTGAGCGCACCGTTCGCCCGAACACCCCGCTCGGGCGTCCGAACACCGATCGGCTGAGCGCGCCCCTTCGTCCGGGCGCACCCGCTCGCCGACCCGCACGCCCGACCCGCACGCCGACCGCACGTCCGAGACACCCCCACGAGGAGACGAACCGCCGTGACCATCACCCCGCCCGCCCTGAGCGTCTTCGAGACCGTGGAGTCGGAGGTGCGCAGCTACTGCCGCGGCTGGCCCGCCGTCTTCGACCGCGCGCAGGGCGCACGCCTCACGGACGAGGACGGCCACACCTACCTCGACTTCTTCGCCGGTGCCGGCTCACTCAACTACGGGCACAACAACCCCGTACTGAAACGCGCCCTGCTCGACTACCTCGAGCGCGACGGCATCACCCACGGCCTGGACATGGCGACGACCGCGAAACGCGCGTTCCTGGAGTCGTTCCAGAACGTGATCCTGCGGCCGCGCGACCTGCCGTACAAGGTCATGTTCCCCGGCCCGACGGGCACCAACGCCGTGGAGGCCGCGCTGAAGCTGGCCCGGAAGGTGAAGGGACGCGAGTCGATCGTGTCGTTCACCAACGCCTTCCACGGCATGTCGCTGGGCTCGCTGGCCGTGACCGGCAACGCGTTCAAGCGCGCCGGCGCCGGCATCCCGCTGGTGCACGGCACCCCGATGCCGTTCGACAACTACCTCGACGGCCAGGTCCCGGACTTCCTGTGGTTCGAGCGCCTCCTGGAGGACCAGGGTTCCGGGCTGAACAAGCCGGCCGCCGTGATCGTCGAGACCGTGCAGGGCGAGGGCGGCATCAACGTGGCCCGGCCCGAGTGGCTGCGCGCGCTGCGGGAACTGTGCGACCGGCAGGACATGCTGCTGATCGTCGACGACATCCAGATGGGCTGCGGCCGTACCGGTGCCTTCTTCTCCTTCGAGGAGGCGGGCATCACCCCCGACATCGTCACCCTGTCGAAGTCCATCAGCGGGTACGGCCTGCCGATGTCGCTGTGCCTGTTCATGCCGGAGCTCGACGTGTGGGGCCCGGGTGAGCACAACGGCACCTTCCGCGGCAACAACCCGGCCTTCGTCACCGCCACCGCCGCGCTGGACACCTACTGGGCGGACGGCCAGATGGAGAAGCAGACCATCGCGCGCGGCGAGCAGGTCGAGCAGGCGCTGCTCGCCATCTGCGACGAGAACTCCGCCTACGGCGCCCACTTCCGGGGCCGCGGCCTGGTCTGGGGCATGGAGTTCACCGACAAGTCCCGCGCCACGGCGGTCTGCGCCCGCGCCTTCGAGCTGGGGCTCCTCGTCGAGACCTCCGGCCCGCAGAGCGAGGTCGTCAAGCTGCTGCCGTCGCTGACCATCACGCCCGACGAGCTGGACGAGGGACTGCGGACGCTGGCCCGCGCGGTCCGCGAGACCGCCTGAGTCCCTCCGCTACGAAAGGAAGTTGCACCACCGTGATCGTCCGATCGTTCAAGGACATCGAGAACACCGACCGCCACGTCAAGGCCGCCTCCGGCACGTGGGAGTCCAAGCGCATCGTCCTCGCCAAGGAGAAGGTCGGCTTCTCCCTGCACGAGACCGTGCTGTACGCGGGGACCGAGACGTCCATGTGGTACGCCAACCACATCGAGGCCGTGCTCTGCGTGGAGGGCGAGGCCGAGCTGACCAACGACGAGACGGGCGAGACGCACTGGATCGAGCCGGGCACCATGTACCTGCTCGACGGCCACGAGCGCCACACCATGCGCCCGAAGACCGACTTCCGGTGCGTGTGCGTCTTCAACCCTCCTGTCACCGGGCGGGAGGACCACGACGAGAACGGTGTCTACCCGCTGCTCACGGAGGAGGGCTGAATCATGACCACGACCACCACCGCCACCCCCACGACCGCCGTGCGGGACCTGTACCCCACCCGAGGCGCCTCCGAGATCGTCACCCCGCGCCAGGACCCGGTCGTCTGGGGTCCCGCGACGTCGCCGGAGCTCCAGTCCTTCGAGCGTGACGGCTTCCTGGCAGTCGACCAGCTGATCACGCCGGACGAGGTCACCGTCTACCGCGACGAGCTGGAGCGGCTGGTCCGCGACCCGGCGGTCCGTGCCGACGAGCGCTCGATCATCGAGCCGCAGTCGCAGGACGTGCGGTCGGTCTTCGAGGTCCACCGGATCAGCGACGTCTTCGCGCGGCTGGTGCGCGACGAGCGCGTGGTGGGCCGGGCGCGCGAGATCCTCGGCTCGGACGTGTACGTCCACCAGTCGCGGATCAACGTGAAGCCGGGCTTCGGCGCCTCGGGCTTCTACTGGCACTCGGACTTCGAGACCTGGCACGCGGAGGACGGGCTTCCGCGGATGCGGACCGTGTCCGTGTCGATCGCGCTGACCGAGAACCTCGACACCAACGGCGGCCTGATGATCATGCCGGGGTCGCACCGGACGTTCCTGGGCTGCGCGGGCGAGACGCCGAAGGACAACTACAAGAAGTCCCTCCAGATGCAGGACGCGGGCACCCCGTCGGACGAGGCGCTGACGAAGTTCGCGGACGCGCACGGCATCCGGCTGTTCACCGGCAAGGCCGGCTCGGCGACCTGGTTCGACTGCAACGCCATGCACGGCTCCGGGGACAACATCACCCCGTATCCGCGCAGCAACGTGTTCATCGTGTTCAACAGCGTGGAGAACACGGCGGTGGAACCGTTCGCGGCCCCGGTCCGGCGGCCGGAGTTCATCGGGGCGCGGGACTTCACCCCGGTGGGGTGAGCCGGCGCACCACGGGCGCGGAGGGGCGGGACCGGATGCGGTCCCGCCCCTCGCGGCGTCCGGACGGCCGGTGAGCAGGGCGCCATGTCAGCCGGCCGCATGCCAGCCGGCCCCCTGTCAGCCGGTCAGGGCCGGGGGGCCGGTCAGCCCGGGGTAGTCCGTGTAGCCGCGGTGGTCGCCGCCGTAGAAGGTGGCGGTGTCCGGCGTGTTGTACGGGCCGCCGGCCTTGAGGCGGGCCGGCAGGTCAGGGTTGGCGAGGAACAGGGCGCCGAACGCCACGAGGTCGGCCGTGCGGCCCTCGATGAGGGTGAGGTCCCCGGCGCTGGTGGGGCCCGACGAACGCGCCGAGCTGGGACGGCTGCTGGGCAGGATCGAGGCCAACCTGTGCAAGGAGGCGCCGGGCTGCCCCGGGGCGCCGGACGGTCAGGACAGCACGTCGAGCGCCCGGTCCACGTCGGCGGCCGAGTTGTAGAGGTGGAAGGCGGCCCGGAGGTTGCCGGCGGGGGCGGAGACGACGACCCCCGCCGCCGCCAGCTCGGCCTGGCGCCCGCCCAGCCCCGGGACGGCGACCACGGCCGAGTCGCCGGGCACCGGCCGGTGGCCGAGCCGGACCAGGCCGTCCCGGAAGCGGGCGGCGAGCGCCGTGGCGTGGGCGTGCACGGCGTCCACGCCGATCTCGCCGAGCAGCGCCAGGGACCGCTCGGCGCCGTGGTACGCGAGGAAGCCGGGCGGCTCGTCGTAGCGGCGGGCGGTGCCGGCGAGCCGGACCGCCGGGCCGTACGGGTCGCCCAGGTCCTCGGCCGCGATCCAGCCCGCGTGGACGGGCACCAGCGACTCCTGGGCCTCCTCGGTGACGGTCAGGAACGAGGCGCCCCGCGGGCACATCAGGAACTTGAAGCCACCGGTCACGGTGTAGTCGTACGCCCCGGCGTCCAGCGGCAGCCACCCCGCCGACTGGGTGGCGTCCAGGAGCGTACGGGCTCCATGGGCGGCCGCCGCCCCCCGTACCGCCGCCATGTCGGCCACGCGGCCGTCCGCCGACTGTACGGACGAGAAGGCGACGAGCGCCGTCCCCGGCCGTACCGCGTCCGCCAGGTCGTCCAGCGGCACGAACCGCGTCTTCAGGTCGCCGCGCACCGCGAACGGCGTGATCAGCGAGCCGAAGTCGCCCTCGACGAAGAGGACTTCCGCCCCGGGCGGCAGCGAACTCGCCACCAGTCCCACGTGCACGGCCACCGAACTGCCCACGGCGACCCGGTCGGGCCCCACGCCCGCCAACCGGGCGAACCCGCCGCGGGCGCGGTCCACGACCGCGAAACTCCCCGACCCGCCCGTCGTCCCCGCGGCCAGTCCCTCCGCCAGCGCGGTCACCGCGGCGACCGTGCGGCGGGGCAGCAGCCCGCACTTGGAGGTGTTCAGGTACGTCGTGCGGGGCGCGAACTCGTCGCCGCCGAGAGGGGTTTCCATGCCCCCACCCTCTGTCGCGGACCGCGCCCGGTCAATCGGGTACCGCCGCCCGTACCTCAGACCTCGCAGGTCCCGTCCGTGTCACAGGCCGCCGCCCCGGCGCCGGCCGGCTGGACCTCCCGGCCCTCCCAGGCCTGCTCCAGCGCCCGGGTGAAGACCTCGGCGGGCTGCCCGCCGGACACGCCGTAGCGCCGGTCGAGGACGAAGAACGGCACGCCCGTGGCGCCCAGCTCCGCAGCCTCGCGCTCGTCGGCCCGTACGTCCTCGGCGTAGGCGGTCCCGTCGGCCAGGACGCGCCGCACCTCGTCCTCCGGGAGCCCCGCCCCGGCACCCAGGTCGGCCAGGACGCCGGGGTCGAAGACGGACCGCTCCTCGGCGAAGTTCGCCCGGTAGGCGAGGTCGAGCAGGGCGTCCTGGCGGCCGTGGACCTTGGCGAGGTGCAGCAGCCGGTGGATGGCGAAGGTGCTCCCGTGGTCCCGCCCCTCGGTGCGGTACTCCAGGCCCTCGGCGCGTGCGGTCGCGGCCACGTGCCTCCTCCATGGCCCGGGCCTCCTCGCGGGTACGCCCGTACTTCTCCGCCAGCATGTCGATCACCGGCGCGGTGTCGCCCTCGGCCCGCCCCGGGTCGAGCTCGAAGGACCGGTGCACCACCTCGACCCCGTCCCGGTGGGCGAAGGCGGCGAGCCCCTTCTCGAAGCGGGCCTTCCCGATGTAGCACCACGGGCAGGCGATGTCGCTCCAGATCTCGACGCGCATGTCTCTGTTCTCTCCGGCTCATGAGGGGGGCAGGTGCGGAGGCGTCCTCCGCTCCCGCTCCCAACCGGCCCGGGCGCCGGTTCATTCCCGGTCAGGCCCGCTCGTAGCGGAGCAGGACGACGCCGTTGCCGAAGGTGCGCGTCCCGGCGGGCCGCAGGGTGGTCCAGGTGTCCTCCTCGTGGAACATGCGCCTGCCCCGGCCGAGGAGGACGGGGTGGACGTAGACGCGGTACTCGTCGATCAGGTCGTACCGCCGGAACGCCGCAGCCAGGTCGGCGCCGCCCACCACCAGGCCGTCCGGGTGCCGCTCCTTGAGCGCAGCGACGCCCTCGGGGTCGACCCGCCGCAGGACGGTGGTGTTCCAGCCGGCCTCCTGGAGCGTGCCGGAGTAGACGTACTTGGGCTTGTCGCGCCAGATCCGGGCGAACTCGGCCACGGTCGGGGAGGCGTCCGGGTCGGCGTCGGCGGTCGGCCAGAAGTCCGCCATCAGCTCGTAGGTGACGCGGCCGTGGACGAAGGCGCCGAGCGCGCCGAGTTCCTCGTTGAAGTGGCGGTGCAGCTCCTCGTCGACCGTGTGCCAGTCGATCTCGCGGTTCGGGCCCTCCATGAAGCCGTCCACGGACACCGACATGGACATAATGATCTTTCCCATCGCGCTCCCTCACGTCCTTCGCGGCCGTCGCGTCTTCGCGTCCCTGACGTCTGAGTACGGGTACTCACGACGATCGCCGCTCCGGGGCCCGATAATCGTCCGGCCCGCCGTGCCGTACCCCCGAGGGAGTGACCCGTGAGACGTCTGCTGCTGCCCGTCGCCGCTGTGGGGCTGCTCCTGCTGACCGGATGCGGTACGGAACGGGTGTCGGCGGGGTCCTCCGCCGGTGCCTCCTCCGCCGGTGCGTCCTCCGCCGGTTCGCCCTCCCCGGACCGCTCGGCGCAGCGCGAGGCCGCGCTCGCCGAGCACGCCGAGCGCTTCCCGGGCGTCGGGGAGCGGTGTGCGGACGCCCGGCCGAGCCCCTCCGCCCCTTCCGCCGTGGCCACGGAGCCGTACGACCCGGAACGGGCCAAGTACGCCGAGAACAACGCGTTCAAGCAGGAGCTGCCGATGCGCCCGGACGCCGAGTGCCGGGGACGCGCCCACGCCGGCCGGATCGCCGAGGGCCTCGCGGGAGTGCGCGACGGTCAGGGACTGCGGGCCGCGCTGGAACGGCTCGGCTACCCGGCGGACCACGTCGAGGTGTACGGCACGGGGGCGGACGTCCGCTTCAGCGTGATGGTCCCCGGCGTCGGCCCGTGCGTCTCCGGCCTCCTCGGCCCGCCCACGAGCGCCGAGGCCCACGGCCCGTACATGGAGGGCGGTTGCGTGAAGCCACGCGGCGGTCACTAGAGCTTGGCGACGTAGTACACGTTCAGCGGGTCGCCCTCGACCGACCGGACCTCGACGTCGGTGAAGCCCGCCTCGCCGAGCATCCGGCGGGCGGTCTGCTCGCCCCAGACGGTGCCGAGGCCCGCGCCGCCGGTGCTCAGCGAGGTGGTCATGCAGTAGAAGACCGAGACGCCGAAGAGGGTGGGCCCGAAGGGGTGGCCGATGTTGTCCTCCAGGTTGCTGGAGGCGGCGATGTCGCCCATCAGGAAGACCCCGCCGTCGCGAAGCGCGCCCGCGACGGCGTCGAGGGTCTCCTGGGGGCGGGCCAGGTCGTGGATGACGTCGAACGCGGTGACGACGTCGTACCGCCCCGGGATCTGCGTGGAGTCGCCCACGACGTAGCGGAGGTTGTCCAGGGAGCGCCGCTCGGCCTCGTGGCGGGCGAACGCGATGGCGTCCTCCGACTGGTCCAGGCCGTGGAAGCGGCTGCGCGGGAACGCCTCGGCCAGGACGAGCGGGGCGTGACCCCGGCCGGTGCCCACGTCCAGCACGTCGACGCCCTCGCGCAGCCGCTCGGCGAGGCCCGGGGCGAGCGGGACGATGGTGTCGACGAGCGCCGCGTCGTACACCCGGGCCGTCTCCTGGGCCTGGAGCTCCTGGAAGCGCGGGTACGCCGTGTACGGGACGCCGCCGCCGTCCCGGAAGGCCGCGACGACGCGCTGCTCGACCTCGCCCATCAGGGCGATGTAGGGCATCATCCCGGCGAGGTTGTCGGGGCCGCCGGCCGTGGTGAGCGAGGCGGCGTGCTCGGGGGGCAGCCGGTAGGTGGCGTCGGCCGGGTCGTACTCGAGGATGCCGCCCACGACCATGCCGCCGAGCCACTCGCGCACGTACCGTTCGTCGAGGTGCGCCGCGCGGGCGATGCCGGTGCTCGTGGCGGGCGGCAGGGCTCTCATGGTGTCGAACAGGCCGGTCTGGTGCCCGACGCTGACGAGGAGGGCCAGCGCGCCCTTGTTGAGGATGTCGACCATGTGGCCGGCGAACGCCTCCTGGCGGGACCGGTCGGGCTCCGGGGTGGTCATGGCGCCTCCTCGGCGATACGGTCCGGTTCGCCCCCGTCCGTCACTTTACGCCGTGTTCGGCCCCTCGCCCGTCAGGGCGCCGTGAGGGCGAGCCGCAGCACCAGGTGGTTGCCGGACCGCGGTGCGACCGGGTCCGGGAGCCAGCCGTGACGGGTGTAGAAGGCGTGGGCGCGCTCGTTGTGCTCGAAGACCTCCAGGCGGGCGGTGGTGACGCCCGCGGCACGCCAGGCGGCGACGCAGGCGGCGTGCAGCCGGGTGCCCGTGCCCCGGCGCCAGTGCGCGGGGGCGACGTGCAGCTGGGTGAGGCTCATCGTGCCGTCGACCGGCCGGAAGGCGGCGACGCCCACGAGCTCGCCGTCCGCCTCGGCGCACAGCACGGCGTTGCCGCGGTCGACGGCCGCCGCCCAGCCCTGGCGGCTGCGGGCCAGTTCGGCGGGGCCCTCGAAGTCCGCGTCGGGGAGGTGGCCGCGGTAGTAGGTGGCGCGGGCCTCCTGGTGGAGGGCGGCGATGGCGTCGAGGTCCTGGAGGGTGGCGTGGCGGATCATGCCGGGGAGGACGACCGGCGCCCGGGGGCCGGTTGCGGGGCGGGGCGTGGTCAGCGGGTGCGGCGGGGCGCCCGGCCCGGGAGCCGGGCGCCCGTGCGGGTTCAGGCGTCCCGGTCCGGGAGTTCCATCCGTCCGTCGACGCGGCGGGGCAGGCCGAGCGGGTTGTCGTCGCGCAGTTCGGGCGGGAGCAGTGCCTCGGGGGTGGACTGGTAGGCGACGGGGCGCAGCCAGCGTTCGACGGCGGTGCCGCCGACGGAGGTGGAGGTGGAGGTGGTGGCCGGGTAGGGGCCGCCGTGGTGCTGGGCGGGGGCGACGGCGACGCCGGTCGGCCAGCCGTTGACGAGGACGCGGCCGGCGAGCGGGGTGAGCCGGGCCAGGAGTTCGGCGCCGCGGCCCTCCCCGGCGGCTTCGGCGGCGGAGAGGTGGACGGTGGCGGTGAGGTTGCCGGGCAGCCGGGACAGGACGGCGGTGGCCTCGTCGTCGCCGTCGTACCGGGCGACGACGGTGACAGGGCCGAAGCACTCCTCCAGCAGCAGGTCGTGCGGGCCTCCGGTGGCCAGCCGGGCGGCCGGGACGGTGAGGAAGCCGGGGCTGACGGTGTGTTCGTCGCCGGCGCCGGGGGCGACGGGGGCGTCGACGTCCGGGAGCGCGGCGCGTGCGGCGGCGCCCGCGACGAAGGCGTCCCGCATGCGGTGGTCGAGGAGCACGCCCTCGCCCGCGCGCTTGACCTCGTCGGCGAGGGCGGCCAGCAGTGCGTCGCCGTCCGCGCCCGTGGGTGCCAGCACCAGGCCTGGCTTGACGCAGAACTGGCCGACGCCGAGCGTCATCGACCCGGCGAGCCCGGCCCCGATCGCCGCGGCTCGTTCGGCGGCGGCCGCCGCGGTGACCACGACCGGGTTGAGGGAGCCGAGTTCGCCGTGGAAGGGGATGGGGACGGGCCGGGCGGCGGCCGCGTCGAAGAGCGCCCGCCCGCCGCGTACCGAGCCGGTGAACCCGGCCGCGGCGACCAGCGGGTGCCCGACCAGGGCGACGCCCGCGTCGAAGCCGTGGACGAGGCCGACGACGGCCCGCGGGACGCCGGTCCGCTCGGCGGCCAGGTGGAGGACGCCCGCGACGAGTTCGGAGGTGTGCGGGTGGTCGGGGTGGGCCTTGACGACGACGGGGCAGCCGGCGGCGAGCGCGCTGGCGGTGTCTCCGCCGGGCACCGAGAAGGCGAACGGGAAGTTGGAGGCCGCGTAGACGGCGACGACGCCGAGCGGGACCTTGAGGCGGCGGAGGTCCGGGACGGGCGGGGTGGCGGTGTCGTCGGGGTGGTCGATGACCACGCCGAGGAAGTCGCCCTCGTCGACGATGCCGGCGAAGGACCGCAACTGGTAGCAGGTGCGGGCCAGTTCGCCGGTGAGGCGGGTGGTGCCGAGGGCGGTCTCGGCGTCGGCCGCCGCCACCAGCCGGTCCTTCGCCGCGTCGAGCAGGCCGGCCGCGGTGCGCAGGAACGCGGCGCGCACCACACGGTCGGCGAGTGCGCCGCGGGCGGTGTGCGCCGCGCGTACGGCGTGGTCGACGTCCGCGGCCGTGGCCTCCACGGCGACCTGTTCCCGCCGCTTCCCGGTCCGGGGGTCGACGCTCCAGACTTGCGCTGCTGCCACCACGACGTCCTTCCGGGCCGGGGGTCGCGCGTTCGGTGCTCCGAACGGCGTTCCTGACGATGAGTAAAATTTTATTGAGCGGCGCACCGTGTTCACAAGGGCCCGGTTGGGGTGCGGGAGGAACACGGCCTCGCGGAGCGTCACGTCCTCCCCGTGCGTCTCGTCCTTCACGGCCGGGCGTCTCCTGCGTCACGGCCGTACGTCTCGTCCTCCACGGCAGGGCGTCTCCGCCGCGCGGCGGAGACGGTTCAGCATCCGGCAGGACGCGCCCGGGCGGGCCCCGGCGGGAGCGTGGGAGCCATGACGACGACCTCACCCGCGCCCGCCCCGGCGACGCTCCGGCCCGGCTCCGCCCGCCGGGTGCTGCGCGCCCTCGCCATCGCCTCCTGCGTCCCCTACGTAAGCCTCAAGCTCGCCTGGATCTCCGGCAGCCGCGTCGGCATCCCCGAGGGCAGCATCCTGCTGGACGACCCCGGCCTGATGGCCGCGCTGAACCTGGTGACCGTGGCCATGGACGCGGCGGTCGTCGTCCTGGCCCTGCTGTTCACCCAGCGGTGGGGCCTGGCCGTGCGGGCCTGGCTGCTCGTCCTCCCCATGTGGGTGGCGACCGGGCTGCTGGCCCCGATCATGGTGGGCTACCCGGTGCAGCTGGCGGTGGCCGGACCCCCGGCCCCCGCCGAACCCTTCCTCGACACGTGGGTCTTCGCGGTCGTCTACGGCGGGTTCATCGTCCAGGGCCTCACCCTGGGAACCCTGTTCGCGCTGTACGCGCGGGACCGCTGGAGCCGGGTGTGGCGCGGCCGGGTGGGCGACCTGTCCCCCTCGCCGGCCCCGCCCGCCGTCCGGGTGGCCGCCGTGGCGGCGTCGGCGCTCCTGGCGGCTCCGGCGGTGGTGCACGCGCTGTGGCTGTCCGGCTCCACCGTGGGGCTGCCCGACGGGCGGACGGCCGCGACCGGCGACCTCTCCGCCCTGGAGGGCGTCCGCCTGCTGTTCCTCGCCGCCGCCGCGGCGGGGGTGCCGGCGCTGGTGCTGCGGCTGGGCCGCGCCCTGCCGGTGAAGGCGCCGCTCGCACTCGCCTGGACCGGGTCGGCCGGGGTGTGCGCGTGGGGCGGCTGGCTGCTGCTCGCCGGACTGCTGCCGCAGGCCGATCCCGCCGACGAGCCCACGGCCCTGATGACGCTGACCTACGCTGGGGAAATGATCACGGGGTTGGTGCTCGGCGCCTGCGTGGCCGTCGTCCTGCGGCGGCGCGCGGCGTGAGGGCTCTGGGCGGGGCGCTGCTGGGGCGGCGCGCGCGGCTGCGCTGGGTGCACCTGATCCTGGGGGGCGCGCTGTTGATGCCGTACTGGCTGCTGGGCACGCTGGTCGTGGCGCCGTTCCGGAACGGTGACGGCCTGTTCGCGGGCGACCTGGTGGTGCAGTTCGGGGCGTACGGGGTGGCGTTGCCGCTCGCCGCCGTGTCGGCGCTGTTCCCGCTGGCCCGGCCCATGTCGGTGGCGGTGGCGCGGACGCTGTGCGGGGTTCCGGCGGAACGGTTCGCCGACGGGCCGGCCCGGTCGTGGGCGGCGAGGGTGCGGACGGCCGGGTGGTTCACGCTGCACACCGGGGTGGGCGGACTGGTCGCGGGGATGTCGCTGGCGGTGCCGCCGTTCGCGGTGACGCTGATGGCGCTGCCCTTCTCGGCCGCGCTGCGGCGGTCGGCGGCCGCCGGGTTCTGGTCGCTGGACCAGCGGTGGCTGGTGTACGGCGGGGTGCCCGCGGGGCTCGCGACGCTGGCCGCGCTCGCGGCGGTGGCCGCCGGAGCCGGTGCCCTGCTCGCCCAGCAGGCTCCGCCGCTGCTGGGGCCGACGCCCGCGGACCGGCTGGTCGCGGCGGAACGGCGCGCCGCCGACCTGGCCGTGCGCAACCGCCTCGCCCGGGAGCTGCACGACTCGGTGGGGCACGCGCTGAGCGCCGTCACGCTCCAGGCGGGCGCCGCCCGCACGGTGCTCGACAGCGATCCGGAGTTCGTACGGGAGGCACTGACCGCGATCGAGGAGACCACGCGCCGCACCGTCGGCGAACTGGACGCCGTGCTGGGCCTGCTGCGCCAGGGCGAGGACGACGGGGAACTGCCGGGGCGGCCGGGCCTGGAGGCGCTGGAGGCACTGCTGGCGGCGGCGGGGCGGCCGGTGTCGCTGACCGTCCGGGGCGGCGACCCGGCCCGCGTACCGGAGGCGGTGTCCCGCGAGGCGTACCGCATCGTCCAGGAGGGCCTGACCAACGCGGCCCGGCACGCGGGGGACGAGCCGGTGTCGCTGACCATCGAGCGGGACGAGGAGACGTTGGAGATCGTCATGGAGAACCCCCTGCCCGCCCGGCCGCCGGTGGCCCGGCCCGGCGGCGGCCGCGGCCTGCGGGGCGTCGGCGAACGGGCCCGGCTACTGGGCGGTACCGCCGGGGCCCGCCCGGTGGACGGCGTGTGGCGGCTGGAGGCCCGGCTGCCGGCCGGGGCGCGCGGGGAGGGCGTCCGGTGATCCGGATCGTGCTGGCGGACGACGAGCGGATGGTGCGTACCGCCCTGCGGGTCATCCTGGACGCCGAGCCGGACCTGGAGGTGGCCGGCGAGGCGTCGACCGGCGCGGAGGCGGTGTCCGTGGCGCGCGAGCTGCGGCCGGACGTGGTGCTGATGGACGTGCGGATGCCGGAGCTCGACGGGATCCGCGCCACCGAGCGGATCCTGGCCCGGGCACCGGACCCCGCGCCGCGGATCGTGGTGGTCACCACGTTCGAGAACGACGCCTACGTGTACGAGGCGCTGCGCGCCGGGGCGGCCGGGTTCCTGCTGAAGCGGGCGGCGCCGGAGGACCTGGTGGCCGCGGTCCGGCTGGTCACCCGGAGCGATTCGCTGCTGTACCCGTCGGCGCTGCGGGGCCTGGCGGCCGAGTACGCGCGGCGGCGCCCGCCGGCCGCCCCGCCCTGGGTGGCGCGGCTGACCGAGCGGGAGGGCGAGGTGCTGCGGCTGATGGCGACGGGCCTGACCAACGCGGAGATCGCCCGGCGGCTGGGGGTCGGCCCGGCCACGGCGAAGACGCACGTGGCGGCGGTGCTGGCGAAGACGGGCGCCCGGGACCGCACGCAGGCGGTGATCGCGGCGTACGAGTCGGGCTTCATCACCCCGGCGGACCCCCGAGGATGAACGTTTCCTGAGAATCGTCGTGGATGGGCGGTGTCCCGGAACCCTCCCCTCCTCCCGGTTCGTCCTTGTGTGCGGGATGAACAAGACGATCAGAAGAGCCGCCGCCTTCTCCCTGCTGCTGGTGCTCGCCCTGCTCCTCCGGGCGACCTGGGTGCAGGCGTACGAGGCCAAGGCGCTCGCGGACGACAAGCACAACCGGCGGAATATCATGGAGCAGTACGCCCAGCCGCTCGGGGACATCGTCGTGGCCGGCTCGCCGGTCACCGGCTCGAAGGAGACGAAGGGCGGGGACCTCAGCCACAAGCGCACCTACAAGAACGGCGAGCTGTACGCGGCCGTGACCGGCTACAGCTCGCAGGCGTACGGGTCGAACCAGCTGGAGGGCGTCTACGCCGACGTCCTGGACGGGACGGACAGCCGGCTGAAGAACCCGCTCGACGCGCTCACCGGCAAGCAGACCGAGCCGGGTGACGTCCTCACGACGATCGACCCGGCGGTGCAGAAGGCCGGGTTCGAGGCGCTGGGCGACGTCAAGGGCGCGGCCGTCGCCCTCGACCCGAAGACGGGCCGCGTCCTCGGCATGGTCAGCACTCCGTCGTACGACCCGTCGGCGATCGCCGGGATGACGGACGGCGACGCCTGGAGGAAGCTCACCGAGGACGAGGACAAGCCGCTGGTGAACCGGGCGATCCGGCAGCCGGTCGCGCCGGGCTCCACCTTCAAGCTGGTCGTCGCGGCGGCGGCGCTGGAGGACGGGCTGTACGGGTCGGTCGACGAGCGGACGGAGAGCCCGAACCCGTACCGGATGAAGGGCACCGTCACCGACCTGGTGAACGAGAACCCGTCCGCGCCCTGCGAGGACGCCTCGATCCGGGTCGCGCTCCAGTACTCCTGCAACAACGTCTTCGGGAAGATGGCCGTCGACCTGGGGCAGGACAAGGTCCGCGCGATGGCGGAGAAGTTCGGCTTCAACGACGAGGAGCAGGACGTGCCGGTGCGCGCCTACCCGAGCGTCTACCCGTCCGGGATGGACGACGCGCAGACGGCGCTGTCGGGCATCGGCCAGTTCGACGTGACGGCCACACCGCTCCAGATGGCCATGGTGTCGTCCGCCATCGCCAACGACGGGATGCTGGCGGCGCCGCACATGGTGTCGAAGGTCGTGGACGCGGACGGCGACACCCTGGACACGTACGGGGACGGGGAGTCCCGGCGGATCGTGTCGTCGTCCACCGCCGAGCAGTTGCGCAGCGCGATGGTCACGGTCGTCGAGGACGGCACCGGCTCCAACGCCAAGGTCGACGGAGCCGAGGTGGGCGGCAAGACGGGCACCGCGCAGCGCGGCGTGGAGAACAGCGAGAAGCCGTACGCCTGGTTCACCTCCTACGCCAAGGACGCCGAGACCGGCCAGGAGGTGGCGGTCGCGGTGCTGATCGAGGACTCCCACGCGCAGCGGGCCGAGGTCAGCGGCAACGGGCTGGCGGCTCCGGTGGCGCAGAAGATGATGGCGGCGGCCCTGAAGTAGCCCCCGCGCGCGGACGGCCGGCGGCCGCACGGTATGCAGGTCCTTCGTACCCCTGTGCGTAGGGAGGACCCACCGTGCGACCGCTGTCCCGTCACCGCCCCCGTTCCCCGTCCGGCTGGACCATGGCGGTCTTCGGACTGCTCGCCACCGCGCTGGGCGTCGTGGGCCTGGTCTCCCCCGGCACGCTGCTGACGGTCATGGGCTTCACGCCCCTGCCGGACGCCCGGCGCGCGGACGGGGACCACACCCTGATGTTCCTGACCGCCTCGTCGATGGCCGCGGTGAACATGGGCGTGTACTACGTGCTGGCGGCGCTGGCCGACTGGAAGGCCTTCTTCCGCTGGACCGTTCCCTTCCGGCTCCTGACCTGCACCGTGTTCCTCCTCGCGGTCGCCACCGGCCGCGCCCCGGCCGGGTTCGCCGGCGTGGCCCTGTGGGAGGGCCTGGGCGCGGTGGTGACGGCGGTGGCCCTGCGGTACGAGCGGAGGGCGGGGCACCGGACGGCCTAGGTCGTGTCCGTAAAGTCTCGCCTGGCCCGTGACGCCCTGCACGCACTGTCGCCGCGTTGTCGTCGGTCGCCATGGCCCCGCCCTCCGGGCGGACGCCGATACTTTCCGGACACTCCCTAGGGCAGGGTGCCGGGGTCAGTCCTCCGCGGCCTCCCCGTGCAGGAACGCCGGCGGGGAACGGTCCCACCCCGGCGCTTCCAGCGCATTCAGCCCGGACACCTCCAGGATCGTCCGCAGTTCCGGGAACTGCTCGGCGACCGCGGTGAACGCGGGGGCGTCCGCACCGTGGTGGTGCCGGTTCAGCGCCGAACGGAAGGTGAGGCAGTGGGTCCGCAGCTCGCGCAGCCCCGCGCCGCCCGCGAGGGAGGCGTCGACGTCGTCGCGCAGCATGGCGAACTCCTCGCGGAGCCAGCGGTGTACATCGATCAACTGGTTGCCGAACGCCGTCAGGCGTCCGTGGGATGTCACCAAGGATCGCGTTTTCCGCAGGGTGCCCACCCGAGGCCGCGGGCGGCTCACCGGGACAGGCGGTCCCAGAACGAGCACCCGTGTGCGGCATACGCGTCGACGGGGTGGACCCCGCCCGGTCCCGGAGCCAGCGACTGCACCGATGCCGCGTGAGGCGACGAAGCGCGAAGGGCGGGCCAGAACGGTGCGTCGGTGGTGTTCGGGTTACCGGTGCGCGCGAAGTCCGTCCAGTAGCCGACCATCAGGTCCGACAGGGCGCGCTGGCCGTCGTTGAGCGGGCGTTCGGTGGGGAACGAGGTGAACAGGTACGGCATCTCGAAGCCGTGCGCCGCCCCGTAGGTGAATCCCGGGTTCGCCGGCAGCCCGGCGAGGACGGGAGCGTCCGGATCGTTGAACTCGTAGCCGTAGACGGGCAGGCCGGGCGCGTGTGCCGCGACGGTCCGGCCGGCTGCCAGCGTGGTGCACGTGAAGGATCGATCGGTCAGCACCGCCGCCCAGGCCAGCGCGGGAGAGGGATGGTCTGCTGCCGGATACCGCGCCTCGACGGCTGGTGCCGCAGCCCCGAAGGCTTCCGCCAGGCGGGCTCGGTAGTCGCCCTCCGTACGGATCGGGAAGGCTGCGAGCGACAGGCCGACGAACATCCGCATCTCATCGTGGTTGCTGCCCAGGATGACCGGGATGCGGTGGAAGCGTCCCGACGCCAACGCCCGGGCGGGTGCTACGGGAAGCAGCCCGTTGCCGAAGGCAGGGCGGTTGAAGGACTGCATCAGCTGCGCGGTGGCGAGACGATCCGTGCCCTGCCCGCGCAGGCACGCCAGAACTTCGTCCCTGCCACCCTCGGTGCAGCCCAGTTGCCGGGCAGCCTCCGCACCGGCCGTCTGGACATCGGCCTGTGAGGCGAACGGCTCGTAGGCCGGTGTTCCGGGGCCGAGCGCGCCGCGCGGGAACGACGTGAGGCAGGAACCGCTCTGGAGGACGGCCCGTTGGAAGAGTCCTGCGGCCGGCGGCGAGGTGAGGTGGGCACAGATGCTGAGGGCGCCTGCCGACTCACCGAACAGCGTGACACTGCCCGGATCGCCGCCGAAACGCGCGGCGTTCGCCCGCACCCAGCGGAGGGCGGCCTGCTGGTCCGCCAGGCCGAACGGCGGGGCGGCGCCCAACCCGGAGTGGCCGAAGTAGCCGAAAATCCCCAACCGGTAATTGACCGTGACGACGATGGCGTCACCCTGAACCGCCAGCCGTTCAGCGCTGTAGTCACTGCCGGAACCGCCCAGGAACGCACCGCCGTGCATCCACACCAGCACAGGCCGCTTCTTCGCTGCCGGCTTCGCCGCCGGCACCGTGACGTTGAGGTAGAGGCAGTCCTCCGAGCCGGTGACCGCGCCCCCACCCGGTGCCGGCATCTGCACACAGCGTTCAGCCGGCCTCGTGGCGTCACGCACACCCTGCCACGCGGCGGCGGGAACGGGGGCACGCCAGCGCCGCGGTCCGGTCGGCGGCGCGGCGTAGGGAATGCCGTCGAAGGCGGTGTACGAGTCGTGGGACACGCCGCGCACCAGGCCTTGCTCCGTCCGTACGACCGTACGGCCTTGCCTCGTTGAGTCAGGGGACGCGGGGTTTGCGGCGCCGGCCGCGGGTACGGCGGTGGCCGGCAGCAACGCCACCGCACACAACAAGGGGAGGAGCACCACGCGGAGTCTGGCTCTTCCGTAGGGACGCGGTGCTGTCGTGGTCGGGGGCATATGTACCACCGTTCTTGTGTAGGGGGACGGGACGCGGTGGCGCGTGAGACCGGTGCGGACCGACCCGTCGGCGATCAATACGCTAGGACCTCCCGCGCACTGGAGGTTCAAGGGGCTGTGACGCAAGACACGTGGAGCATCGGTGAACTCGCGGCCGGAACGGGTGTTCCCGTCAAGACGCTCCGCTACTACTCCGACAGCGGTCTGCTGCCGGTGGCCGCTCGTAGTACCGGTGGTCATCGGCGCTACGGCACCGAGGCGTGGGAGCGGATCCGGCTCATCAGGCGCCTGCGGGCGCTGGACACCCCGATCGCGACGATCACGCAGGTGGTCACGGGGGAGTGCACGCTCGGCGAGCTGGTGGCGACCGAACTCGAAGCGGTGCAGGAACGTCTGACCGAACTGCGGTGGCGCGAGGCCACGCTCAGATCACTGGACGACTGCCCGGGCGAGGAACGGCTCCGGCGCCTGGAGATACTCTCCCGCGTTCAGCGGCTCCCGGAGGCGCACCGCACGCTCACCGATCACTGGTACCGCGAGCTGTCCGCGACCATGCCCAAGCCTCGCCTCGACATCATGGTCGCCATGCTGGCCCCCGCGCCGCCGCAGGACCCCGTCCCCGCCACAGCTCTCGCCTACGCCGAGCTCCACCTGCTCGTCTCCACGCCCGGTTTCACCCGCTGGACCCAGGACCACGACGAAGAGATGAGGGACGGCCCCGCCTTCTACGCGGAGATCGACGAAGCCGCCGCGCTGACGGCCGCCGCTCTGGGCCAAGGCTTGCCGCCGGGCGCCGGCGACGCCGTGGACGCGTTCGTGTCCGCCCACGCCCGGGCCCGGCGGGAGTCGGACACCCCCGCTTTCCGCGCGCACCTGCACGGGCTGGTGTCGCGGTCATCGGGCTTCGACCCCCGATTGGTGAAGTACTGGGCCCTGGTCGGCACGGCCACGGCCGGCCGTGTCCTGAACATGACCGTGGCACACCGATGGCTCACCGACGGACTGTCGATGTCGATCGCCGCACAGGGCTTCCAGCAGTCTCCTGGGCCGCGCCCCAAGGGCCGCGGGGACGGGATGTAGGGCAGACAGCCGCTCCGGTCGGCGGCCCTGGTCCGCGGGCCGGGGCATGGCGAACGGATCGACACGGGTTCCGCGGGACTGCAACGCGCGGATCGGTGTTCGACGGAAAACGGCAACCCACGGACGAAAGCGGCCCACCGCCGCCACACTTGACGGCGTCCCCCACCGCCCCGGCCGCCCCCACCGCCCAGCGAGGAGACCCGCCCATGCCCGCTCCCCGGACCGTCCTGCTCACCGGAGCCGCCGGCGGCGTCGGCACCCTGATGCGGGGGCTGCTGCCCGCGTACGGGTACGAGCTGCGCCTCCTCGACGCCGTCCCCATCGCGAGCGAACCAGACGCGATCACCGCCTCGCTCGCCGACGAGGAGGCGCTGCGCGAGGCGGTACGGGGCGTCGACGCGATCGTCCACCTTGCGGGCATCTCGCTGGAGGCGCCCTTCCAGGAGATCCTGCGCACCAACGTCGAGGGCACGTACCACCTGTACGAGGCGGCCCGGGCGGAGGGCGTGCGGCGGATCCTGTTCGCGTCCAGCAACCACGCCGTCGGCTTCACCCCGCGCCCCCGCGCCGACGGCCCGCTCATACCGGTCGGCACGCCCCACCGCCCCGACACGTTCTACGGCCTGTCCAAGTGCTTCGGCGAGGACCTGGCCCAGCTCTACTGGGACCGGCACGGCGTGGAGACGGTCTCCGTGCGGATCGGCGCCTGCGAGATGGAGCCCACCACGGTGCGGATGCTCTCGGTCTGGCTGAGCCCCGGCGACTGCGCCCGCCTCGTCGACGCGGCCCTCACCGCCGAGGACGTCCGGCACACCGTGGTGTACGGCTCCTCCGCCAACACCCGCCTGTGGTGGGACCTCTCGACGGCCCGGGGACTCGGCTACGAACCGCGGGACGACTCCGAGCAGTACGCCGCGAAGCTGATCGCCGAACTCGGTGAACCGGACGACGCCGACCCCGCCCACGCGCACCTCGGCGGCCCCTTCTGTACGGACCACCCGCCCCGGTGGCCGTGCTGAAAAACCGGATGACGGACCGGGCGGCCGGCCGGGAGGATGCCGCCCATGCCCAGACCCCACGGTTTCACCTATGAGCGCCTCGCCGACGGCACCGTCGAGATCACCCACCAGGGCCGCCCCGCCGGCACCCTGCGCGGCGCCCGCGCGGAGAAGTTCCTCGACCAGGCGCGGTCCGGCGACGCCCAGCTGGTCATGGCGCGCTGGACCGGCGCGTACAAGCACGGCAACGAGCGGACCGCCCGCGACCACCCCCGTAACCGGAGTGGCCGAAGGTAAGGGAACGGCAAAGGGACCTCGCTCGTTACCCCGGCATGACAGCTATGACCCCCGGCTCGAACATCCCGCTTCCCGTCACGCGCGTGGCGGTGGACGTCGCCGCGCCCGTGCGGCTCGACGTATCGGGCCTGCTGCTCACCGCCGACGGCAAGGTGCGCTCCGACGACGACTTCATCTTCTACAACCAGCCGTCCGGCCCCGGCGTGACCTACCGGTCGGGCGGCGGCACGGCGCCCGACGCCATCATCGTGGACACGGCAGCCGTGCCGCCGGGCATCGAGAAGATCGTCGTCACCGCGAGCCCGGACGCCGCGGGGCAGACGTTCCAGGGCATCGAGCCCACCGCCACCATCCGCAACGCCGACGACGGCAGCGCGCTCGCCACCTTCACCCCGCCGCGGCTGGGCACCGAGACCGCGCTGGTCGTCGTCGAGGTCTACCTCCGCAACGGCGCCTGGAAGGCCCGCGCGGTCGGACAGGGGTACGCCAACGGGCTGGCCGGCATCGCCACCGACTTCGGCGTCTCGGTCGACGAGGAGCCCGCGCAGGCCGCGCCCGCCCCCGCCCCCGCGCAGGCGCCGACGCCCCCGTCCGCCCCCGTGACGCCCGCGCCGGTGACACCGCCCGCCCAGGCCGCGCCGGCCGCTCCCCCGGCGCCGCCCGCGCCCGCCCCCGGAGCCGGGAAGATCAACCTCGACAAGGGCCGGGTCAACCTCCAGAAGAACCAGACCGTCTCCCTCGTCAAGGGCGGTCGTCCGCTGCTCTCCCAGGTCAAGATGGGCCTCGGCTGGGAGCCCGCGTTCCGCGGCAAGGACATCGACCTGGACGCCTCCGTCATCGCGTACGGCCCGCAGCGCAACCATCTGGACAGCTGCTACTTCGGCAAGCTGACCATCCTGGGCGGCGCGGTCAAGCACTCCGGCGACAACCTCACGGGCGAGGGCGCGGGCGACGACGAGGTGATCATGGTCGACCTCGGCCGGCTGCCCGCCGACGCCACCGGCCTGGTGTTCACGGTCAACTCCTTCTCCGGCCAGAAGTTCACCGAGGTCGCCAAGGCGTACTGCCGGCTGATGGACGCGGCGACCGGCGAGGAGCTGGTGCGCTTCGACCTGACCTCGGCCGAGCCGCAGACAGGCGTCATGATGGCCAAGCTCATCAAGCAGTTCTCCGGTGAGTGGGAGATGACCGCCATGGGCGAGTTCGTGAAGTCGAGGACCGTGCGCGGCATGGTCAAGCCGGCCGCGCAGGCCCTCTGACCCGGTCACCCGCCGTAGACGTCCTCCACATAGCGCCCGTCGGTGACGAGGCGGTCCAGCCAGGTGCGGGCCGCCTCGTCGTCCGCGCCCGGCGTGTGCCGCACGTACAGCGCGCGAAACGCGTCCCGGACGCCGGGAGCCATCCGGGAGGCGTCCCCGCACACGTACACCCGGGCGCCCCGCCGGAGCAGCGGCCACAGCTCGGCCGCGTCGGCCTCGATCCGGTGCTGGACGAACCGGGCACCGTCCACCGGGGCCTCGCTGAACGCGGGGCGTACGGACACGACGCCCTCGGCCTGCGCCGCCGCGAGCTCGTCGCCGTGCAGGTAGTCGGCATCCGGGGCGTCGCACCCGAAGTAGAGCAGCGCCGGGGCCGGGGCGGGCGTCCCGGCGGCGGCGAGGGCCCGCCGGTCGGCGACCACGCCCCGGAAGGGGGCGAGTCCGGTTCCGGCGGCGACCAGGATCAGCGGCGTGTCGCCGTGGCTGACGCGGAACGCCTCCCGGCACGGGCGCACCCCGGCGAGGACGGTGTCGCCGGGCCGGACCGACGCCAGGTGCGCGGAGCCGGTCCCGGGGGCCGCCGCCGACACCATCAGGTCGGCGTGGCCGGGGTCCACGGCCGGTGACGACGACACCGAGTACGTCCGCGGCCGCATCGGCTCCAGCAGTTCCAGCAGCACCGGCCAGGTGAGCGCCTCGCGCAGCGCGGGGTGGGCCTCGACCAGGTCCGGCAGGGTGGCCGTGCCCGGCGGGACCGCGCGCAGGGCGGCCTGCTCGGGCGGGCAGGGGTTGAGCGCGGCGAGCCGGGCGAGCGCCTCGGCACCGGGCCGGTGCCCCAGGTCCACGTGGTGGGTGAGGAGTTCGCGCACGGTGACGGGCCGGTCGACCGCCAGGGCGGCGAGCCCGGGGCCGGCGGCCGGGACGATGCTCAGTACGGTGTCCGGATCGGCGCCCAGGAGCCGGGCCGTGCGCTCGACGAGGGCGGACGGGTTCGCGGGCAGGACCGACAGGTGGTCGGCGGTGCGGTAGGTGACGCCCTCGGGCAGCGCGACGCGGACGAACCGCTTCACGCGCGCGTACGCCGGCTCCGTCAGGCTGCGGCTCGCGGTCACCGTCATGGGAACCAGGTCGTGCCGTCGCGCCAGGGCGTCCAAGGGGCCGCCCGTCAGCTCGGTGACGGTGTACGCGGGCCCGCCGGCCTCCCCCGCCAAGGCAGGGTCGCCGTACCGGTCCAGCAGTTCCCGCAGCAGGGTGCCGGTGAACGCGCGCACCGCACCGCCCAGGTCGCCGGACGCGTCCGCCTCCCCGCGCGCCACGAGGCGGTCACCGCCCAGCTCGGCGAGCCGGGTGTCGACGCGGCCGGGCACGCGCTGGTAGGTGGCGGCCCAGTTGCGGTCGCCGACGCCCAGCACCGCGTACGGGACCCCGTCCACGGCGCCCGCCCCGGCCTTCTCCAGCCACTCGGTGAACCCGGCGGCGTCGTCCGTGGGGCGGCCGTTGTAGGAGGCGGCGACGACCACGACCGGCCGCCCGGCGGGCAGGCCGCCCGCGTACGCGTCCAGCGGGGCGACCTCCGCCGCGCAGCCGATGCCCTCGGTGGCGGCCGCCAGGTCCGCGGCGAAGCCCCGGCACGTGCCGTAGTTGCTCCCGTGCAGCACCAGCACCCCGGTGCCGTCCAGGACCCGCGAAGGCCCGCCCGCAGCACTCTCCTCCACCGCCTCCGGCTCCGCACGGCGCGCGAACCGCTCCGTACGCGGCGAGATCTCCAGCGTGAAGCCGTCGGGCTTGAGGGTGAGCGTCTCCTTCACCCGCAGCCCGTAGCGGTCGTGGTCGGCGAACCGGTACCGGTGCACGAGCATGGCGAGCAGCATCGTCGCCTCGTGCAGGGCGAACTGCCGCCCGATGCAGGCACGTTCGCCGGTGCCGAAGGGCTTGTAGGCGTGGACCGGGCGGGCCGCCTCCGCCTCGGGGTCGAACCGGGAGGGGTCGAACAGCTCGGGGTTGTCGCCCCAGACGGCCGCGTCGCGGTGGAGCATCGGTACGACGACGGTGGCCGCGTCGCCGGCGCGCATCGGGATCCGGCCACCGAGCACGGTGTCCACGCGCGCGTGGCGGCTGAACGCGGCGGCCGTCGGCCACAGCCGCAGTGCCTCGTTCAGCACCTGACGCGTCCGGCGCAACAGGCCGACCTCCTCGAACGTCGGCTCCGGGCCGTCCGTGTCGCCCCACAGCGCGTCCACCTCCCGCTGCACGGCGCGCAGTTCACCAGGATGCTTGACCAGGTGGTACAGGGCGAACGCCAGCGCTCCGGAGGTGGTCTCGTGGCCCGCGATGAGGAAGGTGATGACCTGGTTGCGGATGTTGGCGTGATCCAGGTCGGAGCCCAGCATCAGCCCCATCAGGTCGTCCTGCCCGGTCTCCCCGGACGCCGTCCGCGCGGTGATGACGTCGTCCACGACGGAGGCCAGATAGGCCGCGTCCTCACCGAAGGCCGCGTCCTCGGCGTCGTGGTCGTCCCCCGCCCGCCGCCCCAGGCGGTGCATGGACCACTCCAGGCAGCGGACCATCGCCTGGACGAAGGGGTGCGGCTCGTCGCGCGCGAAGGACGCGAAGTCGTAGCCGAACCCGGCCAGTCCGATGGTGTCGAGGGTCATCCGCGTCATGTCCTCCGGCACGTCGACGGGCGTCTCGGCCGCGTCCCAGGACCGGATCAGGCGCCGCGCCACCCGCAGCATGACCGGGTGGTACGTACGCATCGACCCGAGCGCGAAGGCCGGCATCAGCACGTCGTGCGCCCTGGCCCAGTTGGGCTCGTCGTTGTACGCGGTGAACAGCCCGTCCTCGGCGAACGCGCGGACGTTCTCCAGCGCCGGGCCGACGTGCTTGGCGAAGCGTTCCTCGTCGCACAGTTCGGCGACCAGGTCCGGGTCGGCGACGAAGAGAACGTCCCGTCCGTGCAGCCGGCGCCGGATCACGGGGCCGTGCTCCCGGAGGAGGTCCATGACCTGCTGAAGGGGGGTGGACGTGGTCGACGCGATCTCGACGACGGGTACGGGGGTGTCGTTCCTCATGCCCCACACCCTCACCCCCGGCACCCGCCCGCCCCGACGGGTCTTCTACATGATTCTGTAGTGCCATGCACGACGTCCTCTGGCGCAACCGGGCGCTCCTGATCTTCGACCGGATGCCGGTGCCGGTCGCGGTGTGCCAGACGGACGGCGAAGTGCTGCTGGCCAACCCGGCCATGGCGGCGGAGTGGGGCACGACGCCCGGCCGGCTGCCGGGGCGCAACGTCCTGGAGCTGTTCCACCCCCGCTCGGCGGACCAGGTCCACCGCATCGAGGAGGCCGTCCGGCGGGGTCACCGGTCCCGCTATCCGATGCGGGTCGACTGGACGGGCCCGGACGGGCGGGAGCGGTACGGGGAGCTGACCGCGGACACGGTCAGCGACTCGGCGGACGCCCCGCTGTGCCTCCTGGTGGTGCTGAAGGTCCTGGGCGACCGCGCACGGCGCCCCGCGGCCGAGGTGTCCGGGACGGAGAGGCGCATCCTCGCCCTCGCCGCCTCCGGCGCGACGACCGAGCGCATCGCCCGCGCGGTCGACCTCACCGTGGACGGCGTCAACTACCACCTCACCCGCCTCTCCCGCCGCTGGGGCGTCCCGGGCCGTACGGCTCTGGTCGCCCGCGCGTACGTGCTGGGCGTACTGGACCCCGACAGCTGGCCCCCCACCGAAAGGCGTTCCCCGTGAACCTTCCCCCCACCGGCCGTCGCGTCCTCGTCAGCGGCGCCTCCCGGGGCCTCGGGCGCGCCGTGGCCCGGGCCTTCGCCGCGAACGGCGACCGGGTCGCGGTGCACTACGGCACCCGCGCCGACGACGCCCGCACCACGCTCGACTCCCTCTCCGGAACGGGCCACACCCTGGTGTCCGGCGACCTCGCCGACCCCGGGGAGGCCGCCCGCGTCGCCGACACCGCCGCCGCCGCGCTGGGCGGCCTGGACGTCCTGGTCAACAACGCGGCGGTGAACACCCGCCACCCGCTGCCCGAGACGCCGTACGACGCGTGGGTGGCGGCGTGGCAGCAGCACGTCTCGGTCAACCTGCTCGCCACCGCGCACCTGAGCCACCTGGCCGCGCGCCGCATGATCGACCAGGGCACCGGCGGACGGATCGTCAACATCGGCTCCCGCGGCGCCTTCCGCGGCGAACCGGACCACCCCGCCTACGGCGCCACCAAGGCGGCCGTCCACGCCCTCGGCCAGTCGCTGGCGGTCTCCCTCGCCCCGTACGGCATCGCCGTCGCCTCGGTCGCGCCGGGGTTCTTCACCACGGAACGCGTCGCGGACCGCCTGACCGGCGCGGAGGGCGAGGCGATCCGCGCCCAGAGCCCGTTCGGCCGGGTCGCCGACCCGGAGGAGATCGCCGCGGCGGTCCTCTGGCTCGCGTCCCCCGCAGCGGAGTGGTCCTCCGGCACGATCCTCGACCTCAACGGCGCGTCCCACCTCCGCACCTGACCCACCGCCCCGCACCCGGCGACGCACCGGGGCGGGGCCGTGCAGGGTCGCCCCCGCAGGGGACCGGCGGCGCTACCGGGGCTCCCATCCTCGTAACCCGAGGCCGCCGGCCCCGAGGAGGCGAGCCCGGAGGGGCCACGCCCCCCACCCACCGTGCGTATCCGCACCGCCCACCGGGCGAACCGGGAACAGGCACCGCCCCTGGGCGAACCGGGACGAGGCACCGCCCCGGTCCGTTGTGCCCACCCGTCCCGCCCCAGCGGGACGACTGCCCACAACGGGGGGCGAGGGTGGCCCAGCGGGGCGAGCCCACAACGAGACGGGCGGGGTGGTCGCCCGCCACGGGCGCGCCGGGGTGACGGGGGCCGGCCCCCGTCAGGCGTCGGAACGCGAGCGGGCCTTGAACGCCGCCTTGCGTGCTTCCTTCGCCGCGCCCTTGTCGCGGTGCAGGCGGCCCATCGCCTCGAGGACCTCGGGGGTCGCCGGGTGGTCGACCCGCCAGGCCGCTTCGAAGAAGCCGGTGTGCTGGCTGGTCAGGCCCTCGACGAGTTCCTGGAGTTCCTCGGAGTCGCCCCCGGCCACCGCGTGCAGCTGCGCGGCGATCGTGTCGATGGCGAGCCAGAAGATCATCGTCTCCGGCGGAGCCGGGACGTCCGCGGCGCCGCGTTCGGCGAGCCAGACGCGGGCGAGGCCGCCGAGTTCGGGGTCGTCGAGGACGTCCCGTACGGCGGGTTCGGCGTCGGCGCCGACGAGCGACAGCGCCTGCTGGCAGTGGAGCCGGCGCAGGGGTGAGCCGGCGTCGGAACCCTTCGCCGCGGCGAGCAGTTCGCGCGCCGCGGGGAGCGCCTCGCGGCGGTCGAGCCAGGCGTGGGTCTCGGCGCGCGCGGGGCCGGCCGGGTAGTGGGCCACTCCGTCGAGCAGGGTGTCGGCGCCCTTGTCGGCGAGGTCGCCGACGGCGGGCGCGTCCACGCCGGCCTCCAGCATGCGGGCGCGGACGCCGTACAGCCCGAGGGGGGTGAGTTTGACGAGTCCGTACCGGGAGACGTCCTCGTCGTCGCCCAGGGGCGTGGGCTCTTCGCCCTCTTCGGCCATGAGGGCCTCGTCGACGGGCTGGTATTCGACGAGGCCGATGGGTTCGAGGACCTGGAACTGGTCGTCCAGCCGCATCATGGCGTCGGAGACCTGTTCCAGGACGTCGTCGGTCGGTTCGCCCATGTCGTCGGGGACGATCATCGACGCGGCGAGCGCCGGCAGGGGTACGGGGGCGTCGCCGGAGCCGCCTTCGGTGACGGTGAGGAGGTAGAGGTTGCCGAGGACGCCGTCGAGGAAGTCGGCTTCGGCCTGCGGGTCCCAGTCGAGGGAGTCGAGGTCGAGTTCTCCGTCGTCGCCGAGGTGGTCGGCGAGGTCGTCGATGAGGGGGGCGGTCGCGTCGGCGTACGCGGTCTCCAGGGCGTCGAGCCACAGGGCGAGGACGTCCTGGGGGGTGCCGCCGGTGACGAGCGCGAGCTGGTCGCCGGCCTCGACGGTGCCCTCTTCGGCGCCGTTCTCGTCGTCCTGGGGGTCCTCGACGGCGACGAGTCCGGTGTCGACGGCGACGCGCCAGGCCTCGCTGGCGTAGGCGGCGCCGTCGTCGTCGGGGGCGAGCCCGAGCGCTTCGGCGGCGGCGGGCAGTTGTTCGTCGACGAGTTCGCCGCCCGCGCCGACCCGGGTCCCGGGTCCCGCCCAGCGGGCGAGCCGCACGGCCCTGGCGAGCAGCGGGGCGGCGAGCGCGTCGCGCGCCAGCTCCGCGTCCGAGGGCAGCCGCACCGGCGGCAGGGTGGGGCGTTCCGACGACATCAGCGGTTTCTCCTCGGGACGTGCGCGGGGTCGGGCGGCCCCCAGCGTAGACGTATTCGGGGCCCTGCCTGGCAGTTCATGTACCGGTCAAGTCCCGTACACCGACGGGCCTCCCGCCGAACCCTTGACAAGTACAGGTTCAAGCCAAGAGATTGACGCGCGTAGAGCTACCGCTCAGTACCCTCCACCACCTTCGGAGCATCGTGATGCCTTCCTCCCTTCCGAGATCCGCGCCGCGCACCGCACCGCGCACCGCCGCCGTTTCGGCCGTGGTCGCCGCCGCTCTCGCCGCCGGCCTGGTCGCCACCGGGTCGGCGACCGCCGCGGACACCGCCGACGCGACACGCATCCACGACATCCAGGGCACCACCCGGATATCCCCGCTGGTCGGGCAGCAGGTCAGCGGTGTGACCGGCGTCGTCACCGGCGTACGGGCGTACGGCTCGCGCGGCTTCTGGTTCCAGGACACGCAGGCCGACGCGAACCCGGCCACCAGCGAGGGCGTCTTCGTCTACACGGGCTCCGTCCCGACGGTCGCCGTCGGTGACGCGGTCACCGTCTCCGGCACGGTCACCGAGTACGTCCCGGGGGGTGCGTCGTCCGGGAACCAGTCGCTGACGCAGATCACCAAGCCCACGGTCACCGTCATCTCCTCGGGCAACCCGGTCCCGGCGCCGGTCACCGTCTCGGCCCGTTCCGTGCCGTCCGCGTACGCCCCGGCGGGCGACCCGGCGGCCGGCGGGTCCGTCAACGGGCTGACCCTGCGGCCCGGCCGGTACGCCCTGGACTACTACGAGTCCCTGGAGGGCACCAACGTCCGCGTCGGCTCCTCCCGGGTCGTCGGCGCGACCGACCCGTACCACGAGCTGTGGGTGACGGTGAAGCCGCACGAGAACGACAACCGGCGCGGCGGCACGGTCTACGGCTCGTACACCGCGCAGAACACCGGGCGCCTCCAGATCCAGTCGCTCGCCCCGGTCTCCGAGCAGCCCTTCCCGAAGGCGAACGTCGGCGACTGGCTGACCGGGACGACCGAGGGCCCGCTGGACTTCAACCAGTTCGGCGGCTACACGCTCACCGCCCGCACCCTCGGCACGGTCGCCGACCGCGGCCTGGAGCGGGAGCGGACCAGGAAGCAGCACCGCGGCGAGCTGGCGGTGGCGACGTACAACGTCGAGAACCTCGACCCCTCGGACCCCCAGGAGAAGTTCGACGCGCTGGCGAAGGCGGTCGTCGAGAACCTGGCCTCGCCGGACGTCCTCGCCCTGGAGGAGATCCAGGACAACAACGGCGCCAAGAACGACGGTACCGTCGCCGCCGACCAGACGCTGAAGAAGTTCACGGACGCGATCGTCGCGGCCGGCGGCCCGGCGTACCAGTGGCGCAGCATCGACCCGGAGAACAACAAGGACGGCGGTGAGCCGGGCGGCAACATCCGCCAGGCGTTCCTGTTCAACCCGGCGCGGGTGTCCTTCACGGACCGCGCGGGCGGCGACGCCGCGACGGCGACCGGTGTGGTCCGCGAGAAGGGCCGGGCGGCCCTGACCCACTCCCCCGGCCGGATCGACCCGGCGAACACGGCCTGGGAGAACAGCCGCAAGCCGCTGGCGGGCGAGTTCACCTTCCGGGGCGAGACGGTGTTCGTCATCGCCAACCACTTCGGCTCGAAGGGCGGCGACGAGTCGCTGGTCTCGCACCACCAGCCGCCGAACCGTTCCTCCGAGGCCAAGCGGCTCCAGCAGGCGCAGGCGGTCAACGCCTTCGTCAAGGACGTCCTGGAGGTCCAGCGCGGCGCCGACGTCGTCGTGCTCGGCGACATCAACGACTTCGAGTTCTCGGGGACGACGAAGGCCCTGACGGCCGACGGCGCCCTCCGCGCGGCGATCACCTCGCTGCCCCGCAGCGAGCGCTACTCGTACGTCTACCAGGGCAACAGCCAGGTGCTGGACCAGATCCTGACCAGCCCGTCGATCCGCCGCTTCGCGTACGACAGCGTGCACATCAACGCCGAGTTCGCCGAGCAGAACAGCGATCACGACCCGCAGGTCCTGCGCTTCCGGCCGTAGTCGCTCAGTGCGCGCCCGCGCCCGCGCCGAGGCTCAGCGCGGGCGCGTACCGCTTCACCCCGCCCCCGACGACGCCGGGGAAGGTCAGTACCTTCCGCCACTGCGGGGTGTCGGAGCCGACCCCGTCGCCGGGCGCGGCGAGTGCCTCGACGTGCGCCCCGGCGCTCTCCCACTCGGCGTAGTTGAGCACCCGGGTGCCGTCGAGGCCGAGATGGAAGTGGGCCGACATGCCGCCGGGGTGGGGGGCCGGGTCACCGGCGAGCGCGTCGAACACGCCGTCCACCCAAGCGCGTTGGCGATCGGGGTCCGGCCCGTCGAACTCGACGTCGACGATCACGACGCAGCCGGGTACGCGGTGGTCGTCCGGGTCCGGCGGGGCGCTGCGGTAGAGCGCGTACGAGTGGAGCGCGACGCGCTCGATGCCGGGGACGGCGGCGTCGATCTCGGCGTTCCGCTCGTCCCGGTGGGACCGGAAGAACTCCTCGTACGCCTCCTCGCTGGTCCACTGCGAGTAGTGCAGGAGCGTGTCCCCGTCCTCGCCGATGTGGACGGTGTACGACCGCAGCCCCACGTCCGGCCAGTCCCGGCGGCGCCAGGCCGCGGCGATGGCGTCGACGGCGGCCCGCTGCCGCTCCGGCGTACCGACGCGCCAGGTGCTCACCTTGACGACGCCGGTGCCGGGGCGCCGCAGGTCCGGACGGGCGTGGGGCTCGCTGACCACGGTCATGTCGTGTTCCTCCCGCTGAGGGCCGCGCCCGGTGCGGGCGCGGCTGCACGACCATGGTGGGAAATGAAGTGCGGTTGAGGTCAATGCCGGACGCGGGACGCGGGCGGCCCGGCCGGGACCGTCAGCCCGGCCAGGTGCCGGTGAGGCGCCGTACGCCCACCGCGCCGGAGCGGTCGACCGCCGCCTTGACCACCGCGAAGATGGCGCCCTGGATGGCCGCGGCCAGGAGGATCTCCTTCCACTCCCGTTCCTCGTCCATGGCGTCCGGGGCGTCACCGTCACCGACCGCCGCCCACGCCTTGGCGAACAGCGTGCTCGCCACGGCGCCGCCCGCCATGCCGAGCAGGATGCCCACCGGCCGGTAGAGGAGCTTCTGCTTGCGCTTCTTCTGCTTCGCCATTGCGGCGCTCACCCCCACTTTCCGCTGCGCCGCAGCTGCCACAGCACGACACCCGCCACCACGGCCGCGGCGACCGCCGCGAGGAGGGGCCGGGTGTTCTCACGGACCTGTTCCGGTGTCTTGTCGTGCACGAGGTGGGCGGCGCGCGCCTTCACATCGGTCTTGGCCATGAGCTGGTCGATGGTCTCGCCCAGTTCCTGCCGCTTGCGTGCCGCCTGGAGGCGGAGTTCGTCAGGCCCGGGGCTGTGGTGCGTGTCCCGTGTCATCGGTGGACCCTCTCCTTGAGCTCGTGGACGTCCGATCGCACGCCGTCGATCGCCCGCTCCGGTTTGGGCGGCACCGCCCGTTTCAGCTGCGCGCGGCCCATGACCGCGAGCGCACCGGCGACGGCCAGGAACAGCGCGGTCGCGATCAGCACCGCGAGCCATACGTCGAGGACGATGGCCAGGGCGGCGGCCACGGTGGCCCACACCCCGATCAGCCCGACGTAGCCGACGGCGGCCGCGGCACCGAGCATGCCGCCGCCCTTGCCGGCGCGTTTCCCCTTCTGCATCATCTCGGCCTGTGCCGTGCGCATCTCGGTCTTCACCAGGTCGGAGAGCTGTTCCGACGCCTGCTTCACCAGCTCGCCGACCGAGGGTTCTCCGGCCACGCGAATCGCCTCCCATCTCGTACGGGAAGGTCCGGGTACCCCGCCGGGCCTTCTCGCAACCAGCCGATGCTCCAGCAACGCTCACCCGTGCGAACGGGCAGGAACAGGCAGCCCAGCGCCGTGCCGGGCCGCACCCTCCGATCATGACCCTCACCCGCTCGTCCCGCCCGCCCGGGCGGCCCGCCCGAGCGGCCCGCCCGAGCGGCCCGCCGGCGGGTCCGCGAACGCCGCAGCCCGCCGACCGGGAGGTGGTCGACGGGCTGCGGGCCGCGTACGGGGAGCTGGTCTCAGGACCCGACGACGCGGTTGTGACCGAGGATGGCGACGTGCTCCAGCACGTCCTCCATGGGGTCGTCGATCTGGCCGATGGACAGCAGCGACACGCGGTGGCCGTTGTCCGAGCCGCTGTGCGCCTCATCGGCGTGGGCGGTTCCCGGGGAGAGGGCGGCCGCCAGGGCCAGCGCGCCCGGCAGGATCAGCCTTGCGATCTTCATATGAACCGTCCCTCGCGCCGCCGAATCGTGTGACCGTTGCGACCTGCTTATCCACCCGAGTGGCGGAAAGGTCACGCACGATCACACGAATCGGTGCACCACCGCACGGGTCAGTTGTGGCTGTGCAGGATGTCGTTGAGGCCGCCCCACACCGCGTTGTTCGGGCGGGCCTCGACGGTGCCGGTGACCGAGTTGCGGCGGAAGAGGATGTTCGACGCGCCGGACAGCTCGCGGGCCTTCACGATCTGGCCGTCGGGCATCGTGACGCGGGTGCCGGCGGTGATGTAGAGGCCGGCCTCGACGACGCACTCGTCACCGAGGGCGATCCCGACGCCCGCCTCGGCGCCGATCAGGCAGCGCTCGCCGACGGAGATGATGACGTTGCCGCCGCCGGAGAGGGTGCCCATCGTGGAGGCGCCGCCACCGATGTCGGAGCCGTCGCCGATGACGACGCCCGCGGAGATGCGGCCCTCGACCATCGACGTGCCGAGCGTGCCGGCGTTGAAGTTGACGAAGCCCTCGTGCATGACGGTCGTCCCGGCGGCGAGGTGCGCGCCGAGCCGGACGCGGTCGGCGTCGGCGATCCGGACGCCCTTGGGCGCGACGTAGTCGGTCATGCGGGGGAACTTGTCGACGCTGGTGACCTGCAGGTGCAGGCCCTCGGCGCGGGCGTTCAGCCGGACCTTCTCCAGGTCGTCGACGGCGACCGGGCCGAGGGACGTCCAGGCGACGTTGGCGAGCAGCCCGAAGATCCCGTCGAGGCTCTGGCCGTGCGGCTTGACCAGCCGGTGGCTGAGCAGGTGCAGGCGCAGGTACGCGTCGTGGGCGTCGAGCGGCTTGTCGTCGAGCGAGGAGACGACCGTGCGCACGGCGACGACCTCGACGCCGCGGCGGGCGTCGACGCCGATGGCCTTGGCGGCGCCGTCACCGAGGAGGTTCACGGCCTGGTCGGCGGTCAGCCGCTCCGTCCCGGCGGGGCCGGGCTCGGCGACGAGCTCGGGGGCCGGGAACCAGGTGTCGAGGACGGTGCCGTCACCGGCGATGGTGGCGAGGCCGGCGGCGACGGCGCCGGTGGTGCGAGGTGCAGAAGTCATGCCTGAAACCTAACCGGCGCGCCACCACCCGGGCGAACCGGTCTCACCTCCCGGTCGCCCGCCCGCGCCCCGCCCGGCCGCCCGCCCCGGACCCCCGTCCCGGGGCGGGCGACCGGCCCGTCCGTCAGGGGCCGGGCGTCAGGGGCGCTGGTCGGGTTTGCCGACGACCTCGGTGGCGGTGCGCAGGCCGGTGGCGAGGACGGTGCCCTTGGCCACGAAGGGCCCGCCGGACTTCTTGCCGCCGACCCAGTACCCCATCCCGGCCACCAGCTGGAAGCCGCGGAATTCGCGGGTCTCCGGGTCGATCAGGACGCGGAAGGTGTTCCGCTCGTACGCGTAGTCGCGGTGGTTGCCCTCCACCCAGAGTGCCGTGAGCTTCCGGTCGCTCCCCGGCGCGTCGGTGGAGACCGACCGCGCTCCCTCCAGGTCCCCGGCGGTCCGCAGCAGTACCTTCCTCTTGTCCTCGGGCACGGTGGTCGCGGTTCCCAGGATTTCCGCGATCTCCTCGAAGTCGCGCTGGGCCCGGGTCATGCGCCACGCGCTGGACACACTGCTCGGGATGGAGCGCTTCCGGATCAGTACGAGGGCGGCCCCGGGATCGTCCGGCAGGTCCTCGACCAGGGCGTCCGCCTGCCGGTGGGTGAGGGTGTCACTGCCGGCCCCGTTGTCCCTGGCGCCCGTCGGGGTCTGCGCGGGAGGCGTGGCGTCGAAGCCGGGCCGCTCCTCCCGGCCGTCGTAGCGCTCCCACGCCTCCTCGGGAGGCTCCGCGCGCTGCTCCAGCGAGCAGGGCTGGTCGCCCTGCTGGTGGCGGAGGTCGAAGGCGAGCCACTCCATGCCCGGGCGGCCGCTGCGCACGGTGTCGCACCGGGGCCCGTACCACTGGGTCTTGCGGTAGACCCACTGGTCCGGCTTGGGCTTGACCGCGGGCGGCGGGGGTTCCGGGCTGCCCGGCAGCAGTGTGACGAGCACCGCCACCGCCGTGACCGCGGCCGCCGCACCCGCCGTCGCGAGCAACCACCCCGCCCGCAGGCGCCGGGGCCGGGCCGCCTCGTCGAGGAGGCGCTGGCGGCCGGGGGTGAGGCGGGCGTGGTCGGGGGCAGGGGCGTCCGCGCGGAAGTCCTGGAGCGTGCGCATCTCATCCATGGCTGGCCTCCGGAGCGAAGTCGCGTACGAGGGTGGGGTCGCAGTCGCCCAGCGCGGCCCGCACCTTCTTGCGGGCCCGGTTGAGGCGGGAGCGGACGGTGCCGACGGGGATGGAGAGCGCCTCGGCGACCTCCTGGTACGTCAGGTCCGCCCAGGCGACCAGCAGCAGCACGTGCCGGTCGCCGCCCGACAGGGACGCGAGCGCGCCGGCGAGCGGGCGGTGCGCGGCCTGGGCGGTGACGCGGTCGTCGGCGTGGTCGACCCAGGACTCGGCGACCGGGTCGCGTCCGGTGCGGGCGAGCGCGTTGAGCGCGCGGATCTCGGCGCGGCGCTGCTTGCCGATCAGGTTGGCGGCGATGCCGTACAGCCAGGGCCGTGCGTTGGCGCGGGTGAGGTCGTAGCGGGATCGGGCCCGGAACGCGGCGAGGAACGTGTCGGCGGTGATGTCGTCGGCGGCCGCGTCACCGAGCCGCCGGGCGGCGTACCGGTGGATGTCGGCGGCGTGCCGGTTGTACAGCTCGGCGAAGTCCTCGGGGCGGTCCAGGGACGCGGCGATGACGGTGGCGTCGTCCTTGCCCGGTGGGCCGGTCACGGGGGCTCCGTCTCTGGCGGGTGTGGTCACGTCCCTTGTTGCCCGCAGGCCCGGGAAGGGTTCACGCGAGCAGGCGCCCCAGCATCTCGGCGGCGTACGCCTCGTCGTAGACCGTGTCCGTGAGCAGGACCTGGAGGCAGATCCCGTCGATCAGGGCGACCAGCGCGCGGGCGGTGGCCGGGTCGGTGCGGCCCGCGAGGGCGGCGGCCACGCCGTCCGCCCACTCGGCGGCCACGGGCCGCAGCGCCGGACGGCGGAGAGCGGCGAGGTACAGCTCGTACTCCAGCTCCACGCCGGTGCGTTCGCCGCCGAGCCACTCCCCGGTGAGCCGGGCGAGCTCCGCGGCGAGGTCGGCCCCGGGGTCGGTGAGCGCGCCGCTGGTGCGGACGGCGGCGGCGAAGTTCTCGCCGGTGCGGCGCAGCGCGGCGACGAGCAGTTCGTCGAGGGAGGCGAAGTGGTACGTCGTGGAGCCGAGCGGCACGTCCGCCTCCGCGGCCACCGTGCGGTGGCTGAGCCCGGCGATGCCGCCGCGTCCGACGACCCGGATCGCGGCGTCGATGATGCGGTCGCGCCGGCCAGGGTCGTAGCGGCGCGGCGCCATCAGTGGGCTCCGCCGATGTTGAGGACGACGACCCCGGCGATGACCAGGAGGATGCCGGCGATCTTGACGAGGCTGGTCGACTCGTCGAGGAAGACCATTCCGATGGCGGCGACGGCCGCCGTGCCCGCGCCGGCCCAGATCGCGTAGGCGGTGCCGACGGAGAGCGTCTTCAGTGTCTGCGCGAGGAGGGTGAAGGCGAGCAGGTAGCCCGCGACGGTGATGAGCGAGGGCCAGAGCCGGGTGAAGCCCTCGCTGTACTTCATGGCGGTCGTCCCGGCGACCTCCGCCACGATCGCCGCGGTGAGCAGTCCGTATCCCATGTGTACGAGTGTACGCATCGAAGCCGGATAACGTGTCCACGTCAGGAGTCACACACCAGTACGAGGGGGACGGGCACGCATGTCGCAGCACACCGGGTGGGGGCCGCCGACGGGACCACCGCCGGGACCGCCGGGAGGGCCGTACGGCTGGGGCGGCGGCTGGGCACCTCCGCCTCCGCCCAAGCCGGGGGTGATCCCGCTCGGGCCGCTGGGCGTCGCGGAGGTGCTCGGGGGCGCGTTCGCCACCCTGGGCCGGCACTGGAAGCAGTTCCTCGGCATCGCGCTCGCCGCCTACGCCGCCGCGCTCGTCCTCTTCGGCGGGGTGCTGCTCCTCGCATACCTGGCCACCCGGGAGGACATCGACCGCCTCGTGGACGGGTCGCCGCGCGACTTCAGCGGGCCCGACGCGTACCTGCCGCTCCTGGCGACGTTCGTCGGCGTCTACCTGTTCGGCATGCTCGTCCTGCTGCTGGCCAACGCGGTCGTCTGCGCGAGCTGCCCGGCCGTCCTCCAGGACGCCGTCCTCGGCCGGCCCGTGACCATCGGCACGGTGTGGCGCCGGGCCCGGTCGCGGTTGGGCGCCGTGCTCGGCAGCCTCCTGCTCGTGTGGCTGATCGCGGCCGTGCCGATGCTGCTGATGCTGGTGGCGCTCGTGACCTCGATGGTGTCGCTGTTCGCCGTGGCCGTGGGTGAGAGCAGCGGTATGGGGTGGCTGCTGGTGCTGTCCGCACTCGGCGTGCTGGCGACCGCCCCGGTGGCGGTCTGGCTGTGGGTGCGGTTCAGCTTCGCGCCCGCCGTCGCGGTGTTCGAGGGCCGGGGCGCCCTCGACTCCATGGCGCGGTCGGCGCAGCTGGTGCGCGGCGACTGGTGGCGCGTCCTCGGCATCTCGCTGCTCGGTTCCCTGATCGCGTGGATGGCGAGTTACGCGATCCAGATGCCGTTCTCCTTCGTGCAGCGGTTCGCCGGGGACGGGTTCGGCGAGGGCGCCCCCAGCGCCGAGGCCGCGGTGGCGATCGTCGTGACGTCCCTGGCGTTCGGTGTGATCGCCCAGATCGTCGCCCAGGTCTTCACGGCCGCCTTCCCGCAGCTGGTCGTCGCCCTGCTCTACGTCGACCAGCGCATCCGGCGGGAGAACCTGGCCGCGACCCTCGCCGCGGCCGCGAACGCTCCGCGGCAGGAGCGACCCCTCGGGACGTGAGTAAACGGCCATGCCCTCCCCGCCGCTCCGAAGAGCAGGGGGAGGGCATGGCCGTCGCAGCCCGCGCGGGGCGAGGCGTCAGACGTTGAAGCCGAGCGCGCGGAGCTGCTCCCGGCCGTCGTCCGTGATCTTGTCCGGGCCCCACGGCGGCATCCAGACCCAGTTGATCTTCAGCTCGTTGACGATGCCGTCCGTCGCGGCCTTCGCCTGGTCCTCGATCACGTCGGTCAGCGGGCAGGCCGCCGACGTCAGCGTCATGTCGAGGGTGGCGACGTTGGAGTCGTCGATGTGGATGCCGTAGATGAGGCCGAGGTTGACCACGTCGATGCCCAGCTCGGGGTCGACGACGTCGTACAGCGCCTCGCGGACCTCCTCCTCGGAGGCCGGCTTCGTCCCGGTGGCCGCACCGCCGGGCGCCGCGGCGACCGGAGCGGCCCCGTCGGTCCCGGCGCCGGCTGCCGGCTGCGTCTCCACGGACTCGGCGGTCTCGCCGCCGGCCGCCAGTTTCCCGGCCGTGTCGTTCTCAGTCATGCCGTGTTCCTCTCCGCGCCGTCGCCCATCGCCTGGGCGGTCGCGTCCTTCCAGGCCATCCAGCTCAGCAGGGCGCACTTCACCCGGGCCGGGTACTTGGAGACACCGGCGAACGCCACCGCGTCCTCCAGCACCTCCTCCATCGCGTCATCGGGCTCGACCTTGCCCTTGGACTGCATCAGCTCCAGGAAGGTGGCCTGGATCGCCTGCGCCTCGGCGAGTTCCTTGCCGACGAGGAGTTCGTTCAGCACGGAGGCGGACGCCTGGCTGATCGAGCAGCCCTGGCCCTCGTACGACACGTCCGCGATGCGCGTCCCGTCGTACTTCACGCGCAGCGTGATCTCGTCGCCGCACGTCGGGTTGACGTGGTGCACCTCGGCGTCGCCGTCCCGCAAGCCCCGCCCGTGCGGGTTCTTGTAGTGGTCCAGGATGACGTCCTGGTACATCGAATCCAGCTTCACACCCGCTCCTAGCCGAAGAAGTTCCGGACGTGCTCCAGCCCGTCGACCAAGGCGTCCACCTCGGCCGGCGTGGAGTACAGATAGAACGACGCCCGCGTGGTCGCAGGAATTCCGTACCGGAGGCACACCGGCCGTGCGCAGTGGTGGCCCACCCGCACGGCGATGCCCTGCTCGTCGAGGACCTGGCCCACGTCGTGCGGGTGGATGTCGCCCAGGACGAACGAGATCGCCGCACCGCGGTCCTCGGCCGTCACCGGGCCGATGATCCGCAGGTCGGGGACCTCCTGGAGGCGGCGGACCGCGTACTCCGTGATCGCGTGCTCATGCGCGGCGATCTTGTCCATGCCGATCGACGACAGGTAGTCCACCGCCGCGCCGAGGCCGACGGCCTGCGCGATCGGGGGCGTACCCGCCTCGAACTTGTGCGGCGCCGGGGCGTACGTCGACGAGCTCATCGACACGGTCTCGATCATCTCGCCGCCGCCGAGGAACGGCGGGAGGTCCTCCAGCAGCTCCTGGCGGCCCCACAGCACGCCGATGCCGGTCGGGCCGCACATCTTGTGGCCGGTGAAGGCGACGAAGTCGGCCTGGAGGGCCTGCACGTCCAGCGGCATGTGCGGGGCGGCCTGCGAGGCGTCGAGCAGCACGAGGGCGCCGACGTCCTGGGCGCGGCGCACTATCGCCTCGACCGGGTTGACGGTGCCCATGATGTTGGAGACCAGCGTGAAGGAGACGATCTTCGTCTTCTCGGTGATGACCTCGTCGATGTTCGACAGGTCGAGGCGGCCGTCGTCGGTGAGGCCGAACCACTTCAGCTTCGCGCCGGTGCGCTGCGAGAGCAGCTGCCACGGGACGATGTTGGAGTGGTGCTCCATCTCCGTGATGACGATCTCGGTCTCGCTGTCGACGCGGTAGGGCTCGTCGGCCCAGCCCAGCATGTTGGCGACGAGGTTGAGCGACTCCGAGGCGTTCTTGGTGAAGATCACCTCGTCCCGGCTGGGCGCGTTGATGAAGGCGGCGACCTTGTCACGCGCCCCCTCGTACAGCGCCGTGGCCTCCTCGGCCAGCACATGCACGCCGCGGTGCACGTTGGCGTTGTGCCGCTCGTAGTACTCACTGACGGCGTCGATGACCTGGCGCGGCGTCTGCGAGGTCGCCGCGTTGTCCAGGTACACGAGCTTCTTGCCGTCGTGCAGCACCCGGTCGAGGATCGGGAAGTCCTTGCGGAGCGCCTCGGTGTCGAGGAGGCCCGGCAGCTGTGTCACACTGTGCCCCTTTCGTGAGCTTCTCCGCCCGCGAGGCGCACCTGCGAGTCGCAGGTCGTCTGCGGGCCGGTGGCCTCGCGCGCGTCGCTCACTGGGATGCGCCACCCTTCGTGTCGTCGCGGTTCGTGTACGACGCGTAGCCCTCGGCCTCGAGCTTGTCGGCCAGCTCGGGGCCGCCCGACTCGACGATGCGGCCGCCGGCGAAGACGTGGACGTGGTCCGGCTTGATGTAGCGCAGGATGCGCGTGTAGTGCGTGATCAGCAGGGTGCCGACCTCGCCGGTCTCGCGGACGCGGTTGACGCCCTCGGAGACGATGCGCAGCGCGTCGACGTCCAGGCCGGAGTCGGTCTCGTCGAGGATCGCGATCTTCGGGCGGAGGAGCTCCAGCTGGAGGATCTCGTGGCGCTTCTTCTCACCGCCGGAGAAGCCCTCGTTGACGTTCCGCTCGGCGAAGGAGGGGTCCATGTTGAGGCGCTGCATGGCCTCCTTGACCTCCTTCACCCAGGTGCGGAGCTTGGGGGCCTCGCCGCGGACGGCGGTGGCGGAGGTGCGCAGGAAGTTGCTGACGGAGACGCCGGGGACCTCGACCGGGTACTGCATGGCGAGGAAGACGCCGGCGCGGGCGCGCTCGTCGACGGACATCTCCAGGACGTCCTCGCCGTCGATGGTGACGGTGCCGCCGGTGATCGTGTACTTGGGGTGGCCGGCCAGCGAGTAGGCGAGCGTGGACTTGCCGGAGCCGTTGGGGCCCATGATGGCGTGGGTCTCGCCCTGCTTCACGGTCAGGTCGACGCCCTTGAGGATCTCCTTGGTGGCGTTGTCGGCCTCGACGGAGACGTGCAGGTCGCGGATTTCAAGCGTTGCCATGGGTGACTCAGGACTCCTGGGTGACGGAGACGAGCACATCGTCCCCTTCGATCTTGACGGGGTATACGGGGACGGGGCGCGTCGCGGGAAGGCCGGACGGCTTGCCGGTGCGCAGGTCGAAGGCGGACCCGTGCAGCCAGCACTCGATCTGGCAGTCCTCGACCTCGCCCTCCGACAACGAGACGTTCGCGTGCGAGCAGATGTCGTGGATCGCGAACACCTCGCCCTCGGTCTGGACGACGGAGATGGGCGTGCCGTCGAGTTCCACCCGCTTCGGGGTGTCCTCCTCCAGCTCGCTCAGCCCGCAGGCTCGGACGAAAGGCATCAGACGGACGCCTCCAGCTCGGCCTCGATCTTGGCCATGAGGCGCTCCTCGACGTCGGGGAGCCCGATCTGCTGGACCAGTTCGGCGAAGAAGCCGCGGACGACGAGGCGGCGGGCCTCGGTCTCCGGGATGCCGCGGGCCATCAGGTAGAAGAGCTGCTCGTCGTCGAAGCGGCCGGTGGCGGAGGCGTGACCGGCGCCGGCGATCTCGCCGGTCTCGATCTCCAGGTTGGGCACGGAGTCGACGCGGGCGCCGTCGGTCAGAACCAGGTTGCGGTTCATCTCGTACGTGTCGGTGCCCTCGGCGGCGGCCTGGATGAGCACGTCACCGATCCACACGGCGTGGGCGTTGTCGCCCTGGAGCGCGCCCTTGTAGGCGACGTTCGACTTGCAGTGCGGGGTGTTGTGGTCGACGAGGAGGCGGTGCTCCTGGTGCTGGCCCTTCTCGGTGAAGTACAGGCCGAACAGCTCGGCCTCGCCGCCGGTGGCGGCGTACGTCACGCGCGGGTGCAGGCGGACGAGGTCACCGCCGAAGGTGACGACGACCGACTTGAAGGAGGCGTCGCGGCCGACCAGCGCGTTGTGCTGGCCGACGTGGACGGCCTTCTCGTCCCAGTCCTGGATGGAGACGAC
Source organism: Streptomyces ficellus (assembly GCF_009739905.1). Lineage (NCBI taxonomy): Bacteria > Bacillati > Actinomycetota > Actinomycetes > Kitasatosporales > Streptomycetaceae > Streptomyces > Streptomyces ficellus. The sequence continues at coordinate 5,675,772 of NZ_CP034279.1, read as the reverse complement.
GGTGAGCTTGGCGCCGTCGCCGAGGACGTAGTCGACGTTGGCGGCGAGCACGGCGTCACCGGTGTGGTCGATGACCACGACGGCCTCGGCGAACGCGCCGAGTTCGATCAGCTGGTGGCCGAAGGCGGTGCCGCCCTGGCCGTACACGGAGATGCGGACCGGCTCGGTGAGCACGGTCTCCTTGGGCACGGTGACGACCGAGGCCTTCTCGAAGGCGGAGTACGCCTGGGCGGCGACCCGGTCCACCGGCGTGCCGGCCCGGCCGAGCCGCTCGTCGTCGCGGCCGACGGTCTCGACGGTGACGCCCTCGGGCGCCTCCACGTCGACGCGCACGCCGTCGCCGGTGGCGATCGCGGTGCCGTCGTGCAGGCCCCGCAGCCGCTCCAGCGGCGTGAACCGCCACTCCTCCTCACGACCGTGCGGGACGGGGAAGTCCGCGACGTCGAAGGACGGGGGGGCGCTCATGCGGGTCGCGACGGTGGACTCGGCGGCCACCGCGATGGAGCCGGCGGTGGTGGAGCCCGCCGGGAGATTCTGAGCCTCAGCCATGGCTGTCGGTCTGCTCGCTTTCTGCGTTCGGTGCGTTCGCCGCGCGGGGCGGGTCCGGCCGGGGCCGGTCGCCCCGCGGGCGGCTCGCTGGACTCACCCGGTCTCACACCTGGTGGGCCCGGGGACGTGATCGACGGTGCCGGGGGGCGGTCAGCCCACCGCGCCTTCCATCTGCAGCTCGATCAGCCGGTTGAGCTCGAGCGCGTACTCCATGGGCAGCTCCTTGGCGATCGGCTCGACGAAGCCGCGCACGATCATGGCCATGGCCTCGTCCTCCGACAGGCCGCGGCTCATCAGGTAGAAGAGCTGGTCCTCGGAGACCTTGGAGACGGTCGCCTCGTGGCCCATGGACACGTCGTCCTCGCGGACGTCGACGTACGGGTACGTGTCCGAGCGGGAGATCGTGTCGACGAGCAGCGCGTCGCACAGCACGTTCGACTTGGAGCCCGGGGCGCCCTCGCCGATCTCGATGAGACCGCGGTAGGAGGTGCGGCCGCCGCCTCGCGCCACCGACTTGGAGACGATGTTGGAGGAGGTGTTCGGGGCCATGTGGACCATCTTGGCGCCGGCGTCCTGGTGCTGGCCCTCGCCCGCGAAGGCGATGGACAGGGTCTCGCCCTTGGCGTGCTCGCCCATCAGGTAGACGGCCGGGTACTTCATGGTCACCTTGGAGCCGATGTTGCCGTCGACCCACTCCATGGTCGCGCCCTCGTAGGCCACGGCGCGCTTGGTGACCAGGTTGTAGACGTTGTTCGACCAGTTCTGGATCGTCGTGTAGCGGCAGCGGCCGCCCTTCTTCACGATGATCTCGACGACGGCGCTGTGCAGCGAGTCCGAGGAGTAGATCGGGGCGGTGCAGCCCTCGACGTAGTGGACGTAGGCGTCCTCGTCGACGATGATCAGCGTCCGCTCGAACTGGCCCATGTTCTCGGTGTTGATGCGGAAGTAGGCCTGGAGCGGGATCTCGACGTGCACGCCCTTGGGGACGTAGATGAACGAGCCGCCGGACCACACCGCGGTGTTCAGCGACGCGAACTTGTTGTCGCCGACCGGGATGACCGTGCCGAAGTACTCCTGGAAGAGCTCCGGGTGCTCCTTGAGCGCGGTGTCGGTGTCCAGGAAGATGACGCCCTGCTCCTCCAGGTCCTCGCGGATCTGGTGGTAGACGACCTCGGACTCGTACTGGGCCGCGACACCGGCGACGAGGCGCTGCTTCTCCGCCTCGGGGATGCCGAGCTTGTCGTACGTGTTCTTGATGTCCTCGGGCAGGTCCTCCCAGGAACCGGCCTGCTTCTCGGTGGAGCGGACGAAGTACTTGATGTTGTCGAAGTCGATGCCCGACAGGTCGGAGCCCCAGTTCGGCATGGGCTTCTTGTCGAAGAGGCGCAGACCCTTCAGCCGCAGCTTCAGCATCCACTCGGGCTCGTTCTTCTTCGCGGAGATGTCGCGGACGACAGCCTCGGAGAGACCGCGCTTGGCGGCGGCACCGGCCGCGTCCGAGTCGGCCCAGCCGTACTCGTACCGACCCAGGCCCTCAAGCTCGGGGTGGCTGATCTCGGTGGTCATGCGGGGTTCCTCCCGGCCGTGCTTGCGGATGCTGATGGTGTGGTGTGCGGGATGTACGTCGTGCAGACCCCGTCGCCGTGGGCGATCGTCGCCAGTCGTTGCACGTGGGTGCCGAGCAGGCGGCTGAAGACCTCGGTCTCCGCCTCGCACAGCTGCGGGTACCGCTCGGCCACATGGGCGACCGGGCAGTGGTGCTGGCACAGCTGCTGTCCGACCGGCGCGTTGCGCGCCGTGGCAGCGTACCCGTCCGCGCTGAGGGCCTTGGCGAGCGCCTCGGCGCGGTCCTCCGGCGCCGCCGCCTCGACCGCCTCGCGGTAGGCCTCCGCCTGGGTCTCGATCCGGTCGCGCGCGAAGGCGGCGACGGCCGCCTCCCCGCCGGCGTTCTCCTCGATCCAGCGGAGGGCGTCCACGGCGAGCGAGTCGTACGACTGGTCGAAGGCGTCCCGGCCGCAGTCGGTCAGGGCGAACACCTTGGCCGGGCGGCCACGGGTGCGGGCCCCGTACACGCGCTGTTCGCGGGCGGCGACGACGTCGTCGGAGACCAGGGCGTCGAGGTGCCGGCGTACGGCGGCCTGCGTGAGTCCGAGCCGCTTGGCGAGCTCGGCCACGGTGGACGGGCCGTGATCCAGGATGGACCGCGCGACCCGGTTGCGCGTGGAGCGCTCCCCGGTCGCGAGTTCCTCCGCTGGAGCCGCGGGAGCCTCACCGACGTTTTTCACAACGCCATTGTTGCGTAATTCCTCAGAGCCTGACAAGCGAGGTCCGACGCGCGGACGGTGCCGTACATCACTAAGGGAAACCTAACCTGACCTGCGGAAACGATCAGGGCCGACGGCACCGTGAACGGCCCGCACCCCCGCCTGACCTGCCCGTTTTGCCCGTTCGCGGTCTCCGTCCCGCTCCGGTGGCGTCCTTCCTGACGATCTTGCCGGCCGCCCTTCCCGCGCCTCCGCGGATCTCCGGATCGCACCCGCCGAACGGGGTGCGCCGCGCGGCTCTCTAGACTTCGTTGCCATGCGATACGAGTCCGTCGTCCAGGTCCGGGGCCTGGTCAAGCGGTACGGGACCAAGACCGCGGTGGACGGCCTCGACCTCGACGTCCGGGCGGGCACCGTGACCGCCGTCCTGGGACCCAACGGGGCCGGCAAGACCACCACCGTCGAGACCTGCGAGGGCTACCGCCGCCCCGACGCCGGCAGCGTCCGCGTCCTGGGCCTCGACCCGGTCGCCGACGCGGCCCGCCTCCGCCCCAGGATCGGCGTGATGCTCCAGTCCGGCGGCGTCTACTCCGGCGCCCGCGCCGGCGAGATGCTCCGCCACATGGCGAGGCTGCACGCCCACCCCCTCGACGTGGACGCCCTGATCGAGCGCCTCGGGCTCGGGTCCTGCGGCCGGACGACCTACCGGAGGCTCTCCGGCGGCCAGCAGCAGCGCCTGGCGCTCGCCCTGGCCGTGGTCGGCCGGCCCGAGCTGGTCTTCCTGGACGAGCCGACCGCGGGCCTCGACCCGCAGGCCCGCCGCGCCACCTGGGAGTTGATCCGCGAGCTGCGCGCCGACGGGGTCACCACCGTCCTGACCACCCACTTCATGGACGAGGCCGAGGAGCTGGCCGACGACGTCGCGATCATCGACGCCGGGCGGGTGGCCGTCCAGGGCAGCCCCGAGCAGCTGTGCCGGGGCGGCGCCGAGAACACCCTGCGCTTCACCGGGCGGCCCGGTCTCGACCTCGGCTCGCTGCTCAAGGCGCTGCCCGACGGGACGGCCGCCGCCGAGCTGACGCCAGGCGCGTACCGCATCAGCGGCACGGTCGACCCCCAGCTGCTGGCGACGGTCACCACCTGGTGCGCGCAAGCCGGTGTGATGCCCGACGGCATAGCGGTCGAGCGGCACACCCTCGAGGACGTCTTCCTGGAACTGACCGGCAAGGAGCTGCGTTCATGAGCGCCGGGACCCACACGCCCCAGCCCGGTGCGGCGCCGCTCGGGCGGATGATCGCCGCGCAGGCCGCGTTCGAGACGCGGATGCTGCTGCGCAACGGGGAGCAGCTGCTGCTCACCGTGATCATCCCGTCGCTGCTGCTCGTGCTGTTCTCGACGGTCGACATCGTCGACACCGGCGACGGCAGGGCCGTCGACTTCCTGGCCCCGGGTGTCCTCGCGCTCGCCGTGATGTCGACGGCCTTCACCGGCCAGGCGATCGGGACCGGCTTCGAGCGGCGGTACGGGGTGCTCAAGCGGCTCGGCGCGTCCCCGCTGCCCCGCTGGGCGCTGATGACGGCGAAGACCCTCTCGGTCCTGGTCACCGAGGTGCTCCAGGTGGCCCTGCTGACGGTGATCGCGCTGGCGCTGGGCTGGTCGCCGCGGGGGAACCCCTTCTCCGTGCTCCTGCTGCTCCTGCTCGGCACCGCGGCCTTCTCCGGGCTCGGACTGCTGATGGCCGGCACCCTGCGGGCCGAGGCGACGCTGGCCGCCGCGAACCTGGTGTTCCTGCTGCTCCTGGTGGGCGGCGGGGTGATCGTGCCGCTGGAGCGGTTCCCCGGCGCGGCGCGCGCGGCGCTTGAGCTGCTGCCGATCTCGGCGCTGTCGGACGGCCTGCGGGACGTGCTCCAGGGCGGGGCGTCCCTGCCGTGGGGCGCGGCGGCGGTCCTGGCGGTGTGGGCGGTGCTCGGACTGGGTGCGGCGGCCCGCTTCTTCCGCTGGGAGTAGCCCCGGGGCGCCCGGCGGGGGGCCTCGTGAATCGGTGCACAAGCGGACGCTTACGATGGTGTCCGTGTTGACCCCCCTCGCCTACATCGCCCAGCGCTGGACCCCCTCCCCCAAGACGGTCCGGCGCGCCGCGCTCTCCGCCGTGGTGATGACCGTCGTCATCATCGTGACGGGCGGCGCCGTCCGGCTGACCGGTTCCGGCCTCGGCTGCGACACCTGGCCCAAGTGCACGGACGACAGTCTGTTCACCACGTCCGAGCAGGGCATCCACGGCGCCATCGAGTTCGGCAACCGGATGCTGACGTATGTGGTGTCGGCGGCCGTGGGCTGGTTCATCGTGGCGGCCCGGGCGGCGAAGCCGCGGCTACGCGGGCTGAGCCGGCTGGGCTGGCTCCAGTTCTGGATCGTGGCGCTCAACGCCGTCATCGGCGGCATCACGGTCCGCCTGGAACTGAACCCGTGGACCGTGGCCGTCCACTTCCTCGCCGCCAACGCGCTGCTGACGGTGACCACCGTCAGCTGGCTGCGCACCCGGGAGGGCGACGGCGCCCCGCGCCCGCGCGTCCCGGGGCCGGTGCGGAAGCTGGGCTGGACGCTGGTCGTCGTCGCCGGGCTGCTGGTCGCGGCGGGCACGACGGTGACGGGTTCCGGTGAGCACGCGGGCGACAGCAGTGACGTGCCGCGCATGCCGTTCGACTACGCCTCGGTCGCCCAGATCCACGCGCTCTTCGCGTGGGCGGTGTGCGCCCTGGCGCTGGCCATGTTCTTCGTACTGCGCGTGGTGGACGCCCCGGACGACGTCCGGGCGCGCGCCCGCGACCTGCTGCTGGTGCTGCTGGCGCAGGGCGCGATCGGGTACGTGCAGTACTTCACGGGCGTGCCGGAGGTCCTGGTGGGCCTGCACATGCTGGGCTCGTCGCTGATGTGGATCGCGGTGCTGCGGCTGGCCCTGAGCCTGCGCGAGCGGCCGCTCGCGGAGCCGGGCGCCGGGATCCCGGCGCAGTCCCCGGAGGCGGCGGCGGTCCCCACGGCGTAGGTCAGGCGCCCTCGGCCAGCCGGTAGACCCGCCGGGCGTTGCCCGCCGCGATCATCCCGGCCACGCGCTGGGCGTCGGGGCGGGACCAGGAGCCGTCGCCCACCCAGTCGGCCAGCACGCGGCCGAGCGCCTCGCGGAACACGGTCGCGCCCACCACGTGCAGTTCGGGCAGCCCGCGCGCGCCGCTGGAGAACAGCAGCTTTCCGAACGGGGCCAGCTCCAGGGTCTCGGCCAGGACGGCCGCCGCCCGCGCGCCCGTCCGCGCGAGCGCGGGGCCCAGGTCGGCGTAGACGTGGGGGAAGACGCTCGTCAGGTGCGCGGCCTGCCGGTGGTACGGGTAGCCGTGCAGCAGCACCAGGTCGGTGCCGAGTCCCGCGGTGGCCGCCGCGAAGTCGCCGAGCGTGGTGGGGTCGTCGTCGCCGAGGTGCAGCTGGAGCGGGCGCCCCGACGAGACGGCGATCCACAGCAGGTGCCGCAGCAGGACCGGGTCGGTGAGCGCCCCGCCCGTCCGGCGCCCGGCGAGCCAGCGCCCCGCCGCGCCCCGCACCTCGCCGGGTCCGGGCGGCTCGGGGGCCAGGGCGAGCCCGTGGCGTACCGCTGCCACGGAGGTGAAGGCGACGGCGGAGACGGCCGCCCCGTGCACGGCTTCGGCGAGGTTGGCGAGCAGGGCGTCGACGGTGCCGGACGTGTCGGCGACCTGCTGCGCGAGCAGTTCCAGGCGGGCGATCTCGTGGGCGCCGGCGCCGCCGGCCGCGGCGAGTTCGACCGGGCCGGTGAGGTCGCCGGGCAGGCCGGTCTCGACCAGGTAGGTGGAGATCCCGGTGGCGCGCAGCAGCCGGCGGCCCGCTTCCAGGACGCCCAGCTCGCGGCGGCGGGCCAGGTAGCGGGCCGGCGGGCAGTGCGGTTCGAGCCCGAGCAGGGGCGGGCACCAGCGCCGTACGGCGAAGCCGGTCTGGGTGTCGAAGAACGTCGTCCCGGCGGCGGGTGGCCCGCCGGTGCGGCCGAGGAGGGTCTCGAAGGTGCCCAGGCCCAGCTCGGTGCGGAGCACCCCGTGGCAGTACTGGTCCACCAGCGTCGGGGTGTCGATCATGAAGGGGCTCCCTGCGATGGACGAACCGTCACAGGTCCTAACGGGTGAACCCCTCCCAAGGTGTTGCCTCAGTCGTTCGAGGGGCCGCCGACCTGGATGCCCGCCATGCGGGTCCACTCGTAGGGGCCGGTGCGGACCTTGGCGGCGAAGTCGCCGTCGAACTCCTCGTGGAGGGTGAGGCCCGCCTTCTCCGCGGCGCTCTTGGCGACCGCGTGCGTGGGTGCGACGAGGTCGCCCCAGCCGCCGTCCTCGCCGACGAGCACGATGCGGGTGCCCATCTGGCCGATGTAGGCGAGCTGGCCCTCGGCGCCGCCGTGCTCCTTGGAGAACGCCTGGATCTGCTTGGCGAGCTTCGCGACCCTGCGCTCGTCCTGCTGGGTGCCGCCCTGCGTGGTGTCTGCCATGAACAGGATGCTACCCACCAGTAGTAAAACTCGCCAGAGTCGGCCTACCGCAGGAAGGGATCCACCGCGACGGCCACGAACAGCAGCGACACATAGGTGATCGACCAGTGGAACAGCCGCATCTCCTTCAGCTTGCCGCCCGTCTCGCCCGCCTTGGCGCGGTTCTGGAGGGCGTGCGCCTCCCACAGCCACCAGCCGCCGGTGGCCAGCGCCACGGCCGTGTAGAACCAGCCGGTGTAGCCGAGCGGCGTCAGCAGCAGGGAGACGGCGACCATCACCCAGCTGTAGAGGACGATCTGGCGGGCCACCACCTTGTTGGAGGCGACCACGGGCAGCATGGGCACGCCCACGCGCGCGTAGTCCTCCTTCACCTTCATCGACAGCGGCCAGTAGTGCGGCGGCGTCCAGAAGAAGATGACGAGGAAGAGGATGACCGCGGCCCACGACATCGAGTTCGTCACCGCGGACCAGCCGATGAGCACCGGCATGCAGCCGGCGATGCCGCCCCAGACGATGTTCTGCGCGGTACGCCGCTTGAGGATCATCGTGTAGACGACGACGTAGAAGAGGAGCGCGCCGAGCGACAGCCAGGCGGACAGCCAGTTGACGAGCAGTCCGAACCAGAGCGTGGAGACGACGGCGAGGGTGAGGCCGAAGACCAGGCCCTCGCGCGGCGAGACCATGCCGGTGACCAGCGGCCGCTGGGACGTACGGTCCATCAGGGCGTCGATGTCGCGATCGATGTACATGTTCAGCGCGTTCGCGCCGCCGGCCGACAGGTAGCCGCCCAGGCAGGTGGCGAGCACCAGCCACAGGTCGGGAACTCCCTGCTCGGCCAGGAACATCACGGGGACCGTGGTGATCAGGAGCAGTTCGATGATCCGCGGCTTGGTCAGCGCCACGAACGCCTTGACGCGGGCCCCGAATGGCCGCTTCCCCGTGCTCGCCCCGAGCACACCCGCCGGACGGGATTCGACGGCCGTCACGCACACCCCTGACAGAGACTCCCAGCGAGTCGCACCCGGACATGGGGCCTGGTGGCCGTGAAGGCCCGGTAAAGACTCGCGCGTACCACGCCACTCTAGACGTTGCCCATACCTCGCCCTCCCCGGGGGTGGGTCGTGTTGGAGAGGGCACCGCAAAGGGTGGTTTCCACGCTCGGATGAGCGATCGGATGAGCGCCTCCGTATTCACTTGCCAAAGGCCGTGGAGCCCAGTCAGGAGGCGGATCCCGACGGATCCCGGCACTCTGGAATGACTCGAAAAATTGCACGTTCTCACGGGGGTAGGCTCAACAACGGCCGGTGGGATCTACGCCACCGGCATTCGACATGTGGAGAGGAGCCCTGACCCAGGGTGAGCACCAAGCCGACCACCACAGACCTCGAGTGGACCGAGTTGGACCAGCGGGCCGTCGACACCGCCCGCATCCTGGCCGCCGATGCCGTACAGAAGGTCGGCAACGGCCATCCCGGTACGGCGATGAGCCTGGCCCCGGCCGCGTACACCCTCTTCCAGAAGGTGATGCGGCACGACCCGGCGGACGCCGACTGGACCGGGCGCGACCGTTTCGTGCTGTCCGCCGGCCACTCGTCCCTGACGCTGTACACACAGCTGTACCTGGCCGGCTTCGGCCTGGAGCTGGACGACCTGAAGGCCTTCCGGACCTGGGGCTCGAAGACCCCGGGCCACCCGGAGTACGGCCACACGGTCGGCGTCGAGACGACGACCGGACCGCTGGGCCAGGGTGTCGCCAACGCCGTGGGCATGGCGATGGCCGCCCGTTACGAGCGGGGCCTGTTCGACCCGGAGGCCGCTCCCGGCACTTCGCCGTTCGACCACTTCGTCTACTGCATCGCCGGTGACGGCTGCCTCCAGGAGGGCATCTCCGCCGAGGCGTCCTCGACGGCCGGCCACCAGAAGCTCGGCAACCTGATCCTGCTGTGGGACGACAACCACATCTCGATCGAGGGCGACACCGAGACGGCCGTCTCCGAAGACACGATGCAGCGGTACGAGGCGTACGGCTGGCACGTGCAGCGCGTGGAGCCCAAGGAGAACGGCGACCTCGACCCCGAGGCCCTCTTCCGTGCCCTCCAGGCCGCCAAGGCCGAGACCTCGCGCCCGTCGTTCATCGCGATGCGCTCGATCATCGCCTGGCCGGCGCCGAACGCGCAGAACACCGAGGCCGCGCACGGCTCGGCGCTGGGCGACGACGAGGTGGCGGCGACCAAGCGCGTCCTGGGCTTCGACCCCGGGAAGTCGTTCGAGGTTTCGGACGAGGTGATCGGCCACACGCGCCAGGCCCTCGACCGCGGCCGCGAGGCGCGCGCCGAGTGGGAGAAGCGGTTCCAGGAGTGGCGTACGGCCAACCCGGAGCGCGCCGCCGAGTTCGACCGCGTCGCCGCGGGCGAGCTGCCCACCGGCTGGGAGGAGAAGCTCCCGGTCTTCGAGCCCGGCAAGGGCGTCGCGACCCGCGCCGCCTCGGGCAAGGTGCTCCAGGCGCTGGGCGCGGTCATCCCCGAGCTGTGGGGCGGCTCCGCCGACCTCGCGGGCTCGAACAACACGACGATCGACAAGACGTCGTCGTTCCTGCCCGTGGGCAACCCGCTGCCGGAGGCCGACCCGTACGGCCGCACCATCCACTTCGGCATCCGTGAGCACGCGATGGCCGCGGAGATGAACGGCATCGCGCTGCACGGCAACACCCGCATCTTCGGCGGCACCTTCCTGGTGTTCTCCGACTACATGCGCAACGCGGTGCGCCTCTCCGCGCTGATGCACCTGCCGGTGACGTACGTGTGGACGCACGACTCCATCGGCCTGGGCGAGGACGGCCCGACGCACCAGCCGGTCGAGCACCTGGCCTCGCTGCGCGCCATCCCGGGCCTGAACGTGGTCCGCCCGGCCGACGCCAACGAGACGGCGATCGCCTGGCGCGAGGTCCTGCGCCGCTGGACCAAGGAGTTCGGCAAGGGCGCCCCGACGGGCCTGGCGCTGACCCGCCAGGGCGTGCCGACCTACGAGTGGAACGACGACGCCGCCCGCGGCGGGTACGTGCTGTTCGACGCGCAGGGGGCCGACGGGCAGGACGCCGAGCCGCAGGTCGTGCTGATCGGCACGGGCTCCGAGGTCCACGTGGCCGTCGAGGCGCGTGAGCAGCTCCAGGCCGCCGGTGTTCCGACCCGTGTGGTGTCGATGCCGTGCGTGGAGTGGTTCGAGCAGCAGGACCAGGGGTACCGGGATGCGGTGCTGCCGCCGTCGGTGAAGGCGCGCGTCGCGGTCGAGGCCGGCATCGGGCTCACCTGGCACCGGTACGTCGGTGACGCGGGCCGCATCGTTTCGCTGGAGCACTTCGGCGCTTCGGCCGACGGCAAGGTCCTCTTCCGGGAGTTCGGCTTCACTCCGGAGGCGGTCGCCGCCGCCGCCCGGGAATCCCTCGAAGCCGCAGCGCGCTGACGCCGGTATACGAACAAGTAGGAGATGCATTTCTCATGACAGACGCACTCAAGCGCCTCTCCGACGAAGGCGTCGCGATCTGGCTGGACGACCTGTCCCGCAAGCGGATCACTTCCGGCAATCTCGCCGAGCTGATCGACCAGCAGCACGTGGTGGGTGTCACCACCAACCCGTCGATCTTCCAGAAGGCGATCTCGCAGGGCGACGGCTACGACCAGCAGCTGTCGGACCTGGCCGCCCGTGAGGTGACGGTCGAGGAAGCCATCCGCATGATCACGACGGCCGACGTCCGGGACGCCGCCGACATCCTGCGCCCGGTGTTCGACGCGACCGAGGGCCAGGACGGCCGGGTCTCGATCGAGGTCGACCCGCGCCTGGCGCACAACACCAAGGCGACCGTCGCCGAGGCCAAGCAGCTGGCGTGGCTGGTGGACCGGCCGAACACGCTCATCAAGATCCCGGCCACTGAGGCGGGTCTGCCGGCGATCGCCGAGGTCATCGGCCTCGGGATCAGCGTCAACGTGACGCTGATCTTCTCGCTGGAGCGCTACCGCCGGGTGATGGAGGCCTACCTCACCGGCCTGGAGAAGGCCAAGGAGCGGGGCCTGGACCTGTCGAAGATCCACTCCGTGGCGTCGTTCTTCGTGTCCCGGGTGGACACCGAGATCGACAAGCGGCTGGACGGCATCGGCACCGACGAGGCCAAGGCGCTGCGCGGCAAGGCCGCCCTCGCCAACGCCCGGCTGGCGTACGAGGCGTACGAGGAGGTCTTCTCCTCCGACCGCTGGGCGGCCCTGGACCGGGCGCAGGCCAACAAGCAGCGTCCGCTGTGGGCCTCGACGGGCGTGAAGGACCCTGCGTACAAGGACACGCTGTACGTCGACGAGCTGGTCGCGCCGGGCACGGTGAACACCATGCCGGAGGCCACCCTGGAGGCGACCGGCGACCACGGTGCGATCACCGGCAACACCATCGCCGGTACGTACGACCAGGCGCGGGCCGACCTCGCGGCCCTGGAGAAGCTGGGCATCGGCTACGACGAGGTCGTGCAGCTGCTGGAGGACGAGGGCGTCGACAAGTTCGAGGCGTCCTGGAACGACCTGCTCAAGTCGACCGAGGCGGAGCTCAAGCGCCTCGCCCCTTCGGAGGCGTAAACCTTGAACGCAGTTCATGGAGCGAATCCGCTCCGTGACGCCGCAGACCGACGGCTCCCGCGCATCGCGGGGCCGTCGGGCCTGGTGATCTTCGGCGTTACGGGCGATTTGTCCCGGAAAAAGCTGATGCCCGCCGTCTATGACCTCGCCAACCGGGGCCTGCTGCCGCCGGGCTTCTCGCTGATCGGGTTCGCCCGGCGCGAGTGGCAGGACGAGGACTTCGCCGACGAGGTGTACCAGGCCGTCAAGCAGCACGCCCGCACGCCCTTCCGGGAGGAGGTGTGGCAGCAGCTCAGCCAGGGGATGCGGTTCGTCCAGGGCAACTTCGACGACAACGAGGCGTTCGAGACCCTGAAGAAGACGATGGAGGAGCTGGACCAGGCGCAGGGCACCGGCGGCAACTTCGCCTTCTACCTCTCCGTGCCGCCCAAGTTCTTCCCCCTCGTCGTCCAGCAGCTCAAGAAGCACGGGCTGGCCGACGAGAAGGGCGACGCCTGGCGGCGCGCGGTCATCGAGAAGCCGTTCGGGCACGACCTGACCTCCGCCAAGGAGCTCAACGAGATCGTCCACGAGGTCTTCTCGCCCGACCAGGTCTTCCGCATCGACCACTACCTGGGCAAGGAGACCGTCCAGAACATCCTGGCGCTGCGCTTCGCCAACACGCTCTTCGAACCGATCTGGAACCGGTCCTACGTGGACCACGTGCAGATCACCATGGCCGAGGACATCGGCATCGGCGGGCGCGCCGGGTACTACGACGGCATCGGCGCCGCCCGTGACGTCATCCAGAACCACCTCCTCCAGCTGCTCGCGCTGACCGCGATGGAGGAGCCGGCCTCCTTCGACGCGGACGCGCTCGCGGCCGAGAAGACCAAGGTGCTGGGCGCGGTGAGGCTGCCCAAGGACCTCGGCAAGTCCACCGTGCGCGGCCAGTACGCGGCCGGGTGGCAGGGCGGCGCGAAGGCCGTCGGCTACCTGGAGGAGGACGGCATCGACCCGCAGTCGAAGACCGACACCTACGCCGCGATCAAGCTGGGGATCGACAACCGCCGCTGGGCGGGCGTCCCCTTCTACCTGCGCACCGGCAAGCGGCTGGGCCGCCGCGTCACCGAGATCGCGGTCGTCTTCCAGCGCGCCCCGCACTCCCCCTTCGACCACACGGCGACCGAGGAACTGGGCCAGAACGCGCTGGTCATCCGGGTCCAGCCGGACGAGGGCGTGACGCTGCGGTTCGGCTCCAAGGTGCCCGGCACCTCGATGGAGGTCCGGGACGTCTCGATGGACTTCGCGTACGGCGAGTCCTTCACGGAGTCCAGCCCCGAGGCGTACGAGCGGCTGATCCTCGACGTCCTGCTCGGGGACGCCAACCTCTTCCCCCGCACGGAGGAGGTCGAGCTGTCCTGGCAGATCCTGGACCCGATCGAGCAGTTCTGGGACCGGCACGGCAAGCCCGCGCAGTACGAGTCCGGGACCTGGGGTCCGGTCGAGGCGGACGAGATGCTCGCACGAGACGGACGGAGCTGGCGCCGGCCATGAAGACCGACCTGACGGACACCACGTCCAGCAAGATCAACAAAGCCCTGGTGCTGGGGCGCCGCGCCATCGGCACACCCGCCATCGGCATGGTCCTCACCCTGGTCATCGTCACCGACGAGGAGAACGCCTACGACGCGCTGAAGGCCGCCAACGAGGCGTCCCGCGAGCACCCCTCGCGCACCCTGGTGGTCATCAAGCGCCCCTCGCGTTCGCCGCGCGACCGGGCCAACGCCCGCCTGGACGCCGAGGTGCGCCTCGGCGCCGACGCCTCGACCGGCGAGACGGTCGTGCTGCGGCTGTACGGCGAGGTCATCGACCACGCCCAGTCGGTGGTCCTGCCGCTGCTCCTCCCCGACGCCCCGGTGGTCGTCTGGTGGCCGGTGCAGGGCCCGACCGACCCGGCCAACGACCCGCTGGGCGCCCTCGGGCAGCGGCGCGTCACCGACAGTTACGCCTCCGAGCACCCGGTGCGGGACCTGACCGCGCGCGCCGCCGCCTACACGCCCGGCGACACCGACCTGTCCTGGACCCGGATCACCCCGTGGCGCTCGATGCTCGCGGCGGCCCTGGACCAGGTCACGTGCGAGGTCACCGCGGCCGAGGTGGAGGGCGAGGAGTTCAACCCGAGCGTCGAGCTGCTGGCCATGTGGCTGGCGGACCGGCTGAAGATCCCGGTCAAGCGCTCGGCCTCCGCGGGCCCCGGCCTGACCGCCGTACGCATGGAGACCACCTGCGGGCCCATCGTGCTGCACCGGCCGGACGCCACCCTGGCCACCCTGTGCATCGAGGGCCAGCCGGACCGGTCGGTCGCGCTCAAGCGCCGGGAGACCTCGGAGCTGATCGCCGAGGAGCTGCGGCGGCTCGACCCGGACGACACCTACGCCTCGGCGCTGCGCTACGGCGTGGACCGGCTCGGCGAGGCGGCACGGCCCGCCGGCGGCGGTGCGGCGGAACCGGACGAGCGGTCCGGCGAGGACCGGTCCGCCGAGGAGAAGCCGGCGGCGAAGAAGGCCGCGACAAAGTCCCCGGCCAAGAAGGCGGCGGCCAAGTGACCGGACCGGAGCTCGTCGTCCACCGCGACAAGGAGCTGATGGCCCGGGCCACCTCGGCCCGGCTGATCACGGCGATCGTGGACGCCCAGGCCGCGCGCGGCACCGCCTCGGTCGTCCTCACCGGCGGTCGCAACGGCAACGGCCTGCTGGCCGCGCTGGCTTCGGCGCCGGCCCGGGACGCGGTCGACTGGTCGCGCCTGGACCTGTGGTGGGGCGACGAGCGGTTCCTCCCGGAGGGCGACCCCGACCGGAACGACACCCAGGCGCGGGCGGCACTGCTCGACGGCGTTCCGCTCGACCCGGCGCGGGTGCACACCATGCCGGTGCTCGACGGCAGACACGGCAAGGACGTGGACGCCGCGGCCGACGCGTACGCGGCCGAACTGGCCGCCGCCGCGGGGCCGGACGACGAGGGCCCCGTCCCCGCGTTCGACGTCCTGATGCTGGGCGTCGGCCCGGACACGCACGTCGCCTCCCTGTTCCCGGAGCTTCCGGCGGTACGGGAGACGGAGCGCACGGTGGTCGGTGTGCACGGTGCGCCCAAGCCGCCGCCGACGCGGATCTCGCTGACGCTCCCGGCGATCCGGGCGGCGCGCGAGGTGTGGCTGCTCGCGGCGGGCGAGGACAAGGCACAGGCGGTGGCGGTCGCCCTGTCGGGCGCGGGCGAGATGCAGGCCCCGGCCGCCGGCGCGTACGGCACGTCGCGGACGCTGTGGCTGCTGGACGAGGCGGCCGCGGCGCGGCTGCCGGCCGCTCAGGAACGGCCGTCGGTTTCCTGACGCTTCGTCACGTCACGTTGTGGAGGGCCCGGTTCACCCGCTGACGCGGGGGTGCCGGGCCCTCGGCGCGTTCGGTCGGTGCCCGGTGCGTCGTCCGGTACCGAACCGGGGGCGCGCTCCAGGAACGGCTCCAGGAGCCCCGGTACGGCCGCCGCGGCGAACGTGAGCCCTTCGGACCGGTCCGCGTCGTGGACGTGGTACGCGCCCGCGCCCGCCGCCGTCGTGGCCGTCAGCGTCACGAGGCCCGCGCGGCGCTGGAAGTACGACTGCCGCACCGTCCAGCCGATGACGCCACCCCGCTGGAGGGCGACCGTGGCGCGGCGTACGGTGCCGGAGCGGGCGACCACGTAGTCACCGCTGGTCCCGTGGCCCAGGCTGCGGTAGGCGTCGAGGGCGAGGAGCACCGCGAGCGGCGGCAGCAGCAGGGCGCAGGCCACGGCGGCGTGGAGCAGCACTGTGCTGAGGGCGGCGCCGAGGACGGCGAGGACCAGGACCGGCACCGTCGCGGCGCCCACGGCCCACCTCAGCCGCCGGGCCCGGGCCGCGCGGGGGTGGGCGGTGAGCGGCGCGCCGGTCGGGGGGCCCGCCTCCCGGAGGACCTGTGCGGCGACGGCGTCCGCCAGCGGGCGGGGCGCGGGGGGCAGCAGCGTCTTGTGGTCGGCGTGCCGGTCGTCGCCCGCCGCGGCGAGCCCGGTGGCCACGGCGTCCACCCGGGCCGCGCCGCAGAGCCGCACGCCGAGCGGTTCGACCAGCTCCACTCCGCGCAGGCGCCGCTCCTCGATGGAGACGGAACGGGTGGTGAGCAGACCGCGCCGCACCCGGAGGGTGCCGCCGGGCTCGCGCTCCAGCCGGTAGTTCCACCACATCTCGACCCACAGGCCGAGGGCGCCGACGACGCCGGCGAGCAGGGCGGCGGCCGCGAGCGCGAGGACGACCCCTAGGACGGGGGTGTCCCGGAACCGGTCACCCACCCAGTCGATCACGTCGTCCTGGGCGCCGAACCACTCGCTGACCTGCATCAGACCGCCCGCCGCCGCGCCTCCGAGCAGCGGGGCGACGAACGACAGGGGCGCGTACCGGATCCAGCGGGGGTCCAGGGCGGCCAGCTCGCCGTCCGGGTGGGCGCGCCGGGCGGGCTCCGGGGGCCGGGCGAGCAGTTCACGCCGGAGCCGTTCGCCCTCCGCCCTGCTGACCGGGTGGAGCTCCAGCGTGGACTCGCCGCCCCCGGTGTGCTCGCCGGTGCCTATCCGGACCTTGACCAGGCCGAGGACGCGCAGCAGCGGGTGGGCCGTCAGGTCGACGCTGCGGATGCGTTCCCGCGCCAGCGACCGGCGCTTGACCAGCAGCAGTCCGCTGTGGAGCTCGGCACGCTCGGGCCCGATGCGGTACCGGGTGCGGGTCCAGCGGACGTACTCCAGCGCGGCGCCGCCCAGCACGAAGACCACCGCCGCGGCGAGCAGCAGCAGGGCGCGGGCGCCCCGCAGCGGCCCCTCCCGGAGCCAGGTGCCGCCGCTGAGGCCGAGCAGCACCGGCACACAGACGCCCCAGGCGACTCCGGCGGCGACGAGGGCGGTCACCAGGACGGCCCGCTTGTCGAGCCGCAGCCACCCGTCGTTGTGGGTGGTGTGCGTGGTGGTGCCGGGGGTGTCGGCGTCCCCGGCGCGGGGACCGGAGCCGCTGCTCACGTCGCGTCCCCGGGCGTGTCCCGGGTGATGCGGGTCAGCCGTTCGGCCAGGTCCGCGGCCAGCTCGTGGTCGAGGCCCTCGATGCGGACGGCGCCCTTGGAGGACGCGGTGGTCACGGTGACCGTGGCGAGGCGGAACGCCTGCTCCAGCGGCCCGCGCACGGTGTCGACCGTCTGGATCCGGGACATCGGCGCGATACGCCACTCCTGCCAGAACGCCCCCGTCCGGACGTAGACCGCCTCGTCGGTGACCTCCCACCGGTGGACCCTGAACCACCAGCGGGGGAGGAACGCGGCGCAGCCGAGCCCGGTCACGGCCAGGGCCGCGGCGGGCCCCCACAGCCAGGGCCTGGCCGGCTCGAGCAGCGCGCCGAGCACAGCCGGCACGAGCACGGGCACCCCGGTCAGCAGCAGCAGCCGCGTACGCCACCAGCCGACGGCCCGCTCGTTGAGCGCCCGGTCCGGCGGCCGCAGCCGCACCGCGTCCTCCCCCGTCATCCGGTCACCTGCCCCGGAGGGTCCGGTACCGGTCAGCCAGTGCGGCGGTCGAGCTGTCGAGCTGGTCGCCGCCCTCGCCCCGGGTCAGGACGGGCTCGATCTTCTTGGCGAGCACCTTGCCGAGTTCGACGCCCCACTGGTCGAAGGAGTCGATGTTCCAGACGGCGCCCTGGACGAACACCTTGTGCTCGTACAGCGCGATGAGCTGGCCGAGGACGGCAGGGGTCAGCTCGTCGGCGAGGATCGTGGTGGTGGGGTGGTTGCCGCGGAAGGTCTTGTGCGGCACCAGCTCCTCCGCCACACCCTCGGCACGGACCTCGTCGGGCGTCTTGCCGAAGGCCAGCGCCTGGGTCTGGGCGAAGAAGTTCGCCATCAGCAGGTCGTGCTGGGCGACCAGGCCGGGCCGCAGGTCGTCGACCGGCTTCGCGAAGCCGATGAAGTCGGCCGGGATGAGCTTGGTGCCCTGGTGGATCAACTGGTAGTACGCGTGCTGCCCGTTGGTGCCCGGCGTGCCCCAGACGACGGGGCCGGTCTGCCAGTCGACCGGGTTGCCGTCGCGGTCGACGGACTTGCCGTTGGACTCCATGTCGAGCTGCTGGAGGTAGGCGGTGAACTTCGACAGGTAGTGGCTGTAGGGCAGGACGGCGTGGGACTGGGCGTCGAAGAACGCCCCGTACCAGACGCCCAGCAGACCCAGCAGCAGTGGCGCGTTCTCCTCCGGCGGGGCCGTGCGGAAGTGCTCATCGACCAGGTGGAAGCCGTCGAGCATCTCCCGGAACCGCTCCGGCCCGATGGCGATCATCAGGGAGAGGCCGATGGCGGAGTCGTAGGAGTAGCGGCCGCCCACCCAGTCCCAGAACTCGAACATGTTGGCCGTGTCGATGCCGAAGTCCTCGACCTTGCCGGCGTTGGTCGACAGGGCGACGAAGTGCTTGGCGACGGCTTCCTGACCGGCCCTCAGCTCGGTGAGGAGCCAGTCGCGGGCGGAAGTGGCGTTGGTGATGGTCTCGATGGTGGTGAACGTCTTGGACGCGATGATGAACAGCGTCTCGGCCGCGTCCAGGTCGTGGATCGCCTCGTGCAGGTCGGCGCCGTCCACGTTGGAGACGAACCGGAAGGTCAGGTCCCGCCGGGTGTAGGCGCGCAGCGCCTCGTACGCCATCGCCGGGCCCAGATCGGAGCCGCCGATGCCGATGTTGACGACGTTCTTGATGGGACGGCCGGTGTGGCCGGTCCACTCGCCGGAGCGGATCCGCTCCGAGAACGCGGCCATCTTGTCGAGCACCGCGTGCACACCCGGCACCACGTTCTCGCCGTCGACCTCGACCACGGCCTCGCGGGGGGCGCGCAGCGCCGTGTGGAGGACCGCCCGGTTCTCGGTGGTGTTGATCTTGTCTCCGCGGAACATGGCGTCCCGCAGCTCCGCCACTCCGGTCGCGGCGGCCAGCTCGCGCAGCAGCCGCAGCGTCTCGTCCGTGACGAGTTGCTTGGAGTAGTCCAGATACAGGTCGCCGACCCGCAGCGTGTACGCGGTGCCGCGCGCCGGGTCGGCCGCGAACAGTTCACGCAAGTGCGTCTGCCCCAACTGCTCCCGGTGCTTGCCGAGCGCCGTCCACTCGGGCATCCGGTTGAGCCTGGTGCGGCTTGCTGCGTTCATCTCGGACATCAGCCCACTTTCTCGTGCCTGCCTGCTTGCCCCGCTGCCCTTCCAACCTAATTGATCTGCGGCGCCGGGGTGGCGAAGGCAAGCGCGGACCGAGCATCGGCGATGCCGCGCACAACACAGCGGGCCCTGCCGGTGGATTCCACCTACAGGGCCCTCGGTCGCTCAGATCTCGCCGCGGAGTTTGGCCAGCGCCTCGGCCAGGATCGCCTCGCCGTCCGCGTCGCTGCGCCGCTCCCGTACGTACGCGAGGTGCGTCTTGTACGGCTCGGTGCGCGGCGGGTCCGGCGGGTTGTCCCGGTCCTGGCCGGCCGGGAACCCGCACCGCGGGCAGTCCCAGGTGTCGGGGACCTGCGCGTCACTCGCGAAGCTCGGCTGCGTCTCGTGCCCGTTCGAGCACCAGAAGGAGATGCGGAGTCGCGGCGCGGACTCGCCCCGCTCGGCCTCCCCCATCGGCCCCGCGCCGACCCGGCTTCCCCGGATCGCGTTGCCACTTGCCACGGTTGTAACTCCCTGCGTGATGGTGCTCGAAGATGCCCCAGTCTACGTAAGGCCCAACGCGCGTCCAGTGATTGGAGTTACACCCCTTCCCGGGACGCGGAACCGAGACGTCAGTTGTCCAGCTTGATCAGGAGAGCAAGTACGACAATGCACGCGAACCACAGCAAACCGACGACCACGGTGATGCGGTCCAGGTTGCGCTCGGCGACGGAGGACCCGCCGACGGACGACTGCATGCCGCCACCGAACATGTCGGAGAGGCCGCCGCCCTTCCCCTTGTGCATCAGCACCAGCAGCATCAGCAGCGCGCTGAAGACGATGAGGGCGATCGAGAACCCCATAACCACGGCTGGACCCTACTTCCTGGCAATTCTCGGACTACACGGACTGTCGACACGACTGTCGGACGTCGGACGTCTGCGGACGACGGGGGCCCAGGCTCGCTCCTGGGGAAAGAGCCTCGGCCCCCGCAAGGGTACGACGATTCCGCCCTACCGCATACTCACCGGCAGGGGGACCCTACTCACTGGTCGCGGAACCGGACGATCTTGACGAACTCGTCCGCGTCCAGCGCCGCGCCGCCCACCAGGGCGCCGTCCACGTCGGGCTGCGCCATGATCGCGGCCACGTTCGAGGACTTCACGGAGCCGCCGTACTGGATGCGGACCTTGTCGGCCAGCTCCTTGGAGTACAGCTCGGCGAGCCGCCCGCGGATGGCCCCGCAGACCTCCTGGGCGTCCTCGGGTGTGGCGACCTCGCCGGTGCCGATGGCCCACACCGGCTCGTAGGCGATGACGATGGTCTCGGCCTCCTCGGCCGGGACGTCCTTCAGGCCGCCGTCGAGCTGGGCGAGCGTGTGGGAGACCTGCTCACCGGCCTTGCGGACGTCCAGGCCCTCGCCGACGCAGAGGATCGGGACCAGGCCGTTGCGGAAGGCCGCCTTCACCTTGGCGTTGCAGACCTCGTCGGACTCGCCGTGGTACTGCCGTCGCTCGGAGTGGCCGACGGCCACGTACGCGCACTTCAGCTTGGCCAGCATCACGCCGGAGATCTCACCGGTGTACGCGCCGGAGTCGTGCGCCGAGATGTCCTGGGCGCCGTACTTGATCTTCAGCTTGTCGCCGTCGACCAGGGTCTGGACGGACCGCAGGTCGGTGAAGGGTGCGAGGACGGCCACCTCGACGGCCTCGTAGTCCTTGTCGGTCAGGGCGAAGGCGAGCTTCTGGACGTGGGCGATGGCCTCGAGGTGGTTGAGGTTCATCTTCCAGTTGCCCGCCATCAGCGGGGTGCGGACGGTCATTGAGGGTCAGTCCTCCAGTGCGGCGAGGCCGGGAAGCGTCTTGCCTTCGAGGTACTCGAGGCTCGCGCCGCCGCCGGTCGAGATGTGGCCGAATGCGTTCTCGTCGAAGCCCAGGGTCCGGACGGCCGCGGCGGAGTCGCCACCGCCGACGACCGTGAAGGCCGGGGAGTCGACGAGCGCCTGGGCGACGGCCTTGGTGCCCTCGGCGTAGTCGGGGTGCTCGAAGACGCCCATGGGGCCGTTCCAGAAGACGGTGGCCGCGTCGGCGAGCTTCGATGCGTACAGCTTGCGGGTCTCGGGACCGATGTCCAGACCCTCCTGGTCGGCCGGGATCGCGTCGGCGGCGACCAGCGTCGGGTTGGCCGGGGCCTTCGTCTTCAGGTCCGGGAACTCGGCCGAGACCAGCACGTCGACGGGGAGCACGAACTCCACGCCCTTGGCCTCGGCGCGCGCCAGGTACTCCAGGCAGGCCGGGACCTGGTCCTCCTGGAGCAGCGAGATGCCGACCTCGTGGCCCTTGGCCTTGAGGAAGGTGTACGCCATGCCGCCGCCGATGAGGATGCGGTCGGCCTTGTCCAGCAGGTGGTCGATGACGCCGAGCTTGTCGGAGACCTTGGCTCCGCCGAGGACGACGACGTAGGGGCGCTTGACGTCGTCGGTGAGCTTCCTCAGGACGCCGACCTCGGTGGCGATGAGGTATCCGGCGTAGGCCGGCAGCAGGCGCGGCAGGTCGTACACGGAGGCGTGACCGCGGTGCACGGCACCGAAGCCGTCACCCACGTACACGTCGGCGAGGGCGGCGAGGCGGGCGGCGAACTCGGCGCGCTCGGCGTCGTCCTTCGACGTCTCGCCGGCGTTGAAGCGGAGGTTCTCCAGGACGGCGACCTGACCGTCGGCCAGGCCCTCGACGGCCGCGTGGGCCTCGGAGCCGATGGTGTCGCCGGCGAACGAGACGGGGCGGCCGAGCAGCTCGCCGAGGCGCGCGGCGGCGAACCGCAGCGTGAAGGCCGGGTCCGGGGCGCCCTTGGGGCGGCCGAGGTGCGAGGCCACGACGACCTTGGCACCGGCTTCGGTCAGCGCCTTGACGGTGGGCAGGACGGCGCGGATGCGGCCGTCGTCGGTGATGGTGGTGCCTTCCTGCGGCACGTTGAGGTCGGCGCGGACGAACACCCGCTTGCCTTCGACCCCTTGACGCAGAAGCTCGTCGATCGTCTTCATCTGTCCTCTTACTCCGTACTCCTTGGAAGATCGACGCAAGCGTCAGGGCCCGTGCAGCGCGGCGTTGCGCTGCCCGAGCCCTGCGCTCACATCGAAGTGCCTGCCCTGCTGCCCGGTTTCTTAGAGCTGGCCGCCGACGAAGACGGTGAGGTCGACGAGGCGGTTGGAGTAGCCCCACTCGTTGTCGTACCAGCCGACGACCTTGACCTGCTTGCCCTGGACCATCGTCAGCTGGGAGTCGAAGGTGCAGGAGGCCGGCCAGTTGACGATGTCCGAGGAGACGATCGGGTCCTCGGTGTACTCGAGGATGCCCTTGAGCTGGCCCTCGGCGGCCTTCTGGAAGGCGGTGTTGATCTCGTCCCTGGTGACCTCGCGGTCGAGCTCCAGGACCAGGTCGGTGACCGAGCCGGTCGGGACCGGGACGCGCATGGCGATGCCGTCGAGCTTGCCCTTGAGCTGCGGCAGGACCAGGGCGGTGGCCTTCGCGGCGCCCGTCGAGGTCGGGATGATGTTCTCCGCGGCGGCGCGGGCGCGGCGGAGGTCCTTGTGCGGGAAGTCCAGGATGCGCTGGTCGTTGGTGTACGCGTGGACCGTCGTCATCATGCCCTTGACGATGCCGAAGTTCTCGTCGAGGACCTTGGCCATCGGCGCCACGCAGTTGGTGGTGCAGGAGGCGTTGGAGATGACGTGGTGGTTGGCCGCGTCGTACTTGTCCTGGTTGACGCCCATGACGATGGTGATGTCCTCGTCGGTGGCCGGAGCCGAGATGAGGACCTTCTTGGCGCCACCGGCGATGTGCTTCTCGGCGTCGGCCTTCTTGGTGAAGATGCCGGTCGACTCGATGACGATGTCGACGCCCAGCTGACCCCACGGGATGTCGGCCGGGTTGCGCTCGGAGAGCACCTTGATGGTGTGGCCGTCGACCGTGATGGTGTCGGCGGTGTGGGTCACCTCGGCCTTGAGGCGGCCCAGGATGGTGTCGTACTTCAGCAGGTGGGCCGTGGTCGCAGTGTCACCCAGGTCGTTGACAGCCACGATCTCGATGTCTGCACCCTGCTCCAGCAGCGCGCGGAAGTAGTTACGACCGATGCGGCCAAAGCCGTTGATGCCTACGCGGATCGTCACGAACCGATCTCCTCGTTAGGTACGCCGGGTTTCGACGCCCGGCGAGTTGCTATTTGGGATGTCCCCGACCGCTTACGACCCTACCTCCCTCCAGGCGGCGGAGTGACATCTAGCGCACCCGGACGCGCCCGGTGGACCGGAACCCTGCCCTACTGGACAGTACGGTCCCCCGGGGCGTCCGGGCGGCTACCGAGCGTCAGCGGTGGTGTGCTCTTCGGAGCGGGCGTGCGCTCGTCAGCGCCTGGTCGCGGCCAGCGCCCCGCCCAGCAGCCGGCCGCGCTGCACCGGGTCGGTCACGTGCTCCAGTCCGAACCCGAGCAGCACGGTGTCGCGGGTGGTGACGGCCGCGTGGGAGCGGAACAGGGCGGGTGACCGGGCCCAGTCGCCGGCGTTGCCCGGGCTGCCCGCGGGCGGGCCGGGGACGGACCAGGTGCCGAGGGAGGTCTCGAACCCCTCGGTGTCCCGGACGGCACCGCCGACGACCAGTTCGGTGCCGTCGACGAAGGCGCCGGTCTCACCGGTCCCGGGGTCGGACACGTACGAGACGGACAGCTCGACCCGCTTGCCGGCGTAGGCGCTCAGGTCGAGCGACACCGGCTGCCAGCCACCCGAGGTGCCGGTGAAGGCGTGCCAGGCGCCGGTGGTGCCGGTGGCGGTGCAGCCGTCCTCGCCGAGCGTCAGGTAGTGCGCGAGGAAGGGGTGGCCGGCGAGGTAGTAGCCCTCGGCGCAGTCGGCCGGGACCGCGCTGGACGAGCGGCCCCCGGTGTCGGGCAGGGTCGTCCAGTCGTCCTGGCCGACGGTGCGGGCCTCGACGATCACGTGGTCGTACCCGGGCTCGGTGTCGTGGCTGAGCCGGAACGTCAGGGTGGGCCTCTCCGCCGCGGCGGTGCCGGCCAGGTCGACGGTCCGGGTCAGCCGCATCCAGGCGTTGTCGGCGTGCCGGGCGGCGGCGAAGGTCTCGCCCTCGTACGGCTCGAAGGGGGCCCGGACGCCGGGGTAGTCGCCCGCGGCGGCGCTGCGGAACTGCGGGAACGTGTCCGGGTCGAGGGTGTCGGAGGTGACGGTGTAGGCGCCGGCGCCGTCGAGCGGGTTGCCGGCCGCGTCCCCGAGGGGGGCGGCCGTGCCGGCGAAGCGGCCGGTGCCGCGGAAGGCGTCGGGGGACGCCATCCCGGAGCGGCGGTGGGCGCCGAGGTAGTACTGGGCGAAGTCGTTGGAGTCGGCGCGGCCGATGTCGACGAGTCCGCCGGACTGCTCACCGGCGTTGATCAGTTTGCCGCCCTCGTTGAGGTGGTCGCGCACGGCGAGCATGGTGGGGCCGGAGGGCCGTTCGGCGCCGGTGTACCAGACGACCGTGCGGAAGTGGCCGAGCACGCCGAGCGGGTGGGGCGTGCCCTGGGTGGCGACGTCCCACACGACTCCCCTGCGGCCGTTGTCCTTCAGCGCCTTGGTGTACGTGGCGCCGTGCCGGGCCGGTGCGGTGCCGCCCTCCTCGGCGAGCACCAGGACGTCGCCGCGGGGCCGCTCGGCGATGGTGTAGGTGAAGGGGGTGGACGTGACGCGCTTGCCGTCGCGGGTGCGGCCGGTGAACCAGACCTCGACGGTGTCGCCGGGTTCGCCGTCCTGGACCTCGGCGCGGTACTCGTCGTAGTAGAGGTTGTCCTCGCCGCCGTACGTCTCGCCGCCCTTCCAGGCCCTGAGGCGCTGGTCGTGGGTGCGGCCGCCGTTGACGCGGTACTTGAGCTCCTTGTCGCGCAGCGACTTGCGGGCGGTGACGGCGACTTCCTGGTCGGCGCCGTCGTACGCGTAGGAGGTGGTGAAGGCGTCGGGTACGAAGGCGGGGGCGGCGTTGCCCACGGGTGAGACCGGGTCGTCGGGGCGGGCGGCGGACTCGGCGACGGCGAGGGCGAACGGGACGTTCTTGGCGAACTCCTGCTGGATCAGCTTCTCGTCGTCGGGGAAGGTGAAGACGGACGCGCAGTCGGCCGGCTCCCAGGCGTCGTTCGGGTCGACGCGGGAGGCGGTGGCGCAGGTGGACATCTCCGGGGTGAACATCTGCATGCCGTTGACGTTCGCCGCGTGTCCGTCGGCCTCGCCGTTGGTGGTGTAGAGCTCGGAGGACACCTGCGGGCGGTAGCCGGGGACCGCGGACTTCTCGGGGGTGCCGGCCAGCGCCTTGAGGGCGACGTCGTCGGGGGTGTCGGTGGCGACCTGCCAGCCCACGCCGTACAGCAGGAGCTGGGCGGCGGAGTGGTAGTTGATCCCGTACTGGAAGCCGATCCGCTTCTGGAAGGCGTCGAGCGCCTTCGTCTCGGGCTCGGACATGGGGCCGGTGCCGCGGTAGGTCTCGTCGGCCGGGTCGGGCGACGAACCCTCGTCGTCGTAGCCCCACTTGTAGGAGAAGTTGCGGTTGAGGTCGACGCCGTCGCCGGGGGCGGTCCTCCCGTCGCCGTTGTTGTCGCGGAGGTTCTTGCGCCACTGGCGGTTGGCCGGGGAGGCGTGGGTGTGGTCGTAGCCGTCGGGGTTGGCGGAGAGGACGAACCACAGCTCGGTGGTGTCGACGATCTTCGTGATGCGGGGGTCCTGGCCGTACCCGGCGAGGTAGTGGTGGAGCAGGCGCCGGTTCATCTCGGGCGTGATCCACTCGCGGGCGTGCTGGTTGGAGACGTAGAGGGTGGCGGGCCTGGCGCCGTCCCTGGTCCGCTTGGCGTTCTTGCTGAGCTTGAGGGCGAGGATGTCCTGGCCCTTGACCGTCTTGCCGATGCTGACGACCTTGGTGAGGGCCGGGTGGGCCCGGGCGGTCGCCAGGATCTCCTCCTTGAGCCCGCCCTTGCCGCCGTACGGCCGGAACACGCCGTCGCCGGCGGCGGCGACGCGCTTCTCGGCGGCCCGGGTGAGATCGTGCCCGGTGACGCCGACGCCCCGGTCGCGCAGGGTCTCGGCCTGCCGTTCGGTGAGGTACAGCTCGACGGTGGCGGTGCCCTTCTCGGGCACCTGTTCGCTCAGCTCGTGGCCGTCGGCGCCCGCGTCGAGCAGGAGCGGGACCTGCTCCTTGGTCACCTCTGCGCGCCATACGGACAGGGTGCCGCCGCCTTCACCGGACCCGTCGTCCCGCTGCTCCGCCCCGGCGACGGGTGCCGCCACCAACCCGGTCATCAGCAGTGAAGCCGCGGCGAGGATCGATCTCGCTCTGCGTCTCATGTGCCCCCCTTGCTGTTGTCTGCCACGGAAGTGGACAGGCGCCAGGCTCGTGACACCTCATGATCATGTCAATACCGCCTCGGGCGGCCCGGCCGGACTCCGCCGCCGCCCGGGGCGGGGCGGCGGCGGGCACGACGAGAGGCCTCAGCCGACGAGGCCGTCGGCCATCTCCTCCGTCAGGTTGGACTCCGTGCCGGGGATCCCCAGGTCCTGGGCCCGCTTGTCGGCCATCGCCAGCAGGCGGCGGATACGGCCCGCGACCGCGTCCTTGGTCAGCGGCGGGTCGGCGAGCGCGCCCAGCTCCTCCAGGGACGCCTGCTTGTGCTCCATGCGCAGCCGGCCGGCCGCCGCCAGGTGCTCAGGCACCTCCTCGCCGAGGATCTCCAGGGCGCGCTGCACCCGGGCGCCGGCCGCCACCGCGGCCCGGGCCGACCGGCGGAGGTTGGCGTCGTCGAAGTTGGCCAGCCGGTTGGCCGTGGCACGGACCTCGCGGCGCATCCGCCGCTCCTCCCAGGCCAGCACCGAGTCGTGCGCGCCGAGCCGGGTCAGCAGGGCACCGATCGCGTCCCCGTCCCGCACCACCACGCGGTCCACGCCCCGGACCTCGCGGGCCTTGGCGGGGATGGAGAGCCGGCGGGCGGCGCCGACCAGCGCGAGCGCGGCCTCCGGGCCCGGGCAGGTGACCTCCAGGGACGAGGACCGGCCCGGCTCGGTCAGCGAACCGTGCGCCAGGAAGGCACCGCGCCAGGCGGCCTCCGCGTCACAGGTGGCCCCCGAGACGACCTGCGGCGGCAGGCCCCGGATGGGGCGGCCGCGGCCGTCCACCAGCCCGGTCTGGCGGGCCAGCTGGTCGCCGCCCGCCACCACCCGCACCACGAACCGCGAGCCGCGCCGCAGCCCGCCCGGCGCCATCACGATCAGCTCGGAACCGTGCCCGAAGATCTCCGCGATGTCCCGCTTCAGGCGGCGCGCCGCCATCGCGGTGTCCAGCTCCGCCTCGATCACGATCCGCCCGCTGACCAGGTGCAGCCCGCCGGCGAACCGCAGGATCGACGAGACCTCCGCCTTTCTGCAGCAGGTCCGGGTGACGGGAAGCCGGGAGATCTCGTCCTTCACCGCTGCCGTCATCGCCATGGGCCGATCCTTCCATGCATCCGAAAAATACGGTCGTACGCGGCGGCCAGCAGCTCCGGGTCGTGCTTCGGCGAGCCGTCCTTCCTGGCCACCGGGGCCAGCTCGACCGCGGCGCCGAGCCGCTTGGCGGCTTCTGCGAGGGACTCGCGGTCGGGCACGGCGGCCTCGTCGGCCAGCACCACGTCCAGGGCGAGTTTAGGGGCGTGTCGTCCCAAAACCTCCAAATGACGCTGCGGAGAGAACCCCTCGGTTTCTCCCGGCTGCGGCGCGAGGTTCAGCGACAGGACCCGGCGCGCCTTGGTCTCGACGAGCGCCTCCAGCAGCTCCGGCACCAGCAGGTGCGGGATCACCGAGGAGAACCACGAGCCGGGGCCCAGCACCACCCAGTCCGCGTCGAGCACGGCCTCGACCGCCTCGGGCACGGCGGGCGGGTCGTTCGGCACCAGGTGCACCGACTGCACCTCGCCCGGGGTGAGCGCCACGGTCGCCTGCCCGCGGACGGTGTCCACGTCCTCGGGCCGCTCCGGGTCGTGGCCCTTGACCAGGGCCTGGAGCTCCAGCGGCACGGCCGACATGGGCAGCACCCGGCCGTGCGCGCCGAGCAGCCTGCCCACCAGGTCCAGCGCCTGGACGTGGTCGCCGAGCTGCTCCCACAGCGCGACGATCAGCAGGTTGCCGACCGCGTGCTCGTGCAGGTCGCCCTTGGACTGGAACCGGTGCTGGATGACCCGGGACCAGGTCTGCCCCCAGTCGTCGTCGCCGCACAGCGCCGCCAGCGCCTTGCGCAGGTCGCCCGGCGGCAGCACGCCCAGCTCCTCGCGGAGCCGGCCGCTGGACCCGCCGTCGTCGGCGACGGTGACCACCGCGGTCAGGTCACCGGTGATACGGCGCAGCGCGGCCAGGGACGCCGACAGGCCCATGCCGCCGCCCAGGGCCACCACCTTGGGCTGGGTGCCGCGCCTGCGGAGCGTACGAACCGACAGGGAGCTCGAACGCCGACGGTACTGCTTCACTCGCGCCCCATGTCCCGGTGGACGACGACGGTCTCGACCCCTTCCGAGGCGAGCCGGGCGGCGAGCTTCTCGGACATGGCGACCGAGCGGTGCTTGCCGCCCGTGCAGCCGACCGCGATGGTCACGTACCGCTTGCCCTCGCGCCGGTAGCCGGTGGAGACCAGCTGGAGCAGCTCGGTGTACCGGTCGAGGAACTCCTTGGCGCCCGGCTGGTTGAAGACGTACCCCGACACCTCCTCGTTGAGGCCGGTGAACGGGCGCAGCTCCGGCACCCAGTGCGGGTTGGGCAGGAAGCGGCAGTCCACCACCAGGTCGGCGTCGACGGGCAGGCCGTACTTGTACCCGAACGACATGACCGTGGCCCGCAGCTCCGGCTCCTCGTCGCCGGCGAACTGGGCGTCCATCTTGGCGCGCAGCTCGTGGACGTTGAGGCTGGAGGTGTCGATCACCAGGTCGGCGTCGCCGCGCAGCTCGCGCAGCAGGTCGCGCTCGGCGGCGATGCCGTCGACGATCCGGCCGTCGCCCTGGAGCGGGTGCGGGCGGCGCACCGACTCGAAGCGGCGGACCAGGGCGTCGTCGGACGACTCCAGGAAGACGATCCGGCGGGTGACCTGCTTGGCGTCGAGGACCGCGAGCGACTCGCGGAGGCTCTCGAAGAACTGGCGGCCGCGGACGTCGACGACCACGGCGATGCGCGCCACGTTCCCCTGGGAGCGGGCGCCGAGCTCCACCATGGTGGGGATCAGCGCGGGCGGCAGGTTGTCGACGACGAACCAGCCGAGGTCCTCCAGGCACTTGGCGGCGGTACTGCGCCCGGCGCCGGACATGCCGGAGATGATCACCAGCTCGGGGATGGCCGCCTCGGCGGCCTCTCCGGCCTCGATCGTCGTGCCCGTACTCACGTGTGCTGCTCCGTCTTCTCGTGCTGTCGGCTCGGATTGCGAGGCCGTGTCGTGCTCAGACATGTCCGGTTCCCCCGTCGTCCTCTTCCATGATCTCTCCTGTGGCCGTGTTCACGGCGGGGGCGGCCGGAGCCGCCTGGGCGAGGGCCACGGCCACGGCTTCGGCGGTCTTCCGGCCGAACCCCGGCACCTCGCAGATCTGCTCGATTGTCGCCTGCCGCAGCCGCTTCACCGAGCCGAAGTACTTGATCAACGCCTGTTTGCGGGCGTCCCCGAGACCCGGGACCGCGTCCAGCGGGCCGGTCCGTATCCGCTTGTGGCGCTTGGTGCGCTGATAACGGATGGCGAAGTCGTGAGCCGTGTCACGGACGCGCTGGAGCAGGTAGAGGCCCTCGCTGGAGCGGGGCAGCACGACCGGGTCGTCGTCGTCCGGCAGCCAGACCTCCTCCAGGCGCTTGGCGAGGCCGCAGACGGCGACGTCGTCGATGCCCAGCTCGTCCAGGGCCCGCCGGGCCGCGGCGACCTGCGGTTTTCCGCCGTCGACCACCACGAGCTGCGGCGGGTAGGCGAACTTCTTCGGCCGGCCGTCGTCCTCGGACAGCTCCGCCGGGACCTCGCCGTCCTCGGCCACCCACTCGCCGGTCCGCTCCTTCTCGATGAGGTACCGCCGGAACCGGCGGCTGATCACCTCGTGCATGGAGCGGACGTCGTCCTGGCCCTCGCCGTGCCAGACCTGGGTGTCCCCGACCCGGCCCTTGATCTGGAAGCGGCGGTACTCGCTCTTGCGCGGCAGGCCGTCCTCGAACACGACCATGGACGCGACGACGTCCTCCCCCTGGAGGTGGGAGATGTCGAAGCACTCGATGCGCAGCGGCGCCGTCTCCAGGTCCAGCGCCTCGGCGATCTCCTCCAGCGCCCGCGAGCGGGTGGTGAGGTCGCTGGCGCGCTTGGTCTTGTGCAGCACGAGCGCCTGCTGGGCGTTGCGGCCCACGGTCTCCATCAGCGCCTTCTTGTCGCCGCGCTGCGGGATGCGCAGGGACACCTGGGAGCCGCGGCGGGCGCCGAGCCACTGGGTGACGGCGTCCAGGTCCTCGGGGAGGGCCGGGACGAGGACCTCCTTGGGGACGGCGTCGCCGCTCTCCTCCCCGTACAGCTGCTGGAGGGCGTGCTCGACGAGGCCCGCCGTGTCGACCGCCTCCACCTTGTCGGTGACCCAGCCGCGCTGGCCGCGCACCCGGCCGCCCCGGACGTGGAAGATCTGCACGGCCGCTTCCAGCTCGTCCTCGGCCACGGCGATCAGGTCGGCGTCGGTGGCGTCGGCGAGGACGACGGCGCTCTTCTCCATGGCCCGCCTGAGGGCCTCTATGTCGTCCCGGAGCCGGGCCGCCTTCTCGTACTCCATGTCCTCGGCCGCCAGCACCATGTCCTTCTCCAGGCGGCGGATGTAGGTGCCGGTACGACCGGCCATGAAGTCGCAGAACTCCTCGGCCAGTTCCCGGTGCTCCTCCGGGTCCACCCGGCCCACGCACGGCGCCGAGCACTTGCCGATGTACCCGAGCAGGCAGGGGCGGCCGGTGCGCTCGGCGTTCTTGAACACACCCGCCGAGCACGTCCGCACGGGGAAGACCCGCAGCAGCAGGTCGACCGTGTCGCGGATGGCCCAGGCGTGGCTGTACGGGCCGAAGTACCGCACGCCCTTCTTCTTCTGGCCGCGCATGACCTGCACGCGGGGGAAGTCCTCGTTGAGGGTGACCGCCAGGTACGGATAGCTCTTGTCGTCCCGGTACTTGACGTTGAACCGCGGGTCGAACTCCTTGATCCACGAGTACTCCAGCTGGAGCGCCTCGACCTCGGTGGAGACGACGGTCCACTCGACGGAGGCGGCCGTGGTGACCATGGTGCGGGTGCGCGGGTGGAGGCCCGCCAGGTCCTGGAAGTAGCTGGCGAGCCGCTGGCGCAGGGACTTCGCCTTCCCGACGTAGATCACCCGGCGGTGCTCGTCACGGAATTTGTAGACCCCCGGCGAGTCGGGGATCTGTCCCGGCTTGGGGCGGTAGCTGGAGGGGTCTGCCATGCCTCACACCCTACTGGCGTCCACTGACACCACGGGTGTCCCCGAGGTGTCCGCCGGGCGGCCGTGGAGCACGGCCGTGGAGCGCCTCCGGTGGGGTCGGGGGCGCTCCACGGGGTGGGCGGGGGCGGGGCCCGGGGAGGGCGCCGCCCGAGGGGCGGGTGGTCAGCGGCGGCGCACCCTCCTGGCGACGACCAGGGCGGCGGTCAGTACGGCGGTCAGGGCGGCGGCGGCCCAGGCGGTGGGGCCGGCCGGAGCTTCCCCGGACGCCGTGCCGGGGGCGGTACCGGGCGCGGTACCGGGCGCTGCGTCGGGCGCCGTGCCGGGCGCGGTGCCGGCGGGCCCTCCGTACCCGCCGGCGGCGCCCCGGCGCGCGTACGCCGAGCCGGGGAGCTTGTCCCCGTACGCGGCCGCGACCCGTTCCCGGTAGGCGGCGAGCGTGGTCCCGCCCGCTCCCACGGCGCGCACCGCGTCCTCGTCGAGCGGGAGCACCTCGGCGCCCCGCCGGACGTACCAGGCGTCGATCTGGGGCTCGCGGAACACCGTCCCGCCCGGGAGCCGGCGGGCGCCCTCCTTCGCGTACCGGATCTCGTCGTCCCCGGTCGCGATGTTCACCACCTGCCAGCCTCCGGCACCCCGGCGGGCGGTCCACACGGACGCCTTCCGCCCGTCCGCGGAGACCGCCATGGCGGCGTGGAACTCGACGCGCGCCACCGGCGCCCCGGCCCGGCCGGCCACGAAGTCCGGTGACAGGACGCGCACGGGGACCGCGGGGCCCTCGATCCGGGGCCGGGCGGCGGGCCTCACCGCGCCGTCGCGGGCGAAGAACCGGGAGAGCGTGTCGAGGGTGGCGGGAGCCCCGACCGCGGCGTCCGGCGTGCCGGCGGCGACGGCGGAGGGCGCAGAGAGCAGCATCAGCACGGGGGCGAGGGCGGTCGTCGCCACCACGGCCGGGAACGTGCGACGGCGTGACGTCATGGGTCTCACGCCCCCGTCCGGTAGAGGGAGTGGGTCCAGGAGAAGGAGCCGTTGCCGGTGTACCAGGCGTGCGAGGCCCAGTTGTAGCGGTCGCTGGAGGGCCAGGGATCGCCCCAGTAGACCCAGCTGTTGGTGTCGTCGTACCCGTACACCACGTGCATGTGGCCGCCGCCGCTCGCCCACTGGATACGCGTCTCGACGGGGCGGCCGGCGGCGATCTCGGTCCGGACGGTGGAGTAGCGCAACCAGCCGTCGACGTACGAACCGGGGTTGACGCCGGCCCAGCGCAGCCCGGTCTGGACGTTGCCGAGGGTGGCCTGCCAGTTGGGGCAGTCGGAACCCTGCTGGCGGTTGAACGCGGCGTTGCAGAACTGGTTCTGGGAGTGGGAGCGGCCGAACCAGGTGGCGATGGTGTTGCCGCCCGCGGCCCAGCACCAGTTCGTCTTCAGCTGTGCCTGCATGGTGATGTCGAGGCGCTTGGCGGCGGGCGCCGCGGTGGCGCGCTCCCCGGCGGTGGCGGCGGGCACCGGGAGGAGCAGGGTGGTCGTGGCGGCGAGGAGCACCGCGAGGATGGACTGTCTGGCCGTTCCTGGGGATGGGCGCATCGCGTTCCTCCTGGGGATGTGGGGAGGGAGGATCGCGTCCGGACGCTGCTGGGAGCATCGAGCGTTGTCGGGGGCAGGTCAACACGCTTCAATGCGGGGTGACGCCGCGCTGTGAACGTAACTGGTTGACGAGTGAACGGATCCCCGCCCCCACCTGCCCGACCGTCGCCACCGGCCCGGAGTCGCCCGCCCCGTCGTGAACGTTCACCGAGGACTCCCATGGGACACACCGAGACCGATCTGGCGCAGATCCTGCAGACCGGCCCGTTCCACCTGGCGCTGCGCGCGGCGCTGGCGGTGCGCGGGCTGCCGCTTCAGCGGGTGCAGCACCATCTCGCGCACCGCGGCATCAAGGTCGGCGTGACCAGCCTCTGTTACTGGCAGCAGGGCGCCCGGCGTCCGCAGCGGCCGGAGTCGCTGAAGGCGGTACGGGCCCTGGAGGAGCTGCTCCAGCTGCCCGGTGAGTCCCTGCTGCGGCTGCTCGGCGACCCCGCGCCGGGCGCGGAGGGGTCCGGGGGCCGGCCCCGGCCGGCGGCCCGTTCGTACCGCTCGCTGCTGGAGGCCTCCGGCGCGGTGGAGGCACTGATCGCGGAGCTGGAGTCCCCCGTCGACGGCGGGCTGCACACCGTCGGGCACCAGGAGCGGGTCCGAATCGGGCCCGGGCGGGAGCTGGTCGGCCGGGACTCGCAGCAGGTGGTACGCGCCCACCGGGACGGCGTCGACCGCTACCTGGCCATCCACCGCGGGGACGACGGCTGTGACGCGGAGCGGGTGGTGGTGCGGGCGGGCGAGAACTGTCGCACGGGGCGGGTGCGGCGGCACCGCGGGACCGGGGTGGTGGTCGCGGAGCTGCTGTTCGACGCGCGGCTGCGGGCGGGCGACACGTACCTCTTCGGGTACGGCTTCGAGGACGGTACGGGCGGGGTGAGCGGCGAGTACGTACGCGGCTTCAGCTTCGCGGGCGGGCAGTACGTCCTCCAGGTCCGGTTCCACGAGGACGCCCTGCCGGTGCGGTGCCGGCGCTTCGCGCAGTCGGCGGCGGGCGCGCCGCGCGGGGCCCGCGGCGATCTGACGCTGAGCGGGCACCGCACGGTCCACTTCGTGGAGCAGGGGGTGCGCCCGGGGATCCTGGGGATCGACTGGGACTGGGACTGAGCCCGGCGGGGGGCCGGCGGCGGGGCGGCGGGCCGGCGGGCCGGCGGGCCGGAAACCTACGCGTCGGGGCCGGCGACCAGCTTGCCGCCGGTGACCTTGACCGGGACCTCGGGCAGGGCGGCGGTCGCCGGGCCCTTGAGCGGCTGACCGGTGGTGACGTCGAAGCGGCTGCCGTGGCAGGGGCAGTTGCCCTCGGTGCCCTCGACCTTGTCGAAGACGCAGCCCGCGTGGGTGCACTGGGCGCTGAACGCCTTGTACTGGCCCTTGGCCGGGCAGCTCACCACGAGACGCTGCTCGCGGTAGAGCTTGGCGCCGCCGACGGGCACCGCGTCCGCCGCGCCCAGGTCGACGGGAGCGGTCGGGGTCGGGACCGCGGCGTGGCCGACCTTCGACTCGGTGGAGCAGGCAGCGGCGCCGAGCCCGGCGGCACCGGCGAGGGCGGCGCCTTTCAGCACGGTACGGCGGGCGGGCGGCTGGCCGGGCATGGGGGCTCCACGGTGGGCTGGGGGGCGTGGTGACGGACCCGACGATACCGGGGTAGATGGGTGGCCCAACGGCCGGGTTCCGGGCTGTCGGCCGCGGGGCTGATGGGTTACGTTCGGGCGCGTGATCGTCGCCGCCGGAGAGTCCCTGATCGACCTCGTTCCCGGTGCCCCGCCGGGGTCGCCGCGCGAGGGGGAGCCGGGGCCGGAGCCCTTGTCGGGGCCGGAGCCGCCGGGTGGGCCGGGGGCGTTGCCGGTCCTGGTGCCGCGGCGGGGCGGCGGTCCCTACAACACGGCGGTGGCGCTGGGCCGGCTCGGCGCCGATGCCGCGTTCTGCTCCCGGGTCTCCACGGACACGTTCGGCGAGGCGCTCCTGGCCGGGCTGCGGGAGGCGGGGGTCGCGACCGGGCTCGTACAGCGCGGTCCGGAGCCGACGACGCTGGCGGTGGCCTCGGTCGGGGCGGACGGCTCCGCGGGGTACTCGTTCTACGCCGAGGGCACCGCCGACCGGCTCTTCGAGCTGCCCGGCGAGCTGCCCGAGACGGTACGGGCCGTCGCCTTCGGGACGTGCTCGCTGGTCCTGGAGCCGGGCGCGAGCGCGTACGACGCGCTGCTGCGGCGGGAGGCGGGGCGCGGGGTGCTCACGCTGCTGGACCCGAACGTCCGGCCGGGGCTGGTCGCGGACGCGGACGGCCACCGTGAGCGGTTCGTGGAGCGCCTGCCGTACGTGTCGCTGCTGAAGCTGTCCGAGGAGGACGCGCGGTGGCTGGGCGGTTCGCCGGAGGAGTGGCTGGCGAAGGGGCCGTCCGCGGTGGTGCTGACCCAGGGCGCGGGCGGGCTGACGGTGTTCACCGGCGGGCTGACCGTGTCGGTGCCGGCGGTTCCGGTGGCGGTGGCCGACACCATCGGCGCGGGTGACACGGTGAACGCGGCGCTGCTGCACGGCCTGGGGTCGCGCCCGGTGGCCGCGCTGGACGCCGCCGCCTGGGCGGACCTGCTGTCCTTCGCGGCCCGCGCGTCGGCCGTCACCTGCTCCCGTCCGGGCGCGGAGCCGCCGTACGCGGCGGAGCTGGTGACGGCCGACGCGGTGCTGCCGCTGCACGGTGTGCCCGCGCTGGTCTGCGCGCCCGGCGGCCCGCCGCTGGCCGGCCGGCGGGGCGCCCTCGACCTCATCGGGCGCGCGATGGCCGGCGGCGCGGGGCTGGTCGTCGTGCCGGTGGACCGGCTCGGCGAGGACTTCTTCTCGCTCCGGACGGGCGTCGCCGCCGGGATCGCCGGCACGTTCGCCGATCAGGGCGTACGGCTGGCGATCGTCGGCGACGTCTCGCCGCGCCTGGCGGCGAGCACGTCCCTGCGGGACTTCGTCGAGGCGGCGGATCACGAGGGCCGGATCGTGTGCGCCGGCTCGTTCCCGACGCTGGCGGCCCGCCTCACCCCGCTGCCCTGACGGGGCGGCGACGGACGGGACGGCCCGCCGTGTGGGCGGCGGGCCGTCACCGTGGAGTGGTCAGACCTTGGCCGACCGGCTCGCCGTCTGCTTCTTCGGCTTGACCGCCTTGGTGGTCTTCGCCGTCTTCGCCGAGGCGGTCTTGCGGGTCGCGCCGTCCACCGCCGCGACCGTCTTCTTGGCCGTCGCCCGCTTCCGCGCCGCCGGTACCGCCGGGGCGGCGTCGCTGACCCGGTCGGCGCCCAGGATGTCCCGGAGGAACTTGCCGGTGTGGCTGGCCGGGACGGCCGCGACCTGCTCGGGGGTGCCCTCGGCGACGACCAGGCCGCCACCGCTGCCGCCCTCGGGACCCATGTCCACGACCCAGTCGGCCGTCTTGATGACGTCCAGGTTGTGCTCGATGACGATCACCGAGTTGCCCTTGTCGACCAGGTTGGACAGGACCGTGATCAGCTTCGAGATGTCCTCGAAGTGCAGACCGGTGGTCGGCTCGTCCAGGACGTACACCGTGCGGCCCGTCGACCGCTTCTGGAGCTCGGACGCCAGCTTCACGCGCTGCGCCTCACCGCCGGAGAGCGTCGGGGCGGGCTGGCCGAGGCGGACGTACCCGAGGCCGACCTCGGTGAGGGTGCGCAGGTGACGCGAGATGGTCGGGACCGCCTCGAAGAAGTCCAGGGCCTCCTCGATCGGCATGTCCAGCACCTCGGCGATGGACTTGCCTTTGTAGTGGACGTCCAGGGTTTCCCGGTTGTACCGCGCTCCGTGGCAGACCTCGCAGGGGACGTACACGTCCGGGAGGAAGTTCATCTCGATCTTGATGGTGCCGTCACCGGCGCAGTTCTCGCAGCGGCCGCCCTTGACGTTGAAGGAGAACCGGCCCGGCAGGTAGCCGCGGACCTTCGCCTCCATCGTCTCGGCGAACAGCTTGCGGACGTGGTCGAAGACTCCGGTGTACGTCGCCGGGTTGGACCGCGGCGTCCGCCCGATGGGCGACTGGTCGACGTGGACGACCTTGTCGACCAGCTCGTCGCCGTTCACGCGCGTGTGCCGGCCGGGCACCGACTTGGCGCCGTTGAGCTCGCGCGCCAGGTGGGTGTACAGGATGTCGTTGACCAGCGTCGACTTGCCGGAGCCCGAGACGCCCGTGACGGCCGTCAGCACGCCCAGCGGGAAGGAGACGTCGATGTCCCGCAGGTTGTTCTCGCGGGCGCCGTGCACGGTCAGGCGCCGCGCCGGGTCCACCGGGCGCCTGATGTCGGGGGTCGGGATGGACCGCTTCCCGGCGAGGTACTGGCCGGTCATGGAGTCCTTGTTGGCCAGCAGCTGCTTCAACGGGCCGGAGTGGACGACCTTGCCGCCGTGCTCGCCGGCGCCGGGGCCGATGTCGACGACCCAGTCGGCCACCTTGATGGTGTCCTCGTCGTGCTCGACGACGATGAGCGTGTTGCCCATGTCGCGCAGCCGGACCAGGGTCTCGATCAGCCGGTGGTTGTCGCGCTGGTGCAGGCCGATGGACGGCTCGTCGAGCACGTAGAGCACGCCGACCAGGCCGGAGCCGATCTGGGTGGCGAGCCGGATGCGCTGGGCCTCGCCGCCGGACAGGGTGCCGGCCGCGCGGTTCAGCGAGAGGTAGTCCAGGCCGACGTCGACCAGGAAGCGCAGCCGCTCGTTGACCTCCTTGAGCACCCGCTCGGCGATCTTCTTGTCGCGGGCGTTGAGCTTCAGCTCGCCGAGGAAGTCGGCGCACTCGCTGATGGACATCGCGGAGACCTCCGCGATGGACTTCTCCATCACCGTGACCGCGAGGACGATCGGCTTGAGGCGGGTGCCCTCGCAGGTGGGGCAGGGCACCTCGCGCATGTAGCCCTCGAAGCGCTCCCGGCTGGAGTCGCTCTCGGCCTCGCTGTGGCGGCGCTTCACGAAGGAGACGGCGCCTTCGAAGGCGGGCGTGGTGTACGCCCGCTCCCGGCCGTAGCGGTTGCGGTAGCGGACCTCGACCTGGGTCTTGTGGCCGTACAGCAGGGCCTTCCTGGCGCGGGCGGGCAGCCCGGCCCAGGGGATGTCCGTACGGAAGCCGAGGGCCTGGGAGAGACCGCCGATCAGCCGGCCGAAGTACTCCTTGGTGTGGCCGTGGGACCAGGGGTGGATCGCGCCCTCGTCCAGGGACCGGTCCTCGTCGGGGACGACCAGCTCGGGGTCGACCTCCATGCGCGTGCCGATGCCGGTGCAGTCGGGGCACGCGCCGAAGGGCGAGTTGAAGGAGAAGGAGCGGGGCTCCAGCTCCTCGAAGGACAGGTCGTCGTACGGGCAGTACAGGTGCTCGGAGTACATCCGCTCGCGCTCGGGGTCGTCCTCGGGGAGGTCGACGAAGTCGAGCACGACCATGCCGCCGGACAGGCCCAGCGCGGTCTCGACGGAGTCGGTCAGCCGGCGCTTGGCGCTGTCCTTGACCGTGAGGCGGTCGACGACCACCTCGATGGTGTGCTTCTCCTGCTTCTTCAGCGTGGGCGGCTCGGCGAGCTGGATGGTGGTGCCGTCCACCCGGGCCCGGCTGTAGCCCTTGGTCTGGAGGTCGGCGAAGAGGTCGACGAACTCGCCCTTGCGCTCGCGGACCAGCGGCGACAGCACCTGGAAGCGGCTGCCCTCCGGCAGCTCCAGCACCTTGTCGACGATGGCCTGCGGCGACTGCCGGGAGATCGGCCTGCCGCACTCCGGGCAGTGCGGCTTGCCGATGCGCGCGAAGAGCAGGCGCAGGTAGTCGTACACCTCGGTGATGGTGCCGACCGTGGAGCGCGGGTTGCGCGAGGTCGACTTCTGGTCGATCGAGACGGCCGGGGAGAGGCCCTCGATGAAGTCGACGTCCGGCTTGTCCATCTGGCCGAGGAACTGCCGGGCGTAGGAGGAGAGCGACTCGACGTACCGGCGCTGCCCCTCGGCGAAGATCGTGTCGAACGCGAGGGAGGACTTGCCCGACCCGGAGAGCCCGGTGAAGACGATGAGGGAGTCACGAGGGAGGTCGAGCGAGACGTTCTTCAGATTGTGCTCGCGCGCGCCACGGACGATGAGACGGTCGGCCACGCCGGTCCGCACCTTTCTTGAGAGAAGCGGGGGCACAGCCCCCGTCCCAGACTTTTCAAGCCTACGGGGGGCCGCCAAATGGATGCCTGACTTTCAAGGATGCCTCCACCGAGCGTATAGCACGTGCATTCGATTTCCGGCCTCGAGCTGCCACCTTCACCCGATCGTGTGGCGGCGCTAGGGTCGGCGGCATGATCGACCATGTGCGTGACCTGGCCTCTGTACGTGAGGCGACCGAACGGCTGCTCACCGCTGCCGCCAAGCTCGACGACGCCGCCATGGCCGCGCCGTCCCGTCTGCCGGGCTGGTCCCGGGGCCACGTGCTGGCCCACCTCTCACGTAACGCCGACGCCCTCGTAAATGTTCTCCAGGGGCGTCCGATGTACGTCAGCGCCGAGGCGCGCGACGCCGACATCGAGCGCGACGCGCCCCGCCCCCCGGCCGTCCAGCTCGACGACGTGCGCGCCAGCGCCGCCCGGTTCCAGGCGGCGGGCGAGGTTCCGGCCGACTGGGACCGCACGGTGGAGCTGCGCAACGGCGTGACCGACCGGGCCGCCCGCGTGCCCTTCCGCCGTCTCGTCGAGGTGGAGCTGCACCACGTGGACCTGGGCGTCGGGTACGAGCTGGAGGACCTGCCGCAGGACTTCACCGAGCGCGAGATCGCGTTCCTCGCGGACCGCTTCACCGGTCACCCCACCGTGCCTCCCACCCGCCTGCTCGCCGTCGGTGCCGGCGAGGGCGCTGGCGAGGGCGCCGGCGGGGGCGAGTGGCGCACGGGCGGTGACGCGGGCGGTGACACGGGCTCCGCGGTGACCGTCTCCGGCGCGGCCGCCGACCTCCTCGGCTGGCTCGCGGGCCGCCGCGACGGCGCGGCGCTGGAGGTCTCCGGCGGCGCCCTTCCCGTTCTGCCGCCGCTATAGGCTGGTTCCATGACCTACAGCGGAGCGGTGAAGGTGGGCGGGGCCGCCGACGTGCACGAGCTGACGGACCTGATGGTCTCGAAGGTCGCGGTCGGGCCGATGGACAACAACTCCTACCTGCTGCGCTGTCGCGCCACCGGTGAGCAGCTGCTGATCGACGCGGCGAGCGAGCCCGCGACGCTGCTCCGGCTGATCGGTGACGACGGCATCGTGTCCGTCGTCACCACGCACCGGCACCGCGACCACTGGGACGCGCTGGGCGAGGTGGTGGCGGCCACCGGCGCGCGGACGTACGCCGGGCGGTACGACGCCGAGGGCATCGAGGTCACCACGGACGTCCCCGTCGACGACGGCGACACGATCCGGGTCGGCCGGGTGGAGCTCACCGCCCGCCGGGTGGTGGGGCACACCCCCGGCTCGATCGTGCTCGTCTACGACGACCCGCACGGCCATCCGCACGTCTTCACCGGTGACTGCCTCTTCCCTGGCGGGGTCGGCAACACCTGGAAGGATCCCGAGGCCTTCGCCAGCCTGATCCTCGACGTCGAGACCAAGCTGTTCGACGTGCTGCCCGACGAGACCTGGGTCTACCCCGGCCACGGCAAGGACACCACGCTGGGTCAGGAGCGCCCGAAGCTGCCGGAGTGGCGCGAGCGCGGCTGGTAGACGCTCCCGTACGCCTCCCCCGCGCCCCCGTAACCCGGGGGCGTGCCGGGTAGTTGGCGCGACATGCGCCAGAGTCATAATCCGGGTGCGCCCGCGCGTACCCCCTCCATGGTGCGGCTCGCCGCCGCATCGCTCGCCGGAACGGCCGTCGAGTTCTACGACTTCTTCGTCTACGGGACGGCCGCCGCGCTGGTCCTGGGACCGCTGTTCTTCCCCACCTTCTCGCCGGTCGCCGGAACGCTGGCCGCTTTCGGCACCTTCGCGATCGGCTTCGTCTCGCGCCCGCTCGGTTCCGCCCTCTTCGGGCACATCGGCGACCGGTACGGGCGGCGCCCGGTGATGTTCGCGTCCCTGGTGCTGACGGGCGCGGCCACCGTCGCGGTGGGCTGCGTGCCCTCGTACGCGACGCTCGGGGTGGCCGCTCCGGTGTTGCTGCTGGTCCTGCGGTTCCTCCAGGGGCTGGGGCTCGGCGGCGAGTGGGGCGGGGCGGTGCTGCTCACGGCGGAACACGCCCCCGAGCGGCGGCGGGCGCTGTGGGCGAGCTTCCCGCAGGTCGGTCCGGCGGTCGGGTTCCTGCTGGCGAACGGGGTGATGCTGGGGCTGTCGGCGGGGCTGAGCGAAGCCCAGTTCCGGGAGTGGGGCTGGCGCGTGCCGTTCTGGGCGGCGGGCCTGCTGGCGGTCGGCGGCCTGCTGCTGCGTACGTCCCTGGCGGAGACGCCCCAGTTCCGGGAGCTGGCGGAGACCGGCCGTCGGGCGGACGCCCCGCTGGTGGAGGTGGCCCGCCGGCACTGGCGGCTGGTGCTGCTGACGGCCGGTGCGCTGGCG
The DNA here is from genome assembly GCF_009739905.1 of Streptomyces ficellus. Taxonomy (NCBI): domain Bacteria; kingdom Bacillati; phylum Actinomycetota; class Actinomycetes; order Kitasatosporales; family Streptomycetaceae; genus Streptomyces; species Streptomyces ficellus. Next base: position 5,633,979 of record NZ_CP034279.1, on the reverse strand, counting down.
GTCGGTTACGCGATCTTCTACGCGGTGTCCACGTGGGCGCTGTCGTACGGGACCGAGCAGCTCGGCGTGAGCCGCACGGTGATGCTCGTGTGCATCATGGCGGCGGTGGCGATCAAGGGGGTGGCGACGCCGTTCGTCGCGATGCTGGGCGACCGCTTCGGCCGGCGGCCGATGTGCCTGGCCGGTTGTGCCGCCGCCGCGCTGTGGATGTTCCCCATGGTGGGTCTGCTGCACACCGGGCGTCCGCTGCTGATGTTCCTGGGGTTCACGGTCGCGCTGCTGGCGTTCATCACCATGTTCGCCGTGGTCGCCGCGTACCTGCCGGAGCTGTACGAGCCGAGGGTGCGCTGCACCGGCGCGGCCGTCGGCTACAACCTGGCGGGCGTCCTGGGCGGGGCGCTGACCCCGATGGTGGCGACGGCTTCGGCGGGCGGTTCGGGCCCGCCGTGGGCGGTGGCCGCGTACCTGACGGCGATCGCCCTGCTCAGTCTGGGCTGCTTCGCCCTGCTGCCGGAGACGCTGCCCAAACGGGCGCCGGAGCCCGTGATGCAGTCGGCCGCCGCCTAGGGCGTGTTTCGTAAGTAGCGTCGTCCGCCCGGAGGGCGGGGCTGGGGGCGTCTGGTGCGTGCGATCGCAAGGCGGAGGTCGGAGAGCGCAGCGGGCTGCGCCGACGGCCGACAACGCCGCGAGGGTGCGTGCCAGGCGTTCCCGGCCAGACGGGACTTTCGAAACACGCCCTAGGCCGCCTGGTCACCGGTCCCAGGGCGGCCGGTCCCAGGGCGACCCTCGGGCGGTCCCGGGGCGGACCCGGGCGGAACGGGCGCCGGCCGGAGCCGCCCGCGCGATGCGGGCCGCTCCGGCCGGTGCCGTGATGCGGTGGTGCGGTGTGCCGGGCTCGGCCGGGCCGGGCCGGCCGGGGCGGTCGACCGTCAGGCCTCGACCGTCAGGCCTCGACGCTGTCCTTCGCGGACTTCTCGGCGCCCTCGGCCGCCTCGCGCTCCGCCTGCTTCTTGGAGGCGATCAGGCTGGTGATCGTGGTGATCACCAGGACACCGCAGATGACGGCCAGCGAGACCGGGATGGAGATCTCCGGCACGTGCACCCCGGACTCGTGCAGCGCGTGCAGCACGAGCTTGACGCCGATGAAGCCGAGGATCACCGACAGGCCGTAGCTCAGGTGGACCAGCTTCTTCAGCAGGCCGCCGATCAGGAAGTACAGCTGTCGCAGACCCATCAGGGCGAAGGCGTTGGCAGTGAAGACGATGTACGGGTCCTGGGTCAGGCCGAAGATCGCGGGGATCGAGTCCAGCGCGAACAGGACGTCCGTGGTGCCGATGGCGAGCATGACGACCATCAGGGGCGTCATCACGCGCTTGCCGTTGTTGCGGATGAAGAGCTTGGTGCCGTGGTACTTGTCGGCGACACCGAAGCGGTTCTCGATGGACTTGAGGAGGCGGTTCTCCTCGAACTCGTCCTCCTCGTCGTCCGAGCGCGCCTCCTGGATGAGCTTCCAGGCGGTGTAGATCAGGAACGCGCCGAAGATGTAGAAGACCCACGAGAAGCTCGCGATGATCGCGGCGCCGGCGGCGATGAAGATCGCGCGCAGGACGAGGGCGATCAGCACACCGATCAGCAGCACCCGCTGCTGGAGGTGGGACGGCACCGCGAACTTCGCCATGATCAGGACGAAGACGAAGAGGTTGTCGACGCTGAGCGACTTCTCGGTGATGAAGCCCGCGAAGAACTCGCCGGATGCCTGGCTCTCCCCGAAGACCAGCAGGCCCAGGCCGAAGAGCGCGGCGAGGACGATCCAGACGACCGTCCAGATTCCCGCTTCCTTGACCGACACGTCATGGGGCTTGCGCCCGATGAAGAAGTCGACCGCGATCAGGGCGGACAGACCAAGAATGGTCGCCACCCACATGCCCATTGAAACGTCCACTGCGCCTCCGGCGTCGTACGGCTACTGATCAGCGTCGTCGCTGCCGGAGGTCTCTTCCACCCGGGCGCTTCCGGTGTCCACCGGTCACACCACGGGCCGGCGCCCCGGGACCGGTCTCATGTCCGACCGTCCGTACTGACGGGCACGCCGCGCACGGGAGTACTCCCCTCCGCACCAAGAACGTTACCCCAAAGACCAAAGAAAGGTAAAGGGAAAAGTAAAAGGACCCCCAAAAGTGCAGGTCAGCGGCGCCAGTTGGTCCGGGCGTCGACCGCCCGGGCGAGGACGTCGCCGAGGATGCCGCTGCCCGGCGGAAGCCGGGGCGGTTCGTACGTCCAGGCGTGGCCCACCCACGGGTCGGCGAGGTGGTCGTCCGGGACGGGCGTCAGGCGCAGCAGCGACCGCCACAGCGGGTCGAGCACCGGCCCGTACGCACGGGCGTCCTCCCGGTCGGCCACCAGCAACAGGTGCACCCCGACCGACGGCCCCTCGTCCGCCAGGTAACGCAGCTGAGTCACAGCCCGGTCGTCGAAGCCGTGCGGGAAGTCGTTGACGATCAGCAGTTGCCCGGCGGTGTCCAGGCCGGGCGGGAGGGCGTCGGTGGCGCCACCGCTGACGGCCATCCGCACCAGCTCCACGCGCTCGGTGAGGCGGGTGAGGACCGAGGCCACTCCCCCGGGCCCGGTCGCGGGCGGTGCGGCCGGCGCACCGGAGGCGGTCAGCGGGGCGAGCGACGCGGCGGCCGAACCCGCCGGGTCGATGACGTGGACGGCGTACTCCCCCGCCGGGTGCACCGCGATCAGCCGGGCCGCGTGCAGGACGGCCGTGTCCATCGCCAGCCGGCGCAGCTGGGCGTCGTCCATCGCGAGGGCGGCCTCGGAGCCGGAGCGGCCGCTGTCCACCCACAGGCCGCGCTCCAGCGGCAGGCGCACCAGCATGGGGATGCGCAGGCCGGGGCTCTCGGGGAGGTGGAGGTCGCCGAGGCGCACCGCCATCGGGGCCTCGCGCGGTACCCGGTAGCCGTGCCAGACCGGGTTGTCCCAGCCGGCGTAGGCCACCGGGAGCGCGGGCTCCACGACCTCCGACTCCGCGGTGAGCTGCGCGAGGTCCCGGTCGAGCGCCTCGCGCGCCCGGGCGGTCAGCTCGTCGCGCCTGGCCCGGGCCGTGGCACGGGCCGTGTCCCCGGCGGAGCCGATCCGGCTGCGGGGGTCGGACAGGACGCGGTCGAGCTCCTGGTCCATGCGGGACTCGGCGAAGTCGACGGCGCTGCGGTAGGCGGCGGTGGTCCGGGCCAGGTCCTCGAACATGCCCCAGACCTGGTTGTACAGGCGCTCGTCCATGGACCAGCCGGTCGCGTCGCCGGCGACGGGAGCGGCGGGCCGGCCGGGCTCGGCCGGGTGGGCCGGCTCGGGTCGCGCGGCCGGGCCGGCGTCGGTACCGGCCGGAGGCGGCGGGGTGGCCGAGGCGGCCCGGCGCGGGTGGGCGTAGCTGATGGGGCCGGTGGGCGCGGGCGGTACGGGCGTTGTTGGCGCGGGTGAGGGTGCGGGTGTGGCGGCGGGGGCGGTCGGGCTGGTGTCGCCGGGCGCCCCGGAGGCGGTCAGTGCGGCGCCGTGCCGGGCCCGGTCGCCCTCGGCGGTACGGGCCGGGGGCGCGGCGACCGTCCGGCTCGCCCCGCTCGCGACCGCTTCCAGGATGGTGGCCGCCAGTTCGGCGGGGCGGGCGACGCCCTGGTCGGCGAGCATCTCGGCGAGCCCGCCCGCGTACCCCTGGCCGACGGCGCGCACCTTCCAGGCGCCCTGACGGCGGTACAGCTCCAGGGCGGCGACGGCCGACTCGGTGTCCAGCCCGGTGATGGTGTAGCCGGCGACCCCGGTGCCGTCGAGGGCGGTGACCGCGACGAACGGTGCGGGGAGGGCGCCGAACCGGGTCGCGCCGCCCGCGCCGCCCGGCAGGGCGAGGAGCACGGTCACCCGGTGGACGGTCCCGGGCAGGGCGTCGAGGTCCACGGCGAGCCGGTGGTCCGCCGCCGCCTGACGCGACACTTCGAGGCCCGGCAGCGCGGGCGAGCCCGGGTGCGCGATCCGGTCGGGGCCGGCGACCGTGCCGTCCTCGTCGCCGAGGGTCGCCCCGGCGACGACCGGCTCACCGGCCGACACCCGGATCTCCAGTCGGGTGTGGGGCAAGGGATGGTTCTGCCCCCGGACCAGCTCGGCCGTCATGCCTGTGTCCCCCTGGCTGTCTCAGCGTCTCGGTGCCGCGCTACCGCTGTGTCTCGTCTGTTCGGGTGTGAACCGCAGCTCCCGGCGGTCTCGCCTCCGGGAGCTGCGGGTGGTGTGTGCGGCCGGACGCGGTACGCCTCCGGCCGTGCGCCTACAGGTGCGGCAGGATCGACGGCATCAGGTCCTGGAACGTCCGGCCGACGGCCGGGCTGCCCAGGGCCGTCATCTGCCAGCCGGCCCCGGCGCGGTGCACCTTGGCCATGATCTGCGCGGTGTACTGACCGCCACCGTCCAGCGTGTAGCGCGCGAGCTCCTGGCCGTTCGTCTCGTCGACGATGCGGCAGAACGCGTTCTGGACCTCCTGGAACGTCTGGCCGGTGAAGGAGTTCACCGTGAAGACGATCTGATCGATGTGGACCGGGACCCGCTGGAGGTCGACGAGGATCGCCTCGTCGTCGCCGCCCTGCCCAGCGCCGCCGACCAGGTTGTCGCCGGTGTGGCGGACGGATCCGTCGTCGCTGACCAGGTGGCGGAAGAAGACGACGTCCACCGGCTGCTTCTCGGCGAAGAGCACCGCCGAGGCGTCGAGGTCGACCTCACGGGTGCGTGAGCCGAACAGACCGCGGCGCGGCGCCGCCTGCCAGCCGAGCCCCATCCGCACCGCGGTGAGAGTACCCCCGTCGCTCTTCTGCAGGCTGATGGCCTGACCCTTGGTCATGTTGACCGTCACGCGCTGTCCCCTCTCGTTGCGTCCCCCGCGACCGTTGAAGAGTGCGGTTGGGCAGCACCCTACGCAGCGGCCGCGGGGCGGCATCAGATCAGGTCCGCTTTTGTGGCGGTGTTGCAACACACCGGACCCGTCGTGTCGCCGGGGTGTCAGGCGATGCCCGCCTCCCTCATCTGCCGGAGTTCCTTCTTCAACTCGCTGACCTCGTCCCGGAGGCGGGCCGCCACCTCGAACTGCAGCTCCGCGGCCGCCGCCCGCATCCGCTCGGTCATCTCCTCGATGATTCCGGCCAGTTCGGCCGCCGGGCGGTCGCTGACCAGGGCGCCCGTGCCGCCCGCCTTGGCCGCCGCCTTGCCGCCGCCCTGTGCGGGCTTGGAGCCGAGCGAGGGGACGGGGGTCTTGGCGCCCTTGCCGTCCTTGGCCTGGCGGTAGCCCGTGCCGAGCAGCTGCTCGGTGTCGACCTCCTCGCGCGCGATGGTCGCGACGATGTCGTTGATCTTCTTGCGCAGCGGCTGGGGGTCGATGCCGTTGGCCGTGTTGTAGGCGACCTGCTTCTCCCGCCGGCGGTTGGTCTCGTCGATGGCCTTCGCCATGGCCGGGGTGACGGTGTCCGCGTACATGTGGACCTGGCCAGAGACGTTGCGCGCGGCGCGGCCGATCGTCTGGATCAGTGACGTGCCCGAGCGGAGGAAGCCCTGCTTGTCGGCATCCAGGATGGCCACGAGGGAGACCTCGGGGAGGTCGAGGCCCTCACGGAGCAGGTTGATGCCGACCAGGACGTCGTACTCACCGGCCCGCAGTTCGCGCAGCAGCTCGATCCGGCGCAGGGTGTCGACGTCGCTGTGCAGGTAGCGCACCTGGATGCCCAGTTCCAGGAAGTAGTCGGTGAGGTCCTCGGCCATCTTCTTGGTGAGGGTGGTGACCAGGACGCGCTCGTCCCGCTCGGTGCGCAGCCGGATCTCGTGCACCAGGTCGTCGATCTGGCCCTCGGTGGGCTTGACGACGACCTCGGGGTCGACGAGACCGGTGGGGCGGATGATCTGCTCGACGAAGCCGTCGCCCCGGGAGAGCTCGTACTGCCCCGGCGTCGCGGACAGGTAGACGGTCTGGCCGATCCGCTCCTGGAACTCCTCCCACTTGAGGGGGCGGTTGTCGAGGGCGGAGGGGAGCCGGAAGCCGTGGTCGACGAGGGTGCGCTTGCGGGAGGCGTCGCCCTCGTACATGGCGCCGATCTGCGGCACGGTGACGTGGGACTCGTCGATGACGAGCAGGAAGTCCTCGGGGAAGTAGTCGAGGAGGGTGTTGGGCGGGGAGCCCGGCTCACGGTCGTCGAAGTGCATCGAATAGTTCTCGATGCCGGAGCAGGAGCCGATCTGGCGCATCATCTCGATGTCGTACGTGGTGCGCATGCGCAGTCGCTGGGCCTCCAGCAGCTTGCCCTGCTTCTCCAGCTCGGCCAGGCGCACCTCCAGCTCCCGCTCGATGCCGTTGACCGCCCGCTCCATGCGCTCGGGTCCCGCCACGTAGTGGCTGGCCGGGAAGACGTACAGCTCCTGGTCGTCGCTGATGACCTCGCCGGTGAGGGGGTGGAGGGTGGACAGCGCCTCGATCTCGTCGCCGAACATCTCGATCCGGACGGCCAGCTCCTCGTAGACCGGGAAGATCTCGATGGTGTCGCCGCGCACGCGGAAGGTGCCGCGGGCGAAGGCCAGGTCGTTGCGGGTGTACTGGATGTCGACGAAGCGGCGCAGCAGCTGGTCCCGGTCGATCTCCTCGCCCACCTTGAGGGGCACCATCCGGTCCACGTACTCCTGTGGCGTGCCGAGGCCGTAGATGCAGGAGACGGAGGCCACCACGACGACGTCGCGGCGGGTCAGGAGCGAGTTCGTCGCCGAGTGGCGCAGCCGCTCCACCTCCTCGTTGATCGAGGAGTCCTTCTCGATGTAGGTGTCCGACTGCGGGACGTACGCCTCGGGCTGGTAGTAGTCGTAGTACGAGACGAAGTACTCGACCGCGTTGTTCGGCAGGAGCTCGCGGAACTCGTTGGCCAGCTGGGCGGCCAGCGTCTTGTTCGGCGCCATCACCAGGGTGGGGCGCTGGAGCTGTTCGATCATCCAGGCGGTCGTCGCCGACTTGCCGGTGCCGGTCGCGCCGAGGAGGACGACGTCCTTCTCGCCCGCGTTGATACGCCGGGCCAGGTCGGCGATGGCCGTCGGCTGGTCACCGCTGGGCTGGTAGGGACTGACGACCTCGAAGGGCGCCACCGAGCGTTCGATCTTGGAAACGGGCCGCATGAGACCACCGTACGACCCGGCACTGACAGTCGGGGGTCGAGCGGGCTGTCGCGTCAGCGCTCGCGGGCCGTCGGCGGTCGCGGGCCGTCAGCGGTCGCCGGTGCGGCGGGGGACCGCGAGCACGGGACGGCGCCGCCCGCCGTCGCCCGTGACCAGCATCGGGTCGACCATCACCACGTACCCGGCGAGCAGCAGGAACGCCACCGGTCCGACCAGCATCGGGGCGAGGAGCGTGATCGCGGTGTCGCCGCCGCCCGTCAGCGAGCCGTCGTCGTGCAGGTGCACGCTGACGGCGGACATGCCGGTGTAGTGCATGCCGGTGACCGCGGCGCCCATCCCCAGGCCGGCGCCGAGACTGGGCAGGAGCCCGCGCACCGAGACGGCCGCCCACAGCGCCGCGGTCGCCGCGACGACCGCGATCACGACCGAGAGGGCGACGGTGGGGGTGTCGTACTGGAGCCGGCCCGGGAGGCGCATTCCGGCCATGCCGAGGTAGTGCATGGTGGCGATCCCCAGGCCGGTGAGGGTGCCGCCGGTGACCAGGGCCATCGCGGTGGCACCCCGGTGTCCGACGACGAAGAGGCCGATGCCGACCATCACGATCGCCACGGCCAGGCTGGCGAACGTGGTGACGGGGTCGTAGCCGATCGGCGTCTCCTCGACGGTGAAGCCGGTCATGGCGATGAAGTGGGTGGTCCAGATGCCCGAGCCGATGGCGGTGGCACCGAGTACGAGGCAGCCGGGCCTGATACGACCGTGCTCGCGCAGCGACCTGCTCGTGCACCGCAGCCCCAGTGCGCCGCCCAGGCACGCCATGAGAAATGCGGCCACGGGCGTGACCACGCCGTAGCTGAAACCTTCGACCGTGCCCTGCATGCCGCGGTCCGCCCTTCGCTCCGTGTACCTCGCCGTCCGGAAGCCTCGCGACCGTGACGCGGCGCCGGTGGTGCCATGTGTACCCGCTGGTAGGGGGGCGAGGCTACGGCGCACGGGGGCCGGACCCGCACACGCAGGCGATTTGTCGATAATGGCCGGTTACGAGTCGGTGGGGTGCGGGCTCCGTGCGGTGCCGTCTTCTGGCGGCACGGCCGTCGAGGGTGGTCGGCGGGGGACGTCTGCGGGCGTTGTCAGTGGCCGGTCGTACGGTGGTCGACATGGACAGCAAGGGGCGGTTCGACGGGCAGGTCGTGGAGTGGGCCGTCGTCGGCAGCGACATCGGTCCGCTGTTGCTCGCCGCGACGGGCGAGGGACTGGTGAGCGTCGTGTTCCACGCCGACGACGCGGTGCGCGACCGGGCGCTGGAGCGGCTGGCGGGCCGGCTCGGCGCGGAGCTGGTGGAGAGCGCGGCGGGGCGGCTGGCCGAGCCGATACGCAGGCTGGACGCCTACTTCGCGGGCGCGCTGCGGGACTTCGGACTGCCGCTGGACTGGTCGCTGACGGCCGGGTTCAACCGGCAGGTGCTGCGCGAACTGGCCTCCGGTGTGCCGTACGGGACGGTCGTCGGGTACGGGGACCTGGCCGACCGGGTGGGGCAGCCGGGAGCGGCGCAGGCGGTGGGGACCGCGATGGGGTCGAATCCGCTGCCCCTGGTGGTGCCGTGCCATCGCGTGGTGGAGAGCGACGGGGGGATCGGCGGGTTCGGCGGGGGGCTGGAGACCAAGCGCCGGCTGCTCGCCCTGGAGGGAGTGCTGCCGCAGCCGCTGTTCTGAGCCTGTCAGGGAGCGCGGCGGGGCTGGCAGACTGCCGCGGTGACTACCAACCCCGACATACCCGAGGCGCCCGGACCGGTGACGACGTCGACCGCGGGCGCACGGTCGGCGGGCACCCCGTCGGCAGACCCCCGGCCGGCCGGTACGCGCCCTGCGGCTGGCAAGCGCTCTCCGGCCGGGTCCTCGGCTGCCACCGTGCCGGTCGCGGCCGCCGACCTGCCCGCGCTGCGGCGGCGCATCTCGGCCGTCCTGATCGCCAGCCAGATCCTGGGAGGGCTGGGGGTGGCGACCGGGATCGCCCTGGCCTCCGTGCTGGCCCAGGAGGTGAGCGGGACGGAGGCGCTGGCGGGGCTCGCGCCGACCGCCATGGTCGCCGGGACGGCACTGCTGTCCATGCCGCTGGCCGCGCTGATGGCCGCTCGCGGACGGCGGTCCGGGCTGGTCCTGGCGTATGTGATCGGGGCGCTCGGGGCGGGTGTGGTGGTGCTGGCCGCGGTCCTGGGCAACTTCCCGCTGCTGCTGGCCGGCATGGCCGGGTTCGGTGCCGGGTCGTCGGCCAATCTCCAGGCCCGGTTCGCCGCGGCGGACCTGGCCGAGCCGGAGCGGCGGGGGCGGGCCATCTCCACCGTGGTGTGGGCGACCACCATCGGGGCGGTACTGGGCCCCAACATCGCCGCGCCCGCCGGGCGGAGCGTGTCGGGGCTCGGGATACCGCCCACGGCCGGGCCGTTCCTGTGGGCCGCCGGGGTGTTCCTCGTGTCCGCCGCGATGGTCGCGGTCCTGCTGCGGCCCGATCCGCTCCTGACCGCACGGGCGCTCGCGGCCGGGACGGAGGAACCCGGCGGGCCCGAGGGCCGGTCGCTGCGGGCGGGCGTACGGGCGGTGCGGGAGTCGCCACGCGCCCGGCTGGCGCTGGTCACGGTGGCGGTCTCGCACACCGCGATGGTCTCGATCATGTCGATGACGCCGGTGGCCCTCAGCCACCACGGAGCCGGCATCACGCTGATCGGGCTCGTCATCAGCGGTCACATCGCGGGCATGTACGCGTTCTCGCCCGTGATGGGCTGGCTGTCCGACCGGCTGGGCCGGCTTTCGGTGATCGGCCTGGCGGTGGGACTGCTGGCCCTCGCCGCGCTCCTGGCCGGTACGGCCGGGCCGAGCCACGGGCGGACCGCGGCGGGACTGTTCGTGCTCGGCCTCGGCTGGTCGGCCGGGCTGGTCTCCGGGTCGGCGCTGCTGACCGACTCCGTGCCGTCGGCCGCCCGCGCCGCCGTGCAGGGTCTGTCGGACCTGACCATGAACACGGCGGCGGGCGTCGGCGGTGCGGCAGCGGGCCTGATCGTCGCCCAGGCGGGGTACGGCTGGCTGAACGCGGTGGGAGCACTGCTGCTGCTCCCCCTGGCCGCGCTGGCGATCCGCCGCCCGCGCCACACGTCCCAGGAGGCGGTCAAGCGCTGAACCGCGCGGACCGGATCCGGGATCCTGATGGGGAGATCCGGGTGCGGGATCCGGGTGCGGGGATCCGGGTGCGGGAGCCTGGTGCAGGGACGGGCCGCGGGGGCTCAGAGGCTGATGTGGTACGCCTTGCGGAGCGTCTCGTGCACGGTCCAGGTCGTGCGGTCGCCCTCGCGCAGCACGCACGCGTCGCCCGGGCCCAGCTCCAGGGTGTCCCCGCCCTCGACCTCGACGGTCGCGCGTCCGCTGACGACCACGAACAGCTCGTTGGCCTCGGTGTCGGTCACCACGCCGGGCGTGATCTGCCAGATGCCGCGCAGCTGCTTCCCGTCGGCCGATTCCCACAGCACCTTTCCGGTCACCTCCGGGGTGCCGGAGACGATCTGTGCCGGGTCCAGCGGCTCGGGCTCCAGCTCGGCGTCGGGGATGTGCACGGCGAACGAGGGTCGGTCATTGGTCGTCATGGCGGGTGACTGTAGCCGGAGGCCCATGGCGGCACGTCGGCGCGGTACGCGCGTCCCGTCCCGTACGCGGATCCTGGCCGGACGTTTGCGCGGGTCGCCGCCGCGCCAGGGATGGGACATGCCAGAGACCACAGTGACCCTGTCGGAAGAGGTACGGGAGGCGACGGCCGCTGGCCGGCCCGTCGTCGCCCTGGAGTCGACGATCATCGCGCACGGACTCCCCCGCCCGCGGAACCTCGCCGTGGCGGAGGAGCTGGAGGCGCTCGTACGGGCCGGAGGGGCCGTCCCCGCCACCGTCGCCGTGCTGGACGGCGTGGCACGTGTCGGGCTGGACAAGGAGCAGGTCGAGCGGGTCGCGTCCGATCCCGGCATACGCAAGCTCGGCCACCGGGACCTCGCACCGGCCCTGGCGACGGGGGCGAGCGGCGCCACGACGGTGTCCGCGACCGCGTTCCTGGCGGCGCGGGCGGGGATCCGCGTCTTCGCCACCGGAGGTCTCGGCGGGGTCCACCGCGAGTGGGCGCAGACGCAGGACGAGTCGGCGGACCTGCGGCTGCTGGCACAGACCCGGATCGCCGTGGTGTGCGCGGGGGTCAAGTCCATCCTGGACGTGCCCGCGACGCTCCAGCGGCTGGAGACGCTGGGCGTCGGCGTCCTCGGCTACGGGACGGACCACTTCCCCGGCTTCTACCTGGCCTCCTCCGGCGAACGCGTCGACTGGACGGCACGGTCGCCCGAGGAGGTGGCGGCGGTGATACGGGCGCAGGACGCCCTGGGCGGCCCGGACGCGGCGCTGATCGTCGCCAATCCGGTGCCGCAGGACGAGCAACTGGACCCGGAGCTCCACGACCGGGTGCTCGCCCGGGCTCTGGACGAGTGCCGGGAGCGCGGGATCGCGGGGCAGGCCGTGACCCCGTTCCTGCTGGAGTATCTGATGCGGCACACCGACGGGGCGTCCCTGGAGGCCAACCTCGCCGCGGTGCGCGGCAACGTACGGCTGGCGGCCCGCGTCGCGGCGGCCCTGTGAGCGGCGCGCTGCTGGTGATCGGCGACGTGGTCACCGACGTGGTGGCCCGGCACCGTACGCCGCTCGCCCCGGCCACCGACACGGCGGCGGAGATCCGGACGCTGCCGGGCGGTGCGGGGGCGAACGTGGCGTGCTGGGCGGCGCGTTCGGGCTGCGCGGACGTCCGGATCGTGGCCCGGGTGGGTACCGACTGGGCGGCGTGGCACGAGGAGCGGCTGCGGCTGGCGGGCGTGCGGCCGCTGCTCGTACGGGACCCGGGTGCACCGACGGCGACGGTGGTCGCGCTGGTCGACGCGGCCGCCGAGCGGACGTTCCTCACGGACAGCGGCGCCGCGCTCCGGCTCGGCCCCGGCGACTGGTCCCCGGCCCTGCTGGACGGCGTGGCCCACCTCCATCTGTCCGGATACCTCTTCTTCGCGGCGACCAGCCGCGAGACGGCTCGCCTGGCCCTGGCGGCCGCACGGGAACGGGGCGTCCCGGTGAGTGCGGACCCCGCGTCGGCCGGGTTCGTCGCGGAGTTCGGCGTGGACCGGTTCCTCGCCGCGGTCGAGGGCGTCGGCCTGCTGCTTCCCAACGCCGACGAGGCGGCGCTGCTGACGGGCCTCGCCGACCCCGGGGAGGCGGCGGCCGCGCTGAGCCACCGCTTTCCGCTCGTCGCGGTGACGCTCGGCGCGTCGGGCGCGCTGGTGGCCGCGTCGGGGCGGATCGTCGCGCGGGTCGCGGCGCCCCCCGCCCGGGCGGTCGACTCGACGGGCGCGGGTGACGCCTTCACCGGCGCCTACCTGGCGGCCCACCTCGCCGGCGCGTCCCCGACCGCGGCCGCGGAGGCCGGCTGCCGCGCCGGCGCGATGGCGGTCACCGTTCTGGGCGGCCGCCCCGTGGCGGGCTGACGGACGGGCTCCGACCACGCCGCCCGGCCGCGCCCCGACCGCGCCCCGGCCGCCCATTGGGGGCGCGGTAGGGGAAGGGCGGGGTACGGCCGAGCGCCGGTAACCGACCGGGCCGCCGCCGCCCACCACACCTGGCCGCGCCACGGCCGTCCCCTGCCGCCCACCGGGCGCGATACGGGCAAGGCGCGGTACGGCGGGCGCGGTAAGGGCCAGGCGCCGGGTACCGACCGGGCCGCCGCCCACCACGACCAGCCACGGCCGCCCACCGGGCCCCGCCGGGTGCGGTCCGGGCCGTGCGCGGTACCCGTCACCGCCCGCCCCACGACCGACCGGCCGGCCGGCCGACCCTGCGGGGTTACGGCGGCCGACCCTGCGGGGTTACGGCGGGCCGGTCCAGGCCGGGTGGCGGGGGTCGTCGGCGCGGACGACGACGTCGGCGGTGTCGGCCGGGGCGACCTCGGCCTCGTACCGCTCGAAGGCCGGGAGCGTCCACGACCGTTCCGTGCGCCTGGCCAGCGCGCCGGGCGACAGGCGCAGGTGGACCGTGAGGTCGAAGGGGAACCAGTGGCCGAGCAGGAACGGCCCGTGGAGCACCAGCACTCCACCCGGCGCCAGCGTCCGGTACGGGCTGCGGGTCGCCCGGTCGGCGACCGGGTCCCACAGGTCGGGCAGCACCCGGCCGTCGCCCTCCGGCTCCAGTGGTCCGAAGACCTCCCGCCACAGGGCGCCGGTGTCGAACCAGCCGCTGTAGAACGAGTCGGGGTCCTCCTTGCCGTACTCGTACCGCAGTGACGCCGGTCGCAGGAACCCCTCCGTCCCCACCGTCATCACCGCGCGCCCGCGCAGCCGCAGCGCCTGGGCCAGCAGCGCGGCCGGCTCCGCGGGCCGGGCGGCGGGGGCCCCGTCGACGGCGACCTTGAGCCACGGCCCGCCGCCGTCGGCCGGGGTGAGCCCGTCCACGTGCGCCGCGAGCGCGTCGGTGAGGCGTTCCCAGGTGATCGGTTCGAACTTCACGCCCTCATGCTGCCCCAGCGGTGCCCGGAGTTGACCTTGCCATTGGCGGCAGGGTTGAAGGATCGCGCCATGAAGCACACGCAGAACACGGACGTCGTCATCGTCACCGGAGCCGGTACCGGTATCGGCCGGGCCACCGCCAGGGCCTTCGCCGCGCAGGGGGCCCACGTCCTGGCCGTCGGCCGCCGCGCCGAGCCGCTCGCCGAGACGGCGCGCACACACGCGGACACCATCCGGCCGTTCACCGCCGACCTCACCGCCGACGGGGCGGCCGAGCGCATCGTCGGCGCCGCGCTCGACGCGTACGGCCGCCTCGACGTCCTCGTCAACAACGCGGCCGTGGTGGGCGGTGGCCGCCTCGGCACCCACACCCGTGCCTCCATGGCGCTCCAGCTGGACACGAACCTCGTGGCGCCCGTCCTCCTCACGCAGGCCGCGCTGCCCGCCCTGGAGACGGCGAACGGTGTGATCGTGAACGTCACCACCTCGGTCGGGCAGCGTGCCTGGCCCGGCAACGCGGTGTACGCGGCGACCAAGACGGCCCTCGAACTGCTCACCCGCAGCTGGGCCGTCGAACTCGCCCCACGCGGGGTCCGCGTCGTCGCGGTGGCGCCCGGGGCGGTGGAGACGCCGATGGGCGAGCACTCCGGGCTGACCCCCGAGGAGCTGGCCGGCCTGCGTGCCTGGCAGCGGGCGCACACCCCGCTCGGCCGGATCGGGCGCCCCGAGGAGGTCGCGTGGATGATCGCCCGACTGGCGTCGCCCGGTGCCTCCTTCGTCACCGGCGCGGTGGTGCCGGTGGACGGGGGCGCCGTGGTGGCGTGAGGCGCGGATGCCGCCGGAGCGGCGCCGGGAAGCCCGCGGCGCAGCCGGGCCACGCCTCCCGTGGCGCACCTGTGATACCCATGGCCTCCTGGGACGGAGGGGGCACGGTGCGCATCGGGGAACTGGCACGGGTGACGGGCACCTCGGCCCGCGCCCTGCGCCACTACGAGGAACAGGGTCTGCTCTCGTCGACCCGCGCGCCCAACGGCTACCGGGAGTACGACGAGGGCGCCGCCGTCCGCGTACGCAACATCCGCCACCTCCTCGACGCCGGGCTGACCCTGGAGGACGTGGCGGTGTTCGGGGCCTGCCTGGACGGTGACGTGGCGGGTGCCCGGCCTTCGGGGCGCGGCCTGGAGACGGCCCGGGAACGGCTCGCGGTCCTGGACGCCCGGATCGCGGCGCAGACCGAGGCCCGGGACCGGCTCGCGGCGGCGCTCCTGCGTGCCGAACACCTCGCACGGCGCGTGCAGGACACCACCGCGTCCTGTCCCACCACGACGACGACGTGACCAAGGATGCGCTGACCGCCCACCGGGCGGCTCACCCCGCGGCGTCGTCTCCCGCCCGGAAGCCCGCCCGGAAGCCCGCCGGAGCCCCGGCCGGTGCGGGCTCCACCAGCTTGATGCGGCCGGCCGACACCCCTTCCGCGACCGTCAGTTCCCGGCGGGCCAGGGCCACGCAGGTCGACATGTCGGTCAGCAGCCGGACGTCCGGTTCCGGGGAGGCGGGGCCGTCCGTGTACGCAGCACCCGCCACCCCAGCCGCACCCGCCGCCCCAGCCGCACCCGCCGCCCCCTCGGCACCGTCCGGCGCATCCGCCGCGATGCCCAGCCGCAGGTGGAACGCGCCCTCGTCGAGCCGCACTTCGGCCACGCCCGGCCCGAGGCCCGCCGCCTCCAGGGCGTCCAGCAGCGGGATCGCGAACCAGTGCGCGCGCACCGCGTCCGTGGGGCGGGGCTCGTCGAGCGCGGGGGCTCCCCAGGCCGTCAGTGCCCGGAGCACCGGGAGCAACGCCCTTCCCCGTTCCGTCAGTTCGTAGACGTACGCGGACGCGGGCGGGGCCAGCCGGCGGCGTGTCACCAGGTCGTCGCGCTCCATGTCCTTGAGACGCGAGGCGAGCATGTCCGTGCTGACGCCGGGGAGATCGGCGTGCAGGTCGGTGTAGCGGCGCGGCCCCGCGAGCAGCTCGCGGACGATCAGCAGCGTCCAGCGGTCACCGACGGCGTCGAGGGCGCGGGCGGCGGCGCAGTACTGGTCGTAACGTCGTCGTCGTGGCATGCGACGCAGTCTAGACAACTTGTTGGACTTTCCAAGCGCCCACTTGGTAAAACCAAGCAACACCACTTCTGGGAGGTCGTCGCGCATGGAGTTCCGGCAGTCGAGCAAACTCAGCGAGGTCTGCTACGAGATCCGCGGCCCGGTGATCGAGCACGCCAACGCGCTGGAGGAGGCGGGTCACAGCGTCCTTCGGCTCAACACCGGCAACCCCGCCCTCTTCGGGTTCGAGGCGCCCGAGGAGATCGTCCAGGACATGATCCGGATGCTCCCGCAGGCCCACGGCTACACCGACTCCCGCGGCGTCCTCTCCGCCCGCCGGGCCGTCGCCCAGCGCTACCAGGCCCTCGGGCTGCCCGACGTCGGCGTCGACGACGTCTTTCTCGGCAACGGCGTGTCCGAACTCGTGTCGATGGCGGTCCAGGCCCTCCTGGAGAACGGCGACGAAGTCCTCATCCCCGCGCCGGACTTCCCCCTGTGGACCGCCGTCACCACCCTCTCCGGCGGCCGGCCCGTGCACTACCTGTGCGACGAGTCCGCCGACTGGTACCCGGACCTCGACGACATGGCGGCCAAGATCACTGACCGCACCAAGGCCATTGTGATCATCAACCCCAACAACCCCACGGGAGCGGTCTATCCGCGTGAGATCGTCGAGGGCATCCTCGACCTCGCCCGCCGCCACCAGCTGATGGTGTTCGCCGACGAGATCTACGACCAGATCCTCTACGACGGCGCCGTCCACCACACCGCCGCCTCCCTCGCCCCCGACCTCGTCGTCCTGACCTTCTCCGGCCTGTCGAAGACGTACCGCGTCGCCGGCTTCCGCTCCGGCTGGCTCGTCGTCACCGGCCCCAAGCAGCACGCGCGCGACTACCTGGAGGGGCTCACCATGCTCGCCTCCATGCGCCTGTGCGCCAACGCGCCCGCCCAGTACGCCATCCAGGCGGCCCTCGGCGGCCGCCAGTCCATCCACGAGCTGACCGCCCCCGGCGGCCGGCTCCACGAGCAGCGCGACAAGGCGTGGGAGAAGCTCAACGAGATTCCCGGTGTCTCGTGCGTCAAACCGAAGGGAGCGCTGTACGCGTTCCCGCGGCTCGACCCCACGGTGCACCGCATCCACGACGACGAGAAATTCGTCCTCGACCTGCTGCTGCGCGAAAAGATCCAGGTCGTCCAGGGCACCGGCTTCAACTGGCCCCGCCCGGACCACTTCCGCATTCTGACCCTGCCGCACGCCGACGACCTCGACGCGGCGATCAGCCGCATCGGCCGCTTCCTGAGCGGCTACCGCCAGTGACCGGCGTGGCGCGTACCGCCGCCGGAAAAGGAGCGGACCCGGGGGCGTAGCCGGCCCCCGGGCCCTGTGGTTGCCGCCGTCCTTCACTCGCCGGAACCGTTGAGAGCCCGCGTGAGTCTCATAGCGTCGCGTCCTACCTTTGGACCACCGCGCATCGAGCTGCGCGGGCCGGACTTGAACCGGCGTTTCGACGTCCTGGCCCCGGGCCCGGTCGTTCCGGCGATCGGCGGCGCATGCTGAGTCTGGAGCAATAGTCTGAGATTGAGCGCGGTGCCTTACCGGAACCGCTTCATCACGACGAACTTCAGCTTCAGCTTCGCGCTCCTCGCGCACCCCGGCCCTACGGTGCGTACGGCCGGGGAGTCTGTGTGGTGGATCTCCGCAGGCTACCCGAACAGGTAGCCGAACACGGCGTCACCGACGCGCTCGTCGGTGATCTCCGCGCTGTTCGCCTCCTCGCGGGCGAACTTCACCGCCTGCTGGAGCTTGTCCACCCGCTCCAGCAACTCGTTGACGCGCCGCGCGGGCAGCGCGCCGGAGAACTTGACGGTCGTCCAGTAACCGACCGGAATGTCCTCGTAATACACCTCGACCTGCGCCGGGTGCTTGTCGGTCGCCTCCGCCTTCACATGGTTGCGGGGCACCTTCTTCGTCCGCACCGTCCGGACCGGCTCGGTCTTCCACGCGTCGGTCGACGGGTCCTGACTCCAGGACTCGGCCGCGTCCAGCACCGGGAGCTTGCGCACGAAGCCGGCGATGTCCGTCAGCTGCTTCTCCAGGAAGAGGAGGTACGCGACCGGGGCCTGGCTCACCAGGACGCGCCCGTCGACGGTGACGTCCGCGCGTGCCGTGCAGTTCGCCCAGTCCTTGGTGGCGGTGACGTCGAAGAGCCTCGTCAGCGACTTCGCCGTGTCGCGCAGCACGTCCTCGGCCTTGACCTGCACCAGGGTGGACTCGGGCGGCAGCTGCTCACCCTCCTCGTCCTTCGCCTGGTACGTCCGCGAGATGCCGGCGAGCAGCGCGGGCTTCTGCAGCCCGTGGTGCGCGGAGGCCAGGTCCGCCTGCGCCTTCGCCTTGACGCCCTTCTCAACGGCGATGATCTGATTGAGTCTTGTCGTTGCCACGGGGGAATCACATCATCACCGGCGTACCCGAATCGAATGATTTTAGGAGTACGGAGTGATGGAGGCCGCGGCGACGCACCGGACGAGGGCCGCCGAGCGGCGCAGCCCACCCGCCCCGCTCGTGGTGGTCGAGCCGCTGCGGCGCCGCCACTGCGCGGAGTGCCGCGGCGGGCCCCTCCCCCGGCTGGTCATGGAGTTCAACGCGCCGCTGTGCCTGGACTGCGCCGATCTCGGCCACCTGGTCTACCTGCCGCGCGGCGAGGCGGCGCTCACCCGCCGGGCCCGGGAGGCGAGCGCCCTGTGGGCGGTGGTCGTACGCCACAACCGGCGCCGTACCCGGTACGAACGCCAGGGCATCCTCGTGGAGGAGGCCGCTCTCGTACGGGCCGAAGCGGCCTGTCTGGCGGACGCGGAGGCGCGGGCGCGCCGCCGGGCCAGGGACGCGGTGCGCCGGGCGGCCGAGGACGTGCGGTTCCGGGACGCGCTGACCGCCGAGATCCTGCGTCTGTTCCCCGGCTGCCCGCCGGAGCGGGCCGCCGGGATCGCGGCCCACGCCGGGGAGCGCGGCAGTGGCCGGGTGGGCCGCTCGGCGGCGGGGCGGGCGCTGGACGAGACCGCGGTCAGCGCCGCGGTGCGGGCGTCGGTGCGGCACCTGGACACCGAGTACGACGCCCTGTTGATGCGCGGTGTCCCCCGCCGCCAGGCGCGTGACCGCGTGGCACCGGTCATCGATTCGGTGCTGTCCGCCTGGCGGCGGTGACGTACGACCGGCCGGGCCCGGCGCGCGGGCCGACGGCGCCGGCCCGGGGCGCCGGCCGTTCAGGCACGGCCGGTCCTCCATGGGCGCGCCCGTGGTGCAGGTGCGCCCGTGGTCCCGGCGCGCCCGTCGTTCACGTGCGCCTGGCGTTCAGGTGCGCCTGGCGTTCAGGTGCGGTCGGCCGCGGGGCGGAAGCGGCGGTAGAGCAGGCCGCCGCCGAGCATCAGGCCCAGGGCCGCCGGGGCGCCGACGCCGATCAGGCCGGCACCGGCACCGGTCTCGGCCAGGGACGTCGAGCTGGTCTGCGGCTCCGGCGCGGGAGCCTGGTCGGCCGGCGCGGGCACCGGGACGGGCTCGTCGTGCTCCGGCGGCGCGACCGGCTCGGCGGGCTTCACCGGCTTGGTCGGCTTCGTCGGGGTCACCGGCGGCTTGCTGCCTCCGTTGCTGGACGCGTTGCCGAAGGCGGGGTTGAGGATCCCGACCACACCCACCGAGTTCCCGCTGATGTTGACCGGCAGGTCGACGGGGAGCTGGATGCCGTTGCCGGAGATCACTCCGGGGGACTTCACCGCTGCACCGTCCGCCGAGCCCCCGCCACCGTGGGAACTCCCGCTGCCATTGGCGCTTCCGCCGCTGCCGGCGTGGCCGCCGTGCGACGTGCCGGGGCGGTCCTTGTGCTGGTGTCCGCCGCCCTTGTTCTGGCACGTGTTGCCGGCCGCGGGGTTGAGCAGCCCGACCACATTGACGGTGTTCCCGCACACGTTGACGGGGACGTCCACCGGCAACTGCACGGCGTTGCCGGAGATGAGCCCCGGCGACTCGACCGCGGCGCCGGCCGCGTCGGAGTCGGCGTGCGCATAACCCGCCGAGAGAACGAGCGCGCCACCGGTGGCCATCAGGGTGACCAGACCATTTCGGCGAGTGTGCCTCATGGCTTCCTGCCTTCCGGAGAATGTCACGGGCACCCGCCCGCACCGGAATTAACGCCCTACAACCACGCTGGGTTATGACGCATCCGCCATTCACCCCATCGAGTGGCGATTCATTCGAACCCTCACAATCTTTACGCGGTGCCCCCGATCGCCCCGGTCGCGGACCGCACGCTGGGGCGGCCGACGGTCGCGGGGCGCCGGGCGTCAGCGCTCCAGCAGGTCGGTCAGCGCGCCGACCGGGTCCGCGTCGGGGGTGCCGCGCGGCCACCAGTCCTCGCGGTCGGGGTCCGACTCGTACCCGTACCAGAGGCCGTCGCGGCCGTAACGCAGTTGCAGCGAGCGGGTGGAGAGGCGGTTGCGCCAGGGGCGGAAGTGCGGGAGGTCGGCGGCGATCAGCGAGGGGCGGGCCCGGTCGAACGGTCCGGCGGGCGGGTCCCAGGGCTCCTCCAGGACGGCGAGCCCGGCCGGTCCGCCCTGGCGCCATGCCGCGACGGCGCGGGCCAGGTCCGATGGGGTGCGGTCGAGGGCGGCGGCGAGGTCGCGGTAGAGGGCGCGAGAGGAGGCGGTGAGCCCGGAGCCCGGGTGCGCGGCGGCGAGACGGACGGCGTCCTGCCAGGGGCTGAGGGCGGCGACGGGGTCCTGCCCGGTGGTCAGGAAGGTGTGCGCGCGGGTCGCGGCCTCGGTGGCCAGCATCTCCAGGGCCAACGGGTCCGGGGCGTACGGGTCCTCGGGGTACAGGGGCGGGCGGCCGGGCCGGTCCGGCACGGGCAGCGGAGGCGGCAGCGCGGCGGCGGGCGGGAAGGCGAGGGCCACGCGGGCGAGCACGCTGGGCATGGGCGGGGGCGCGGCGGTGGTCTCGGCCGCCTCGTGGGCGGCGTTGCGGTGGCTGAGTGCCGCGAGGATCTCCTGTTCGCCGCGACCGCGCATCAGGAACAGCACGAACGGGTCCTCGTCGAGGAGCCGCGCCGCCTGGTAGCAGAGCGCGGCCGCGTGCTTGCAGGGGTAACCGTGGTCGGGGCAGGAGCAGTCGGGGATCAGGTCTCCGGGGCCGGGCAGCAGGTCGACCACGGCGGCCAGGGCGTGCGGCACGTCCTTGTCGAGGAGGGCGGCGATGTGTTCGGGACGGGCGGCCGCCGCGTCCAGGAAACGCTCCCAGTCGCCGTCGCCGAGGACCCGCAGCCGGATCTCCGTGCGGTACGGGCGGGGGCGGCTGCCGTGGACGTAGGCGACGACCCGGCCCGGTGTCACCGTGATCGCGTCGACGTGTCCGGTGGACGCGTACGCCCGCCCGCGTGCCAGGCGGGCCGGGTCCAGGGCGGTGTCCTCCAGGGCGTCCACCCAGGCGTTGCCCCACCAGGTGGCCGCGAACTTCCCGTCGGCCCCCTGGGCGGGCGCCAGCTGGGGAAAGGTGCGGCGACGGTCGTCGTGCAGCGGGGTGCGCCGGGCGCCGCGCCCCGAGCCGGGCGGGGACCCGGAGCCGGGGCCGGGGCCCGAGCCGGGGCGCGAGGCGGGCTGCCCGAACCTGAAGCCGGAACCGGGACCGGAGCCGCGCTCCTGCCCGGAACCGGGGCGGTGCGGGGTCATGGCTGCCTCCTCAGCGAGACGAGGTCGGCCAGCTCGCGGTCGGTCAGCTCGGTGAGCGCCGCCTCGCCGGAGCCCAGAACCGCGTCCGCCAGGGCGCGTTTGGCCAGCAGCATCTCCGCGATGCGGTCCTCCACAGTCCCTTCGGCGATCAGCCGGTGGACCTGGACGGGCTGGGTCTGGCCGATGCGGTACGCCCGGTCGGTGGCCTGCTCCTCGACCGCAGGGTTCCACCAGCGGTCGTAGTGGACCACGTGCCCGGCGCGGGTGAGGTTGAGGCCGGTGCCGGCAGCCTTGAGGGACAGCACGAACACGGGCACCTCGCCAGACTGGAAGCGGTCCACCATGCGCTCCCGCTCCGCCACCGGCGTCCCCCCGTGCAGCAGTTGGGCCGGCACCGCTCGGGCCGCCAGGTGCGCGGTGAGGAGCCGGGCCATGGTCACGTACTGGGTGAAGACCAGCACGGAGCCGTCCTCGGCGATGACCGTGTCGAGCAGTTCGTCGAGGAGGGCGAGCTTCCCGGAACGGCCGGCCAGCCGGGCGGGCTCCTCCTTGAGGTACTGGGCCGGGTGGTTGCAGATCTGCTTCAGGGACGTCAGCAGCTTCATGACGAGCCCACGGCGCGCGATGCCCTCCGCGCCCTCGATCTGCGCCATCGTCTCGCGCACCACCGCCTCGTAGAGGGAGGCCTGTTCCCGGGTGAGGGGGACGGGATGGTCGGACTCCGTCTTGGGCGGCAGCTCGGGCACGATGCCCGGGTCCGACTTCTTGCGGCGCAGGAGGAAGGGGCGGACGAGCCGGGCGAGACGATCGACCGCCTCGTCGTTCTCGATCTGCTCGGCGTTCTCCACGGCGCGCGCGTGCCGGGAGCGGAACGCCTTGAGGGGGCCGAGGAGCCCGGGGGTGGTCCAGTCGAGCAGCGCCCACAGCTCGGAGAGGTTGTTCTCGACGGGCGTGCCGGTGAGGGCCACGCGCGCGGGGGCGGGGACGGTGCGCAGTGCCTTGGCGGTGGCGGAGAACGGGTTCTTGACGTGCTGGGCCTCGTCGGCGACGACCATCCCCCACTCGTGGGCGGCCAGTTGCTCCGCGCTGGTGCGCATCGTGCCGTACGTGGTGAGGACGAAGCCTCCGCCGGTGCCGTCCAGGGTGCGGTCGGTGCCGTGGAACCGGCGCACGGGCACACCGGGGGCGAACCGGGTGATCTCCCGCTGCCAGTTGCCCAGCAGGGAGGCGGGGCAGACGACGAGGGTGGGTGCCCGGTGCGCGCGGCGCAGGTGGAGGGCGATGAGGGTGACGGTCTTGCCGAGGCCCATGTCGTCGGCGAGGCAGCCGCCGAGGCCCAGCGACGTCATCAGGTCGAGCCAGGCCAGACCGCGCAGTTGGTAGTCGCGCAGCGTGGCGTCGAGGCCCGGTGGCGGGTCGACGCGGCCAGGGCCCGTCATCAGCCGGTCGCGCAGCACCGCGAGCGCCCCGGCGGGGACGGCCTCGACCGTCTCGCCGTCCACCTCGGCGGTCCCGCCGAGCGCCACGGCCAGCGCGTCGACCGGCTCCAGCAGGCCCAGCTCCCGCTTGCGCGCCTTGCGGACGAGCGCGGGGTCGACGACCACCCACTGGTCGCGCAGGCGCACGACGGGGCGGTGCGCCTCGGCGAGGGCGTCCATCTCCCGCTCGGTCAGCGGATCGCCGTCCAGGGCCAGCTGCCAATTGAACCGCAGCAGTTCCGCGCTGTCGAAGAACGCCGTGCCGTCGGTGGCCGAACCTGGCGCGGGCCGGACCACCGCGGCGGCGGTGAGCGACCGGGCCAGCTCCCTGGGCCAGTGCACGGTCACACCGGCCGCGCCGAGCCGGGCGGCGGCGGGTCCCAGCAGTTCGTACAGCTCGTCCTCGCCCAGCGGCAGGACGTCGGGGATCTCCCGTTCCAGCAGGCGGGCGAGTGGCGGCCAGACGCGGGCAGCGCGCCGCAGTGCCAGTACCGCGTCGATCCGGGCGCGCGGGCCGAAGTGGTCGGCTCCCTCCCCCGCCCAGAGCGCCGCCGCGTCGACGACCAGGGTGGGGTCGGCGAGGCTGTGGACCTGGACCAGGGCGGCGGCGGCCCGCCGTTCGTCGCCGCCCTCGTGGGTGGTGTCGAACAGCTCGTACCCGGACAGGTCCAGGCGCAGCGAGACCCGTACGCCGGCGTCCATGCCCGCCGCCGCCTCGGCGGCCCAGGCACGCGCGTGGGGCAGGCGCTGCGGGGTGCGGGCCGCGAACGGCGCCCCGGCGGCGTACGCGGCGGCCGGGGTACGGGGCAGTGTGTCGGCGACCGCGTCCAGGAACGTCCGCACGAGGGCCTCCGGCTCGGGCAGCCGGAGCGGGCGCGAGCCGGGGACGGGAACGGCGTGTGCTTCGGACGGCATCGCCGCCGCGACGGCCCGGAGGTGGGCGATGTCGTCGGCGTCCAGCGGGCCGGCCCGCCAGGCGTCCAGGTCGTCGGTGGTGAGCCCGGGCAGCAGCCGGCCGCGACCGGCGAGGTGCAGGGCGTGCAGCGCGGCGGCGCCCCAGCAGGCGGCCGCCGGGTGCGCGGCCGGGTCGTGTCGGGCGGCGACCAGCACGGGCAGGGCGTCGGCGACGGGGAGCACCACCGCCGGGACGGCACGGCTGCGCACGCCCGCGCCGTGCGCCCGCACCACGGTGATCGTCTCGCCACCCGAGCCGTCACGACCGGAGCCCTCACCACCGGGGCCGCCACCGGGGCCGCCACCAGGGTCGACGCCGGCACCATTCAGGCGGCCAACACCGCCGAAGCCGTCATCACCGGAGCCGCCACCGCCGCCGGACCCGTCACCTCCGGGGCCGCCCCGGCCGGACTCCCGGCCGGCCGGCCGCGGCGGTCCCGGGGGCAACGGGCGGGCGTCGGGGGACCAGAAGGCGACACGTCCCTCGCGCGGCAGCGCGGCGGGGAGGAAGACGGCGGCGCAGGTGTGCAGCGGGCGCTGCTCCATGGCCGGTCACCTCCCCTCACGCTGGTCGCTCCATCGATCTACGACCTTACGGCGGGGGTCTGACAATCGGCTCCTGCCGCCTCGCGGACGGCCTCCCACGGGGCGCCGGCCGGCTCAGCGGATGCCTTCCCACAGGGCGCGCTCGGCCCCGCGCAGGTCCTCCACCACACCCGGCGCGACGTCGTCGAAGATCATTGTTGCGCGGCTCCGCCGGTCGTACGCGGGCCAGCCCGGGTCACCGGTCGTCGCGAACGCCACCCACGCCCCGTGCATCGCGTCCGCCACATCCCGCGCCGGGTCCTCACCGATCATCGGTGCGTACACCGGGTCGCCGAGCCGGTCGAAGACGTAGGCCAGCTCACCGGCGTGGCAGGCGCCGAGCCGCCCGCCGAAGGCCGAGGACCGCCGGGCGAACTCGTACATGTACGACCCCGGCACCGACTCGGCCAGCCGGACGGCCGGGATCCGGTAGAACCAGTCCGTCACCAGCGCGTCGAAGATCTCTCCCGGCACGGCACCCGGGCGGGCGTCCCGGTAGACGGGGAGGGCCTTGTCCGGGTCGAGGCCGTACGCCTCCGCGGTGATACGGAGCTTGGCCTCCGGCAGGAGGTGCAGCCGTTCGGTGGGGACGAGGAAGAGCCGGTACTCTTCGCGGTTGCTGCCCACCAGCAGGTCCACGCCGCAGTCGGGCCCCGGCAGGCGCAGGCCGTCGGTCACCGGTTCGAAGGGCATGGCGTTGAGCGCCGCCTCGCCCCACAGGGCCGGGTCCGGGCGGGCAGCGATCTCGCCGCGCAGCTCCCCCTGGGCGGCGAGGAGCCGGTCGAGCGGAACGGCGGCGAAGGCCTCCGCCGTCGGTTCGACCGCCAGCTGCCCGGCCAGGTGGGCGCTGATGCGGCGAGCGGACTCGGGGCGGAGGAAATGGTGCGCGGCCCCGCTCTGGAGGATCGCCCGGTGGAACAGGCCGCGCGCCCGCGCCTCGCCGAGCAGGACGCCGATGCTCAGGGCGCCCGCGGACTCGCCGAAGAGGGTCACCCGGTCGGGGTCGCCACCGAAGGCCGCGATGTTGTCGCGCACCCATTCCAGCGCCGCGATCTGGTCGAGCAGGCCCCGGTTGTCCGGCGCGCCGTCCAGGTGCAGGAACCCGTCCGTGCCGACGCGGTAGTTGAGCGAGACGAACACGACGCCGTCCCGCGCGAAGGCACTCCCGTCGTACGCGGACGAGGACGCCGCCCCGTTGGCGAAGGCCCCGCCGTACAGCCACACCATCACCGGCAGACGGGCGCCGGGACCTGGCGAGGGCGTCCACACGTTGAGGTTGAGGCAGTCCTCGCCCGGGATCGTCGACTCGGGGATCAGGGTGTCGAAGGGCGGGGCGTAGGGCGCCTTCGGCGGGGTGGGGCCGTGGGCGGTCGCGTCCCGCGTCCCGCTCCACGCGCGCGGTGGCGCCGGTGACCGGAACCGGAGGGGCCCGAAGGGCGGGGCGGCGTACGGGATGCCGAGGAAGGACGCGATCCCGTCGGCCGACTCCCTCCCGCGTACCTCACCCTGCCTGGTCGTGCACACCGGTCCCATGGGCCCCTCCTTCGTCAGGTGCCTCTCTCGTACCGCGCCGCGTCGCCCCGCGTAAAGGCGCTTCCCGGTCGACGTCCCGGCACTGCCCCGCGTGAAGGCGCTCCCGGTCGGCGTCCCGCCTCCCGCCCGGCTCACCCACGGCCGCGGACCCGCGCCACCAGCCGGGCGGTGTCCGCGCGGCGGGCCCGGGCGACGACGGCGAGCAGCACCGCGAACACGACCGGGGTGTACCAGAACTCGGCGCCCAGGTAGGCGATCTGGGCGACCACGGCGCCGCCCATCACGCCGATGAGCGCGAGAGCCGCCACCCCGGACAGGGCGGGGATCACCAGGGCGACGGCGCCGGCCAGTTCGAGGCCGCCCACCAGGTACATGAACCAGTCGCCGAAGCCGATCGCGTCGAAGGACACCGCCGCCGAGGAGTGCCCGACCAGCTTGGGCCCGGCGCTCGGGATCGCGAAGAACAGGGCCAGGACGATCTGGAGCGCCCACACTCCGGTGTTCGCCCGGCGGGAGAGGGCGGGGGCGGTGGCGAGGGCGGGGCCGGTGGCGGTGGCGGGGGTGGTGGCGGTCATGTCGGTCTCCTCCTGCGGGCGTTGCCCGTGCGGTGTGTCGCTGTCGGAGGGGTAGACCCGAGGGCCGCCCGGAACTCATCGGTGCTTCGGCCGCGCCCGCACCCACGTGCCGTCGTCGGTCAGATACGTCTCGACGGTGAGGCCGGCCGCGTCCAGGCACGCCTCGAAGTCCCCTTTCGTCAGGGGCCGTGAGCGGAACGTCTGCGTCCAGCGGGCGTCGGGAAAGACGTACTCGGCCACCACCGAGTTCACCCCGTCCCCGACGGGCTCCGCCGAGGCGATCCGCACCGTGCACCCGGACGGGTCCTCGCGCTCGCGCGGCACCCGGGTGTGCCAGTCGACGCCTTCGCGCTGGACCAGTACGCACCCGTCGTCCGCCACGTGCCGCCGGCAGGCCGCGAGCAGCCCGTCGCGCACCGCGCGGTCACCGGTGTGCACCAGGAACGACGCCAGTAGTACGACGTCGAACCGCTCCTCCAGGTCCAGCGTCTCGATCGGGCTCTGTACGGTCCTGATGCCGGGGACCCGCTCACGTACCCGTGCCAGCATCTCGGCCGACTCGTCCACGGCGGTCACCGTCAGCCCGCGCTCCGACAGCGGCAGGGTGAGGCGGCCCACCCCGCTGCCCAGTTCCAGCATGGTCGCCCCCGCCGGCACGGCGGCGGCCACGATGCCGGGCTCGGCGCCCGCCACGAGCCTGCTGTACAGGTCGACCGCGCAACCGTCCGGCGTGATCGCGCCGGGACCCGTGCCCTCGTATCCCTCACGCATTCGTCCGCTCATGTGCTCTGAACGGCCGGCCGCACGGGCCCGTTCCGCCACGCGGTGATGTGGCCGGGATCGATCGGTCCACGGCCGGGTACCCGGCAGGCAGGAGAGCGATCACCATGCGTACGCGTACCGGCAGTGAACCGAGGACCGCCCGCAGTCCCCTCCGGATCCGCTTCTGGCTGGCGGTCTGGGGCCTCATCTGGGCGGGCGCCGGAACGGCGGCCTTCGCCCTGGCCGGCCGGCCCGGCTGGGCGGCGGCCTGCGGGCTCCTGGCCCTGGTCGTCCTGGTCGACCTGGCGCTCATCGTGCGCCACATCCGCCAGGGCCCGCACTACCAACCGGGACGCGACGTCCCACCGTACGAACCGGACGACGGGCGGTACGGCGACGCGCGCCGGGGCGGCGGGCCGCACGACGGGGGCGGCTAGGAAGTGTCCGGATCACCCGGGAGGGCCGCCGTGCTCGACCAGTGCCCCGACCCGAGCTGCAACCGCGCTCGTCCTGCCGACGGATCGGGAAGGCTGCCACCTGCTCACCAGGAACGCGGGCGGCCCCGAAACCGATATGGCATCGGTGACGGCGGGGTTGACGGGGGCACCCGGAGCACCCATGATGACTGACCAGTCAGTCATCTATGAGAGCTGGTCCGATGCCACGGAAAGTCGACTCGGCGGCCCGTCGGGACATGATCTTGGGCGCCGCCGTGCGGGTCTTCGCCCGGCAGGGCTTCGCCGCGACGCGGGTGGACGACATCGCCAAAGAGGCAGGGGTCGCCAAGGGCAGCGTCTACCTCTACTTCGACAGCAGGGAAGCCCTGCTCACGGCCGCGTTCGAGGCGTACGAGGCCGGTTCCCGGACACTGATCCAGCAGGCCCGTACCGGCACGGGGGACGCCCTGGAGCGGATCGCCTCGCTGGTGCGGTCGGTGGTGGGGATGGTCTCGGCAGAGCCGGAACTCACCCGGATCCTCGTCGACCTGTGGGCCGAGGGACGGCGGGGAGACGCTTCCCCGGTGGACATCGCGGCCGTCTACCGCGACCACCGCGCGGTGATCGCCGAACTGCTCGCCGCAGCCGAGGCCCAGGGGACCCTCCGCGCCGGGGTGGGCGAAGGCCACGCCGCCGTCGTCGTCGGGGCGATCGAGGGCTGCCTCCTGCAGTGGATCGTCGATCCGGCACTGCCGATCACGGATTTGGCCACGCCGATCGTCGAGGTGTGCGTCGAGGGCCTGCGCCGCAGGGAGCGGGTGTGAGGACCACGGGATCCATGACGGCGGTCCGGTGGCTCGACGCGCAGTTGGTGGTGCCGCGGGCCGACCGGGGCGAGCGGATCGTCTGTTACGCGGGCGCGCTGGCGGGCACCGTGTTCGCCGTGGCCCTCGCTCTGCACGCCGGGTACGCGGCGCTGCCGCTGATCGTGGTCGCCGTGGTGGCCTTCGACCTGTTCGGCGGCACGGTCGTCAACGCCACCCGGTCCGCCAAGCGCCGCTTCCACCGGCCGGGGCGTACGGCTCGGCACCACCTCACCTTCGTGGCGGTCCATGTCCAGCCGTTCGTCCTGGCCCTGCTCGTCCCGGGGTTCGGCTGGGCCGCCGCCGGTGTCGTCTACGGTGTCGTGCTGGGCGGGGCGGCAGTCGTGCTGGCCGCCCCGGCGAACCTGCGGCGGCCGGTCGCCTTCGCCGCCTCCGCGATGGCGATCACGGTGACGTCGACCGGGGCGGACCTACCGCGCGAACTGGCCTGGTTCGCGCCCGTTCTGGTGATCAAACTGCTGCTGGCCCACCTGCTCCCCGAGGAAGAGAACGTGTCCGGCTGACGGACCCGACCGACGGACCCGGCTGACGGACCCGGCCGACGGTTCGGCCCGGGAGTTCTCTCGGCGGCATCGCCGCTGGTCGACGGGCGGTACCCGGCAGCGGACGCTGGCCGGGTCGCCGCGACGGGAAAGCCGTGTGCGCGGTGATGGCCCACGCCGAGGCGAATCCCATGGTCGTGCCCCTCCCCAGGGTGCTCGTCGGTTCACGACGTTACGGGGCAGGTCTGACAACGGCCCCGGACAAGGGCCTGACCCGGGCCTACTCCTCCGGAGGCACGTCGGAGGGGAAGTCGACGGGGAAGCGGGCCGCCTCCAGGTACTCCGGCTTGGGGTCGAGCGCGGCGGCGAGCCGGAAGTGCCGCTTGGCCTGCTCGGGGCGGCCGGAGCGCTGGAAGGTGCGGGCCAGCGCGAAGTGCGCGAAGGCGTTGTCCGGCTCCCGCTCCAGCACCAGTTCGAACTCCAGCTCCGCGGGACGCAGCTGGGCGGCGGCGAAGAAGGCACGGGCGCGCAGCAGGCGGGCCGCGGTGTTGTCCGGGTGGGCGGCGATCACGGAATCGAGGAGCTTGACGGCACCGCGAGGGTCACGGGCGGCGAGGAGCTGCTCCGCCGCGCGGTAGTCGATCACGTGGGTCTCCGGGTTGGTCTCGGGCACGCTCACATCCTTCCCTCGCTCCGGCTCTTCAACATGCGCGGGACGGGCGGTATTCCTCCGCCCCGGCCCACCCGCCCCCCTTGGCGGCGGCCCTTACGCGGCGGCGTGTCCGGCGAGCCGGGCCCACACCTCGCGCACCTGGGGTTCCAGCGCCTCCAGGGGGCCGTCGTTGTCGACGACCAGGTCCGCGACGGCTCGCCGCTGCTCCCGGGTGGCCTGCGCGGCCATCCGGGCACGGGCCTCGTCCTCGGTCATCCCGCGCAGCCGCTGGAGCCGGTCCAGCTGGGTCTCGGGGGACGCGTCGACGACCACCACGACGTCGTAGAGCGGGGCCAGGCCGTTCTCGGTGAGCAGCGGGACGTCGTGGACGACCACCGCGTCCGGCCCGGCGGCCGCCTCCAGCTCGGCCGAGCGGGCGCCGACGAGGGGGTGGACGATCGCGTTCAGCGTGGCCAGCCGTTCGGGGTCGGAGAAGACGATAGAGCCGAGCTTCGGGCGGTCGAGGGCGCCCCCGGCCGTGAGGACCTCCGGCCCGAACGCCTCCACCACGGCCGCGAGCCCCGGCGTTCCGGGCTCGACGACCTCACGGGCGATCTTGTCGGCGTCGACCACCACCGCCCCGTAGGAGGACAGGAGCCTTGACACCTCGCTCTTTCCGGCGCCGATTCCGCCGGTCAACCCAACCTTCAGCATGTGCCGCAGCCTAGGCCCTCGCCCCGCCGAGCCCCCACCGGGCTCCCGCCGGACACTCCCTAGAGATCGCCCTCCCGCTCGGCGAGGAAGCGCTCAAACTCGCGGCCCAGCTCGTCCGCCGACGGCAGGTCCACCGGCTCGGCGACCAGGCTGCCGCGCGTCTCGGCGCCCGCCATCGCGTCGTACTGGTGCTCAAGGCCCTGGACGAGCGCGGTCAGCTCCTCGTCGCCCTCGCCGATCTGGCGCTCTATCTCGGTCTGGGTGCGCTGGGCCTCCGTGCGCAGCGAGTGCGCGAGGCCCGGCAGGACCAGGCCGGTGGCCGCCGTGATCGCTTCCAGGGCGGTCAGCGCCGCGTCCGGGTAGGAGGAGCGGGCCACGTAGTGCGGGACGTGGGCGGCGACGCCCAGGACGTCGTGCCCGGCTTCCATGAGCCGGTACTCGACGAGCGCTTCGGCGCTGCCCGGCACCTGCGCCTCGTCGAAGGGGCTGCGATGCCCCGGCATCAGGTCGGTGCGGTTGCCGTGCGGGGTGATGCCGACGGGGCGGGTGTGGGGGACGCCCATGGGGATGCCGTGGAAGTTGACCGAGAGCCGCACCCCGAGCCGCTCGACGATCTGCCGTACGGCGGCGGCGAACCGCTCCCACTCGACGTCCGGCTCCGGCCCGGACAGCAGCAGGAACGGCGCCCCGGTGGCGTCCTGGACGAGGCGGACCTCCATGGCCGGGGTCTCGTACCCCGTCCAGCGGTCGCGCCTGAAGGTGAGCAGCGGGCGACGCGCGCGGTAGTCCACGAGCCGGTCGTGGTCGAAGCGGGCCACGACCTGGTGGGGCAGCGACTCCAGCAGGCCGTCGACGATCTGGTCGCCGGTCTCACCCGCGTCGATGTATCCGTCGAAGTGGTAGAGCATGACCAGGCCGGCCGACTCCTGTGCCAGCGCCATGTCGACGACGGCCAGGCCCTTCGGCTCCCATGCGTACAAATCCTGCGGATCAAGCACGATTACCGCTCCTCCTCGTGTTCGTCGGGAAGAACGCCGCCCGGCGTACGGGCATTCCCCGGCGGCCCGGAGAGTCTTCACCGCCGGGTCTCCGTCACGAACACGACTGAGGCCCGCCCCCTTTCGGGGACGGGCCTCAGTGCTACTGCCTACTGCTCAGCGCTGAACCAGGGGTTCAGCTCTGGCCGCCGGCCAGCTTCTCGCGGAGGGCAGCCAGGGCCTCGTCCGACGCCAGGGCGCCGGAGTTGTCGTCCGACTCCGAGGAGTACGAGCCGCCGGAGGCGCCCGCCGGGGCACCGGCCGGAGCGGCGGGGCCACCCTCGGCAGCGGCGGCCTCGTCGGCCTCGCGGGACTTGATGACCTGGGCCTGGTGCTGCTCGAAGCGCTGCTGCGCCTCGGCGTACTGGGTCTCCCAGGCCTCGCGCTGCGTCTCGTAGCCCTCGAGCCAGTCGTTGGTCTCCGGGTCGAAGCCCTCGGGGTAGATGTAGTTCCCCTGGTCGTCGTACGACGCGGCCATGCCGTACAGGGTCGGGTCGAACTCGACCGAGGCCGGGTCGGCACCGAAGGACTCGTTGGCCTGCTTCAGCGAGAGGCTGATGCGACGACGCTCGAGGTCGATGTCGATGACCTTGACGAAGATCTCGTCGTTGACCTGGACGACCTGCTCCGGGATCTCCACGTGGCGCTCGGCCAGCTCGGAGATGTGGACCAGACCCTCGATGCCCTCGTCCACGCGGACGAACGCACCGAACGGAACCAGCTTGGTGACCTTACCCGGGACGACCTGACCGATCTGGTGCGTACGGGCGAACTGCTGCCACGGGTCCTCCTGCGTCGCCTTCAGCGACAGGGAGACACGCTCGCGGTCCATGTCGACGTCGAGGACCTCGACGGTGACTTCCTGGCCGACCTCGACAACCTCGGACGGGTGGTCGATGTGCTTCCAGGACAGCTCGGAGACGTGGACCAGACCGTCGACGCCACCCAGGTCGACGAACGCACCGAAGTTGACGATCGAGGAGACGACGCCGGAGCGGACCTGACCCTTCTGCAGGGTCGTGAGGAACGTCTGGCGCACCTCGGACTGGGTCTGCTCGAGCCAGGCGCGGCGGGACAGGACCACGTTGTTGCGGTTCTTGTCCAGCTCGATGATCTTCGCCTCGAGCTCCTTGCCCACGTAGGGCTGGAGGTCGCGGACACGACGCATCTCGACGAGGGAGGCCGGCAGGAAGCCACGGAGGCCGATGTCGAGGATGAGACCACCCTTGACGACCTCGATGACGGTACCGGTGACGATGCCGTCCTCTTCCTTGATCTTCTCGATGGTGCCCCAGGCACGCTCGTACTGGGCGCGCTTCTTCGAGAGGATCAGGCGGCCTTCCTTGTCCTCCTTCTGGAGAACAAGGGCCTCGATCTCGTCGCCGACCTTGACGACCTCGTTCGGGTCGACGTCGTGCTTGATCGAGAGCTCGCGGCTCGGGATGACACCTTCGGTCTTGTAACCGATGTCGAGCAGGACCTCGTCCCGGTCGACCTTCACGATGACGCCGTCGACGATGTCGCCGTCGTTGAAGTACTTGATCGTCTCGTCGATCGCGGCGAGGAAGGCTTCCTCGTTACCGATGTCGTTGACCGCAACCTGCGGGGTGGTGGCGGTGGTCTCGGTGCTGCTCGTCATGTGGGAAAGGGCTCCGGTACGGACATTGAAGTCGTAGGTACTGCTACGCCGAGAGCCCGTATCGCAGCTGAAGAAGCCGGACAGCCAAGGAAGCGCCGGAATCCCGCGAGGGAGAGGCGCCTCGACAACCGAGGGGACATACAACAGATGCGAGCGCGACCTGCTCCGTCTGAGGCGCGCAGGCCCGCAGCGCAACCTTTAGCATACGGGGACGGCCGGACACGGTCAATGCGCGAAGGCGCACACCCGGGGCAGAACGTCGTATTCCCGGCACATTTAAAGTTTCCCAAGGCCATCGTGGCCGCGGCCGCCGCTTCCGGAAGGCCGTGCGCAACCTACAACGGCGGGCGGGATGATCCAAGAGTACGAGCCTGAGGCAACCCGGCGCCACGCCGGTGACCAGGAGAGCAGCCGGGCGAGCCGCGGCTGGTGGGACCGGAACGCGGACGAGTACCAGAGCGAGCACGGCGCCTTCCTCGGGGACGACCGTTTCGTATGGGGGCCGGAGGGGCTGGACGAGGCCGGGGCGGGCCTGCTGGGGGACGTCGCGGGGCGGGACGTGCTGGAGATCGGCGCGGGCGCGGCCCAGTGCTCGCGCTGGCTGGCCGCCCGGGGCGCCCGGCCGGTCGCGCTGGACCTGTCGCACCGCCAGCTCCAGCACGCGCTGCGCATCGGGGCGGACGTGCCGCTGGTGGAGGCCGACGCCGGAGCGCTGCCCTTCCGGGACGGCTCCTTCGACCTGGCGTGCTCGGCGTACGGGGCGGTGCCCTTCGTGGCCGATCCGGTGCGGGTGTTCCGGGAGGTGCGCAGGGTGCTGAGGCCCGGCGGGCGGTGGGTGTTCTCGGTGACCCATCCGATCCGGTGGGCGTTCCCCGACGAGCCGGGGCCGGAGGGCCTGTCCGTGTCGGCCTCCTACTTCGACCGCACCCCTTATGTGGAGCAGGACGACGCGGGGCGGGCCCTGTACGTGGAGCACCACCGCACCCTCGGGGACCGGGTGCGGGACGTGGTGGCGGGCGGGTTCCGCCTGGTGGACCTGGTCGAGCCGGAGTGGCCCGCCTGGAACAGCCAGGAGTGGGGCGGCTGGTCGCCCCTGCGCGGCAACCTGATCCCGGGTACGGCGATCTTCGTGTGCGAGCGCGCGTGATGCGTGCCGAGGCGCGGGACCTGGCCGTACGCACCGCCCTGCCGGACCTGGAGCGGGCGCTGGCCGGGCCGGGGGCGGCGGTGCTGTGCGCACCGCCCGGGACCGGGAAGACGACCCTGGTGCCGCTCGCGCTCGCCGAGGGCGGCGCGCGGGTCCTGGTCGCCGAGCCGCGGCGGATCGCGGCGCGGGCGGCGGCCCGGCGGATGGCCTGGCTGCTGGGCGAGCGGGTGGGCGGCCGCGTGGGTTTCACGGTGCGCGGCGAGCGGGTGGTCTCGCGCGGGACGGTCGTCGAGGTGGTGACGACGGGCGTGCTGCTCCAGCGACTCCAGCGGGACCAGGAGCTGCCCGGGGTGGACGTGGTGTGGCTGGGCACGGCTGCTGGGCGGGGCCCCGGTGGTGGAGGCGACGGGGACGGCCCACCCGGTGGAGGTCGTATGGGCTCCCCCGGCCGGGACGGTGCGCCCGCCGCACGGCACGCGAGTGGACCCCGCGCTGCTCGCGCACGTCGCGTCGGTGGTGCGGCGGGCGCTGGCCGAGCGGACCGGTGACGTGCTGTGCTTCCTGCCCGGTGTCGGGGAGATCGCGCGCGTGGCGGGCCTTTTGTCGTCCGTGGACGCGGAGGTGCTCCAGGTGCACGGACGGGCGCCGGCGGCCGTGCAGGACGCGGTGCTGTCCCCGGGGCGGGGCCGCCGGGTGGTGCTGGCGACGTCGGTGGCCGAGTCGTCGCTGACGGTTCCGGGCGTGCGGGTGGTGGTGGACTCGGGGCTGGCCCGTGAGCCGCGCGTGGACCATGCGCGGGGGCTCGGTTCGCTGACGACGGTACGGGCGTCCCGGGCGGCCGCCCGGCAGCGCGCGGGCCGGGCGGGGCGCGAGGCGCCGGGCGTGGTCTACCGGTGCTGGACGGAGGCGGAGGACGGGCGCCTGTCCCGGTTCCCGGCGCCCGAGATCCAGGTGGCCGACCTCGCGGGGTTCGCCCTTCAGGCGGCGGCCTGGGGCGACCCCGACGCCGCGGGCCTGGCGCTGCTGGACGCGCCGCCGGCGGGTGCGATGGCCGCCGCGCGGTCGGTGCTGGCGGCGATCGGCGCCGTGGACGCGGCGGGCCGGGTGACGGACCGGGGCGTGCGGATGTCGCGGCTGGGCGTGCACCCGCGGCTGGCCCGGGCCCTGCTGGACGGGGCTCCGCTGGTGGGTGCGCGGCGGGCGGCCGAGGTGGTGGCCCTGCTGAGCGAGGAGCCGCCCCGGGAGTACGGCGACGACCTGGCGTACGCGTGGCGCGCGGCCCGCCGGGGCGGTGACGCGTACGGGGCGCGCTGGCGGCAGGAGGCGGGGCGGCTGGCCCGGCAGCTGGACGGCGCGGGCGCCGCGGGGCCGGCGCGGCGCGAGGGCTCCTCTCCGCAGGTCGCGGCCGGCCCGGACGGCGGCGCCCGTCCTGAGGGCGCCGGTGGTCTGCCGGACGACGCCGTCGTGGGTACCGTCACGTCGCTCGCCTACCCGGAGCGGGTGGCGCGGGCCCGGGGCGAGGAGGCGTTCCTGATGGCTTCGGGTACGGGCGCGGAGCTCGCCCAGGGCTCCCGGTTGCGGGGGTCGGCGTGGCTGGCCGTGGCCGTCGCGGACCGGCCCGCGCACGCCGCCTCCGCGCGCGTGCGGCTGGCCGCCGTGGTGGACGAGGACATCGCGCGGGCGGCGGCCCGGCACCTGTGCGTGTCGGGCGAGGAGGTGCGGTGGGAGGACGGTGACGTGGTCGCGCGGTCGGTGGAGCGGCTGGGCGCCGTCGAGACCGCCGTACGGCCGCTGAGGGATCCGGATCCAGGACTCGTGCGGGACGCCTTGCTGGAGGGGCTGCGGCGGGAGGGGCCGGGGTTGTTGCGCTGGTCGCGGGAGGCGGAGGAGTTGCGCCGGCGGCTGGCCTTCCTGCACCGGGTGCTGGGCGCTCCGTGGCCGGACGTTTCGGACGCGGCGCTGCTGGACGGTGCCGGGCGGTGGCTGGAGCCGGAGCTGTCGAGGGCGCGGCGCCGCGCGGACCTGGGCCGGATCGACGCGGGGCAGTGCCTCCAGCGTCTGCTGCCGTGGGCGACGGGGGACGCGGCCCGGCTGGAGGAGCTGGCGCCGGAGCGGATCGAGGTGCCGAGCGGGTCGTGGATCCGTGTCGACTACGGCGGTGAGCAGCCGGTGCTGGCGGTGAAGCTCCAGGAGATGTTCGGCCTCGCCGAAACGCCCTCCATAGCGGGTGTTCCGGTGCTGGTGCACCTGCTGTCGCCGGCGGGGCGCCCGGCCGCGGTCACGGCGGATCTGGCGTCGTTCTGGCGCGAGGGGTACCGGTCGGTCCGCGCGGAGCTGCGCGGGCGCTATCCGAGGCATCCGTGGCCGGAGGACCCGGCGGCGGCTCGGGCGACGCGCCGGACGAACGCGCGCCGCTGACGACGGGCGGCCGGCCGGTCCCGCTGCCGGGCGGGCCGCCGGTCCCGCCGCCCGGTGTGCGGCGGGACCTCGCCTCCAGCCACAGGGACAGTGCCGCCAGTCCCGTACCGAGGATCAGGAAGCTCCGGGGCAGGTACGAGGTCATCAGCAGGACCAGGCGGCGCTGGCCGCGCACCAGGTCGACGGTGTGGGCGAGGTAGTCCTCGCGCATCCTGACGTGTCCGGCGAACGCGGTGACCTTGTCGCGGCCGCCGAGCAGGGTGCCGCCGCGCAGTTCCTCGCGGTGGATCTCCTCGCCGTTGACGGGGGCGCCGGTGACCGGCTCGACCCAGAACATGCGCCGGGTGGTGTACCAGCGGGTGGTGCCGGTCTGCTGTTCCAGCTTCGAGGCATCGATGCCGGGCAGGGGCATCTTCTTCGGGTACGGGACCTTCGTCCAGGGGACGGTCTGCTCGAAGTAGTACACCTCCAGGCCGCGGAAGGTGCGCGCGCCCTTGTAGTGGATGGGCGCGGAGGTGCGGGTCTGGGCGTCGAAGTACGCGTAGTCCCGTTTTTCGGTGAGGAAGGGCCACTTGAACTCGATGCCCTCGCGCCGTACGGGGGTGCCGTCGACCGTTTCGCCGGTGGCGTGCACGGGGTCCTGGGTGTGGGCGTCGAAGATGTAGCGCTCGGGTATCTGGGACACCGTCGCCCCGTCCGGGCCGGTCACGTGGGAGAGGGCGTCCCAGACGACGACGTCACGGCCGGCGTGGCGTTCGATCCTCCGGGACTCCTCGACGTTGCCCTTGAGGGTCTGGACGATGGTGACCCTGTCGACCTGCTCGGCCTGCATCGTGTCGTACCGCAGGAGGGTGGCGGGTTTCGCCTCCAGGACCATCTCCTGGTACTGGCCGGCCGGGATCTTGGCGAGCCGCGGGAAGGCGTACCACCGCAGGGTGGGTGCCATGGCGGTGAAGAACACCGCGAAGGAGAGGAGGACGAGGGCGGCTCTGTGGCGCATGGCGGGCGCCCCTCTACTTCTTGGGCCCGGGGACGGTGGTGAGCAGCGGCCGGGGGGAGGTCTCGCCCTCGGGCGCCGGGTTCGTCACGGCCAGGACCAGGATCAGGAGCAGGACGGGGGTCAGGCCCATGGAGGCGGCTATGAGGGCGCGCATGGATCGGCCTCCCGACCTGATATTGCGTCAGATTGCGGGCACCGTAGCAATCGGGCCGTGAGAAGAGAACACACGGAACAGCGCCCCCTGCCGGAGCGTGGGGGCGCTGTTCCGTGTGTGCTGTCCGGGCGGCCGGTCAGACGGTCGGCCGGTCCCGTGGTCGGCCGGTCAGGCGACCTTCAGCTCGACGGTCAGCGTCGCGCCGCCGGTGGTGGTGAGGCGGAGCAGGAACGTACCGGTCTGGCCGTCCGCGAAGACCTCGGGGAGGGTGAGCATGCCGTTCTCGTCGGTCGTGAGGCCTTCGAGGGTGCGGACCGGGTTGCCCTGCCCGTCCTTGAAGAAGGGCCCCTTGTCGTTGGCGGTGGTGTCCTCCGCCGTCTTGACCATGGTGGCGGTCAGGGCGACACCGGGGGCGGCGGCACCCTTGTACGTCGCCTTTACCTGCACCTGGCCGGCGAACGCGGTCTCCGGCGCGGCCGTCAGCTCCTTCTCGTCCGTCCTGGTGAGCGCGTCGGCCCGGCGGGCGGTGACGGTCGCGGTCAGGTCGACCGGGGCGACGTCGCGGCCCACGACGGTGGCCCGGAGGGTGAACTCGCCGGTCTTCTCACCCGCCTGGAGCGCCGGGGCGGTGGCGGTGCCGTCGGCGCCGGTGAGGACGGTGACGGTGGTGGCACCGTCCGGGAAGCGGGCGTCGGTGTCGCCGACGACGGCGAACCGCACTCCGACCCTGGCCACCGGCTTGCCCGCCGCGTTCAGCGCCCTGACGGCGGCGCGCTCCTCGAACCGGGTGCCGGCCGTGGCCGTCAGCGGTCCGGTGCCGGCGTCCTGGATGCGGGTGACGGACGCGGACGGCGACGGCGACGGGGGCGGGGTGGGAGTGGGGGTCGGCGGCTTCGGCGGCTTCGGCGGCTTCGGGGTCGGCGTGGGGCTGGGCGGCGGCGTGGGCTTCGGCGGCTTGGGGGTGGGTGTGCCGTCACCGGGCGTCGGCGAGGGCGTGCGCTCGGGGGTCGCCGGAGGAGTCGTGGCCGACGGGCTCGGGGTCCTGGGCGACGGGGTGGGCGTGGGGCTCGCACCGGCGCCGTCGTCGCTGCGGTCGACCGGCAGCACGCCCGTACCGTCCGGCACCTGGTGGCTGTTGTCCCGGTAGTAGCCGAACCAGGACAGCACCGTGCGGAGGTACTCCGTCGAGCGGTTGTAGCTGAGGATCGCCCGGTCCAGGTCGCCCTTCAGGGCGAGGTCGCGGTCGTTGGCGCACAGGTACATGCCCGCGGCCCGGGCGGCGTCGTAGATGTTGTTCGGGTCCTTGCGGCCGTCGCCGTTGGCGTCCTGGCCCCAGGTCGCCCACGTGGACGGGATGAACTGCATCGGGCCGACGGCACGGTCGTGCGTCGCGTCACCGTCGTAGGCGCCCTTGTCGGTGTCGGAGATGTTCGCGAAACCGACGCCGTTGAGGACGGGTCCCAGGATCGGCGCGAGGGTGGTGCCGTTGGCGTCGACGCGACCGCCGCGCGCCTGGCCCGACTCGACCTTGCCGATGCCGGCGAGGAGCTGCCAGGGGAGGTTGCAGCCCGGCTTGGTGGTCTTCAGGTGCTGCTCGGCCTGCTTGTAGGCGGCGAGCACGGTCGCCGGGATGCCCGCCTCCGCGGGGCCGGTGACGACCGGACCACCGGTGGGCGCACCGGGCTTGGTGGGCGTGTTGAGCGGCGGAAGGTCGGTGTAGTACGGGGAGTTGCCGGTCGCCGAGCCGTCGGACGACGGCGGTGTCGCGCCGGTCAGCGGCTGGTCGGAGCCGCCTCCGGCCGGAGTCACGCCGGGTGCCTGCGAGGCGGACAGCGCCGCCACCGCCGCCGCGGCGACCGCCGTGCTCGTGGCTCCCTTACGCAGTCGACGGCCGATGTGCGCTGCCATACGTTGTGCCCTCCCCGTCGGCGTCCCTTCGCGCTCCCCAGCGCGGTGCCTCAGGCGACCCTACGACAACTCGCCATGCCCGGACACCGCCTCCTGACCGGTTTTCACGTATTGGTCACCTCTGCGTCGTCCGGAATCCGGTGCCGGAACCTCACGCATACTGGGCGCCATTGGCAAGAGATCCGGTTTTCGGGGGGCACCACAGTCATGCCGTTCACGCTCAGCCACGCCGCGGCGGTCCTGCCGGGCATACGGAGGTCCGGCACCGCGCGGGGGCCGCTCGTCGCCTCGGCGCTCGTCATGGGGTCGTTCGCGCCCGACATGACGTACTTCGCGGACACCGCGATTCCGGGGGCGATGCTCTTCGGCGAGGTCACGCACGGCCTGTTGGGCATCCTCACCGCCGACGTCCTGATCACCGCGGCGCTGGTGGCGGTGTGGCTGATGGTGCGTGAGCCGCTGCTGGCGCTGGTGCCGGCCCGTGCGCAGGGGCGGGTGCACGCGCTGGTACGCGGGGAGTCGTGGCGCGACCGGCCCCCGCTGCTGCTGGCGGCCCGGTTCTACGTCTCGGCGGTCATCGGGGCGACGACGCACGTGGTGTGGGACCTGTTCACGCACGCGGACCGGTGGGGTACGAAGCTGCTGCCCGTGCTCGGGGACGTGGTGGCCGGGTTCCCGGTCTACCTGTACGCGCAGTACGGCGGGTCGGCCGTGGCGCTGGTGGTGCTGGTGTGGTTCGTGGGCGGTGCGCTGCGGCGGGTTCCGCCGGAGGCGGCCGGGTGCGCTCCGGCGTCGGTGCCGGTGCTGGACCGGCGGGGCAGGTGGCTGGCGGCGGGGCTGCTCGGGGCGTGCGTGACGGTGGGGATCGTGCACCGGTGCGCGCGCTGGTACGCGTACTGGGGACGGATCGAGACGCCGCTGGACATCATCCCGACGGCGTGTTTCGGAGCGGGCGCCGGACTGGCGGCGGGGCTGCTCCTGTACGGCGCCGGCATGCGCCTGCGGTCGGCCCGCTAGGGAGGGCGGGCCCGCCGCCCCCGGGCGCCGGCTGGGGGCGGCGCGACGCCCGGGGGCGGCGCGTCCGGTACGGGGCCGGGGCGCGCCGCCCGCCGGGGGCCGGGCGTCAGTGCGCGGCGGAGTCCCAGTCGGGGCCGACGCCCACCGAGACGTCCAGCGGGGCACGGAGTTCGACCGCCGTGGACATCTCGTGGCGGACGAGCTCCTCGACCCGGTCGCGCTCGCCGGGGGCGACCTCCAGCACGATTTCGTCGTGGACCTGGAGGAGCATCCGGGTGTTCAGGTCCGCCTCGCGCAGCGCCCGCCCGACGCCCAGCATCGCGACCTTCACGATGTCGGCGGCCGTGCCCTGGATCGGGGCGTTGAGCGCCATCCGCTCCGCGGCCTCGCGGCGCTGGCGGTTGTCGCTGTTCAGGTCCGGCAGGTACCGGCGGCGGCCGAGCATGGTCTCCGTGTACCCGGTGGCGCGCGCCTCGTCGACGACCCGGCGCAGGTAGTCCCGCACGCCGCCGAACCGCTCGAAGTAGGTGTCCATCAGGGCCCGGGCCTCGCCCGCCTCGATGTTCAGCTGCTGGGAGAGTCCGAAGGCGGACAGGCCGTACGCCAGGCCGTAGGACATGGCCTTGATCTTGCGGCGCATTTCGGCGTCGACGGCGGACCGCTCCACCGAGAACACCTGGGAAGCGACGGTGGTGTGCAGGTCCTCGCCGGAGAGGAACGCCTCGATCAGGCCCTCGTCCTCCGACAGGTGGGCCATCACGCGCAGTTCGATCTGGCTGTAGTCGGCCGTCATCAGGGACTCGAAGCCCTCGCCGACGACGAAGCCGTGCCGGATGGCGCGGCCCTCGTCGGTGCGCACCGGCACGTTCTGGAGGTTGGGGTCCGTGGAGGACAGGCGACCCGTCGCCGCGACCGTCTGGCTGAAGGTGGTGTGGATCCGGCCGTCCGCCGCGATGGTCTTGATGAGGCCCTCGACCGTGGAGCGCAGCCGGGCCTGCTCGCGGTGGCGGAGCATGATGACCGGCAGTTCGTGCTCGGTCTGGGCGGCCAGCCAGGCGAGCGCGTCGGCGTCCGTGGTGTAACCGGTCTTGGTCTTCTTCGTCTTGGGCAGGTTCAGCTCGCCGAAGAGGACCTCCTGGAGCTGCTTGGGCGAGCCGAGGTTGAACTCGTGCCCGACGGAGGCGTGGGCCTCCTTCACGGCCTGCTGCACGGCGCCCGCGAACTGCTGCTCCATCGCCTCCAGGTGGGCGCGGTCGGCGAAGATGCCGTGCCGCTCCATCCGGGCGAGGAGCAGCGAGGTCGGCAGTTCCACCTCGTGCAGGAGCCGGGTGGCGCCGACCTCCTCCAGCTTCCCGGCGAACGCCTCGCCGAGGTCCAGGACCGCGCGGGCCTGGGACATCAGGGCGTCGGCCTCGGCCTGCTCGTCGGTGCCGAAGGCGAGCTGCCCGTCGGCCGCGGCGGGGGCCAGCTCGCGGTGCAGGTACTCGACGGACAGGGCGTCCAGCGCGAAGGACCGGCGGCCGGGCTTGACCAGGTAGGCGGCGAGGGCCGTGTCCATGGTGATGCCCTCGATGTGCCAGCCGTGCTCGGGGAAGACCCGCAGCGCCTCCTTGGCACTGTGCATGATCTTCGGCCGGGCGGGGTCGGCGAGCCAGCCGGCGAAGGCCCGCTCGTCGTCCTCGTCCAGCTGCGTGGTGTCGAACCAGGCCGCCTCGCCGTCGGCGGCGGCCAGCGCGACCTCGGCGACATTGCCCACACCCAGGGCCCAGGTGGCGACGGTGGCCACGCCGAGCGGCTGCCCGCCGTGCCGCTCCAGCCAGCCGGCGACCTCGCCGGCGCCCAGCACCGAGCCGTTCAGCTCGACGCCGGCGGCCGGGGCCGGGGCCTCGTCCTCCTCCGCGCCGGGGTCGACGGCGAGGAGCCGCTCGCGCAGGCTCGGGTTGCGGATCTCCAGGACCTCGAGGAACCCCTTCAGCGCCGTCCTGTCGTACGGCCTGCGCTCCAGGTCCGGGACGGACTTCGGCAGCTCCACGTCACGGACCAGCTCCGTGAGGTGACGGTTGAGCTTGACCGACTCCAGGTGGTCGCGCAGCGCCTGCCCGACCTTGCCCTTGACCTCGTCGGCGCGCTCGACCAGCTCCGCGAACGAACCGAACTGGGTGATCCACTTGGTGGCGGTCTTCTCGCCGACGCCGGGGATGCCCGGCAGGTTGTCCGACGGGTCGCCGCGCAGGGCGGCGAAGTCGGGGTACTGCGACGGGGTCAGTCCGTACTTCTCCTGGACCTTCTCCGGGGTGAACCGGGTCAGCTCGGAGACGCCCTTGGTGGGGTAGAGCACGGTGATGTGGTCGGAGACGAGCTGGAAGGAGTCCCGGTCACCGGTGACGATCAGCACCTCGAAGCCCGCCGCCTCGGCCTGGGTGGCCAGGGTCGCGATGACGTCGTCCGCCTCGAAGCCGTCGACCGCGAACCGCTCCGCGTTCATCGTGTCGAGCAGCTCGCCGATCAGCTCGACCTGGCCCTTGAACTCGTCGGGGGTCTTGGAGCGGTTCGCCTTGTACTCGGGGAAGTCCGCCGAGCGCCAGGTCTTGCGGGACACGTCGAAGGCCACCGCGAAGTGCGTGGGCGACTCGTCGCGCAGCGTGTTCGCCAGCATCGACGCGAAGCCGTAGATGGCGTTGGTCGTCTGGCCGCTCGCGGTGGTGAAGTTCTCCGCGGGCAGCGCGAAGAACGCCCGGTACGCCAGGGAGTGCCCGTCCATGAGGAGCAGGCGCGGACGGTTGTCGTCGGTCTTCTTCGATGCTGTCTCTACCACGGGGACGATCCTGCCACGGACCACTGACAATCCCGACCGAGCGGGCCTGGAGTCCGCCGCTGTCGGTGCCGCGTGACAGGATCGGAGACGTACAGCCGAGAAGTCCGTCGGACACGACCGCTCAAGGGAGAGCGCGATGGCCAGCAAGCCGCCCAAGGGTGATCCGGTCCAGGACGCGCCGCAGGTCGCGCCGCCACAGCACGCCGCGGCCGGGCTCCCCGCGATCGGGCACACGCTGCGGATGTCCCGGCAGCAGATGGGTGTCCGCCGCACCGCCCGGACGCTGCTCAAGGTCAACCAGAAGGACGGCTTCGACTGTCCCGGCTGCGCCTGGCCCGAGGGCGACAAGCGGCACGTCGCGGAGTTCTGCGAGAACGGGGCGAAGGCGGTGGCCGAGGAGGCGACGCTGCGCCGGGTGACGCCGGAGTTCTTCGCCGCCCACCCGATCGCGGACCTCGCCACCCGCAGCGGGTACTGGCTGGGGCAGCAGGGCCGCATCACCCAGCCCGTGTACGCGGCGGAGGGCGCCGACCGGTACGAGCCGGTGAGCTGGGAGCGGGCCTTCTCGATCATCGCGGAGGAGCTGACCGCGCTCGGCTCGCCCGACGAGGCCGTCTTCTACACCTCGGGCCGCACCAGCAACGAGGCCGCGTTCCTGCTCCAGCTCTTCGCCCGCGAGTTC
This sequence comes from Streptomyces ficellus, assembly GCF_009739905.1. Taxonomy (NCBI): domain Bacteria; kingdom Bacillati; phylum Actinomycetota; class Actinomycetes; order Kitasatosporales; family Streptomycetaceae; genus Streptomyces; species Streptomyces ficellus. Next base: position 5,589,565 of record NZ_CP034279.1, on the reverse strand, counting down.
GGCACCAACAACCTCCCCGACTGCTCCAACATGTGCCACGAGTCGTCCGGCTCGGCGCTCACGGAGACCATCGGCATCGGCAAGGGCAGCGTCTCGCTGGAGGACCTGCACCGCGCGGACCTGATCATCGTGGCCGGGCAGAACCCGGGCACGAACCACCCCCGCATGCTGTCCGCGCTGGAGAAGGCCAAGGCGTCCGGCGCGCGGATCATCTCGGTGAACCCGCTGCCCGAGGCCGGCCTGGAGCGGTTCAAGAACCCGCAGACGCCGCAGGGCATGCTCAGGGGCGCCGCGCTCACCGACCTGTTCCTCCAGATCCGCATCGGCGGCGACCAGGCCCTGTTCCGGCTGCTGAACAAGCTGGTCCTGGAGACGGACGGCGCGGTCGACCAGGACTTCGTCCGCGAGCACACCCACGGGTACGAGGAGTTCGCCGCCGCCGCGCGGGCCGCCGACTGGGACGAGACCCTCGCCGCCACCGGCCTGGAGCGGGACGAGATCGAGCGCGCCCTGCGCATGGTGCTGGCGTCGGAGCGCACCATCGTCTGCTGGGCCATGGGGCTCACCCAGCACAAGCACTCGGTGCCGACCATCCGCGAGGTGGTCAACTTCCTCCTGCTGCGCGGCAACATCGGCCGCCCCGGCGCCGGGGTCTGCCCGGTGCGCGGCCACTCCAACGTGCAGGGCGACCGCACCATGGGCATCTTCGAGCGCCCCGCGGCCGGTTTCCTCGACGCGCTGGACAAGGAGTTCGGGATCGTCTCGCCCCGGCACCACGGCCTGGACGTCGTCCGGTCCATCCAGGCGCTGCGCGACGGCAAGGCGAAGGTCTTCTTCGCCATGGGCGGCAACTTCGTCGCCGCGACGCCCGACACGGAGGTCACCGAGGCCGCCGTGCGGCGCGCGCGGCTGACGGTGCACGTGTCGACGAAGCTGAACCGCTCGCACGCGGTCACCGGCACGCGCGCGTTGATCCTGCCCACGCTGGGCCGCACCGACAAGGACGTCCAGCGGGGCGGCCGGCAGTTCGTGACCGTCGAGGACTCGATGGGCCTCGTGCACGCCTCGCGGGGCAACCTGCCTCCGGCGAGCCCGCACCTGCTGTCCGAACCGGCGATCGTGGCGCGCATGGCACGGGCGGTGCTGGGCGGGGCGTCGGCCACGCCGTGGGAGGACTTCGAGGCGGACTACGCCACGATCCGGGACCGCATCGCGCGCGTGGTGCCCGGTTTCGAGGACTTCAACGCCCGGCTGGCGGCGAACCCCGGCGGTTTCGCCCTGCCGCACGCCCCGCGCGACGAGCGCCGCTTCCCCACGAGGACCGGCAAGGCGAACTTTACGGCCGCGCCCGTCGAGTACCCCGAAGTGCCCGAGGGCCGGCTGCTGCTCCAGACGCTCCGCTCGCACGACCAGTACAACACCACGATCTACGGCCTGGACGACCGCTACCGCGGCATCAGGAACGGGCGCCGGGTCGTCCTGGTCCACCCCGAGGACGCCCGCCGGCTCGGGCTGGCCGACGGCGCGTACACCGACCTGGTCAGCGAGTGGACGGACGGCACCGAGCGCCGCGCCGCCGGTTTCCGCGTCGTCCACTACCCCACCGCGCGGGGCTGCGCCGCCGCGTACTACCCGGAGACCAACGTCCTGGTGCCGCTGGAGTCGACCGCCGACGTGAGCAACACCCCCGCCAGCAAGTCCGTGATCGTGCGTCTGGAACAATCACCCTCCGCCTGAGCGTTCGCTTAGGCGGCAGGGCAACTGGGACATGACCGTACGACGATCGGAGCCGGGCCCCATGGGCGAGCAGACGCAGGTGAAGTTCCCGCAGGAGGTCATCGACGAGTACGCCGCGCTCGGTGTGGACCTGCCCGCCCTCTTCTCCGCCGGGCACCTCGGCGAGCGGATGGGCGTGCGGATCGTCGAGGCGTCCGCCGAGCGGGTCGTCGGCACCATGCCGGTGGAGGGCAACACCCAGCCCTACGGCCTGCTGCACGGCGGCGCCTCCGCGGTGCTCGCCGAGACCCTCGGCTCGATCGGCTCGATGCTCCACGGCGGCGCCTCCAAGATCGCCGTGGGCGTCGACCTGAACTGCACCCACCACCGCGGGGCCCGCAGCGGAATGGTGACCGGCGTGGCCACCCCCGTCCACCGCGGACGCTCCACCGCGACGTACGAGATCGTCATCACCGACGAGCAGGACAAGCGGGTGTGCACGGCCCGCCTGACCTGCCTGCTCCGCGACCTCGCCCCCAAGGACGCGGAGTACGTCCCGGGCGCGTCGACGCCGGGCGCTACGGGCTGACCGGAAGCGTGACGCTGCCGGAGCCGGACCGGGTCGTGACGCGTGTGCCGACCGGGTGGCGCAGGGTGTAGTCGTGGTCGGTGGAGATCAGGACCACGCCCAGCCGGTGGCCCTTCTTGAAGACGTAGTCCTGGGGCTGCATCTCCCAGGTCAGCCGGTACTCCCGCCCTTCCACGACCGGGCTCTGCCACCGCAGCGAGTCTCGGTTGCGGACGTCCAGCCAGCCACGGGTGACGATCTTGAAGTCGGCGGTCTCGGTGCGGTGCCGCGTCCGATGGGCGCAACCGGTGTCGCCGGGGACTCCCTCGCCGTAGCAGACGAGCTGTGAGGTGTCGGCCTCCGTTCCGGCCGTGGCGCGGGTGTCCCTCCCGTAGTCGACGAGCAGCGCCGTCAGATAGGGGGAGGTTCCCTCCAGGGACGCCCGCAGCGACACCGTCGGCGTCCCGCTGATCCGCAGGTCGGCGGCGAGCGGTCCGGTGGTGTGGGCCAGCCGGCCGGGGTGCGGTGTGTCCGGGGCGGTCACGAGCTGCTCGGCCCGCACCGTGCGGCCCGTGTCGGTGAGGGTCCGCCGGGTCGGCGGCCCGGCGGCGGGCAGCCGGGACAGGCCGCCGTCCGGGCGCATCCGCAGGGTGAGGTCACGGGTGCCGGGCGCGGGCCAGCCGGATTGCCGGCTCCAGGAGAAGTCCGCCCGCTCCAGCTCGACCCGGGGCGCGTCGAGGGCGCCGTTGTCCAGGTCGTACAGCCAGAAGTCGAACCACTGGTGGAGGCGGCCCAGCCACTGCTCCATGCGCAGCGGCATCGGGTTGCTGTGCCCGGCCTGGTGGAGCCACAGGGTGCGCGGCACATCGTGCTCCTCCAGCGCCTGCCAGAGGCGGCCCGCGTGCCGGGTCTTCACGTTCCAGTCGTTGAGGCCCTGGACCAGGAAGACACCGGCCTTGATGCTTCCGACGTCCTTGAGGTAGTCCCGCTCCCGCCAGAAGGCGGTGTAGTCGCCGCTCTCCCGGCCCTGGTTGGCGGTGAGCCGGTCCAGCACGGGTGCGCACACGTCCCGGTCGGCCCGGCTGTAGACGCCCCTGGCCAGGATGTCGGCGTCCTCACCCTGGTAGCCGCCGGGCGCCACGACGCCGCCCGCCCGGTAGTAGTCGTACCAGGAGCTGATCCCGGAGATCGGCACGATGGCCCTGAGCCCCTCCACACCGGTGGTGGCCACGGCGGTGGGGAGGGTCCCGTTGTACGAGATGCCCATCAGCGCCGTCTTCCCGGTGGACCAGGTCGCGACGGCGGGCCGGCCCTGGAGGTCCCGGGCGCGGGCGCGTCCGTTCAGCCAGTCGACGGCCGCCTTCGCGCCGAGCGTCTCCGCACGGCCGCCGGAGACGGGGCAGCCCGTCGATCCGCCCGTGCCGACGCTGTCGAGCTGGGCGACGGCGTACCCGCGGGGCAGGAAGTAGTTGTCGGTGTACCCGGGGAAGACCACGGAGGCGGCGGTGGGGGCGCCGGTGCCTCCGGCACGGGAGTCAACGCCCTGGAACAGGCCCGGAAGGCCCCGGTGCCCCTTACCTGCGGGCGGTCGGGGGGAGCCCGGGGGCGGGTTCGGGGGCAGTCCGTCCTCCTCCACGTCGACCTCGTGGAAGGGGACGTCGTTGCCGCCGCCCCAGTACGGGCTGGCCTCGACGATGGTCGCGACCTTCAGTCCGGCACCGGTCTCGCGGGGGCGCAGGATGCGCATCCTGACGGTGTCGGGCCTGCCGTCTTCGTCGCTGTCCGTCGCCGTCTCGATGTCCACCTGTTGATACACCGCGTCGGCGCGGGAGAAGACCGGCTGGGTCGCGCGGCCCTCGATCCGCAGGCCGGGGCCCTCGCCGGCGGCTCCCGGGGACGGCGCGGGGGCGGCGGCGACCAGGGCGGCGGCGAGGGCCGCCACGCCGAGGGCGCGGAGGGCGTGCGGGGTGCGTGTTCCGGGGGGTCGCGCCATCGTGCCTGCCTCCAAGGACCGGTGGGTGTGACCATCACGCGGGAAGCGCACACACATTGCACCGCCTCCGCATCAGCGACACCAGACCACCCAACCCTCCACTGCTTACACACAGTTGAGAACCGGGGGTGCGAGGGAGCGGCCGAGCCGCCGCTCCCAGCCGTCCCATGAGAGCACCACACGCCTCAACGGGCACTCGCGCCACGCCCGTCTTCCCCCGTCCGCCGACACCCGCCCCACCCGCGCGGCGCACCTTTCCACGGGGGGATTTTCCGCCCACCCCAACTCCCGTCTGCGTTCAGGCACTTCACCTACCGGACTCGGTGTCGCGCTCACCGGACACCACCGGCGGAATCCGGTCACCAGGGCGTACGGAACGGGACTTCACACACAAGAGCCTCATCACGGGACGGGAACCGTTCCTTCCGGGTGGCGCCCACGGCCCCTCGCCAGGCCCTTCGCGGCGCCCGCGCCGACCCCGCCGGGGACCCCCCGGACACCACCCCGGCGCCTCCCCCGCGAGGGCCGCCGACCCACTCGTCACCCCCGCGCGACGATCTCCGCCGTGGCCCGCCGACCACCCGGCCTCCGTCACTCTGAGTGACGATCACGGGAAGGGCGCCGACACCCCCGTGGAGGGGCACGAGGACCCCGCGGCCCTCCCGGACGCCCTCCCGGCGATCATCACGGCCGACCCCCGCGTAAGTAGCAAGATCCGCTCAAGCCCCTTAGCGGAACTGGGCGTTCTCGCCATGTGAGAAGGAACCCCCACCCTCGTCGACCGGTGTAGCCACCACCGATCGGCAACGTTTGGCCACGGCATAACAAGAGCGTCACATCCTGTCTCTGGCGCTCCCGGCCCGCCCCGGCTGCGCCTAGAGTCACGGCCAGTCACCGCGCCGCCGGGCGCGTCAACTGCACGGCCCTTCTTCACGCCATGTACGGCCCGGCGCTCGCAACGGCTCCTCGAGCGAGGAGACCGCGCCAGGGAAAGGAACCCCTTCGTGCGACAGCGATCGTTGTTCATACTCACCGCAGTGCTCACCACCGGAGCACTGACTCTTACGGCCTGTGGGTCGCGCGACGACAAGGGTGGCGGCGACAGCAGCGATGGCAAGAAGACCACCGTCGTCATCGGCGTCGACGCGCCGCTGACGGGTGACCTCTCCGCCCTCGGCCTCGGCATCAAGAACTCCGCCGACCTCGCGGCCAAGACCGCCAACAAGGACAACGTCGTCCCTGGCGTCGAATTCAAGGTCGAAGCGCTCGACGACCAGGCACAGCCGTCGGTCGGACAGCAGAACGCCAGCAAATTCATCAGCAACGACGACGTCCTCGGTGTCGTCGGCCCGCTGAACTCCAGCGTCTCGCAGTCCATGCAGAAGCCGCTGAACGACGCCGGGCTCGTCCAGGTCTCCCCCGCCAACACCGGCACGGAGCTGACCCAGGGCGACGGCTGGAAGGCCGGCGACAAGAAGCGCCCGTTCAAGAGCTTCTTCCGCACCGCCACCACGGACCAGGTCCAGGGCGCCTTCGCGGCGAACTACCTCTTCAACACCGCGAAGATCAAGCAGGTCTACCTGATCGACGACCAGAAGACCTACGGCGCCGGCCTCGCCGCCTCCTTCAAGGACACCTTCACCAAGCTCGGCGGCAAGATCGTCGGCACCGACCACGTCAACCCCGACGACCGCGACTTCAACGCCGTCGTCACCAAGGTCAAGAGCTCCGGCGCCAAGGCCCTCTACTACGGCGGTGAGTACCCCGCCGCCGCGCCGCTGAGCCAGCAGCTCAAGGACAGCGGCAGCGCCATCCCGCTCATGGGCGGCGACGGCATCTACAGCGGTGAGTTCCCGAAGCTGAACAAGAAGGCCCAGGGCGACCTGGCCACCTCCGTCGGCAAGCCCGTGGAGCAGCTGGAGTCCGCCAAGAAGTTCATCGCGGACTACAAGACCGCCGGCTACAAGGACGCCTACGAGGCCTACGGCGGCGGCACCTACGACGCCACCTGGTCGATCATCGAGGCCGTCAAGATCGCCGTTGCCGACAACGGCGGCAAGCTCCCCGACGACGCCCGCGCCAAGGTCCTGGCGGCCATGAGCAAGGTCAAGTTCGAGGGCGTCACCGGCCCCGTCTCCTTCGACGAGTTCGGCGACACCACGAACACCATGATGACCGCCTACCAGGTCGACAAGGGCGCCTGGGTCCCCAAGCTGAGCGAGGCCGTCAAGCCGTAACCGGCCCCTCCCGCCTCACTCATTGAACCCAGGCCGCGCGGGAGCGCCACCAGCGCCCCCGCGCGGCGCCTTATCCGAACCACTTCACGGAGGCCCTGCGGTGCACGAACTGCCGCAACAGCTGGCCAATGGACTCATCCTCGGCGCGATGTACGGTCTCATCGCTGTCGGCTACACGATGGTCTACGGAATCGTCCAGCTCATCAACTTCGCCCACGGCGAGATCTTCATGGTCGGCGGCTTCGGCGCCCTGACCGTCTTCCTCATCCTGCCGTCCGGGTTCTCCCTCGGCGCCGCCATCCCGCTGATGATCCTCGGAGGCGTCTTCGTCTCGGTCGCCGTCGCCACGGCAGCGGAACGATTCGCCTACCGGCCGCTGCGCAGCGCTCCACGGCTCGCGCCGCTGATCACGGCGATCGGCCTGTCCATCGCCCTCCAGCAGGCCGTGTGGATGCTCTACCCCGACGCCAAGAAGGACCGCTCCTTCCCGCAGTTCGACGGCGCGCCCTTCGAGGTCTTCGGCGCCACCATCCAGCGCGGTGACGTCTTCGTCCTCGTCGCCGCCCCGCTGTGCATGCTCGCCCTCGGCTTCTTCGTCACGAAGACCCGCTCCGGCCGCGGCATGCAGGCCACCGCGCAGGACCCCGACACCGCCAAGCTGATGGGCATCAACACCGACCGCATCATCGTCATGGCCTTCGCCATCGGTGCCGCGTTCGCCGCCATCGCCGCGGTCGCCTACGGCCTCAAGAACGGCCAGGTCGGCTTCCGCATGGGCTTCCTCATGGGCCTCAAGGCCTTCACCGCCGCCGTGCTCGGCGGAATCGGCAACATCTACGGCGCCATGCTCGGCGGCGTCGTCCTCGGCATCGCCGAGTCCCTCGCCACCGGCTACGTCGGAGAGATCCCCGGCATGGAGCTCTTCGGTGGCGGCGGCTGGAAGGACGTCTGGGCCTTCAGCCTCCTGATCCTCGTCCTCCTCATCCGTCCCCAGGGCCTCCTTGGCGAACGAGTCGCGGACAGGGCGTGAACACCATGACGACGATCACCAAGAACACCCCCGCCGCCGACACCACGGCACCCGCGGCCCTCCTCCCCCTGCCGGCCGCGGCCGCGCGGATCACCGCCCTCGCGGGATCCGCACTCGCCCTCGCCGGCACGTTCCTCGCCTGGACGTGGACCGACGAGTTCCCCGGCGACCTCACCGTCACCGGCTACCCCGGCGGCCTCCAGGTCCTCACCCTGGTCGGCGCCGCCCTCGCCCTGCTGTTCGTCCTCTCCGGATACGGCGTCAAGGGCCTCGGCTGGCTCACCCCCGGCGGTACCAACAGCCCCGTACGCCTCCTCACCCTCGGCGTACTCGGCACCACCGGCTACGCCATCGCCGCCATATCCACCACCCTCGGCGGCCTCGTCAACCTCGAGCCCGGCGCCTGGGTCTCCGGCCTCGGAGCCGTCATCGCCGTCATCGGCGCCTTCGGCCTCCCCGCCGACCAGGAGCCCGACGACGACGCCGGCACCGGCTTCTGGCCGCGGCTGCGCCACAGCCTCTCGGCCCCCCGGCCGCCGCGCGCCAAGGAACTCTCGTCCTGGGCCGAGGTCCTGATCATCATCGGCGCCTTCGCCGTCGGCCTGTACGTCTTCGTGTACGGCATCGACACCGACTACGCCGAGTTGTTCATCGGCTTCCTGATCACCGTGGCGTTCGGTTTCACGGCCATCAACCGCGCCGGCCTCGTCGCCCGCGTCAACGCCCTGACGGCCAAGCACCGCACCGTCACCATGGGCGCCGCCTTCGCGGCCGCGATCTGCTTCCCGTTCTCGCAGAGCAACGACCAGTTCACCCTGATCGGCGCGAACATCCTGATCTTCGCGACCGTGGCGCTCGGCCTCAACGTGGTCGTCGGCCTCGCCGGCCTCCTCGACCTGGGATACGTGGCCTTCCTCGGCGTCGGCGCCTACACCGCCGCCCTGGTCTCCGGCTCGCCCCAGTCGTCGATCGGCGTCCACTTCCCCTTCTGGGCCGCCGTCCTCACCGGCGCCGCCGTCTCGCTGATCTTCGGCGTCCTCATCGGTGCCCCCACCCTGCGGCTGCGCGGCGACTACCTCGCCATCGTCACCCTCGGCTTCGGTGAGATCTTCCGCCTCGCCATGCTCAACCTCAACGGCACCAGCGGACCCGACATCACCAACGGCGCCCAGGGCATCCCGAACATCCCCGACCTCAACGTCTTCGGATTCGACTTCGGGCTCACCCACAACGTCGGCGGCTTCGACCTCACCCGGTCCGGCAACTACTTCCTGCTGATGCTGCTCTTCACCGCCGTCGTGGTGCTGGTCTTCCGGCGCTCCGCCGACTCCCGCATCGGCCGCGCCTGGGTCGCCATCCGCGAGGACGAGACCGCCGCCACCGCCATGGGCATCAACGGCTTCCGGCTCAAGCTGCTCGCCTTCGCCCTCGGCGCCGCGCTCGCCGGCCTCGCCGGCACCGTCCAGGCCCACCTCGGTTACAGCGTCACCCCCGAGCAGTACCAGTTCGCCGGATCCGTACCGCCCAACAGCGCCTTCCTGCTCGCCGCGGTCATCCTCGGCGGCATGGGCACCATCGGCGGCCCGCTCATCGGCGCCGCACTGCTCTACCTCATCCCGGCCAAGCTCCAGTTCATGCAGGACTACCAGCTGCTCCTCTTCGGTGTCGCGCTCATCATCCTGATGCGCTTCCGCCCCGAAGGCCTGGTCGCCGACCGCCGCAAGCAGCTGGAGTTCCACGAGACCGGCCAGCTCGACGTACCCGACGAGAAGCTCCCCGACGGCGCCGTCGGCATCACCAAGGCGGGGGCGTAACACATCATGACCACCACCACTGCCACCGCGGCCGCACCGGCCACCACCACCGTCCTCGACGCCAGCGGCGTGACCATGCGCTTCGGCGGCCTCACCGCCGTACGCGACGTCAGCCTCACCGTCAACAGCGGCGAGATCGTCGGCCTCATCGGCCCCAACGGCGCCGGCAAGACGACCTTCTTCAACTGCCTCACCGGGCTGTACGTGCCCACCGAGGGCAAGGTCAGCTACAAGGGCACCGTCCTGCCGCCCAAGCCTCACCTGGTCACCCAGGCCGGCATCGCCCGCACCTTCCAGAACATCCGGCTCTTCGCCAACATGACCGTTCTGGAGAACGTCCTCGTCGGCCGGCACACCCGCACCAAGGAAGGCCTCTGGTCCGCCCTGCTGCGCCTGCCCGGCTTCAAGAGGGCGGAGGAGGAATCCCGCGAACGGGCCATGGAACTCCTGGAGTTCACCGGCCTCGCCGCCAAGGCGGACCACCTGGCCCGCAACCTCCCCTACGGCGAGCAGCGCAAGCTGGAGATCGCCCGCGCGCTCGCCAGCGACCCGGGTCTGATCCTCCTGGACGAGCCCACCGCCGGCATGAACCCGCAGGAGACGCGGGCCGCGGAGGAACTGATCTTCGCGATCCGCGACAAGGGCATCGCCGTCCTCGTCATCGAGCACGACATGCGCTTCATCTTCAACCTCTGCGACCGGGTCGCCTGCCTGGTGCGCGGCGAGAAGCTCATCGAGGGCACCCCCGCCGAGGTCCAGGGCGACGAGCGCGTCATCGCCGCCTACCTGGGTACGCCCTTCGAGGGCGCCCCGGGCGCGGAGGAGGTCGCCGAGGTCGAGGCCGCCGAGGCCCACGCCGAAGCGGCCGCCGCCACGGCCGACGCGGACGGTACGCCCGAGGCCCCGGCCAAGGCTGCGGCTCCGGCCGCGGACGCCGACGCCGAGGCGCCCGAGGACGACTCGCCGGAAGGCGACGCACCGCACGGCTCCGGCGCACCGGACATCGACGCGGAGCCCAGCACCACCGAAGGAGACACCAAGTGACCGCCCTCCTCGAAGTCGAGGACCTCCGGGTCGCCTACGGCAAGATCGAAGCCGTGAAGGGCATCTCCTTCAGCGTCGGCGCCGGCGAGGTCGTCACCCTGATCGGCACCAACGGCGCCGGCAAGACGACCACCCTGCGCACCCTCTCCGGCCTCCTGGAACCCCTCGCCGGAAAGATCACCTTCGACGGCAAGCCCCTCCGCAAGATCCCGGCACACAAGATCGTCGCCATGGGTCTCGCCCACTCCCCCGAAGGGCGCCACATCTTCCCCCGCATGTCCATCGAGGACAACCTGCGGCTCGGCGCCTACCTCCGCAACGACAAGGACGGCATCGAGAAGGACATCCAGCGCGCCTACGACCTCTTCCCCATCCTCGGGGAACGCCGCAAGCAGGCCGCCGGCACCCTCTCGGGCGGCGAGCAGCAGATGCTCGCCATGGGCCGCGCCCTGATGTCCCAGCCCAAGCTGCTGATGCTCGACGAGCCCTCCATGGGCCTCTCGCCGATCATGATGCAGAAGATCATGGAGACCATCTCGGCGCTCAAGGCCCAGGGCACCACCATCCTGCTCGTCGAGCAGAACGCCCAGGCCGCGCTGTCCCTCGCCGACCAGGCGTACGTCATGGAAACCGGCACCATCAAACTGTCCGGCACCGGACAGGACCTCCTCCACGACGAGTCCGTCCGCAAGACGTACCTCGGCGAGGACTGAGCACGGCCACGGAAACGGAAGAGGGCCCACCCGGCGACGGGTGGGCCCTCTTCCGTGTACGTGCGCGGCACGCGACACCGCGGCCGCGCGCCGCTACTGGCCCTTCGCGGCCTTCTTCTCCTCGGCGTCCTCGATGACCGCCTCCGCGACCTGCTGCATCGACATCCGCCGGTCCATCGACGTCTTCTGGATCCACCGGAACGCCGCCGGCTCCGACAGGCCGTACTGCGTCTGGAGGATGCTCTTCGCCCGGTCCACCAGCTTCCGCGTCTCCAGCCGCTGCGAAAGGTCCGCGACCTCCTTCTCCAGCGCCTTCAGCTCCGCGAACCGCGACACCGCCATCTCGATGGCCGGCACCACGTCGCTCTTGCTGAACGGCTTCACCAGGTACGCCATGGCACCGGCGTCCCGCGCCCGCTCGACCAGGTCGCGCTGCGAGAACGCGGTGAGCATCAGGACGGGCGCGATGGACTCGCCCGCGATCCTCTCCGCGGCGGAGATCCCGTCCAGGACGGGCATCTTCACGTCCAGGATCACCAGGTCCGGCCGGTGCTCCCGGGCCAGCTCGACGGCGCGCTGGCCGTCACCGGCCTCGCCGACGACCGTGTAGCCCTCTTCCTCGAGCATCTCTTTGAGGTCGAGGCGGATGAGGGCCTCGTCCTCGGCGATGACGACACGGGTCGTCATCGGCGGGACGTGCGACGTGTCGTCGTCGGCGGCGTCGGGCTGGGGCGACTCGGGGGCGGTCACGTGGGCTCCTCGTTCCAAGGCAGTACAGCTCCCCATGAGCCTACCCACCTCCTGTAAGGTAGGGGCACGGCGGGTGAGCCAATACCTTCATTTCGAAGGATGCCCCGGTAGCCCAGCGGTAGAGGCAGTGGTCTCAAACACCATCCAGCGTGGGTTCGAATCCCACCCGGGGCACTTACCTTGGATTACAAGGTCAGCACCCAGCCAGTCGATCTTCACCCGTACCGGCGATCACGCCAGGGGCTCGCCGATGTGGTGGACGCGGACGAGGTTGGTGGAGCCGGAGACGCCGGGCGGGGAGCCTGCCGTGATGATGACGATGTCGCCCTTCCGGCAGCGCCCGATCCGCAGCAGGTGTTCGTCCACCTGGGCGACCATCGCGTCCGTCGAGTCGACGTGCGGGCCGAGGAAGGTCTCCACGCCCCAGGTGAGGTTGAGCTGGGAGCGGGTGGCCGGGTCCGGGGTGAAGGCGAGCAGCGGGATGGGTGAGCGGTAGCGGGAGAGGCGCCGGACGGTGTCGCCGGACTGGGTGAAGGCGACGAGGTACTTGGCGCCGAGGAAGTCGCCCATCTCGGCGGCCGCGCGGGCGACGGCGCCGCCCTGGGTGCGGGGCTTGTTGCGGTCGGTCAGCGGCGGGAGCCCCTTGGCGAGGACGTCCTCCTCGGCGGCCTCGACGATGCGGCTCATGGTGCGGACGGTCTCGACGGGGAAGCGGCCGACGCTGGTCTCGCCGGAGAGCATGACGGCGTCGGTGCCGTCGATGACGGCGTTGGCGACGTCGCTGGCCTCGGCGCGGGTGGGGCGGGAGTTGTCGATCATCGAGTCGAGCATCTGGGTGGCGACGATGACCGGCTTGGCGTTCCGCTTGGCGAGCTTGATGGCCCGCTTCTGGACGATCGGGACCTGCTCCAGGGGCATTTCGACGCCGAGGTCGCCGCGGGCGACCATGATGCCGTCGAAGGCGGCGACGATGTCGTCGATGTTGTCGACGGCCTGGGGCTTCTCGACCTTGGCGATGACGGGTACGCGGCGGCCCTCCTCGTCCATGACGCGGTGGACGTCCTCGATGTCGCGGCCGCTGCGGACGAAGGACAGGGCGATGATGTCGGCGCCGGTGCGCAGCGCCCAGCGGAGGTCTTCGACGTCCTTGTCCGAGAGGGCGGGGACGGAGACGGCGACGCCGGGGAGGTTGAGGCCCTTGTTGTCGGAGACCATGCCGCCTTCGAGGACGGTGGTGTGGACGCGGGGGCCGTCGACGGCGGTGACCTGGAGGGTGACGCGGCCGTCGTCGACGAGGATGCGTTCGCCGGGGGTGACGTCGGCGGCGAGGCCCTGGTAGGTGGTGCCGCAGGTGTGGCGGTCGCCCTGGACGCCGGGTTCGGTGGTGATGGTGAAGTCGTCGCCGCGTTCAAGGAGTACGGGTCCTTCGGCGAAGCGTCCGAGGCGGATCTTCGGGCCTTGAAGGTCGGCGAGGATGCCGACGCTGCGGCCGGTTTCGTCGGAGGCTTTGCGTACGTGCTGGTAGCGCTCCTCGTGGTCGGCGTAGGTGCCGTGGCTGAGGTTGAAGCGGGCGATGTCCATGCCGGCTTCGACCAGTGTCTTGATCTGGTCGTATGCATCGGTGGCTGGGCCCAGGGTGCAGACGATTTTGGCTCGGCGCATGGTTCGAGCCTATGGCTTACCGGTGGGTAGAGGCTTGGTCCCGCGTGGACGCCCAACAACCTTTCCATGAAGCCTTATTGACAAGTGTTGAATGTGTGCGGGGTGCTGCTCTGATGAGCGTCGGAGGCGGGTGCCGGAGGTGGCGTCAGGCGGCGTCAGGGGCGGGCGTCAGAGGCGGGGCGGATGCATGGTGAACCGGGCGTTCACCTGGGCGGTGACGATCTGCCGCTGCGGTTCGAGGTCGAGCGGCGGGGCCGCCTCCTCGGGTGTGGCGGCGCCGGCGAAGGCCATGCGGGCGCCGCCGACGGCGGGCGGGAGGTGGGGGGTGGCCGCTTCCGCGCCGAGATCGGCGAGTTCGACGAGGGCGGCGAGCCGGGTGCCGAGCGCTTCGGCGTACTCGCGGGCGCGTTGCACGGCTTCGCCGACGGCCTGGCGCCGGGCCTCGCCGTGGGCGGGCGAGTCGGGGCGCAGGGCCCACCAGGGGCCGTCGACGCTGGTGAGGTCGAGGTCGGCGAGGCGGGTGGTGAGTTCGCCGAGGGCGGTGAAGTCGGTGAGGTCGGCGGTGATGTGGACGCTGCCGTGGTGGGCGCGGACGCGTTCGGCCCGGCCGTGCCGGGTGAGTTCCGGGCTGACGGAGAACGTTCCGGTCCGGAGGTTCTCGACGGCGTCGCCGTAGCTCCGGAGGAGGTCGAGGACGGCGGTGTTGCGGCGGGTGAGGTCGTCGAGGGTGCCGCGCCGGTCGGTGCCGCGGGCGGTTACCGTGATGCCGATGCGGGCGATCTCGGGGTCGACCTCGAGGTGGGCCTCGCCGCGCACGGCGACGCGCGGGGCGTGCGGGGTTCCGTAGGGCAGGTCCGCGGGGCGGGGCGTGCCCTGGGGGGCGTCGGCGGGAAGGCCGCCGGGGTGGTCGGGGGTCGCGGTCATGGCGGGGGGCTCCTTCGCTCGGGCGGGTTCCCACTCTTCCGCAGGCGGTCACCGGATCGAAACCCTGTGGGGGCTGTTGCGGGGGGCGTGTCTGCGCCAGAATCTACGCGCGTCATGCACTGGACGAAGGAGATCACATGCCGCTGAATCGTAGGACGTTCCTGGGCACTTCGGCCGCGGCCGGGGCCGGCGTGGCGGTCGTCGGGGCGGTGGGCACGCCCGCGGCCGCGAAGCCCCGGACGAAGCGGTACTCCTTCACCGTGATGGGCACCACGGACCTGCACGGCAACGTCTTCAACTGGGACTACTTCACGGACAAGGAGTTCGACGACAAGGCCCACAACGACGTGGGCCTGGCGAAGATCTCCACGCTGGTGGACCGGGTGCGCGAGGAGAAGGGGCGCCGCAACACGCTTCTGATCGACGCGGGTGACACCATCCAGGGCACCCAGCTGTCGTACTACTACGCCAAGGTCGACCCGATCACCGCCCGGCGCGGCCCCGTCCACCCCATGGCGCAGGCGATGAACGCGATCGGCTACGACGCCGCCGCGCTCGGGAACCACGAGTTCAACTACGGCATACCCGTGCTGCGGAAGTTCCAGGAGCAGTGCGACTTCCCGCTGCTGGGCGCCAACGCGCTGGACGCGAAGACGCTGCGGCCGGCGTTCCCCCCGTACAGCATGCACCGGCTGTGCACGCCGCACGGGCGGGACGTGCGGGTGGCGGTGCTGGGGCTGACGAACCCGGGCATCGCGATCTGGGACAAGGCGAACGTCAGCGGCAGGATGGTGTTCCCGGGGCTGGAGGAGCAGGCCGCGAAGTGGGTGCCGAAGCTCCGTTCGATGGGCGCGGACGTCGTCATCGTGTCGGCGCACTCGGGGTCGAGCGGCACGTCGTCGTACGGCGACCAGCTCCCGTACATCGAGAACGCGGCGGCGCTGGTGGCCGAGCAGGTGCCCGGGATCGACGCGATCCTGGTGGGTCACGCGCACACGGAGATCCCC
The DNA here is from genome assembly GCF_009739905.1 of Streptomyces ficellus. Classification (NCBI taxonomy): domain Bacteria; kingdom Bacillati; phylum Actinomycetota; class Actinomycetes; order Kitasatosporales; family Streptomycetaceae; genus Streptomyces; species Streptomyces ficellus. Next base: position 5,574,107 of record NZ_CP034279.1, on the reverse strand, counting down.
GAGTACCGGGTGGCGAACAAGAAGACGGGCAAGGACGTCGTCCTGTCGGAGCCCCTGAAGTGGGGGCAGCGGCTGACGCTGTTCGACTTCGACCTGGTGTGGTCGAAGGGCCGCTGGACGGTGGAGAAGGTCGGCGCGCAGGTGCTGAACTCCAACACCGTCGAGGAGGACCCGGAGATCGTCAAGCTGCTGGGCGACGAGCACGAGAAGGTCGTGGCGTACGTCAACCAGGTGATCGGTACGTCGACGGCGGTGATGTCGACGGCGGACGCGCCCTGGAAGGACGAGCCGATCATCGACCTGATCAACCACGTGCAGGCGGAGACGGTGAAGGCGGCGCTGGCGGGCGGCGAGTACGCGTCACTGCCGGTGCTGTCGCAGGCGTCCTGCTTCTCCCGTACGGCGAGGATCCCGGCCGGCGAGGTCACGATCAGGGACGCCGCGGGGCTGTACCCGTTCGAGAACACCCTGGAGGCGCGGCTGCTGACGGGCGCGCAGCTCAAGGACTACCTGGAGTTCTCGGCGCGGTACTACGTGCGGACGCCGGCGGGTGCGCCGGTGGACCCGGCGAAGCTGACCAACGCGGACGGGACGCCGGACTACAACTACGACGCGCTGTACGGGCTGTCGTACGAGATCGACATCGCGAAGCCGGCCGGTTCGCGGATCGTGAACCTGACGTTCCAGGGCAAGCCGCTGGACCCGGCCGCGCGGTTCGTGCTGGCGGTGAACAACTACCGGGCGTCCGGCGGCGGTGCGTTCCCGCACGTGGCGGGCGCCCAGCAGCTGTGGGCGAACTCGGACGAGATCCGCAACACGATCATCCAGTGGGTGAAGGCGCAGGGCACGGTCGACCCGGGCCGGTTCGCGTCGGTGGACTGGAAGCTGACCCGGGACGGCGTGCCGGTCTTCTAGGGAGTGTCCGGACTGACGGGGCGCGCGGTGCGCGCGGGGGGCGTCTGGCGGGGAATGCCGGGCGCCTCCTGGCGTTCCAGCCCGAAGGTGGTGAAGGCGGTGCGGCGGGGCAGTGGGTAGGGCTCCTTGCCGGTGAGGTGGTTGAGGATGGTGGCGCTGCGCCAGGCGGCGAGGCCCAGGTCGGGTGCGCCGACCCCGTGGGTGTGGGTCTCGGCGTTCTGTACGTAGACGGAGCCGGTGACGGACGGGTCGAGGACCATCCGGTGGTGGGCGTCGATCCGGGGCCGGTCTGCGGAGTCACGGCGCACGTAGGGGTCGAGGCCGGCGAGGATGCGGCCGAGGGGGCGTTCGCGGTAGCCGGTGGCGAGGACGACGGCGTCGGTGGTGAGGCGGGTCCGGGTGCCCTGCTGGATGTGTTCGAGGTGGAGCTCCACCTTGGTGGTGGCGAGGCGGCCGGCGGTGCGGACGCGTACTCCGGGGGTGAGGACGGCGTCGGGCCAGCCGCCGTGGAGGGTGCGGCGGTAGAGCTCGTCGTGGATCGCGCCGATGGTGTCGGCGTCGATGGCCTTGTGGAGTTGCCACTGGCGGGGGACGAGGCCCGCGCGCACCTGCTCGGGAAGCGCGTGGAAGTAGTGGGTGTAGTCGGGGGTGAAGTGTTCGAGCCCCAGCTTGCTGTACTCCATGGGGGCGAAGGCTTCGGTGCGGGTGAGCCAGTGGATCTTCTCGGCTCCGGCGGGGCGGGTGCGGAGGAGGTCGAGGAAGATCTCGGCGCCGGACTGGCCGGAGCCGATGACGGTGATGTGCTCGGCGGTGAGCAGCCGTTCGCGGTGGTGGAGGTAGTCGGCGGAGTGGATGACGGGGACGCTGGGCTGTTCGGCGAGCGGGCGCAGCGGTTCCGGGACGTGGGGTTCGGTGCCGACGCCGAGGGCGATGTGGCGGGTGTGGGTGCGGCCGAGGGCTTGGGCCTCGCCGTCCGCGTCGAGGTGGGTGTAGTCGACTTCGAACAGGTCGCGTTCGGGGTTCCAGCGGACGGCGTCGACCTGGTGGGCGAAGTGGAGGCTGGGGAGGTGGTCGCTGACCCAGCGGCAGTAGGCGTCGTACTCGGTGCGGTGGGTGTGGAACCGCTCGGCGAAGTAGAAGGGGTAGAGGCGGTCGCGGTCGCGGAGGTAGTTGAGGAACGACCAGCGGCTGGTGGGGTCGGCGAGGGTGACGAGGTCGGCGAGGAACGGCACTTGGAGGGTGGTGCCGTCGATGAGCTGGCCGGGGTGCCAGTGGAAGGCGGGGCGCTGCTCGTAGAAGGCGGTGGCGAGGCCACCGGGTACGCCGTGGGCGAGGGCGGCGAGGGAGAGGTTGAACGGGCCGATGCCGATGCCCACCAGGTCGTGGGGCTGGTCGTGGTCGCGCCGCGGGTCGCGCGTGGCGTCGCGGTCGGCGTCGCGCTCGGGTGTGCTGCCGGTCATCGGGTGGTGCTGCCTTCCACGAGTGCGGTGTGTGCGAGGAGTTCTTCGAGGTCGTCTGGGGTGGTGTGGGGGTTGAGCAGGGTGGCCTTGAGCCAGAGGCGGCCGTCCGCGTGGGCGCGCCCGAGGACGGCGTGGCCGTGGGTGAGGAGGTCGCGGCGGGTGGCGGCGACGGTCTCGTCGGTGGCGCCGGTGGGGCGGAAGAGGACGGTGGAGAGGGCGGGCCGCTGGTGGAGGTCGAGGCGGGGGTCCTTCTCGACGAGGTCGGCGAGCCGGCCGGCGGTGGCGCAGACGCGGTCGACCAGGTGGCCGAGGCCGGTGCGGCCCAGGGCGCGGAGGGTGACGGCGATCTTGAGGATGTCGGGGCGGCGGCTGGTGCGCGGGGAGCGGCCGAGGAGGTCGGGCAGCCCGGCGCGGGTGTCGTCGTCGGCGTTGAGGTAGGGCGCGGTGTGGCGCAGGGCGTCGAGCAGTGCCGTGTCGGGTACGGCGAGGAGGCCGGCGGCGACGGGCTGCCAGCCCAGTTTGTGCAGGTCGAGCGTGACGGTGCGGGCGCGGTCGAGACCGGCGAGGAGGTGGCGGCGGGTCTCGCTGAACAGGAGCGGTCCGCCGTAGGCGGCGTCGACGTGGAGGGTGGCGCCGTGGTCGTCGCACAGGTCGGCGATCTCGGGGAGCGGGTCGATGCTGCCGGTGTCGGTGGTGCCGGCGGTGGCGGTGACGAGGAGGGGGCCGCGGAGGTCGGTGAGGACGGCGGCGAGGGCGGTGAGGTCGATCGTGCCGTCGGGGGCGGGCACGGTGACGGGTTCGGGGAGCCCGAGGAGCCAGGCGGCGCGGTGGACGGAGTGGTGGGCGTTGGCGCCGCAGACCGTCTGGAGGGTGGGGCCGTGGTGTTCGCGGGCGAGGAGCAGCGCGAGCTGGTTGGACTCGGTCCCGCCGGTGGTGACCAGGGCGTCGGGGCGGTGCCCGGCGGGGTGGGTCTCGGCGGCGAGGGCGCGGGTGACGAGCTGTTCGAGCGCGGATGCGGCGGGGGCCTGGTCCCAGGAGTCCATGGACGGGTTGAGCGCGGAGGCGGCCAGGTCGGCGGCGGCCGCGAGGGCGAGCGGCGGGGTGTGGAGGTGGGCGGCGCACAGCGGGTGGGCGGGGTCCGCGGCGCCCCGGGCGAGGGCGGTGACCAGCGTGCGGAGGGCTTCCTCGGCGCCGGTGCCCGTGTCGGGCAGGACGTCGTGGCGGGGGTCGTGGCGGACCTCGTGGCCGGGGTCGCCCGCCTCGGTGGTGCCGTCGCGGAGCGCGGCGCGCAGCCGGGCGGCGACGTCCTCGGGGCCGCCGGGCGGGAGCGGCCCGCCGCGCGCGGTGGCGCCGTCCCGGAGGGCGGCGAGCACGGTGCCGACGAGGGGCCGCAGCGCGTCGGCGCCTCCGGGGCCTCCGGCGAGGGGCGGCGTGCTCCACGAGGTGCTCCACGGGCTGCTGCTCATGGGCCCAGCGTGACCCCGCTCGGCGGGGCGTGGTTGCGCCGCGGGGCGATCACAACCCGAAAGGGGGAAGGGGGGTGGCGGCGCGGCCCGGGCGTGCTATGGACGGCGGTCCGGGGGGTCCGGGGGTGCGCCGGGAGTCGCCCCGCACCCCCCACCGGCCCCGCCCGGGGCGGTCGAACGCGGCCGGGGCGGGGCGGGTTGGGACCCGGGCGGAGCGCGACCGGGCGGGCGGGGACCCGGGGCGGGACGTAACCCCTGGCGGGACAGAACCCCTTGCGGGACGCGACCGGGCGGGACGGGACCAGGCGGGCGCCCCGCCCGCCGCACCCGGGCGGCGGAGACGCTCCTGCACCGCCCCGCCCGCCGCGCCCGGGCGGGGGCCCGGGGCCGTCAGGCCTTGCGGACGCGCAGGGCGCGGCGGAGGTCGTCGACCTGGTCGGTGAGCTTGCGGTGCAGGGCGGGCAGGAGCGCGCCGGACTCCAGGTGCTGTTCGGCGAGGCGGAGGTGCGCGGCGTCGACGGCGTGTGCCGGGAAGGCGTAGCGGCCGGCCGCTTCCGCGATGGCCGGGCCGCGGCGGTCGGCGAGCGCGGTGGCGTCGGGGTAGAAGCGGGGCACGTACTCCCGTACCAGCTCGGCCTGTTCGGGCTGCCAGAAGCCCTGGGCGGTGGCGGTGAACAGGTAGTTGGAGAGGGTGTCGGAGGTGAACATGCCCTCCCAGGCGGCGGCCTTCGCCTCGGCGGTGGGCAGGGCGGCGCGGCAGCGGGCGGCGCCCTCCTGGCCGGTGGCGCTGGCGTCGCGGTCGAGTTCGGCGGCGATGGCGCTCTCGTCGGTGCCGCCGAGGACGGCGAGGCGGGTGAGGACGCGCCAGCGCAGCTCGGGGTCGAGTTCGGGGCCGCCGGGGACGCCGCCCTCGTCGAGCCAGCCGTGGAGGGTGCCCTGGCGGTCGGTGGTGTCGATGTAGTGGCGTACGGCGGTGAGGCGCAGCCCGGGGTCGCGGCCGTCCTCGGTGCGGCGGATGAGGTCGCGGGCGAGGTCGGTGAGCAGGGCGAGGGCGGCGGGGCGGTCGTCGGGGGTGACGTACCGGTCGGCGATGTGGGTGGAGGCGAAGCCGAGGACGCCCTGGACGATCGCGAGGTCGGTCTCCTCCGGGAGGTGGGCGCGGGCGGTCTCCAGGTAGGTGACGGGCTCCAGTTCGCCGTCGCGGACCATGTCGCGCAGGCCGTTCCACACGACGGCGCGGGTGAGGGCGTCGGGGATGCCGGAGAGGGTGCGCAGGGCGCGTTCCCCGGAGTGTTCGTCGAGGCGGAGCTTGGCGTAGGTGTGGTCGCCGTCGTTGAGGACGATCAGGGCGGGGCGCGGGCCGGGGAGGTGCGCCGGGGCGTCCTGCGGGACGTCGATCTCCAGCCGGTCGCGCAGGACGAGGCGCCTGCCGTCGGCGAGGTCGGGGTCGTAGACGCCGGCGGTGATGCGGTGGGGGCGGCTGCCGGTGCGGGTGACGGCGAGGGTGCCGGCGGCCGGGTCGTAGGCGGGGGTGAGGGTGTCGACGCCGGTGGTGCGCAGCCAGGCTTCGGCCCAGGCGTGGACGTCCCGGTCGGTCGCGGAGGCGAGGTTGTCGATGAAGTCGGCGAGGGTGGCGTTGCCGAACCGGTGGCGGGCGAAGTGGGCGTTGATGCCGGCGAGGAAGTCCTTCTCGCCGAGCCAGGCGACGAGCTGGCGGAGGGCGGAGGCGCCCTTGGCGTAGGAGATGCCGTCGAAGTTGAGCATCGCGGCGGCGGTGTCGGGGACGGCGTCGGGGTCGGGGGCGACGGGGTGGGTGGAGGGGCGCTGGTCGGCGTCGTACCCCCAGGCCTTGCGGGCGATGGCGAAGTCGACCCAGGTGTCGGGGTAGCGGCCGGTGGCCTCGTTGACGGTCTGGTAGCCCATGTACTCGGCGAAGGACTCGTTGAGCCAGATGTCGTCCCACCAGGTGAGGGTGACGAGGTCGCCGAACCACATGTGGGCCATCTCGTGGGCGATGACCATGGCGCGGGTCTGGCGTTCGGTGAGGGTGACGGCGGAGCGGTAGACGAACTCGTCGCGGAAGGTGACGAGGCCGGGGTTCTCCATGGCGCCGGCGTTGAACTCCGGGACGAAGGCCTGGTCGTAGGAGTCGAAGGGGTAGGGCTCGTCGAACTTCTCGTGGTAGCGGTCGAAGCACTGCCGGGTGACGTCGAGGATCTCGTCGGCGTCGGTGTCGAGGTGGGGGGCGAGGGAGCGGCGGCAGTGGATGCCGAAGGGCAGTCCGGCGTGCTCGGTGCGGATGGAGTGCCAGGGGCCGGCGGCGACGGCGACGAGGTAGGTGGAGATGCGGGGGGTGGTGGCGGCCTGCCAGCGTCCGTCGCCGTGGTGGGTGGTGACGCCGTTGGCGAGGACGGTCCAGCGGTCGGGGGCGGTGACGGTGACGTCGAAGACGGCCTTGAGGTCGGGCTGGTCGAAGGCGGCGAAGACGCGCTGGACGTCGTCCATGAACAGCTGGGTGTAGACGTACGTCTCGCCGTCGCTGGGGTCGGTGAAGCGGTGCATGCCCTCGCCGGTGCGGGAGTAGCGCATGGCGGCGTCGACGCGGAGGGTGTGCTCGCCCTCGGTGAGGGTGAGGTGCAGGCGGTTGCCGGCGAGGGCCTCGGGGTCGAGGTGCTCGCCGTCGAGGGTGACGGAGCGGAGGGTGACCGGCTTGAGCTCGACGAAGGTGGTCCCGGCGGTGCGGGCGGTGAAGTGGACGAGGGTGGTGGAGTCGAAGGTCTCTTCGCCGGTGGTCAGGTCGAGGTCGACCGTGTACCGGTGGACGTCGAGGAGCCGGGCTCGGGTCTGCGCTTCGTCGCGCGTCAGTACGGGCATGGGGCCATGCTGCCCGATGGGGTGGGTTCGGGGCACGGGGGTTCGGCTCAGGGCTGACCTGCGCCGCGGTGCGGGTCGGTGCGGGTCAGGGTGCGGGCGCCTCGCCGGCGATCGTCTCGTGGTGGCGGATCACCTCGGCGATGATGAAGTTCAGCAGCTTCTCCGCGAACGCCGGGTCGAGGTTGGCGCTCTCGGCGAGCTGCCGCAGCCGGGCGATCTGACGGGCCTCCCGGGCCGGGTCGGCCGGGGGCAGGTGGTGGCGGGCCTTGAGGTGGCCGACCTGCTGGGTGCATTTGAAGCGCTCGGCCAGCATGTGGACGACCGCCGCGTCGATGTTGTCGATGCTCTCGCGCAGCCGCGTCAGCTCGGCGCTCACGGTGGCCTCGGTCTCGCTGGTGCTCATGGTCAGCGAGCTTAGACGTGTCCCGTGATGATCGTCGGAGGGTGTTCGGCATCCGGGATCCGGGTGCTCCAGCCGCCCGGTACGGTACGGCCCTGCTGCGCGCGGAAGCGGACGGGGGCGGTGCCGACGCGGCGGGTGAAGAGGCGGGAGAAGTAGGCGGGGTCGTCGTAGCCGACGCGGCGGGCGACGGCGGCGACCGGCAGCTCGGTTGCGGCGAGCAGTTCCTTGGCGCGGCCCAGCCGGATGCCGAGCAGGTAGTCCTTGGGGCTGCAGCCGGCGCCCCGGCGGACCGCCGTGCGCAGCTCGGCCGGGGTCATGCCGTGCCGGGCGGCGTGTTCGGCGACCGTCAGGGGCCGGCAGGCGTCGCGGGCGAGGGCCTCCAGGACGAGGTCGCCGTCGGCGTTGGTGTCGGCGCGGGCCCTGCGCAGGGCGACCAGCAGTTCGTGTACGGCGGCGGACGTCTCGACCTCCAGGAGCGGGTTGCCCCTGCGGGCGGCGCGGGCGATGCGGCCGATGACGGAGCGGGGGCCGCCCGCATCGGCGAGCGGGACGACGGGCCGGTCCGGCTCGATGTGGCCGAGTTCGGTGTAGGTGGCGGTGACCGGTCCGGTGAAGTCGACGAAGCCCTCGTCCCAGCCGGTGCCCGGGTCGGGTGCGTAGTGGTGGGGGACGCCGGGGGTGAGCCAGAGCAGGGCGGGCGCGGTGACGGTGGTGCGCCGCCCGTCGGGGAACCGGTACCAGCCGCTGCCCGCGCTGATCACGACGGCGACGTGATGGTCGAGGGTGCGGGGGCCGACGGTGGGGAGGGTGCCGTGCTGGAGCCCGACGCCGAGGCAGACGAGGCCGAGGCGTCGGTGGAGCGGGCTGGGCGTGAAGAAGCGCATCCAGGTGTGGTACATCCCCGGCCTCCCCGGCGAATCGTTGCTGCGGGCCGCTCATGTCCAAACAGTGCCGATCTTTGTCCATGGACGCGCCGTCCGCCAGAGGCCGACGGTGGGCTGTGACGGGTCGTGGCGGATCGTGGCGGGTCACGGCCAGCGGCCGGTGGCCGGAGGGGCGGGATCGTGGCTTCGTTCGCGGTGGGTGACCGGGACTTTCTGCTGGACGGCAGGCCGGTGCGGGTGCTGTCGGGCGCGTTGCACTACTTCCGGGTGCACGAGGAGCAGTGGGGCCACCGGTTGTCGATGCTGCGGGCGATGGGCCTGAACTGCGTGGAGACGTACGTCCCTTGGAACCTGCACGAGCCGGAGGAGGGCCGCTACCGGGACGTGGCCGCCCTGGGGCGCTTCCTGGACGCGGTGCGGGAGGCGGGGCTGTGGGCGATCGTGCGGCCGGGCCCGTACATCTGCGCCGAGTGGGAGAACGGCGGGCTGCCGCACTGGCTGACGGGCGGCTTGGGGCGGCGGGTGCGGACGCGGGACGCCGGGTACCTGGCGCACGTCGACCGCTGGTTCCGCACGCTGCTGCCGCAGGTGGTGGCGCGGCAGATCGACCGCGGCGGCCCGGTGATCCTGGTGCAGGCGGAGAACGAGTACGGCAGTTACGGTTCGGACCGGGGCTACCTGCGGTACGTCGCGGACCTGCTTCGGGCGTGCGGGTTGAGCGTGCCGCTGTGCACGTCCGACGGGCCCGAGGACCACATGCTGACGGGCGGGTCGATCCCGGGGGTGCTGGCCACGGTGAACTTCGGGTCGGGGGCGCGGGCGGCGTTCGGGGCGCTGCGCCGGCACCGGCCGCGCGGGCCGCTGATGTGCATGGAGTTCTGGTGCGGCTGGTTCGGCCACTGGGGAGACGGGAGCACCGTGCGGGACGCGGAGGACGCGGCCGGGGCGCTGGCGGAGATCCTGGAGTGCGGGGCGTCGGTCAACGTCTACATGGCGCACGGCGGCACCAGTTTCGGTGGCTGGGCGGGTGCGAACCGGGCCGGCGCCCTGCACGACGGGGCGCTGGAGCCGACGGTGACGTCGTACGACTACGACGCGCCGGTCGACGAGGCGGGGTGGCCGACCGCGAAGTTCTGGGCGTTCCGGGCGGTGCTGGAGCGGTACGCGGACGGGCCGCTGCCGCCGGTGCCGGAGCCGCCCGCGCGGCTGGCGGGCCGGGTGCGGGCGGCGGTGCGCGCGTGGGCGCCGCTGGCGGAGGTGCTGGAGGTGCTGGGCGGCGAGGAGTGGGACGGGCCGGTGCCGCCGTCGTTCGAGGAGCTGGGCGTGGACCGGGGCCTGGTGCGCTACCGGCTCCGGGTCCCGGGGCCGCGCCGGGCGTACCCCTTGTCGGTGACGGGTCTGCGGGACCGGGCGGTGGTGTACGTGGACGGGGTCCGCGCGGGTGTGCTGGAGGCGGAGGACGCGGTGCTGGCCGCTCCGGTGGCGGGCCCGGCGGTGGTGGACCTGTGGGTGGAGTCGCTGGGCCGGGTCAACTACGGGCCGCGGCTCGGTGAGGGCAAGGGCGTCACGGGCGGTGTGCTGCACGAGCGGCAGTACCTGCACGGGGTACGGGCGCGGGGGCTGCGGCTGGACGCGTTCACCGCGGACGGGGTGGCGAAGGTGCCGTTCGCCCGCCCGGCGGGTGGTGGGCCGGGGGCGGACGGGGCGCCCGGGGCTCCGGGGCTCTACCGGGCCGTCGCGGAGGTGGCCGGCGCGGGGGACGCGGTGCTGGAACTGCCCGGCTGGACGCGGGGGTTCGTGTGGGTGAACGGGTTCTGCCTGGGCCGGTACTGGGAGGTGGGGCCGCAGGAGTCGCTGTTCGTGCCGGGGCCGGTGCTGCGGGAGGGGACGAACGAGGTGTGGGTGCTGGAGCTGGAGGGTGCCGGGACGTCCGTACGGCTGGCGGCGCGGCGAGAGGGGCAGGCCCCGCCGGGCCTGCCCCTCACCAGGTGCTAGAGGGTCGCCGCCGCGGACTTGATGGCGGAGGCGAAGGTGGACACCTCGGTGTACACGCCCGGGTAGTTCGGCCGGGCGCAGCCCTGGCCCCAGCTGACGATGCCGACCTGTATCCAGGCACCGGCGTTGTCGCGGCGGAACATGGGGCCGCCGGAGTCGCCCTGGCAGGTGTCGACGCCGCCCTGGGTGTAGCCGGCGCAGATCTCCTCGCCGGGCACGAGGTCGCCGCCGTACGACTGCTGGCAGGAGGCGTCGGAGACGAACGGCACGGTGGCCTTGCGCATGTAGCGCTGCTGGCCGCCGCCCTCGCGGGTGGCGCCCCAGCCGGCGACGGTGAAGGTGCCGCTGTTGTACGTGGTGTTGGTGGCGATGTTCAGGGTGGGCAGGTTGATGGGCCGGGCGAGCTTGATCAGGGCCCAGTCCTTGCCCTTGCCGTTGTAGCCGGGGGCCTGGAGGATCTTGGTGGAGCGGACCTTGATGGCACTGGCGCTCTGGAGGTCGACGACGCCGGCGGTGGCGGTGATGCTGGTGTTGTTTCCGGAGCCGCTGACGCAGTGGGCGGCGGTCAGCACGATCTGCTGGGTGAGCAGGGAGCCGCCGCAGCCCATGGAGAGCCTGACCATCCAGGGGAACTCGCCCTGGGAGGCCTGGGTGCCTCCGACGACCGGCTGGGGGGCGGCGGACGCGGAGGTGGGCTGGAGGCTGACGGCGGCGAGGGCGACGGCACCGGCCGCCGCGCATCTCTTGAGGGTACGAAGGAGATTCATGTGTCTGCCTTTCGTGGGGGGTTGTGCCGTGCGCACACGACGGCCCCCGTCAGAGGCAGCTCACTGACATGGGCCCGTCAAGGCGTGTCCCGGATTATCCGGACGTGATCGGCGTCACCACAAGGCGGCGTTTTCGGCCAATCACCGGCGGGCGCGCACCGGCACCCGGGCGCCGGACCGCTCGTACAGTGGAGGGAGGTCGACGTCGCACATGGGGGTAGGGACGTGGCGAACGGCAGCGAGGTCGTGCACGGCTACCCGCACCTGGACACCGTGCGGGCGGCGATCACGGCCCTGTACCGGCGGCTGACCCCGGAGGGGCTGTACGCGTACGCGGGCAGCGTCGTCCCGGCCGACGTGGCCTTCGCCGACCACGACGACCTGCACCTGGGCGCGCAGCGGGTGGCCCACGCGCTGGTGCGGCAGCTGCGGCTGCCGGACGCGCGGATGATCGTCGGCTTCCGGGAGATGACGCACGCGGCGAGCGTCGAACTCACGGCGGGCCCGGAGTACTTCATCGAGCTGAACGACCGGTTCCGGACGCACCGCCGGGACATCGGCGCGGCCCTCGCCCACGAGATCACCCATGTGCTGCTGCACCGGCTGGACCTGGGCTTCCCCGGCACGCGGGACAACGAGATCCTGACCGACACCGTGACGACGTACCTGGGGGCCGGCTGGCTGCTGCTGGACGCGTACCGCGAGGACGGGCTGACGAGCCAGAAGCTGGGCTACCTGACGCCGGAGGAGTTCGGGTACGTCCTGGCCAAGCGGGCGCTGGCGTTCGGCGAGGACCCGTCGCCGTGGTTCACCAGCCCGCAGGCGTACGTCGCGTACGGCGAGGGGCGGGCCGTGGCGCTGCGCGACGCGCGGCAGCCCCCGCTGACGGCGGCGGGCCGGGCAGGACGGCACCGGTACGCCAGGGACCGCCGCCACGCCCGGGACCACCCGGGGGCCCGCACCGGAGCGCCGTACGCCTTCGAGGCCGGCGGGGAACGGGACGCCGGGCTGCGCGTCTCGTTCCCCTGTCCGACCTGTCACCAGCGGATCCGGGTCCCGGTCCGGGGGCGGGTACGGGCCCGCTGCGGGCTGTGCCGCACGGTGCTGGAGTGCGACACCTGAGCCACCGGCACCGGCCGCGACCGGAACGGGCCCGGCCCCGGCACCGCGGTTCAGCAGCCGTGGTCGACGAGGTCGAACGACGCGTAGTGGTCGGCGGTGTAGTAGTCCTCGCGCTCGGCGTCGCCGGTGACGACGCGGCGGGCGCCCCGGTTGTCGGCGCCGGGGGTGGTGACCGTGTACTCGTGGTAGTAGCCGGTGGTCCGGCTCGGCAGGACGCCCTCGCGGTTCTGGAAGACGGTACCGTCCTGGGGGTACGGGAAGGGGCCGCCGGCGTCGATCAGGCGGAGGGTGTCGTGGGCCTGGGAGGGCAGGGCGGAGTAGCAGATCTCACCGACCGCGGTGACGGTCGTGAGGACGGCGGGCGCTGCGGGCGTGGCCGTGGGGGCGGCCGTGGCCGGTCCTGCGAGCAGGGTGGACAGCAGCGCGGCGGCGCCGATCAGGGTGAATCGTGGGGGGATTCGCATACGCCGATGATGACGCGTGTAGACGTGGGCACGTCAACGTCAAGTGGCGTGAATTCCCCGTTTGTTGACCGGTCGGACACGTAGACGGCGAGATGGTGAACGTCCTGTCCGCACGGGCGTTCACCCCCTCACCCGGACGGGTGGCCGGATGGGGGCGGCCCGGCGGCAGGAGCGCCTCCCCGTCACTCCGCCGCCGTGCCGTACACCGGGAGCGGCGGGACGGAGGCGGCCAGCAGCTCGCGGGCGGCCGCACCGGCTTCGGCGGGGGTCCAGCGGGCCGCCTTGTCGGCGGTGGGGCCGGGGCGCCAGCCGTCCATGACGGTGATGCGGCCCGCCTCCGCCTCGAAGACCCGGCCGGTGACCCCCGCGCTCGGCGCGCCCGAGCCGAGCCAGACGACGAGCGGGGAGACGTTCTCGGGGGCCATGGCGTCGAAGCCGCCGTCTCGGGGGGCGGCCATGGCGGCGGCGAAGGTGCGCTCGGTCATCCTGGTGCGGGCGGCCGGGGCGAGGGCGTTGACCTGGACCCCGTAGCGGCCCAGTTCGGCGGCGGCCACGAGGGTGAGCGCGAGGACACCGGCCTTGGCGGCGGCGTAGTTGCCCTGGCCGACGCTGCCGAGGAGCCCGGCGCCCGAGCTGGTGTTGACGATCCGGGCGTCGGGCCGGCGGCCCGCCCGGGTTTCGGCGCGCCAGTGCGCGGCGGCGTGCCGGAGGGGCAGGAAGTGGCCCTTGAGGTGGACGCGTACGACGGCGTCCCAGTCGTCCTCGCCGAGGTTGACGAGCATCCGGTCGCGCAGGAAGCCCGCGTTGTTGACGAGCGTGTCCAGCCGTCCGAAGGCGTCCAGGGCGGTGGTGACGAGGGAGGCGGCGCCGTCGGGGGTGGCGACGTCGCCGCCGTGCGCGACGGCCTCCCCGCCGGCGGCGCGGATCTCGTCGGCCACCCGCCGGGCGGGGCCGTCGGCCGCGGGCGTGCCGTCGAGGCCGACGCCCAGGTCGTTGACGACGACCCGGGCGCCCTCCGCGGCGAAGGCCAGCGCGTGGGCGCGGCCCAGCCCCCGGCCGGCGCCGGTGACGGCGACGACGCGGCCCGCGCAGAGTCCGGTGCTTCCGGGATCGCTCATGTCAGACCTCCTGATGGGCGTTCGCGGCGTCCAGGAAGGCGGGGCGTTCGCCGCCGCCGTGGACGAGGAGCGATGCTCCGGTGATGTACGCGGCGCGGGCGGAGGCGAGGAACACCGCCGCGTCGCCCACGTCCGACGGCTCGGCGAGCCGCCCCAGCGGGACGGTGCGGGCGACCGCGGCGACCCCGGTGTCGTCGCCGTAGTGCAGGTGGGCCAGTTCGGTGCGGACCATGCCGGGGACGACGGTGTTCACCCGTACCTCCGGCGCCCACTCCACGGCCATCGAGCGGGCCAGGTGCGCCAGGCCAGCCTTGGCCGCGCCGTAGGCCGTCGTGCCGGGCGAGGGCCGCGTGCCGCTGACGCTGCCGATCATGACGACCGAGCCGCGCGCGGCACGCAGGTGCTCGTACGCGGCGAGGGACGCCGTGAGCGGGGCGAGCAGGTTCAGGCCCACCACCCGGGCGTGCTGCTCGGTGGTCCCGTCCGCCAGCGGGCGGTACGGCGTGCCGCCCGCGTTGTTGACGAGCGTGTCGAGGCGGCCGTGTGTCGCGACCACGTCGGCGAAGAGGCGGCCCGCGGCGTCCGGTTCGCGCAGGTCGACGGCGTGGAACGCGGCGTACCGCCCCGCCGTTCCGACCGGCTCCGGGGGCGGCCGGCGGGCGCAGACCACGACATGGGCGCCCGCCGCCAGGAACGCCCGCGCGATGCCCGCGCCGACACCGCGCGTGCCGCCGGTGACGACCGCGACCCTCCCGTTTAGCTCCATCCGCTGCTACCTTCCACCAGAGCGCGCCTAACAAATGTTTGGTGGAAAGGTAGCTGATCCGCCCATGGGTGTCTCCACCACGAACCCGGACCGGGGCATCGCCCTCGTCACCGTCGACTTCCCGCCCGTCAACGCCCTTCCCGTACGGGGCTGGTACGAGCTCGCCGACGCCCTGCGCGCCGCGGGGCACGACCCGGCCGTCCGCTGCGTGGTGCTGGCGGCCGCCGGGCGGGGCTTCAACGCGGGCGTCGACATCAAGGAGTTGCAGGCGGACACCCCCGACCGCCGGGCGCTCATCGGGGTGAACCGGGCCTGCGCCGAGGCGTTCACGGCCGTCTACGAGTGCGAGGTGCCGGTCGTCGCGGCGGTGCACGGGTTCTGCCTGGGCGGCGGGGTCGGGCTCGCCGGCAACGCGGACGCGATCGTCGCCTGCGACGACGCCGTCTTCGGGCTGCCCGAACTCGACCGGGGCGCGCTCGGTGCGGCCACCCACCTGGCCCGCCTGGTGCCCCAGCACCTGATGCGGACGCTGTACTACACCTCGCGCACGGTCGCCGCCGCCGAACTGCACGCCCACGGGTCGGTGTGGCGGGTCGTGCCGTGCCGGGAACTCCCCCGCGCCGCGCTCGGCCTGGCGCGGGACATCGCCCGCAAGGACGGCGGACTGCTGCGGCTCGCCAAGGCCGCCATCAACGGCATCGACCCCGTCGACGTACGCCGCAGCTACCGCTTCGAGCAGGGCTTCACCTTCGAGGCGAGCCTCGGCGGCGTCGCCGACCGCGTACGCGACAGCTTCGGGAAGCCCGACACCTCCGGGAAGGAGGCGACGTCTTGACCATCACCACCGACAAGACCATGACGCCCGACGAGGCCGTCGCGCGGCTGCGCAGCGGCATGACGGTCGGGATCGGCGGCTGGGGCTCACGCCGCAAGCCGATGGCCCTGGTGAGAGCACTGCTCCGATCCACGATCACCGATCTGACGGTGATCTCGTACGGCGGTCCCGACATCGGCCACCTCGTCGCG
Organism: Streptomyces ficellus; assembly: GCF_009739905.1. Classification (NCBI taxonomy): domain Bacteria; kingdom Bacillati; phylum Actinomycetota; class Actinomycetes; order Kitasatosporales; family Streptomycetaceae; genus Streptomyces; species Streptomyces ficellus. The sequence goes on along the minus strand of NZ_CP034279.1, from coordinate 5,558,847 downwards.
GCCGGCCGCGTCCGCAGACTGGTCACCGCGTTCGCCACCCTCGACTCGATCCCGCTGGAACCGCACTTCCGGGCGGCCCGCGAGCGCGGCGCCCTCGAACTGACGGAGCTGGACGAGGCGATGGTCATGTGGGGTCTGTACGCGGCGGCGCACCGCATGCCCTTCCTGCCCGTCCGCGCCGGGCTCGGCTCCGGCGTCATGGACGTCAACCCCGCCCTGCGCACGGTGCGCTCGCCGTACGAGGACGGCGAGGAGTTCGTGGCCGCGCCGGCCCTGCGCATGGACGCCGCCCTGGTCCACGTCAACCGCGCCGACCGCCTCGGCAACGGCCAGTACCTGGGCCCGGACCCCTACTTCGACGACCTGTTCTGCCGGGCCGCCGACGCGGCGTACGTCTCGTGCGAACGGCTCGTCGAGACCGCCGAGCTGACCAAGGACGCCGCCCCGCAGACGCTCCTCGTCCAGCGCCACCACGTCACCGGGGTCGTCGAGGCGCCCGACGGCGCCCACTTCACCTCCTGCGACCCCGACCACGGGCGCGACGAGGCGTTCCAGAAGCTGTACGCGACGACGCCCTGGCCCGAGTTCGCCGGCCGTTTCCTGTCGGGCGGCGACGAGAGCGCCTACCAGGCGGCCGTCCGGGCGTGGCGGGAGGGGCGGCGATGAGCGCCAGTCGTGCCGAGACCTGCGTCGTCGCCTGCGCCGAGGCCTGGCGCGGCGACGGTGAGGTCCTGGCGAGCCCCATGGGCCTGATCCCGTCGCTCGGCGCCCGGCTGGCCCGGCTCACGTTCTCGCCGGACCTGCTGCTCACGGACGGCGAGGCGATGCTGGTCCGCCCCGACGGCACGGTCGAGGGGTGGCTCCCCTACCGCCGCCACCTCGCCCTGGTCACCGGCGGGAGGCGGCACGTGATGATGGGCGCGAGCCAGCTCGACCGGTACGGCAACCAGAACATCTCCTGCGTCGGCGACTGGGCCCGGCCCACCCGCCAGCTCCTCGGCGTGCGCGGGGCACCCGTCAACACGCTCAACAACCCGACCAGTTACTGGGTCCCCCGGCACTCTCCCCGCGTCTTCACCGAACGCGTCGACATGGTGTGCGGGGTCGGCAACGACCGCGTCCCGCCCGGGGCCGTCCGGTTCCACCGCCTCCGGCGCGTCGTGAGCGACCTCGGCGTCTTCGACTTCGCCACCCCGGACCGGTCCCTGCGGCTCGCCTCCCTGCACCCGGGCGTCACCGTCGAGCGGGTCCGGGAGGCGACCGGCTTCGCGCTCACCATTCCCGATGACGTCCCGCGCACCCGCGAGCCCACCGCCGCGGAGCTGACGCTCATCCGCGAGGTGCTCGACCCGGACGGCGCCCGCGACCGTGAGGTCACCGCGTGATGGACACCGCGCTGACCAGGCTCACCGGCGTCCGCCACCCCATCGTCCAGACCGGCATGGGCTGGGTCGCCGGTCCCCGCCTGGTCACCGCCACCGCCCGCGCGGGCGCCCTCGGCATCCTCGCCTCCGCGACCATGACGACCGGCGAACTGCGCGCCGCCGTGCGGGAGGTGAGGTCCCGCACCGACGCCCCGTTCGGGGTCAACCTGCGGGCGGACGCGGCGGACGCCCGGGAGCGGGTGCGGATCATCGCCGACGAGGGCGTACGGGTCGCCTCGTTCGCGCTCGCGCCCTCACGGGAGCTGATCGCCGAGCTGAAGGACGCCGGTGTGGTGGTCGTCCCGTCGGTGGGCGCCCGCCGCCACGCCGAGAAGGTCGCCGCGTGGGGCGCGGACGCGGTGGTCGTGCAGGGTTCCGAGGGCGGCGGCCACACCGGTGGGGTGGCCACGTCCGTGCTGGTCCCGCAGGTCGTCGACGCGGTGGACATCCCGGTCGTCGCCGCGGGCGGGTTCCACGACGGGCGCGGTCTGGTGGCGGCGCTCGCGTACGGCGCGGCGGGCATCGCGATGGGCACCCGGTTCCTGCTCACCTCCGACTCGCCCGTCCCCGCCGCCGTGAAGGCCGCCTATCTGGCGGCGACCGTCGGGGACGTCACCGTGACGACCGCCGTCGACGGGCTGCCGCACCGCATGCTGCGCACCGACCTCGTCGCCACCCTCGAACGGGCGGGCCGCGTCCGGGCGTTCGCGGAGGCGGTCCGCGGGGCGGCGCGGTTCCGCGAGCTGTCGGGCCTGTCCTGGTCGCGCCTGGTCCGGGACGGGTGGGCGATGAAGCACGGCAGGGACCTGTCCTGGAGCCAGGTCCTGCTCGCCGCCAACACGCCGGTGCTCCTGCGCGCGGCGATGGTCGACGGCCGCACCGACCTGGGCGTCATGGCGTCGGGCCAGGTCGCCGGTGTGATCGGGGACCTGCCGAGCTGCGAGGAGCTCGTGAGCCGGGTGATGTCCGAGGCGCAGCGGGTACGCGAGCGCCTCGCCCCGTAGCGCCCGCGCGCCGGGGCGGCGGAGCAGCCCGGGTTAAGGGCGCGGCCCCCGCGCACGGGGGCCGCGCCCGGGGTCACGCGGCGTTGCGGCGGGGGCGGCGGGCCTGGGGGCGGCCCGTGGCGGCGGGCTGGCCGCCACGGCGGCGGGGCGCGCCGGCCTGGGTGCTCGCACCGGCCTCACCGGCACCGGGGCCCTGGCCGCTGCGGCGGGGGCGGCGGCGACGGCCGGGCTTGCCGGAGGTCTGCGCGGCGGGCTGGGCCTGCTGCGGGACCTCGATGGTGACCGGTATTCCGGAGGGCTCACGGGCGCCGGTGAGCCGGGCCAGCTCCTCGTCGGACGACTTCACGCGCGCGGTGCCGGGCGTGATGCCCGCGTGGGACATCAGCCGGCTCATGTCGCGCTTCTGGTCGGGCAGGACCAGTGTGACGACGCTGCCGGACTCGCCCGCGCGGGCGGTGCGGCCGCCGCGGTGCAGGTAGTCCTTGTGGTCGGTGGGCGGGTCGACGTTCACGACGAGGTCGAGGTCGTCGACGTGGATGCCACGGGCCGCCACGTTGGTCGCGACGAGCGCGGTGACCTGGCCGTTCTTGAACTGGTCCAGCGTCCGGTTGCGCTGCGGCTGCGAACGTCCGCCGTGCAGGCCCGCGGCCCGTACGCCGCTGGCGAGGAGCCGCTTGACCAGCCGGTCGACGGACCGCTTGGTGTCCAGGAAGAGGATCACCCGGCCGTCGCGGGCCGCGATGCGGGCGGTGACGGCCTTCTTGTCGGTCTCGTCGGCGACGTACAGCAGGTGGTGCTCCATGGTGGACACCGCGCCCGCCGACGGGTCGACCGAGTGCACGACCGGGTCGGTGAGGAACATCCGCACCAGCCGGTCGATGTTCTTGTCGAGCGTCGCCGAGAACAGCATGCGCTGCCCGTCCGGCTCGACCTGCTTCAGCAGGGCGGTGACCTGCGGCAGGAAGCCCATGTCGGCCATCTGGTCGGCCTCGTCCAGGACGGTGACCGACACCTGGTCGATGCGGCAGTCGCCGCGCTCGATGAGGTCCTTGAGGCGGCCGGGGGTGGCGACCAGGATCTCGGCGCCGCGGCGCAGCGCGCCCGCCTGCCGGCTGATCGACATGCCGCCCACGACGGTCGCCACGCGCAGCTGCACGGAGGTCGCGTACGGGGTGAGGGCGTCGGTCACCTGCTGCGCGAGTTCGCGCGTGGGGACCAGGACCATGCCCAGCGGGGCCTTCGGCTCGGCGCGGCGGCCGGCCGTGCGGGCCAGGAGGGCGAGCCCGAAGGCGAGCGTCTTGCCGGAGCCGGTGCGCCCGCGGCCGAGGATGTCGCGGCCCGCGAGGGAGTTCGGCAGGGTCGCGGCCTGGATGGGGAACGGCTCGGTGACGCCCTGGGCGGTGAGCGTCTTGAGGAGGGCGGCCGGCATGTCGAGGTCGTCGAAGGCCGCGACCGGGGGCAGCGCGGGGGTGGCGGTTTCCGGCAGGGTGAATTCCCGCGGGGGCGCGACGGGGGCGCGGTTGCCCGCGCCGCGGGCGGGCGCCTTGCCGTTTCCGGCCGTCCTGCCGCCGTTCGCGGAGCGGGCGGAGTTCGCGTTGCCGGTGCGCGCGGGGCGCTTACGGGCGGGGCGTTCGGGTCGAGTCGTCGTCATGCATTTGCCTTCCTTGGCCTGAACAGGGCCTGAGCACAGCACAAGCCGGGACCCGCACCTGCGACTGCATGGTGCGGGTCCCGGCTGCGGGATACCGGTGCTGCGTGTCCGGTGATCAGGCGGGGAGGATGTTCTCCGCCTGGGGGCCCTTCTGGCCCTGCGTGACGTCGAAGGTCACCTTCTGGCCTTCCTGGAGCTCACGGAAGCCCGAGGTGGCGATGTTGGAGTAGTGGGCGAAGACGTCGGCGCCGCCGCCGTCCTGCTCGATGAAGCCGAAGCCCTTTTCCGAGTTGAACCACTTCACGGTACCGGTGGCCATAATAATTCTCCTGATGGTGTCGGGGCCCCATCCGGAGAAAGCCGGTAAAACAATAATGCGCCTGAGGAACATTCCCGTCAGGCGCACATAAAGTTCATGGGTACCAAAACTGCAACGTGGACAACCGTAGCACACCATCTCGGCGGCCCGACCGCAACCAGGCACGCCGCCACGTGCGCCACGGCGCCACACCGGTGCGCTACAGCCTCTCGATGATCGTCACGTTCGCCTGGCCGCCGCCCTCGCACATGGTTTGGAGCCCGAACCGGCCGCCGGTGCGTTCCAGTTCGTGGAGGAGCGTGGTCATCAGGCGGGCGCCGGTGGCGCCGAGCGGGTGGCCGAGGGCGATGGCGCCGCCGTTGACGTTCACCCGGGCGGGGTCGGCGCCGGTCTCGGCCAGCCAGGCGAGGACGACGGGGGCGAACGCCTCGTTGATCTCCACGAGGTCGATGTCGTCGATGGCCATGCCCGCCTTCTTGAGGGCGTGGTCGGTCGCGGGGATGGGGGCCGTCAGCATGCGGATGGGGTCCTCGCCGCGCACGGACAGGTGGTGGACGCGGGCGCGCGGGGTCAGCCCGTGGGTGGTGACGGCCCGCTCGCTCGCCAGCAGCAGGGCCGCCGCGCCGTCGGAGACCTGGGAGGAGCAGGCGGCGGTGACGGTGCCGCCCTCCAGGACGGGCTTCAGGGCGGCCATCCTGGCCGGGGTGGTGTCGCGGCGCGGGCCCTCGTCCGCCGTGACGGATCCGTACGCCACCGTCTCGCGGGCGAAGCGCCCGTCGTCGAGGGCCCGGATCGCGCGCCGGTGCGAGGTGAGGGCGTACTCCTCCTGGGCGGAGCGGGTGATGCCCCACTGCCGGGCGATCGTCTCCGCGCCGGCGAACTGGTTCACGGGGGCGTCGCCGTACCGGGCCCGCCAGCCCTCCGAACCGGCGAAGGGGCCCTCGGTCAGCCCGAGCGGCACGGCGGCCTGGCGGGAGGCGTACGCGATGGGGACCATCGTCATGTTCTGGGTGCCGCCCGCGACGACCAGGTCCTGGGTGCCGGACATGACCGCCTGGGCGGCGAAGTGGACGGCCTGCTGCGAGGAGCCGCACTGCCGGTCGACGGTGACGCCGGGCACCTCCTCCGGCAGCCCGGCGGCCAGCCACGCCGTGCGGGCGATGTCGCCGGCCTGGGGGCCGACCGTGTCCAGACAGCCGAAGACCACGTCGTCCACGGCCGCCGGGTCGACGCCCGAGCGTGCGACCAGCGCCTTCAGGACGTGGGCGCCGAGGTCGGCCGGGTGGACGGCGCCGAGGCCCCCTCCGCGCCGGCCGACGGGGGTGCGTACCGCTTCGACGATGTAGGCCTCACCCATCACACATCTCCTCTAGGTGCGTACGGCGATTCCGTCCAGCACCATCGACAGGTACTGGCGGGCGATCTCCTCCGGGCTGTGCAGGCCCCCCGGCCGGTACCAGGACGCCGCCACCCACACGGTGTCGCGCACGAACCGGTAGGTGAGCCGGACGTCCAGGCCGTCGCGGAAGACCCCGGCTGCCACGCCGCGCTCCAGCGTCCCGAGCCATGCCTTCTCGAACCGGGTCTGGGAGTCGGAGAGGTACTGGAAGCGGGGCTGGGTGGCGAGTTGGCGCCATTCCTTCTGGTAGATGGCGACGGCGGCGCGGTGCCGGTCGATCTCGCGGAACGACTCGGTGACCAGCGCCTCGATCGTCTCGCGCGGGCCGAGCCCGGCGGCGAGGACGGCGTCGTAGCCCGTCCACAGTTCGCCGAGGAAGGCGGAGAGGATCTCGTCGACCATCGATTCCTTGGAATCGAAGTGGTAGTAGAGGCTGCCGGCGAGCATGCCCGCCTCGTCGGCGATCCTGCGGACGGTCGTGGCGTTGTACCCGTGCGCGGCGAACACCTCCGCCGCGGTGGCGAGGATTTCGGCGCGCCGCTCGGGCGCGGGGGCGGTCACCTGGGGCTTCTTCGTCTGCTTCGGCACGGGGCCATTGTGGGGCTAGGCGTGCTGGCTGCTGACGGACACGGTCTCGCCGGTCATGTACGAGGCGTAGCCGCTGGCGAGGAAGACGATGACGTTGGCGACCTCCCAGGGCTCGGCGTACCGCCCGAAGGCCTCGCGCGCGGTGAGTTCCTCCAGCAGTCCGGCGGAGGTCACCTTCACCAGGTGCGGGTGCATCGCGAGGCTCGGCGCGACGGCGTTGACGCGGACGCCGTACGGGGCGGCCTCGATCGCCGCGCAGCGGGTGAGGGCCATGACGCCCGCCTTGGCGGCGGCGTAGTGGGCCTGGCCCGCCTGGGCGCGCCAGCCGGCGACGGAGGCGTTGTTGACGACGGCCCCGCCGCCGCCCGGCTGGTCGCGGAGCAGCCGCAGCGCCGCCCTGGTGCAGCGGAAGGTGCCGCCCAGGGTGACGTCCAGGACGCGGCTCCACTGCTCGTCGGTCATGTCGGCGAGGTGCGCGGTGCCGCCGAGCCCGGCGTTGTTGACGACCACGTCGAGGCGGCCGTGGAGCCGTACCGCCGTGTCGAAGAGTGCCCCGACCTGGTCCTCCCGGGTGACGTCGCAGGGCTGGGCGGCGACGGCGGACGCGCCGAACTCCTCGGCGAGCGCCCGCTCGGTCTCCTTCAGGCGCCGGGCGTGAGCGTCGCTGAGGAGCACCCGGGCGCCCTCCTCCAGGAAGCGGCGCGCGGTGGCGCCGCCGATGCCGGCGCCGGCGGCGGCCGTGATGACGGCGGTACGTCCGGCCAGCAGGCCGTGCCCGGGGAGGTACTCGGGTCCGGGGTCGGGCGGGTGCTCGACGCTCTTCATACGCGTACGCTAACCTGCCAAACGCTTGTTAGGGAAGCCGTCGCACAGGGGGCGCCGTGGACGAGTCCGTCGAAGCCTTCCGGTCACAGGCCCGCGCCTGGCTGGCCGCCCACGTTCCGTCCGAGCCGCTGCCGTCCCTGGAGACGGCGGAGGGCTTCGCGGCGCACCGGGCCTGGGAGGCGGAGCTGCACGAGGGCCGCTGGTCGGTGGTCAACTGGCCGGAGCGGTACGGCGGGCGGGGCGTGGACCTCCCGCACTGGCTGGCGTTCGAGGAGGAGTACTGGGCGGCGGGGGCGCCCGGCCGCGTCTCGCAGAACGGCGTCAGCCTCCTCGCACCCACCCTCTTCGACCACGGTACCGAGGAGCAGCGGGCCCGCCTCCTGCCGTCCATGGCGGGCGGGCGGACGGTGTGGGCGCAGGCCTGGTCGGAGCCGGAGGCGGGCTCCGACCTCGCCTCGCTGCGCTCGCGGGCGGTGCGCACGGACGGCGGCTGGCTGCTGCACGGGCAGAAGGCCTGGTCGTCGCGGGCCGCGTTCGCCGACCGGGCGTTCGGCGTCTTCCGTTCGGACCCGGCGGCGGACCGGCCGCACCGGGGCCTGACGTACCTGATGTTCGGGCTGCGGGAGCCGGGGGTGACCGTGCGGCCGGTCGCGCGGCTGGACGGGAAGCCGGCGTTCGCCGAGCTGTTCCTGGACGGGGTGTTCGTCCCGGACGAGGACGTGATCGGCGCACCCGGCGACGGCTGGCGGATCGCGATGTCGGCGACCGGCAACGAGCGCGGCCTGATGCTCCGCTCCCCCGGCCGTTTCCTGGCGTCCGCCGGCCGGCTGGTGCGGCTGTGGCGGGAGGCCGGGTGCGACCCGGCGGTGCGCGACCGGGTGGCGGACGCGGTGGTCGGGGCGCGGGCGTACCAGCTGTTCACGGAGCTGGCGGCGGGCGGCGGGGCGATGGGCGCGGAGTCCAGCCTGACGAAGGTCTTCTGGTCCGAGTACGACATCGCCCTGCACGAGACGGCCCTGGAACTCCTCGGCGCGGTGGCCGAGTTCGCCGACACCGACTGGGCCGAGGGGTACACCTTCGCGCTCGCCGGGCCGGTCTACGCCGGGACGAACGAGATCCAGCGGGACATCATCGCCGAGCGGCTGCTCGGCCTGCCGAAGGGCCGCCGCTGATGGGTGCGTACCTGACGGACGGGCAGCGGGACTTCACCCGCGCGCTGGACGCCATGCTCTCCGCCGGTGACACCCCGTCGGCGGCGCGGGCGTGGGCGGCCGGGGACCCGGGCCCGGGGCGGGCGCTGTGGGGACGGCTCGCGGAGGCCGGGGTCTTCGCGCTGGCGGTGCCCGAGGCGTACGAGGGCGGGCTGGGCGTCCTGCCGCCGGAGGTGGCGCTGGCGTTCACCGAGCTGGGCCGCCACGCGGTGCCGGGCCCGGTGGTGGAGACCGTGGCGGTCGCGGCGCTGCTGGGGCGGCTCGGGGAGCGCGGGCCCGCGAAGCGGCTGCTGCCGGCCCTCGCGGCGGGCGGGCTGACGGCGACCCTGGCGGTCGGGCCGGGGTACGCCCTGGACGCGGACACCGCAGGCCTCGTCCTCGTGGCGGACGGCGAGGAGCTGCGGGCCGCGCCCGGGCACGGCCCGGTGCGGGTGAGCGCCGATCCGGTGCGGCGGCTCGCACGGCCCGCGCCGGGCGGGGAGGTGCTGGCGGCGGGCCCGCACGTGGCGGAGGCGGTGCGGTACGCGGCCGGGTGGGCGGCGCTGGCGACGGGCGCGCAGGCGCTGGGCGTCGGGTACGCGCTGCTGGACCGGACGGTGGCGTACGTGAAGCGGCGCACGCAGTTCGGGGTGGCGGTCGGCTCGTTCCAGTCGGTCAAGCACCGGCTGGCGGACACGCTGCTGGCGCTGGAGTTCGCCCGGCCGCTGCTGTACGGGGCGGCCCGGTCGCTGCGTACCGCCGATGTGGCGGCGGCCAAGGTGGCGGCCGGCGAGGCGGCGTACCGGGCCGCCCGCACCGCGCTCCAGCTGCACGGCGCCGTCGGCTACACCGAGGAGCTGGACCTGGCCCTGTGGCTGCGCAAGGCGCGCCCGTTGCGTGACGCCTGGGGCACGCCCGCCCGGTGCCGGGAACAGGTGCTGGGCGGGTGCTGAACGGTCCCTTGAGTCCGCCCGGCGGCGGTCAGAAGCCGTAGCTCGGGTTGTACGGGTTGAAGCTGGTGTACCGGGTCTCGCAGTGGTCGGGCATGCCGGCCTGTCGGCGGCACAGGGTCATCGTGACGCTGCGGATGCCGCTCGGGTCGGTGGCCCGCAGGTCGCGGAAGTCGGTGGTCGTGCCGCAGCCACGGGTGTTGTGGCGGTCCTCCGCCGCGAGGGTGGTGCCGGAGCCGGTGCGGACGGTGAGGGTGGCGTAGAGGGTGCGGTCGTCGCACGTCTGGTCGGCGACGGCGAGGGTGCCGTCACGGAACGAGTTCCGGTCGGTCCAAGTCAGCTGGATGCGGGTGCGGTCGCCCCAGCTGGTGGTGATGTCGCCGCTGGAGGTGCTGGAGGCACTGGAGGTGCCGGCCCAGCCCTGCCCGGAGGCCGCGAGGGCGAGCGCGGTGGTGGCGGCGAGGACGAAACTCGAACGGTGCATGGCGTGTCTCCTGTGCGGTGGTCCGGGCCCCGAGGTGCAGCCCTACCCGCCGGGCCCCGCCCCTCACGAAGGGCCGGGGACAATCACACGGCCGGCTCAGCCCGGCCGGCGGAACGTGACGACCGCCGCGTGCCCGCCGGTGCGCACCGTCGCCCCGGGGGCGTCGCACAACACCGCGTCGTACCGCTCCAGTTCGGCGCCCGCGACCACCGCAGGGGCGTCCAGGGCGACCACGAGCACCGTCGCGTCCGGCGCAACCGGGACGGGCGCCCCGCCCCGTACGACGGTGACGCCCGCCGTGACCGCGCCGCGCAGGTGCATCACGTTCAGGTTGACGACCGGCCCGGCGAGGAGCCGTCCGACGGTCGGGACGTCACCGGGGAAGGGCAGCGGGACGTACGGCTCCGCCCGCAGGAGCCGTTCGCCGGCGGTCAGGTCCATCCCGGCGCCCTCGACGACCGTGAGGATGCGCTCGGTACCGGGGAACGCGGAGAACGGCCCGTCCGCCCCGACGTCCGCGAGGCTGACCCGCCAGTCGAAGCCGGCCGCCCCGGCGCCCCCGTGCCGGGCGGCGACCTCCCGGGTGACGCCGCCGCCGTTCCGCCACGGCACCGCCGCCCGGCCGGCCGCCCTCAGCACCCGCACGCGCCCGCTCATCGCACGATGCCCTGGGCGCGGGCGGCGGCGAGCCAGTGGGGGAACTCGGCGACCAGCCGGTCGTACAGCTCGGTGTCCGGGACGCGCCGGGGGTCGGCGCCGGCGTGGAAGAAGCCCGCGTTGTCGACGCGGCGCTTGGCGGGGACGGCCAGCTCGTCGAGCTTGCGCAGGAAGTCGAACTGGCGGCTGCCCGGGTCGCCGAAGCCGATGAACTGCCAGAACAGCGGCAGCTCGGCCGCCTTGCAGAGGTAGCGCTCGGCGGCGAGCTTGTTGATGGGGCCGCCGTCCGTCTGGAAGACGACGAGCGCCGGGGCGGTGGTGCCGCTGTCGAGGTAGTGGTCGATGACGGCGTCCATGGCCAGGTGGTAACTGGTCTTGCCCATGTGGCCGAGCCCGGCGACGATCCGCTCGATGCGGCCCTGGTGGCCGTCGAGGGCGATGTCCGTCTCGGCGTCGATGTCGGTGGAGAAGAAGACCACCGGGACCCGGCCGTCGTCGTCGAGGTTGGCCGACAGGCCCAGCACCCGGTCGGCGAGCGCCTGGACACTGCCGTCCTTGTAGTAGGGCTTCATCGAGCCCGAGTAGTCGATCACCAGGTAGACCGCGGCCCGCTCCCGGCCCAGTCCGTGCTTGCGCAGCGACACGCCCGCGCTCTTGTAGAGGTCGACGAGCGCGGGCGCGGTCGCCTCCATCTTCTGCAGGCTGATGGGCATATGGCGAGCCTATGCGATCGTCACCGCCCGCCACCGGGGAGTCGTCAAGATGCCCTCCTGAGCACCGCGGCGACCTCCTCCAGGACGTAGGTGAGGGTTTCCGCCCGGGCGGCGACGAAGCCGCGCCCGGTGTCGGGGCCGCCGAACCCGGGCCGGAACGGGGCGCCGCGCAGGGTGCGCAGCTCCGCGCCCGCCTCGGCGGCCAGCAGCGCGCCGGGCGGCAGGCCGACGCCCTCGGCGCGGTAGCCGACGAAGCCGTCGACGGTGCCGCGCGCGAGCAGGCTCCACCCCAGCAGCGGTGCCCACAGGCGCAGGACGCGCCGGCAGCGCCGCTCCAGGGCGCCGCGCAGCGCGGTCGCCGTGCGGTCGGCACGGTCCACGGCCTGGCCCTGCGTCCAGGCCAGCACGGGGCCCGGTCCCGGCAGGGTGCTGCGGGGGCCGCGCAGCCGGGCGCCGTCGCCGTCGTGGGCGCCCTGTCCGGTGACGGCGTGCCAGGTGCGGCCGGTGACGGGTTCGTGGACGACGCCGACGACCGGGATGTCCCCGACGCACAGCCCGATGCCGACGGCGTACGCGGGCAGGCCGATGGCCGCGTTGTCGCGGCCGTCCAGCGGGTCGACCAGCCAGGTGCGGCCGGTGCCGGTGGCCGGGAGCGCGGCACCCCGGGAGAGGATGCGGTCGTGCGGGAAGTGATGCCGCAGCCGGGTGAGGATCAGCTCCTCGGCGGCCGGGGCGAGGGCGGTGACCACGTCGCCGTGGGGCCGCATGGTCCGTACGGCTCCGGTGTCGCCGAAGTGGCCGCACAGCAGTCGCCCGCCCGCCTCGGCCGCGGCGACGGCGACCCGCCGCTCGGCCGCGAACGGGGGGCGCCGGCCGAGGTCAGGCAGGGGGTGCCGCACGGGGCCTCCCCGGGGCGGTGCGCTCGCGGTGGTGCGGGGCGAGCACGCCCACGCGTTCCCTCCGGTTCGTCCGTGCCGTCGGCATGGCCGGCCCCCTCCCCCGTGCGAGCAACCGGTCGGGCGGCCGACCGGGCAGTCCGATCGTAGGAGGAACGGGGTGCCGGCCGACAGGGCGCACTCGGCGCGCACACCGGCGCCGCACGCGCCGCACGCGGAAAGGGCGCAGCGCCTGCCAAGGTCCGGTCGGGGACACGGCAGACGCTGCTGTGTTCCGCACGCCGTTGTACGGGACGTATGAGGGGTGCCCTGGCACGCCGGGCCGGCTCGTGACGCGGTGGCCGTCTCCGGCCGGGGCGGTCCGCACGCCGCGGGGCGCTGCGGCCGGGGGCGTCCCGCACGGCGTTGTGCGGGGCGCCCGGCTCCATGATGTCAGACCGTGAGTGCGCGGTCCGTCGGGCGGATGGGGGCCGGCAGCTCGCTGGCGCCCGTGAGGTAGCGGTCCACGCCGCGCGCGGCGGAGCGGCCCTCGGCGATGGCCCAGACGATGAGCGACTGGCCGCGGCCCGCGTCACCGGCGACGAAGACGCCGTCGACGTTGGTCGCGTAGTCGGCGTCACGGGCGACGTTGCCGCGCTCGTCGAGCTCCAGGCCGAACTGCTGCACCAGGCCGTTGGACTGGTCGGTGCCGGTGAAGCCCATGGCGAGGGTGACCAGCTGTGCGGGGATCTTCCGCTCGGTGCCGGGCTTCTGCTCGAGCTTGCCGTCCTTGAACTCGACCTCGACGAGGTGGAGGTACTGGACGTTGCCGTCCTCGTCGCCCTCGAAGTGGGTGGTGGAGACGGAGTAGACCCGCTCGCCGCCCTCCTCGTGGGCCGAGGTGACCTTGTAGAGCATGGGGAAGGTCGGCCAGGGCTGGCCGGGGTTCCGCTCCTCGCCCGGGCGCGGCATGATCTCCAGCTGGGTGACGGAGGCCGCGCCCTGGCGGTGGGCGGTGCCCACGCAGTCCGCGCCGGTGTCGCCGCCGCCGATGACCACGACGTGCTTGCCCTCGGCGGTGATGGGGGGCGCCACGAAGTCGCCCTCCTGCACCTTGTTGGCGAGCGGCAGGTACTCCATCGCGAAGTGGATGCCCTTGAGGTCGCGGCCCGGGACGGGCAGGTCGCGCGAGACGGTGGCACCGGCCGCGATGACGACCGCGTCGTAGCGCCGGCGCAGCTTCGCCGCGTCGATGTCGACGCCGATCTCGACCTCGGTGCGGAACTTGGTGCCTTCCGCGCGCATCTGCTCGATGCGGCGGTTGATGTGCACCTTCTCCATCTTGAACTCGGGGATGCCGTACCGCAGCAGGCCGCCGATGCGGTCGGCCCGCTCGTACACGGCGACCGTGTGGCCGGCGCGGGTCAGCTGCTGGGCCGCGGCGAGGCCCGCCGGGCCGGAGCCGATGACGGCGACGGTCTTGCCGGACAGCCGCTCCGGGGGCTGCGGCGTGACGTCACCGGAGTCCCACGCCTTGTCGATGATCGAGACCTCGACGTTCTTGATGGTGACGGCGGGCTGGTTGATGCCCAGCACGCACGCCGACTCGCAGGGAGCGGGGCACAGCCGCCCGGTGAACTCCGGGAAGTTGTTGGTGGCGTGCAGCCGCTCGGAGGCGGCCTGCCAGTCCTCGCGGTAGGCGTAGTCGTTCCACTCGGGGATGAGGTTCCCGAGCGGGCAGCCGTTGTGGCAGAACGGGATGCCGCAGTCCATGCACCGGCCGGCCTGCTTGCTGATGATCGGCAGCAGGGAGCCGGGGACGTAGACCTCGTTCCAGTCCTTGACGCGCTCGTCGACGGGGCGGGTCTTGGCGACCTCGCGCCCGGTGGTCAGGAAGCCCTTGGGGTCAGCCATGGGTCGCCGCCTCCATCATCTTCTCGGTGGTCTCCTGCTCGGAGAGACCGGCGAGCTCAGCGGCGTCCTTGGCGGCGAGCACGGCCTTGTACGTGGTCGGGATGATCTTGCTGAATCGGTCCGCGGCGGTGGACCAGTCGGCAAGGAGCTTCTCGGCTACGGTCGAGCCCGTCTCCTCGTGGTGGCGGCGCACGACGTCGTGCAGCCACGCCTTGTCCGTCTCGTCCAGTGCCTCGACCGCGCCGAGGTTGCCGGAGTTGACGTTCTCCCGGTCGAGGTCGATGACGTACGCGACACCGCCCGACATGCCGGCCGCGAAGTTGCGGCCCGTCTCGCCGAGCACCACCGCGTGACCGCCGGTCATGTACTCGCAGCCGTGGTCGCCCACGCCTTCGGAGACCACCAGCGCGCCGGAGTTGCGGACGCAGAACCGCTCGCCGGTGCGGCCGCGGAGGAAGACCTCGCCGCCGGTGGCGCCGTACGCGATGGTGTTGCCGGCGATGGTCGAGTACTCGGCCAGGTGGTCGGCGCCCCGGTCGGGGCGGACGATCACACGGCCGCCGGACAGGCCCTTGCCGACGTAGTCGTTGGCGTCGCCCTCCAGGCGCAGCGTGACGCCGCGCGGCACGAACGCGCCGAAGGACTGGCCGGCCGAGCCGGTGAAGGTGATGTCGATGGTGTCGTCGGGGAGCCCCGCTCCACCGAACTTCTTCGTCACCTCGTGGCCGAGCATGGTGCCGACCGTCCGGTTGATGTTGCGGATCGCGACCTGGGCGCGGACCGGCCGGGCCTCCTCCGCACAGGACGCGCCGAGTGCCTCGGCGGCCAGCTCGATGAGCTGGTTGTCCAGCGCCTTCTCCAGGCCGTGGTCCTGCTGGTGCTGCTGGTGGCGCACCGCGCCCTCCGGCAGCTCCGGCACGTAGAACAGCGGCTCCAGGTCCAGGCCCTGCGCCTTCCAGTGCGTGACCGCGCGGGTGGTGTCGAGCATCTCGGCGTGGCCGACGGCCTCCTGGAGCGTACGGAAGCCCAGCTCGGCGAGGAGCTCGCGCACCTCCTCCGCGATGAAGCGGAAGTAGTTGACGACGTACTCGGCCTTGCCGGTGAAGCGGTCGCGCAGCACCGGGTTCTGGGTGGCGATGCCGACCGGGCAGGTGTCCAGGTGGCAGACGCGCATCATGACGCAGCCGGAGACGACGAGCGGCGCGGTCGCGAAACCGAACTCCTCGGCGCCGAGCAGCGCGGCGATGACGACGTCGCGGCCGGTCTTGAGCTGGCCGTCGGTCTGGACGACGATCCGGTCGCGCAGGCCGTTGAGCAGCAGGGTCTGCTGGGTCTCGGCGAGGCCGAGCTCCCAGGGGCCGCCCGCGTGCTTCAGCGAGGTGAGCGGGGAGGCGCCCGTACCGCCGTCGTGGCCGGAGATGAGGACGACGTCCGCGTGGGCCTTGGACACACCGGCGGCCACGGTCCCGACGCCGACCTCGGACACCAGCTTCACGTGGATGCGGGCGGCCGGGTTGGCGTTCTTGAGGTCGTGGATCAGCTGCGCCAGGTCCTCGATGGAGTAGATGTCGTGGTGCGGCGGCGGGGAGATCAGGCCGACGCCCGGCGTCGAGTGCCGGGTCTTGGCGACCCACGGGTAGACCTTGTGGCCGGGCAGCTGGCCGCCCTCGCCGGGCTTGGCGCCCTGGGCCATCTTGATCTGGATGTCGTCCGCGTTGACCAGGTACTCGCTGGTGACGCCGAAGCGGCCGGAGGCGACCTGCTTGATGGAGGAACGCCGCGCCGGGTCGTACAGGCGCTCGGGGTCCTCGCCGCCCTCACCGGTGTTGGACTTGCCGCCCAGCTGGTTCATGGCGATGGCGAGGGTCTCGTGCGCCTCCTGGGAGATGGAGCCGTACGACATGGCGCCGGTGGAGAACCGCTTGACGATCTCGGAGACCGGCTCGACCTCCTCGACCGGGATCGAGGGGCGGTCGGAGCTGAAGCCGAACAGGCCGCGCAGCGTCATCAGCCGCTCGGACTGCTCGTTCACCCGGTCCGTGTACTTCTTGAAGATGTCGTAGCGGCCGGAGCGGGTGGCGTGCTGGAGGCGGAAGACCGTCTCGGGGTCGAACAGGTGCGGCTCGCCCTCGCGGCGCCACTGGTACTCGCCGCCGATCTCGAGCGCGCGGTGCGCGGAGGGGACGCCGGAGGCGGGGTACGCCTTGGCGTGACGGGCGGCGACCTCCTTGGCGACGACGTCCAGGCCGGCGCCGCCGATCTTGGTGGCGGTGCCGTTGAAGTACTTCTCGACGAAGGTCTCGTCCAGACCGACGGCCTCGAAGACCTGCGCGCCGCGGTAGGAGGCGACGGTCGAGATGCCCATCTTGGACATGACCTTCAGGACGCCCTTGCCGAGGGCGTATATGAGGTTGCGGATGGCCTTCTCGGCCTCCAGGCCCTCGACGAAGGTGCCGGCGCGGACCAGGTCCTCGACCGACTCCATGGCGAGGTACGGGTTGACGGCGGCGGCGCCGTAACCGATGAGCAGCGCGACGTGGTGCACCTCGCGGACGTCACCGGCCTCGACCAGCAGGCCCACCTGGGTGCGCTGCTTGGTGCGGATGAGGTGGTGGTGGACGGCCGAGGTGAGCAGCAGCGACGGGATCGGCGCGTGCTCGGCGTCGGAGTGCCGGTCGGAGAGCACGATCAGGCGGGCGCCGCCCTCGATGGCGGCGTCGGCCTCGGCGCAGATCTCCTCGATCCGGGCGGCGAGGGCCTCACCGCCGCCGGAGACCCGGTAGAGGCCGGAGAGCGTGGCGGCCGTCATGCCGGGCATGTCGCCGTCGGCGTTGATGTGGATGAGCTTGGCCAGCTCGTCGTTGTCGATCACCGGGAACGGCAGGGTGACGCTGCGGCAGGACGCGGCGGTCGGCTCCAGCAGGTTGCCCTGGGGGCCGAGCGAGGAGTGCAGCGAGGTGACGAGCTCCTCGCGGATGGCGTCCAGCGGCGGGTTGGTGACCTGCGCGAACAGCTGGGTGAAGTAGTCGAACAGCAGACGCGGGCGCTCGGAGAGCGCGGCGATCGGCGAGTCCGTGCCCATGGAGCCGATCGGCTCGGCGCCCGTGCGGGCCATCGGCGCGAGGAGGACGCGCAGCTCCTCCTCGGTGTAGCCGAAGGTCTGCTGGCGGCGGGTGACCGAGGCGTGGGTGTGGACGATGTGCTCGCGCTCGGGGAGGTCCTCGAGCTCGATGATCCCGGTCTCCAGCCACTCCTGGTACGGGTGCTCGGCGGCCAGGGCGGCCTTGATCTCGTCGTCCTCGATGATGCGGTGCTCGGCGGTGTCGACCAGGAACATCTTGCCGGGCTGGAGGCGGCCCTTGCGGACCACCTTGGCCGGGTCGATGTCGAGGACGCCGACCTCGGAGGACAGCACGACGAGGCCCTCGTCGGTGACCCAGTAGCGGCCGGGGCGCAGACCGTTGCGGTCGAGAACGGCACCGACCTGGACGCCGTCGGTGAAGGTGACGCAGGCCGGGCCGTCCCAGGGCTCCATCATCGTGGAGTGGTACTGGTAGAAGGCGCGCCGGGCCGGGTCCATGGAGTCGTGGTTCTCCCACGCCTCGGGGACCATCATCAGGACGCTGTGCGGCAGCGAACGGCCACCGAGGTGGAGCAGCTCCAGGACCTCGTCGAAGGAGGCGGAGTCGGAGGCGTCCGGGGTGCAGACCGGGAAGATCCGGTCCAGCTTCTCGGCACCGAAGGCGTCCGAGACGAGCTGCGACTCGCGAGCCCGCATCCAGTTGCGGTTGCCCTTGACCGTGTTGATCTCGCCGTTGTGCGCGACGAAACGGTACGGGTGGGCGAGCGGCCAGCTCGGGAAGGTGTTGGTCGAGAACCGGGAGTGCACGAGCGCGACGGCGGTGGCGCAGCGGCGGTCCGACAGGTCCGGGAAGAAGGGCTCCAGCTGCCCGGTGGTGAGCATGCCCTTGTAGACGATGGTGCGGGCGGAGAGCGAGGGGAAGTAGACCCCGGCCTCGCGCTCGGCGCGCTTGCGCAGCACGAACGCCTTGCGGTCCAGGTCGATGCCCGTGCTCGTGCCGTCGCCGACGAACAGCTGACGGAAGACCGGCATGGTCGAGCGGGCGCTGGCGCCGAGCAGCTCGGGGGCGACGGGGACCTCGCGCCAGCCGAGGACGGTGAGGTTCTCCTCGGCGGCGATCGTCTCGATCCGCGAGACGGCCTGTGCGGAGCCGTCGGCGGGGAGGAAGGCGATGCCGACGGCGTACTCGCCGGCCGCGGGGAGGGCGAAGTCGGTGACCTCGCGGAGGAAGGCGTCCGGGACCTGGAGCAGGATGCCCGCGCCGTCGCCGGAGTCGGGCTCGGAGCCGGTGGCGCCCCGGTGCTCCAGGTTGCGCAGAACGGTCAGCGCCTGCTCCACCAGTGCGTGGCTGGCTACACCGGTGAGGGTGGCAACGAAGCCGACACCGCAGGCGTCGTGCTCGTTGCGGGGGTCGTACATACCCTGCGGGGCGGGGCGACCGTCCATGGGCGACCAGGCGTCGGAACGCATCGGCTCTCCCGTCGTCGTCGTGGCATAAGCAAGTGCCAGAGGGACGACGTTGGCCCTCCGCGAAATTTCGTGCAGGTTACATGATGGAGTGAATCCCGAAAAGCGGATAGAACATTCCACCATGCGGACACCGCGCGTAGCGGTGGAGGTTGAAGACGAGCCACGGGCGGACGGAGCGACATCCGACGGCCAGTGAAGAGGCGCGGGCCTCGTTGCCCGCAGCGCTAACGGCTCATGCCCTGTGATGGAGGATTCGAAACCGCCGTATTGCGACTAGGTATGTGCCGCGTTGCATAGTGTCGCACCGGCGGGGCGGATAGGGCTATTGGATGTTCGTCACAACGGTGGGCCGACGGTAGGCCAACCATACGGGCGAACCCCCTCGCACGCCTGTCGAGGGGGCTGACCAGCGACGACACCGGTCCGGGCGGACGCGCGGACCGGGCCGGCGGAAGACCGGCCCGTGGACCGTCGATGACCGGACGGGTCAGAGCGCCGCGCCGAACAAGGCGCCGAGGGCGTACGTGACGGCCGCCGCCGCGCCACCCAGGGCGAGCTGGCGCAGGCCGCTGTACCACCAGCTGCGCGCGGTCACCCGGGCCACCAGGGCGCCGCACGCGAACAGCCCCAGCAGCGCCAGCAGCACCGCGGGCCACAACACGGTGGCACCCAGCAGGTACGGCAGGACGGGCAGCAGCGCGCCCAGCGCGAACGACCCGAAGGACGACACGGCGGCGACGGCGGGCGACGGCAGATCGTCCGGGTCGATGCCCAGCTCCTCGCGGGCGTGGATCTCCAGCGCCTGCTCCGGGTCCTTCGACAGCTGCATGGCGACCTCGCGGGCCAGCGGCGGCTCAACGCCACGCGCCACGT
Source organism: Streptomyces ficellus (assembly GCF_009739905.1). NCBI lineage: Bacteria > Bacillati > Actinomycetota > Actinomycetes > Kitasatosporales > Streptomycetaceae > Streptomyces > Streptomyces ficellus. The sequence goes on along the minus strand of NZ_CP034279.1, from coordinate 5,539,429 downwards.
ACAGCGCGGCGAGCTCCTCCATCTCGTCGACCGGGTGCTTGCGCAACTGCTGGCGCTCGACGTCCAGTTCCGCCTGGACCAGTTCGCGCTGCGACGCCACGGAGGTGTACTCGCCGGCGGCCATGGAGAAGGCACCGGCCGCGAGCCCGGCGAGGCCCGTGATGACGATGGTCTGCTGCGACACCGCGCCGCCCGCGACACCGGTCATGAGGGCCAGGTTGGACACGAGACCGTCCATCGCGCCGAACACGGCGGGGCGCAGCCAGCCGCCGTTCACGTCGCGGTGGGTGTGGTTGTCGCGGTGCGCCTCGTGCAGCGTCGCCTCGGTCTCGATGATGGACACAGCTATCCCCTTACACCTTGCGTACAGCAGCGGGTCCGGGTGACCCCGCTCCCCCAACACCCTCGAAAATACGCGCGATGTAAGGGGCGCGCCAGCAAGGCAGGCTTTACTTACTGAGCCTTGCCTGAGTGCCGGAACGGCGTGGTGGAGCGGCGCTGGGGCAGGTGGGTGAAGGTCTCCTCGCGCCGACAGCGCCGGACCTCCGCGTGGCACAGATGCAGGAATGGGTCGGTGCGCACGGAAGGGCCACGCGATGGAGTCGACTGCCTACGATCCCGCCCGCCCCGCGCCCGGATTCCCGCCCGGCGTCACGTCCGGCGTCGCGCCAGGCGTCACGTCCGGCGTCACGGGCGGTCCGGCCCGGGCGGGGGCCGGCGGCGCGGTGCTGCTGGACCGTGCGCGGGGCGCCCTGCTGGGGCTGGCGGTGGGGGACGCGCTGGGGGCCCCGGCCGAGAACATGCGGCCCTCCGAGATCCGCCGCCGCTGGGGCCGTATCGAGGGGTTCGTCAGCGACGACCCCGTCGGCACGGACGACACGGAGTACGCGATCTTCTCCGGGCTCCTGCTGGCCCGGCACGGATCGGCGCTGACCGTCCCGCACGTCGAGCAGGCGTGGCACCGCTGGATCGCCGACCTCGACGAGGGCCCGTTCCGCGGTGCGGGATTCAGTGAGCGCGGCACGCTGGAGAACCTCCGGCGCGGCCTGGCCGCCCCGATCTCGGCCCAGCACCGGCACGCGTGGAGCGACGGGCTCGCCATGCGGGCGGCCCCGTTCGGGGTGTTCGCGGCGGGGCGGCCGGCGGAGGCGGCGCGGCTGGTGGCGATCGACGGCACGGTGAGCCACGACGGCGAGGGCATCTACGGGGGCCAGGCGGTCGCGGCGGGCGTCGCGGCGGCGATGTCGGGCGCGGGGCCCGCCTCGGTCATCGCGGCGGCCCTGTCCGTCGTGCCGATGGACTCGTGGACGGCCCGCTCGATGCGCCGCGCGGTCGTCGCCGCCCAGCGCGTCCAGCCCGACGCGCTCGTACGGGAACGGACCGTCCGCTCGGCGGTGGTCATCGGCGGCTACCCGTGGACGGACCTGGCCCCGGAGGCGGTCGGCCTCGCCTTCGGCGCGTTCGCCGCCGCCCGAGGCGACTTCCGTACGTCGGTCCTGACGGCCGTCAACATGGGCCGGGACGCCGACACGACCGCCGCGGTGGCGGGCGCGCTGGCCGGCGCGATGTCCGGCGCGACGGCGATCCCCCCGGACTGGGCGGCCGCCATCGGTCCGGTACGCGGCAGCTGCCTGCCCTCGATGCGCGGCTACCACGTGCTGGACATCGCGGAGTTGCTCACCCCGTACGACGAGGCGGAGGCCCCCTGATGCAGCCCACGTCCCCCTCCGCCCCCGGTGCCGCCCCGGCCGAACCAGCCCCGAAGCGGCGCCCCGCAACGCCCCGGACCACCGGCCGCACCGCCGACGGGCAGCCTCGCAGCCCCGCGGACACGCGCGAGCCCGGGCAGCGGCCACCGGGGCGGGGGCCACGGGAACAGGCGCCCGAGCCCGTGCCCGCCGGACCGGCGCCCGCGCGGGGGGCCGGTGCCGCAACCGGTGTGTCCGGGACCCGACGGCGGGGGGCGCGGCGGGTCGAGGGGCTGCTGCTGGGGATGGCCGCGGGGGACGCCGCGGGCTGGCCGGCGGCCCGGCACCGCGCCGCCCGCATGCCGGAGTGGACCCGCCGCCTCACCCGCGAGCTCGACACGTTCGCCGAGCAGAACGCCACCACCACCCTCCCCGTCCCCATCGCGCTCAACCAGCCGCCCGAGCCGCTGCGCCTCGGGCCGTCCGACGACGCCGAGTGGGCGGCGTTCACCGCCGAGACGCTGCTGACCGCCGCCGGCCCGCTCTTCAGCGCCCTTCCCCCGGCCCGCCGCACGTGTGCCGCCGTCGACCTCGCCTGGAACTCCCTCGCCGCCGAGATCGCCGCGGCCGCCGACCGCGCGCCCGAGGTCGAGTCCGCCGTGCTCCCCCTGCGCGCCCGCATCTCCGTACGCGCCGGTCTCGGCAACCTCGCCACCGGGCTGCGCCCGCCCGCGACGGGCCACGACAACCCGCACTTCTTCGACGACGCCGCCTGCGTACGCGCCGCCGTCCTCGCGGCCGCCCACCCGGGCGACCCGCGCGCCGCCGCCGAGCTCGCCGAGTTCGACGCCCGCTACACCCAGGACGGCGACGGCGTCCACGGGGCCCGCGCCATGGCCGCCGCCGTCGCCGCCGCGCTCGGCGGGGCGCCCGTCGACGACGCCGTGGAGGCCGCGCTCGACCAGCTCCCGGCCGCCACCGAGATCGGCCGCAACGCCCGGCACGCGACCAGACTCGCCCGCGCCGCCGACAGCGCGTTCGCACTCGTCCCACTGCTGGAGCACCAGATCGTCGACCACGTCTACAGCTACGGCATCGCTGCCGCCGAGACCGTCCCGGTCGCCCTCGCGCTCGCCACGGCCGCCCGCGGCCGGGTCACCGAGGCCGTACCGGCCGCCGCCTGCCTGTCGCGGGTCGCCGACTCCGCACCCGCCCTGGCGGGCGCGCTGACCGGCGCGCTCAGCGGCGGCACCGGTGTGCCCGGCACCTGGCGCGACGCCTGCCGCACCCTCGCGGGCTGCGCGCTGCCCCGTCTCCGGGGCACCGACCTCGTGGAACTCGCCGAACAGCTGGCAGACACGGAACTCGCCACCCCGGGTGGACAATTCCGACATGACGCCGAAACCCACACTCGAGGAACGGATCACCGGCAGCCTCGTCGGAGCAGCTGTCGGTGACGCGCTCGGCGGCGCGGTCGAGGGGTACGCCCCCGACCGGATCGCCGAACGCCACGGCGGCCGTGTCACCGGCATCGTCGGCCCCTGGAACGGCGACGAGTGGCGCACCGCCCGCCCCATCGCCCCGTACCACAAGGGCGACGGGCACGTCACCGACGACACCCTGATGACGCACGCGCTCGTCCGGGTGTACGACGCGGTCCGCGACCACCTCGACGCGTACGCCGTGGCCGACCACCTCGTACCCGACCTGCTCTCCACCCCCCGCTGGATCCCCGAACTCGAAGTCGAGGCACTGCCCCTCCAGCGGATCTTCCTCGCCGAGAAGTGGCTGGTGGCCCGGATCCACTACGGTCACGTCGACCCGCGCGAGGCCGGCACCGGCAACATCGTCAACTGCGGCGCCGCGATGTACATGGCGCCGGTCGGCCTGGTCAACGCGGCGAACCCGCCCGCCGCGTACGCCGAGGCCGTCGACGTCGCCGGCGCCCACCAGTCCTCGTACGGCCGCGAGGCCGCCGGAGTGTTCGCGGCGGCGGTCGCCGCGGCCTGCCTGCCCGGTGCGACACCGTCCTCCGTCGTCGAGGAGGCGATCCGGCTGGCGAAGGACGGCACCCGGTCCGCGATCGAGGCGGTGGCCGAAGTCGCCGTACGGCACACCGACTTCGAGTCCGCCCTGCGCCCCCTGCGGGAGGCCGTCGCCCCCTTCGACACGGTCGGCCCCGACTACCGCTCCCCCTCCCTGGGCGCGCGCCGCCCGTCCCGGCTGCACGCCATCGAGGAGCTCCCGATCGCTCTCGGCATGCTGCTGGTGGGCGAGGGCGACTACCGCCGTACGGTGCTGGGCGCCGTCAACTACGGCCGGGACTGTGACTCGACCGCCACCATGGCGGGGGCCCTCGCGGGCGCCCTGCACGGGGAGGCCGCGGTGCCCGCCGAGTGGGCGAAGCAGGTCGCCGAGGCGAGCCGCCTCGACCTGCACGCGCCGGCGGTGGTGCTGGCTGACGTCGCCCACGAGGTCTTCACCCTCGACACCGCCCGCCGCCGGGCCCACGAGCGGGCGTTCGTCGCCCTCTCCCCCGCCCCCGGGGTCCCCCGGTGAACGTGCGGCTCACCTGGGTGCAGCCCGAGGACCTGGTCGGCCACGAGCTGCGCCAGGCCACCGAGGACGGTCGTGACGTCTCCGCCGTCGCCGCCCGCTGGCGCGCCGCCGGAGGCACCCCCGCCCCGCCGTCGGCCGGCGCGTCCGCCACCCCCGCGCCCCCGCACCTGCGCGCCCTCGCGGAACACCTCCTGGACGAACTGGCCGCGCTCCCCTCCCCGTTGACCCCCGCCGAACCCACTCCCCTCGCCCACATCAAACGCCTCTGCCCAAACTGGCCCACACCGCCCGCCGTCCGGAGCACCGGGCCCGGTTCCGCACCCCGCGTCGCACCGGGGCTCGGGCAGCGGCTGCACGCCGCGTGGCTGGGGCGGGCCGCCGGGTGCCTGCTCGGCAAGCCGGTCGAGAAGCTGCCGCTGCCCGCCATCCGGGCCCTCGCCCGCGCCACCGGCAACTGGCCGCTCACCTCCTGGTTCACCGGCAGGGGCGTACCCCCCGCCCTCGCCGCCGCCCACCCGTGGAACCGCCGCTCCGCCGCCACCTCGCTCGCCGAGAACATCGACGGCATGCCCGAGGACGACGACCTCAACTACCCCCTCCTCAACCTCCTGCTCCTCCAGCGTCACGGCCCCGGCTTCCGCACCGCCGACGTCGCCCGTCTCTGGCTGGACCAGCTCCCGGCCGGCCGCACCTTCACCGCCGAACGCGTCGCCTACCGCAACCTCCTCTCCGGCCTCGAACCACCGCTCACCGCCTCCCACCGCAACCCGTTCCGCGAGTGGATCGGCGCGCAGATCCGCGCGGACGTCCACGGCTGGACGCACCCCGGCGACCCGGGCGCCGCCGCCGAGCAGGCCCACCGGGACGCGTCGCTCACCCACACCGCCAACGGCGTGTACGGGGCGATGTTCACCGCGGCCGTCATCGCCACCGCCGCCTCCGGCACGGCCGACGTCCACCACGCGCTCGCCACCGGGCTGACCGTGGTCCCGCCCGACTCACGCCTGGCCCGCGCGGTCCGCTTCGGTGTCGCGACGGCCCGCGCCCACAGCGACTTCGACACCGTCGCCGACCGGCTGCACGCCGCCTACGGCTCCTACCACTGGGTGCACGCCGTCCCCAACACCGCCCTCCTCGCCGCCGCGCTCACCCACGCCGACGGCGACTTCGGCCCCTCCATCTGCCGTACCGTTTCCGGCGGATGGGACACCGACTCCAACGGGGCCACCGCCGGATCCGTCGCCGGTCTGCTGGCCGGCCGGCCCGACCGGATCCCCGACCGCTGGACCACCCCGCTCAAGAACCGCCTCACCACCTCCGTCGCCGGCTTCGACGGCACCGGTTTCGACGCCCTCGCCGCGCTCACCCTCCGGCTCGCCCACCCGCTCACCGACCAGGAGGCACCCCACCCATGACCCATGTCGTGGTGCTCGGCAGCACCAACATGGACCTCGTCGCCTACGTGAGCCGCGCCCCCGGGCTCGGCGAGACCGTCACCGGGCGCGAGTTCCGCACGATCCCCGGCGGCAAGGGCGCCAACCAGGCCGTCGCCGCCGCCCGCGCCGGGGCCGAGGTGTCGATGATCGGCGCCGTCGGCTCCGACGAGTTCGGCACCCGCCTCCGGGCCGGCCTCACCAGCGCCGGCGTCGACACCGACCTCTTCCGCACCGTCGACGCCCCCTCCGGCACCGCCCACATCGTCGTCGACGACGAGGGCGCCAACGCGATCGTCGTCATCCCCGGCGCCAACGGCACCGTCACCTCCCTCTCCCCCGGCGACGAGAGGCTCATCGCCACCGCCCAGTCCCTGCTGCTCCAGCTGGAACTCCCCCTCTCCGCCGTCACCGCCGGCGCCGAAGCAGCCCGCCGCCACGGCGTCCGCACGATCCTCACCCCCGCGCCGGCCCAGCCCCTGCCGCCCGAACTCCTCGCCGCGACCGACCTCCTGGTGCCCAACGAGCACGAGGCGGCGACCCTCACCGGCCTCACCGATCCCCGCGCGGCGGCGGACGAGCTGCTCCGCCACGTCCCCGAGGTCGTCATCACCCTCGGAGCGGCCGGCAGCCTCCACGCGGCCCGCGGCACCGACCCGGTGACCGTCCCCGCCCCGCGGGTGCGGGCCGTCGACACCACCGCCGCGGGCGACACCTTCGTCGGCGCCCTGGCCGTCGCCCTCGGCGAGGGCAAGCCCGTACCGGACGCGCTCGCCTGGGCGTCGTCGGCCGCCGCCCTGTCCGTCCAGCGCCCCGGCGCCTCGTCCTCGATGCCGTACCGCACGGAGATCGACACCGCATGAGCACCCCCACTCCCCCACTGCGAGGACTGCGCGTCCTCGACCTCGCCACCCTCTTCGCCGGCCCGCTGGCGGCGACCCTGCTCGGCGACTTCGGCGCCGACGTCATCAAGATCGAGCACCCCCGCAAGCCCGATCCGTCCCGGGGCCACGGCCCCGCCAGGAACGGCGTCGGCCTCTGGTGGAAGGTGCTCGGCCGCAACAAGCGCGCCATCACCCTCGACCTGTCCACCCCCGGCGGCCGCGCCACCCTGCTGCGCCTGGCCGCCACCGCCGACGTGGTCGTGGAGAACTTCCGGCCCGGCACCCTGGAGAGATGGGGTCTCGGCTGGCCCGAGCTCTCCGCCGCCAACGAGCGGCTGGTCCTGGCCCGCGTCACCGGATTCGGCCAGTTCGGCCCCTACGCCCGGCGCCCCGGCTTCGGCACGCTCGCCGAGGCCATGAGCGGCTTCGCGGCCATCACCGGCGAACCCGACGGCCCGCCCACCCTCCCTCCCTTCGGTCTCGCCGACTCCATCGCGGCCATGGCCACCGCCTACGCCGTGATGACCGCCCTGCACGCCCGCGGCACCACCGGCCGCGGCCAGGTCGTCGACATGGCGATCATCGAACCGATGCTCGCCGTCCTCGGCCCGCACCCGCTCTGGTACGACCAGCTCGGCTACGTCCAGCCCCGCACCGGCAACCGCTCCCGCAACAACGCCCCCCGCAACACCTACCGCACCGCCGACGGCGCGTGGCTCGCCGTCTCCACCTCCGCCCAGTCCGTCGCGGAACGCGTGATGTGCCTGGTCGGCCGGCCCGAGCTGATCACCGAGCCCTGGTTCGCCGAGGGCACCACCCGCGCCCAGCACGCGGACGTCCTCGACGAGGCGGTCGGCGGCTGGATCGCCCGGCACACCCGCGACGAGGCCATGGCGGCCTTCGAGAAGGCGGAGGCGGCGATCGCCCCGGTCTACGACGTCCGCGACGTCATGACCGACCCCCAGTACCAGGCGCTCGACACGGTCACCGAGGTCCCCGACCCGGAACTCGGCCCCCTCCGTATGCAGAACGTCCTCTTCCGCCTCTCCGAGACACCCGGCTCCATCCGCTGGACCGGCCGCCCCCACGGCTCCGACACCGACGCGGTCCTCACCGAACTCGGCCTCGACCCCGCCGAGATCACCGCCCTGCGCGCCGAGGGGGCCCTGTGACCGCCCGCGCCCTCACGTCTCTCGCCTGGCCCCTGACCTGGCTCTACGCCCCCGGTGACCGGCCAGATGTCGTCGCCAAGGCCCTCACGTCCGGCGCCGACGTCGTGATCGTCGACCTGGAGGACGCGGTCGCCCCCGACCGCAAGGCCTACGCCCTCGCCGCCACGACCGAACTGCTCTCCTCGCCCCACCCCGTACCCGTCCACGTCCGCCTCCCCAGCGCGCACGACACCACGGCGATCGCGGCCCTGGCCCCTCTGCCCGGGCTCGCCGCCTTCCGTGTTCCCAAGGTGACAGACGGCACTGACATCGCCCGGATCGCCGGTCTCGCCCCGGGCGTCGCGCTGCACGCGCTGCTCGAATCCGCCCTGGCCGTGGAGCGCGCCCACGCCCTCGCCACCGCCCACCCGGCGGTCCGCGGCATCGCCCTCGGCGAGGCCGACCTCCGCGCCGACCTCGGCGTACGCGACGACCGCGGACTCGACTGGTCACGCAGCCGGGTCGTGGTGGCCGCCCGCGCCGCGCACCTGCCCCCGCCCCCGCAGTCCGTCCACCCCGACATCCGCGACCTCGAAGGACTGGCCGCGTCGTGCGCCCACGGCCGTGCGCTCGGCTTCCTGGGCCGGGCCGCGATCCACCCCCGCCAGCTGCCGGTGATCGAGCGGGCGTACCTCCCGGCGCCCGAGGAGGTCGAGGCGGCGGAGGAGGTGGTCGCGGCGGCGGCCACCGGCGCCGGGGCGCTGGCCCTCCCCGACGGCCGTTTCGTCGACGCGGCGATCGTGGCGGCCGCCCACCGCACGCTGGCCCTCGCCAGGGCGCACCGCTCCCGGGCCCACCGCACATGAGACGGGGCGGCCGCCGGAACCTTCCGGTCCCGGCGGCCGCCCCACGTCACGGTCGGGTCAGCGCTTCTCCGCCGGCCCCGGCTTCACATCGGCCCCGCTGCCACCGGCCGGCTTCCCACCGGCCGGCTTGGCGCCCGCCGGCTTGGCACCGGCCGGCTTGGCACCGCTCCCGGGCATGTCCCCGGCGGCGCCCGCCGCGTCCGCGGCACGGGTCTCCGCCGCGTCCGCCTTCGCCGCGTCCGCCTTGGCGATGTCCGCGAGTGCCGCCGGCTCCACGACCTCCTCGCGCCCCGGCCGCTTCCGCGCCGAGACGACGATGTAGGTCACGGCCAGCAGGAACACCACGATCGCGGTCCACACGTTCAGCCGGAGGCCGAGGACGTGGTGCGCCTCGTCCACGCGCATGTACTCGATCCAGCCGCGCCCCGCGCAGTACGCCGCGACGTACAGCGCGAACGCCCGGCCGTGGCCGAGCCTGAACCGGCGGTCGGCCCAGACGACGAGCAGGGCGACGCCGACGCACCACAGCGACTCGTACAGGAACGTCGGGTGGTAGAGCCCGGCCTCGCGGTTGGGGCCCTCGCTGATCTCCAGCGCCCACGGCAGGTCGGTGGGGCGGCCGTACAGCTCCTGGTTGAACCAGTTGCCCCAGCGGCCGATGGCCTGGGCCAGGGCGATACCGGGCGCGATGGCGTCCGCGTACGCCGGCAGCGGGATGCCCCGGCGGCGGCAGCCGATCCAGGCGCCCACCGCGCCGAACGCGATCGCGCCCCAGATACCGAGGCCGCCCTCCCAGATCTTGAAGGCGTCGACCCAGTCCTCACCCTCGCTGAAGTACAGCTGGTAGTCGGTGATGACGTGGTAGAGCCGGCCGCCGATCAGGCCGAAGGGCACCGCCCAGACGGCGATGTCGGCCACGGTTCCGGCTTTGCCGCCCCGGGCGAGCCAGCGCTTGTTGCCGTACCAGACGGCGACGAAGACACCGATGATGATGCAGAAGGCATAGCCGCGCAGCGGGACCGGTCCGAGGTGGAGCACACCGGTCGACGGGCTGGGAATGTAGGCAAGGTCCATGGCAGGACCGACGCTACCCTGCCGGGCGGGAGACAGGGCAACCCGCCCGGCAAAGAGTGCATAACAGCGCGGGCCGCGCGGTCAGCCCGCCGTGGGGCTCGCGGGGGCCGAGGGCGCGGCGGGGGACGGGAAGGCCGTGCCGGGCTTCTTGCCCTTGTTCGCCTCGGCGACCCACTTCTTCAGGTTCTCGATGGAGATCTGTTCCTTGCCCTTGGTGGGGAAGATCGACTCGCCGTTGAGGAGCACGGTCGGGGTGCCGCGGAAGTCACCGGCGCGGAAGGCCTCGTTCGACTTGTTCACCCAGCCGTCGTGGGTGCCTTCCGACACGCACGCGCGGAAGGCCGGGGTGTCCAGGCCGGGCACCTTGGCCGCCAGCTCGAAGAGCTTCGCGTCCCGGGCGAAGGCGTCGTCCGGCTCCGGCGGCTGGTTCTGGTAGAGCACGTCGTGGTACGGGACGAACTTGCCGGCGTCCTGGGCGCATGCCGCCGCGTTCGCCGCGTTGAGCGAGCCGCTGCCGCCCATGTTGCCGTCGATGATCGTCGCAAGGTGGTACTCGACCTTGACCTGACCCGAGTCGGTCAGCTCGTGCATGGTGTCCCGGACGGCGTTCTCGAACTGGGCGCAGGCCGGGCAGCGGAAGTCCTCCCAGATCGTGAGCGTGGACGGGGCGTCGGTGGCGCCGACCGGGATGGCCGGCTGGTCCCCGCCGGACGCGCCGGTCGGGGCGGCGACGGGGCCGGAGCCGGAGCTGTCGCTGCTGTCGCCCGCGTTGGCGGCGATGAGCCCGACGACCGCGGCCAGCCCCAGGACGCCGACGACGGCCGCCGAGACGATCAGGGTGCGCCGTCGCTTCTCGCGCGCCTGGTCCCGCCGGCGTTCCTCCTGGAGCCGTTCTCGCGCGCTCCGCTTCCCTGCACTGTTCTTCTCGCTCACGCCCACAGCAACGAACCGGGGAGGCGCCCGCGCGCCTCCCCGGTCCACTTCCACCCGTACGAGTTACGAAACTCGCCGCACTCCTCGTGCCAGTTCGCCCGCCAGTTCCCGTACGGCGGCGATGCCGGCGGCCTGGTCGGCGGCGTCGAGCATCCGCTTGACGAAGGCGGACCCGACGATGACGCCGTCGGCGAAGGTCGCGACCTCGGCGGCCTGTACGGCGTTGGAGACGCCGAGGCCCACGCAGACCGGCAGTCCGGAGGTGGCGCGGGTGCGTCGCACCAGATCGGCGGCCTGCTCGCCGACGGATTCACGGGTCCCGGTGACGCCCATCAGGGACGCGGCGTACACGAAGCCGGACCCGGCGGCGGTGATGGTGGCGAGCCGCTCGTCCTTGCTGCTGGGCGCGACGACGAAGACGGTCGCCAGGCCGTGCTTCTCGGCGTGCTCGCGCCAGACGGCGGACTCCTGGACCGGCAGGTCGGGCAGGATGCAGCCCGCGCCGCCCGCGTCGGCCAGCTCGGCGGTGAAGCGCTCGACGCCGTACCGGTCGATGGGGTTCCAGTACGTCATGACGAGGACCGGCTTGCCGGTGGCCTCGTGTGCCTCACGGACCGTGCGCATCACGTCGGCGATCTTCACGCCGCCGCGCAGCGCGATGTCGTCGGCGGTCTGGATGACGGGGCCGTCCAGGACCGGGTCGCTGTGCGGGAGGCCGACCTCGACGATGTCCGCGCCGCCCTCGAAGACCGCCTTGACGGCCTCGATCCCGCCGTCGACGGTGGGGAAGCCCGCCGGGAGGTAGGCGATGAGCGCGGCCCGGTTCTCGGTCTTGGCCCGCTCCAGGGTGTCGCTCAGCAGCTGGATGTTCCCGCTCACTTGGTGCCCCCCTGGATCTCGGTGTCCGTCTGGATCTCGGCGGCGCCGTCGTCGGCGGAGGCGTCGGCCTCGACCGGGGCGGCGTCGGTGCCGTACAGCCCGAAGTAACGGGCGGCGGTGTCCATGTCCTTGTCGCCGCGGCCGGACAGGTTGACCACGACGAGGCCGTCCTCGCCGAGTTCCCGGCCCAGCTCCAGGGCTCCGGCCAGCGCGTGCGCCGACTCGATGGCGGGGATGATGCCCTCGGTGCGGGACAGCAGGCGCAGGGCCTGCATGGCGACGTCGTCGGTGACCGCGCGGTACTCGCCGCGTCCGCTGTCCTTGAGGTACGCGTGCTCCGGGCCGATGCCGGGGTAGTCCAGGCCGGCGGAGATCGAGTACGGCTCGGTGATCTGGCCCTCGTCGTCCTGGAGGACGTACGAGCGCGAGCCGTGGAGGATGCCGGGCTCGCCGGCGGTGAGGGTGGCCGCGTGCTCGCCGGTCTCGACGCCGTGCCCGGCCGGCTCGCAGCCCACCAGGCGTACGCCGGCGTCCTGGACGAACGCGTGGAAGAGGCCGATGGCGTTGGAGCCGCCGCCGACGCAGGCGACGGCCGCGTCGGGCAGCCGGCCGGCCCGCTCCAGGATCTGGCGGCGGGCCTCCACGCCGATGACGCGGTGGAAGTCGCGGACCATCGCGGGGAAGGGGTGCGGTCCGGCGACCGTGCCGAAGAGGTAGTGCGTGCGGTCGACGTTGGCGACCCAGTCGCGGAACGCCTCGTTGATGGCGTCCTTGAGGGTGCGGCTGCCGGACTTGACCGGGATGACCTCGGCGCCGAGCATTCGCATGCGGGCGACGTTCAGCGCCTGGCGCTGGGTGTCGATCTCGCCCATGTAGATGGTGCATTCGAGGCCGAACAGGGCGCAGGCCGTGGCGGTGGCGACGCCGTGCTGCCCGGCGCCGGTCTCGGCGATGACGCGGGTCTTGCCCATGCGCTTGGTGAGCAGGGCCTGGCCCAGCACGTTGTTGATCTTGTGCGAGCCGGTGTGGTTCAGGTCCTCGCGCTTGAGGAAGATCCGCGCGCCGCCCGCGTGCTCCGCGAAGCGGGGCACCTCGGTGAGGGCGCTGGGGCGGCCGGTGTAGTTGACCAGCAGGTCGTCGAGCTCGGCGGCGAACGCGGGGTCGCTCTTGGCCTTGTCGTACTCGACGGCGACCTCGTCGACCGCTGCGACGAGGGCCTCGGGGATGAACTTGCCGCCGTAGGCACCGAAGTAGCCCTCGGCGCTGGGGACCTGGCCCTCGGGATCGGGAATGAAGAACTCGCTGGGCATGCGACATGCTCCTTGGCGGGGGCGGCAACGGCCCCCGGAATGACTCGGCTTGACGGTGGTCTCGGTGTGCGCCGACGCCACCTGCCGCCCGCTGCCCGCCCCGGGAAGGGGTGTGGTGGGGTCAGCGGTGGCGGCGGTGGCGCGCGGTGCGCGCACGCCATCGCATGCCGTTGACCTGGCCGGGCTCATCGCCGATGACGTAGCGGACGCGCCGCCCGTGCACGCGCCGCGCCGGGGCACGGCAGCCGCGCGGCCGGCAGCCCCGGGCGAGCCGGGCGTACGGGTCGCGGGAGGCCGTGGTGTCGGGCGCCGGAACGGCCAGGTACGCGCGCGTGGCGCCGGTCACGGGGCGGCCGGGGGTCCGCGCGGCGAGGGGGGCCGGGTCACCGCCGGGGGTGGCCGGCCAGCCGTCCGCGACGGCCTGCGCACCGGTGCACGCGCGCGTGGCGCCGTGCGCCGCGTCGTCCGCCGGGCCCTGAACCGGGCCGTCCACCGCGCCGGTCGGGCCGCCGTCACCCGGGCGCGCGTCGGCGCGCGAGGGCCGGGCCGGGCGCGGGTACGTCCGGTACGGCGTCGCGGCGGCGACGGGGCGGGCGGCGGCGGTCATCGGGAGGGGTCAGCCCCGTCCGTGCCGGAGGGCCGGGTGGGCGCCGGCGGCGACCAGGTCGGCCACCGCGGACTTGGGGTCGCGTCCGGTGACCAGCGACTCGCCGACGAGCACGGCGTCCGCACCGGCGTTGGCGTAGGCGATCAGGTCGTGCGGGCCGCGGATACCGGACTCGGCGATCTTCACGATGTGGGAGGGGATCTCGGGGCCGACCCGCTCGAAGGTGGAGCGGTCCACCTTGAGGGTCTTGAGGTTGCGCGCGTTGACGCCGATGACGCGGGCGCCCGCGTCGACGGCACGCTCGACCTCGTCCTCGTCGTGCACCTCGACCAGGGGGGTGAGGCCGATGGACTCGGCCCGCTCGATCAGCGACTCCAGGGCGGGCTGCTCCAGGGCGGCGACGATCAGCAGGGCGAGGTCGGCGCCGTACGCCCTGGCCTCCCAGAGCTGGTAGGCGGTGACGATGAAGTCCTTGCGCAGGACCGGGATGTCGACCTTGGCGCGCACCGCCTCCAGGTCGGCGAGGGAACCGCCGAACCGCCGCTGCTCGGTCAGCACGGAGATGACGGAGGCACCGCCGGCCTCGTAGTCCGCGGCGAGCCCCGCGGGGTCCGCGATGGCGGCCAGCGCGCCCTTGGACGGGCTGGAGCGCTTCACCTCGCAGATGACCTTGACGCCGTCACCGCGCAGTGCGGCGGCGCCGTCCTTGGCCTGGGGCGCCTTCGCGGCCCGCTCCTTGAGCTCGTCGAGGGACACCCGCGCCTGCCGCTCTGCGAGGTCGGCGCGAACGCCTTCGATGATCTCGTCGAGCACACTCACGCGAGAGGCCCCCTTCCAGGTCGGTGATGTTGGATCAGGATCAGTCACCTCGATGGTATCCGCACCGGGGCCCAGAGTCCTCATCCGGCCAAACCCACCGCCGTGACCAGCGGTTTCACCGAGCTTCCAGGCCCCGGTCAGGGGGCGAGGGCGGAACCGAACGGAAGGTTCCGGACGACGGAGAAGACGGCCAGCAGGGCGCCCGCGGACCACCACCAGACGGGTCCGAGGGTGATCCGGAACGGCGTCCCCCGTACGGCGCGAACCAGCCAGAGCGCCATCACCACGGCGAAGACCAGGTAGCCGGCGACGGCGAAGGCGTTCGCGCCCAGCGCGGTGGCCAGGTCGCCGTGGACGAAGGCGTGGGCGCTGCGCAGGCCGCCGCAGCCGGGGCAGAGGATGCCGGTGAAGCGCACCAGGGGGCAGACCGGGTAGTGCCCGGGCTCGTTGGGGTCGACCGCCCCGACGTACACGAAGGCCGTCACGGCCGCCGCGAGGATGCCCAGGGGCGCCGTCAGCCGCCGCGCGCGGGACGGTGGACCCGGCGGGCCCACGACGGCGTGGCGGGCCCAGGAGGGCGGCGTGACGGCCCCGGGCGCGGGTTCCACGGGTTCGGGTGACCGGGCCGGCGAGCGGGGCGGCGGGGCGGGGCTGGCGAGGGGCGGCGGCTTGGGGTCCACCGGCTGATTGTCGCCGCTCGTGCGCGAAGGCGCAGCCCGGCTCGTGCCGGACCGCGCCTCGTGTCGTGATGCCCCGGACGGGTCAGGCGTGGGCGTCCGCGCGGGCGGTCTCGGGAGTGCTGTCCCTGCGGGCGGCCTCCGCGCGCGCACGGTCGAGCTCCGGGGTCGGCTTCTGGCCGAGGCCGGCGAGCTTCATCGCGAACCCGACGACACCGCCGAGCACGATGACGCCCATGCCCGCCCAGAAACCGAGCGGGTTGGCCGCCACCATGAAGGCGCCGGCGACGCAGAAGCCGATGAAGGAGATGGTGACTCCGGTCCAGGCGGCCGGGGTGTGTCCGTGGTCGCTGCCCGCCATGAATTGCTCCTCGTTGCTGTTGCTCTGTGTACGGCCCCGCCGGGTGCGGACGCTCAAGCGTCATTGTCCCGCACGCGCGCGTGCGGGGTGATCCGGGGGTCACCCGGCGCACGCCCCGCGTCAGGCGTCGTGCGTGGGGTCCTCGCCGCGGTCCAGCGCCTTCCAGAGGTCCTCGGGCCGGTCGGGGCCGGCGGCGCCCGCCGGGCGGGTGGTCCTGGGCGCGCGGGGGCCGCCGTCGCGCTCGTACCGCCCGGACATCGCGGGCCAGGTCCGGCCGTGCCGCAGGGCGAGCAGCCCGGCGACGACGATGAGCAGGGCGCCGGCGGCGGTGACGTAGGGCCAGGGCGTGTGGGTGAGGGCCTCGACGCGGGCCGCGGCGTCCCCGGTGGTCCCGGCGGCCTTCTCGTCGAGCGCCGCGCGGTCGGAGGCGCCCAGGTACGCGGCGACGGCCGCGCCCGCCCCGCTCAGGGTGAGCAGCAGCGACACCAGGAACCGGCCGGCGCGGCGGACCGCGAGGACGGCGACCAGGGCGGCGAGGCCCACGATGGCGAGCGCGGTGGGTACGCCGGTGACGTCACCGCCCGCGGCGTCCAGCGGCACCGAGCCGCCGCCGACGGCGACCGTGCCCTCGGCCCACGTCTGGCCCGAGGCGAGCAGGACGACGGCCGCGCCCAGGGCGCCCAGGAGCAGGGCGGCGGCGAGGCTGCGGCGACCGCCCGGGGCGGCCGCCGTCTCCTCCGCGCGGGTGGCACGGGGCTGGGGTACGGATGCGGCAGTCACGCGACCCACTATCCCTTATGCCCTCATGCGCCGTTCATCCGGTTGGCGGTGTGCACGGCGCGGAGCACCGCGGCGGCCTTGTTGCGGCACTCGGTGTCCTCGGCGACCGGGTCGGAGTCGGCGACGACCCCGGCACCGGCCTGGACGTACGCCGTGCCGTCGCGCAGCAGCGCGGTGCGGATGGCGATGGCGGTGTCCGAGTCGCCGGCGAAGTCCAGGTAACCGACGCAGCCGCCGTACAGTCCGCGCCTGGTGGGCTCCAGCTCGTCGATGATCTGCATGGCGCGCGGCTTGGGCGCGCCCGAGAGGGTGCCGGCGGGGAAGCAGGCGGTGAGGACGTCGAAGGCGGTGCGGCCCTCGGCGACGCGGCCGGTGACGGTGGAGACGATGTGCATGACGTGGGAGTACCGCTCGATCGACATGAAGTCGACGACCTCCACGGAGCCGGGTTCGCAGACGCGGCCCAGGTCGTTGCGGCCGAGGTCGACGAGCATCAGGTGCTCGGCGCGCTCCTTGGGGTCGGCGATGAGCTCGTCGGCGAGGGCCTGGTCCTCCTGCGGCGTGGCCCCGCGCGGGCGGGTGCCGGCGATCGGGTGGACCATGGCGTGCCCGTCCTCGACCTTGACCAGCGCCTCGGGGCTGGAGCCGACGACGTCGAAGCCGTCGAAGCGGAAGAGGTACATGTACGGGGACGGGTTGGTGGCCCGCAGGACCCGGTAGACGTCCAGGGCGCTCGCCGTGCAGGGGGCCTCGAAGCGCTGCGAGGGCACCACCTGGAAGGCCTCCCCGGCCCGGATGCGCTCCTTGATGTCCTCGACGGCCTCCTGGTAGGCCTCGCCGCCCCACAGGGCGGTGTACGGCGGCAGCTCGGAGGGCGGGAGGGCGACGGGTTCGGTGCGGACCGGCTGGGCGAGGTCGGCCGCCATGGCGTCGAGGCGGGCCATGGCGTCCGCGTACGCCTCGTCGACGCCCGTGTCGAGGTCGTTGTGGTTGATGGCGTTGGCGATGAGCAGGACCGTGCCGTCCCAGTGGTCCAGCACGGCGAGGTCCGAGGTGAGCAGCATGGTCAGCTCGGGCAGGTGGAGGTCGTCCCGGCCGTGGTCGCCGATGCGCTCCAGGCGGCGGACGATGTCGTACCCGAGATAGCCGACCATGCCGCCGGTGAAGGGCGGCAGGCCGCCGTCGAGGGTGCGGCCGAGGTCCCGCGGGGTGTGCAGGGCCTCCACGGTGGCGCGCAGCGCCTTCAGGGGGTCGCCGTCCACGGGGACGCCGACGGGCGGGGTGCCGAGCCAGTGGGCCTGACCGTCCCGGGCGGTGAGCGTGGCGGCGCTGCGTACGCCGATGAACGAGTACCGGGACCAGGAGCGGCCGTTCTCGGCGGACTCCAGGAGGAAGGTGCCGGGGCGTTCGGCGGCGAGCTTGCGGTAGAGCCCGACCGGGGTGTCGCCGTCCGCGAGGAGGCGCCGGCTGACGGGGATGACGCGGCGGTCGGCCGCCAGCTTGCGGAAGGTCTCGAGGTCCATGGCGCCAGACCCTACTTTCCGAGGGGGAGGACGTCGGCGTCGAAGCAGGTGCGGGCGCCGGTGTGGCAGGCGGCTCCCACCTGGTCGACCTTGACCAGGACGGTGTCGGCGTCGCAGTCGAGGGCGACGGACTTGACGTGCTGGACGTGCCCGGAGGTGTCGCCCTTGACCCAGTACTCCTGGCGGCTGCGGGACCAGTAGGTGCAGCGGCCGGTGGTGAGGGTGCGGTGCAGGGCCTCGTCGTCCATCCAGCCCAGCATGAGCACCTCGCCGGTGTCGTACTGCTGGGCGATGGCCGGGACCAGCCCGTCGGGGCTGCGCTTGAGACGGGCGGCGATGGCCGGGTCAAGGTTGCTGGTCATGTGGCCATTGTGCCGTGACGGCGGGGGCTCGCCGGGGTGGCGTCCACTGGGCGGACCGGACCGTCCGGCCGTACCCTGGCCCCCATGTCGACCCATGCCAAGCGTGAACGACTCCTGCTCGCCGACCTCTTGGAGGCCGCGGGCCCCGATGCGCTGACCCTGTGCGAGGGGTGGAAGACCCGCGATCTGGCGGCTCACGTGGTGGTGCGCGAGCGCCGCCCGGACGCGGCCGCGGGGATACTGCTGAGCCCCCTGCGCGGGCGCCTGGAGCAGGTGCAGGCGGAGTTCGCCTCCAAGCCGTACGAGGAGCTGATCCAGCTGATCCGTACGGGCCCGCCCCGGATGTCCCCGTACGCGATCAAGCAGGTGGACGAGGGCGCGAACACGGTCGAGTTCTACGTGCACGCCGAGGACGTCCGCCGGGCGCAGCAGGGCTGGACGGCGCGCGAGCTGGACCCGGTGTTCGCGGAGGCCCTGTGGGTGCGCCTGGAGAAGGCGGCGCGCATGCTGTGCCGCAAGGTTCCCGTGGGGTTGGTGCTGCGCCGCCCGAACGGCCAGACCGCGGTCGGTCACCGGGGCACCCCGGTGGTGACGGTCACCGGTGAGCCGGGCGAGCTGACGATGTTCGCCTTCGGCCGCCAGGACGCGGCCGACGTCGAGGTGGAGGGCGACAAGGACGCTGTCGAGCGCCTGCACGGGACGAAGCAGCTGGGCATCTAGGGCGCGTTGCGAGGGGAGCGTCACCGCCCGGGGCGGTGACGCTCCGCGTTCGCTAGCGCACCGGGTGGCCCGCCTCGCGCAGGGTGGACTTGACCTCGGCGATCCGCAGGTCGCCGAAGTGGAAGACCGACGCGGCCAGCACCGCGTCCGCGCCCGCGTCGATCGCGGGCGGGAAGTGGGCGAGCGCACCCGCGCCGCCGGAGGCGATCACCGGCACCGTGACGTGCTCGCGCACGGCGGCGATCATCGTGGTGTCGTAGCCGTCCTTGGTGCCGTCGGCGTCCATCGAGTTGAGCAGGATCTCGCCGGCGCCCAGCTCGGCGGCCCGGTGGGCCCATTCGACGGCGTCGATGCCGGTGCCGCGGCGGCCGCCGTGGGTGGTGACCTCGTAGCCCGAGGGCGTACCGGCGTCGGTGCGGCGGGCGTCGACGGACAGCACCAGCACCTGGCGGCCGAAGCGCTCGGCGATCTCCTGGATCAGCTCGGGCCGGGCGATGGCCGCGGTGTTGACGCCGACCTTGTCCGCGCCGGCCCGCAGCAGCTTGTCGACGTCGTCGGCGCTGCGCACACCGCCGCCGACGGTGAGCGGGATGAAGACCTGCTCTGCGGTGCGGCGCACCACGTCGTAGGTGGTCTCCCGGTTGCCGGACGACGCGGTGATGTCGAGGAAGGTCAGCTCGTCGGCGCCCTCGGCGTCGTACAGCTTGGCCATCTCGACGGGGTCGCCCGCGTCCCGCAGGTTCTGGAAGTTGACGCCCTTGACGACCCGGCCGTTGTCCACGTCCAGGCAGGGGATGACTCGGACCGCGAGGGTCATGACTGCTGCGCTCCTCGCTCAGCCGGTGCTCGGTACGCCTCGACCTCGACCTCGACGACCAGGCTCGGGTCGACGAAGCCCTGGACGATGATCATCGACGCGGCGGGGCGGACGGCGTCGAACAGCTCCTTGTGGGCGCGGCCGACCTCCTCGACGTCCCGGGCGTGGGTGAGGTACATGCGTGTGCGGACCACGTCGCCCGTGCCGAGCCCGAGCTGCCCGAGCGCGCCGATGGCCACGTTGAAGGCGTTGACGGCCTGCTCGTAGGGGCCGCCGCCGGCGATCTGGCCGTCGACGATGGAGGTGCAGCCGGAGACCAGGACCAGGCCGTTCGGCAGTTCGACGGCCCGGGAGTAGCCGAACTGCTCCTCCCACGGCGCGCCGGTCACCACACGGCGTACGGAGCCGGTCATCCGGCCACCGCCGCGAGCGCTTCCTCCAGGGTGAACGCCTTGGCGTACAGCGCCTTGCCGACGATCGCGCCCTCGACGCCGAGCGGGACGAGCTCCGACAGGGCGCGCAGGTCGTCCAGCGAGGAGACGCCGCCGGAGGCGACGACCGGCTTGTCGGTGGCCGCGCAGACGTTCCGCAGCAGCTCCAGGTTGGGGCCCTGGAGGGTGCCGTCCTTGGCGATGTCGGTGACGACGTAGCGGGCGCAGCCCTCGGAGTCGAGGCGGGCCAGCGTCTCGTAGAGGTCGCCGCCGTCGCGGGTCCAGCCCCGGCCGCGCAGCGTCGTGCCGCGTACGTCGAGGCCGACCGCGATCTGGTCGCCGTGCTCGGCGATGACCTTGGCGACCCACTCGGGGGTCTCCAGGGCGGCCGTGCCCAGGTTGACGCGGGTGCAGCCGGTGGCGAGCGCGGCGGCGAGCGAGGCGTCGTCGCGGATGCCGCCGGACAGTTCCACCTTGATGTCCATGGCCTTCGCGACCTCGGCGATCAGCTCCCGGTTGTCACCGGTGCCGAACGCGGCGTCGAGGTCGACGAGATGGAGCCACTCGGCGCCCGCGCGCTGCCAGGCGAGGGCCGCCTCCAGCGGGGAGCCGTAGGAGGTCTCCGTGCCGGACTCGCCGTGGACGAGCCGGACGGCCTGGCCGTCCCGGACGTCGACGGCGGGGAGGAGTTCGAGCGTGCTCATCTCAGCGGGTCCCGGATTTCTCGAGAGGGAAGGTCGGTCAGAAGGTGTGGAGCCAGTTGGTCAGCAGCTGGGCGCCGGCGTCGCCGGACTTCTCGGGGTGGAACTGGGTCGCCCACAGGGCGCCGTTCTCCACGGCCGCCACGAACCGCTCGCCGTGGGTGGCATGGGTGACCCTGGGCGCCCGCATGGCGGGGTTGGTGATCTCCAGGCTCCAGTCGTGCACGGCGTAGGAGTGCACGAAGTAGAACCGGGCGTCGGCGTCGAGTCCGGCGAACAGTTCGCTGTCCTCGGGGGCCTCGACGGTGTTCCAGCCCATGTGGGGGACGACCGGCGCCTTGAGGGGGCCGACGGTGCCGGGCCACTCGTCCAGGCCCTCGGTCTCCACCCCGTGCTCGACGCCGCGCTCGAAGAGGATCTGCATGCCGACGCAGATGCCCATGACGGGGCGGCCCCCGGCGAGCCTGCGCTCCACGATCCAGTCGCCGCGGGCCTCCTTGAGGCCGGCCATGCAGGCGGAGAAGGCGCCGACGCCGGGGACGAGGAGGCCGTCGGCGTTCATCGCCCTGTCGTAGTCGCGGGTGATCTCGACGTCGGCGCCGACGTGGGCGAGGGCCCGCTCGGCGGAGCGGACGTTGCCGAACCCGTAGTCGAGGACCACGACCTTGCGCTTCGCAGTGCTCATGCCGCTCACTCCCAGATTCCCTGGAGCCGCAGGACGCCGGCCAGCAGGCACATCACCGAGGCGATGGTCAGCAGGACGATGACGCCCTTGGGCATCCCCTGCTTGCTGAAGGAGTACACGCCTCCCGCCAGGAAGAGGCCGACGACGATCAGGATGGTCGAAAGACCGGTCACAGTGCTTGTCCGTTCTGCCCCGAGGCCGGCTCGCTCACAGCGCGCCCTTCGTGGAGGGCAGGATCCCGGCGGCGCGCGGGTCGCGCTCGGAGGCGTACCGCAGGGCGCGGGCGAGGGCCTTGAACTGGCACTCCACGATGTGGTGCGCGTTGCGCCCGTACGGGACGTGGACGTGCAGCGCGATCTGGGCCTGGGCGACGAAGGACTCCAGGATGTGCCGGGTCATCGTCGTGTCGTAGGCGCCGATCATGGGTGCCATGTTCTCGGGCTCGGTGTGCACCAGGTAGGGGCGGCCGGAGAGGTCGACGGTGACCTGGGCGAGGGACTCGTCCAGCGGCACGGTGCAGTTGCCGAACCGGTAGATGCCCACCTTGTCGCCGAGGGCCTGCTTGAAGGCGGCGCCGAGCGCGAGGGCGGTGTCCTCGATGGTGTGGTGCGAGTCGATGTGCAGGTCGCCGTCGGTCTTGACCGTGAGGTCGAACAGCCCGTGGCGGCCGAGCTGGTCGAGCATGTGGTCGTAGAAGCCGACGCCGGTCGACACGTCGACCTTTCCGGTGCCGTCGAGGTCTATCTCGACGACGACGGACGTCTCCTTGGTGGTGCGCTCGACCCGTCCTACGCGGCTCATGAGCTCTGCTCCTTCTTCAGTGCGCGAACCGCATCCAGGAACGCGTCGTTCTCTTCGGGTGTCCCCGCGGTGACCCGCAGCCGGCCCGGTACGCCGTTGTCACGGACGAGTACGCCCCGGTCGAGGATCTCGCGCCACACCGCGTGGGCACCGCCCTCACCGTCGAACCGTCCGAATTGTACGAAGTTGGCGTCGGAGTCGGTCACCTCGTAACCGAGGGCGCGCAGCTCGGTGACCAGCCGGTCCCGCTCGGTCTTCAGCTGCTCCACGTACCCCAGCAGCGTATCGGTGTGCTCCAGGGCCGCGAGCGCGGTGGCCTGGGTGACGGCCGACAGGTGGTACGGCAGGCGGACCAGCTGGACGGCGTCGACCACGGCCGGGTGCGCCGCCAGGTATCCCAGGCGCAGGCCCGCGGCACCGAACGCCTTGGACATGGTCCGGGAGACCACCAGGTGGGGGCGGCCCTCGATGAGGGGCAACAGCGACGGGCGGTGGCTGAATTCCACGTACGCCTCGTCGACCACGACCAGGGACGGCTTGGCCGCCTGGGCCGCCTCGTACAGGGCGAGCACGGTCTCGGCGTCGACGGCGGTGCCGGTGGGGTTGTTGGGCGAGGTGATGAAGACGACGTCGGGGCGGTGCTCGGCGATGGCGGCCGCGGCGGCGGCGACGTCGATGGTGAAGTCCTCGTGGCGCGGCCCGGAGATCCAGCCGGTGCCGGTGCCGCGCGAGATCAGGCCGTGCATCGAGTACGAGGGCTCGAAGCCGATCGCGAGGCGGCCCGGTCCGGCGAAGGTCTGGAGCAGCTGCTGGAGGACCTCGTTGGAGCCGTTGGCCGCCCAGACGTTGGCGGCGCCGACCTCGTACCCGGTGGTGCGGGTGAGGTAGGCGGCCAGTTCCGTGCGGAGTTCGACGGCGTCCCGGTCGGGGTAGCGGTTGAGGCCGCGGGCGGCCTCCCGGACACGCTCGGCGATCCGCTCGACGAGCGGCTCGGGCAGCGGGTACGGGTTCTCGTTGGTGTTGAGGCGTACGGGCACGTCGAGCTGCGGCGCGCCGTAGGGGGACTTGCCGCGCAGCTCGTCGCGGATGGGCAGGTCGTCGATGCCGATGGTCACCGGGGCGGCACCTTCCACTCGAACCTGGCCTTGATCGCGGCGCCGTGCGCCGGGAGGTCCTCGGCCTCGGCGAGGGTCACCACGTGGTGGGCGACCTCGGCCAGCGCGTCGCGCGTGTAGTCGACGATGTGGATGCCGCGCAGGAAGGACTGCACGGACAGGCCCGAGGAGTGGCAGGCGCAGCCGCCGGTGGGCAGGACGTGGTTGGAGCCGGCGCAGTAGTCGCCGAGGGAGACCGGCGCCCAGGGGCCGACGAAGATCGCGCCGGCGTTGCGGACGCGCTGGGCGACGGCGGTCGCGTCGGCGGTCTGGATCTCCAGGTGCTCGGCGCCGTACGCGTCGACGACCCGCAGGCCCTCGTCCAGGCCGTCGACCAGCACGATCGCGGACTGCTTGCCGCGCAGGGCGGGCAGGATCCGGTCCTCGACGTGCTTGGTGGCGGCGACCTGGGGCTCCAGCTCCTTCTCGACGGCCTCGGCGAGGTCGGGCGAGTCGGTGACCAGGACGGCGGCGGCGAGCGGGTCGTGCTCGGCCTGGCTGATCAGGTCGGCGGCGATGTGCGCCGGGTCGGCGGTGTCGTCGGCGAGGACGGCGATCTCGGTCGGGCCGGCCTCGGTGTCGATGCCGATCCGGCCGGTGAAGTACCGCTTGGCGGCGGCGACCCAGATGTTGCCGGGGCCGGTGACCATGTTGGCGGGGGCGCAGGACTCGGTGCCGTACGCGAACATGGCGACCGCCTGGGCGCCTCCGGCCGCGTACACCTCGTCGACGCCGAGGAGGGCGCAGGCGGCGAGGATGGTGGGGTGCGGGAGGCCGCCGTGCTCCTTCTGCGGCGGGGACGCGAGCGCGATCGACTCGACGCCCGCCTCCTGGGCCGGGACGGCGTTCATGATCACGGACGAGGGGTAGACCGAGCGCCCGCCGGGCGCGTACAGGCCGACGCGCTGGACCGGGACCCACTTCTCGGTGACCGTGCCGCCGGGGACGACCTGGGTGGTGTGCTGCTGCCGGCGCTGCTCCCGGTGGACGATCCGGGCGCGCCGGATCGACTCCTCCAGGGCGGCGCGGACGGCCGGGTCGAGCTCCTCCAGCGCGCGCGTGAGCGCGGCGGCCGGAACGCGCACCCGGTCGAGGACCACACCGTCGAACTTCTCCGCGTAGTCGATCAGCGCCGCGTCGCCCCGATGGTGCACGGCCTCGCAGATCGGCCGCACCTTCTCCAGGGCGGCTTCCACGTCGAACTCGGCACGGGGCAGCAGGTCGCGCAGCGCGCCGCCCTTCGGGAGGGCGTCGCCGCGCAGATCGATTCGAGAGATCACAGGTCAATTCTCGCAGACGGCGTCGCGCTGCCGAGCGCCCGTATCACTGGCTGATACACGCCGCAGTGGCGTCTTGTTGTCACACCTGACCGTTAGCGTTCGGTCCGTCACACAGCGGGAAGAACAGTCGTACGAATCAGGGGAAACGGAGGGGGCGGCAGTGACCGAGCCGCACGACGACGATGTGCCGGACGATCTGACCCCGTCCGAGGTGGGGATGTGGCAGGCGTTCCGGATCGGTGCGACCTATGACCTGAGCACCGGGAACGCGATGCTGGACGACCCGTTCTCGCCGCGCGTGTGGCCCCCCGAGCGGAGCGTGCGGGCCGACAAGGTGGCGCTGCTGCTGCTGGACGGGCCGCCCGCGCTGGCCGGCCGGGTCTCGGCGCTGAAGCTGCGCGGGGTGCACGTCACGGGGACGCTCGACCTGGCCGGTGGCACGGTCGGGCCGTACGTGGAGCTGCACGGCTGCCGGTTCGAGAACGAGGTGGTGCTGCCGGAGTCGCGGTTCACGACGCTGCGCATGGTCAAGTGCGCGATACCCCGGCTGGAGGCGGCGCGGCTGCACACCGAGGGCGACCTGCACCTGCCGCGCTGCCGGGTGGACCGCGGGGTGCGGCTCACCGACGCGCAGATCGGCACCGATCTGCTGATCAGCCAGATCCACGTGGGCCCCGACCGGCGCGGCCGGGCGATCGTCGCGGACGGGATGTCGGTGGCGCAGGACCTCCAGGCGGAGCTGATCGAGACGCACGGCGAGTTCTCGCTGCGGGGGGCGAAGGTCGGCGTCTCGCTGAGCCTGCGCGGCAGCCGGCTGCGCGGCGCGGAGGGCCGGCGGGCGCTGAACGCGCCGCAGCTGACCGTGGAGCGGACGCTGTACATGACGTACGCGTGGGTCAGCGACCGGACGGGGAACGCGGCGGGCGCGACGCCGCCCGGCGGGCTGGCCAACTTCAACACGCCCATGCGCGGCACGCGCGTGCAGCCGTTCGAGTGCCGGGGCGGGGTACGGCTGGACGACGGCCGGTTCGGGGACGCGGTGGACTTCCACCACGCGCGGTTCCTGCTGTCGTCGGAGCGCCGCGAGGAGCTGTCGCTGCGCCGGATCGTCACGCCCGAGCTGCGGTTCAACGGCGAGCGCCCGGAGGAGGGGCGGGTGGTGCTGAACGGCGCGAAGGTGGTGACGCTGATCGACCTGTCGACCAGCTGGCCCGGCCCGGGCGGCCTCGCCATGGGCGGGTTCGTGTACGAGAACCTCGTGCCGTACGGGCACTTCCCGCTCACCCGCCGCCTGGAGTGGGTGGCGGCGGCGACCCCCGAGTTCGCCCCGGAGCCGTACGAGCGGCTGGCGACGGTGCTGCGCAACTGCGGCGAGGACGCCGACGCGCGCGAGGTGCTGCTGGCCAAGCAGCGGCGGCGGCGCGAGACGCTGCCGCTGGCCGCGAAGATGTGGGGCTACCTCCAGGACTGGACGGTGGCCTACGGGTACCGGCCCGGGCGGGCGGCGCTGTGGATGGCGGTGCTGTGGGCCGCCGGGGCGCTCGCCTTCTCGCGGTGCGACCCGCCGGCGATCAAGCCGGGTGAGCACCCGAACTGGAACGCGGCGCTGTACGCGCTGGACCTCCTCCTGCCGGTGATCAACCTCAACCAGGACGGGTACTGGCGGGTGGAAGGCGTCTGGCAGTGGGCGTCGACGGTGCTGATCCTGCTGGGCTGGATCCTCGCGACCACCGTCGCGGCGGGCGCTTCGCGTCTCCTCAGGCGCAGTTGACACACTCGCACCACCCGCACATCGCTTTCTTTACGTTCTCTTGGCATTCGGCCGTGCAACCATTCCGCCGCCACCAAAGCTTCACAGCAGCACCCCTGGCGCGGCTCCCACCTGCGGTTTTCAATGGTCCGCACCATGTCATTGCTCCAGGTCCTGATCAGCACCGCGCGCGGGGTCCGGCACGCGCCGCAGCTCGCCGACGAGCTGCCGCCGGACCACGCGGTGCTGCTCGACGCGCCGGACGACCGGCTCGCCCCGGCGCTGGTCGCCGCCGCGCTGGGGGACCACGAGCCGGCCGCCAAGCTGCTCGCGACCACCCGCGGGGCCGCCGAGTGGGAGAGCCGCGACCGGTACGTCACCCGGCTGGCCGCCTTCGCACAGGGCCGGGAGGAGTGGCTCGCGGGCTGGCTCGAGGAGACGCCGCACGACCCGGACGCCCTGCTGGTCAAGGCCGAGGTCGCGGTCCGCAGGGCCTGGGAGTCCCCGGCGCGGGCGGAGCGGCTGCGCGACGTCGGACCACTGATCGACGCGGCCGCCGACGCCTCGCCCCGCGACCCGGTGCCCTGGCGCCTGGCCCTGGACCACGCGCGCGGCACGGGCGCCGGGCACCCCGCGTTCGAGGCGCTCTGGGAGCAGGCCGTGCGCCGCGCCGCGCACCACCACGGGTGCCACGTGGCCGCGCTGAAGTACCTGTCGGCCCAGCGGCGTGGCGCCCACGGCTCGTACCGGGAGTGCTTCGACTTCGCCGAGCAGGCCGCCGACGACGCCCGGCCGGGTTCGCTGATCAGGGCCCTGCCGGTGCGGGCGGCGTACGCGCAGCTGCGCGCGGGCGACACCGGGTCCGTACGGGAGGACCGGATCGACGCGGCGGCGGACCAGGCGATCGAGCTGTCCGGGCGGTACGCGGTGGCCGACCCGTGGCCGGCCGAGATGCGCAACGTGCTGGCGTACGTGCTGACCGGGCGGTCGCGGTGGGCGGCGGCGCTGGACCAGTTCCGGCTGATCGGCCCGTACGCGACGTCGTTCCCGTGGTCGTCGGTGAGCGACGATCCCCTGGGCCGGTTCCTCGACGCACGCGACGGAGTGCGCCTCGAAGTGGCCTCGGCCGTCCCGTCCCGGGGACGGGCCGGACGCGGCCGCTTCGGCGGCCATTACGCTTGACCGCTGTGACCACCGCTCGCCTGCCACTCTTCCCGCTGAACGCGGTGCTGTTCCCGGGCCTCGTGCTGCCCCTGAACGTCTTCGAGGAGCGCTATCGCGCCATGATGCGCGAGCTGCTCAAGACCGACGAGTCGGAGCCGCGCCGCTTCGCCGTCGTGGCGATCCGCGACGGGCGTGAAGTCGCGCCCACGGCGCCCGGGCTGCCCGACCAGACGGCGCTGCCGGAGAAGGGGCCGGCCGCGGGCTTCGGACCCGACCCCATCCAGGCGTTCCACCGCGTCGGCTGCATCGCCGACGCGGCGACCGTCCGGGAGCGGGAGGACGGCAGCTTCGAGGTCCTCGCGACCGGCACGACCCGGGTGAAACTGCTGTCGGTCGACGCGAGCGGGCCGTTCCTCACGGCGGAGCTGGAGGAGCTGGAGGAGGAGCAGGGCGACGGAGCCGGGGCGCTCGCCGAGGGAGTGCTGCGGGCCTTCCGCTCCTACCAGAAGCGGCTGGCCGGGGCGCGGGAGCGGTCCATGGCGGCGAGTCAGGAACTGCCCGACGAGCCGTCCGTCGTCTCGTACCTGGTGGCCGCGGCGGCGGTGCTGGACACGCCCGCCAAGCAGCGGCTCCTCCAGGCGCCGGACACCGCCACGCGGCTGCGGGAGGAACTGCACCTGCTGCGGGCGGAGACGGCCGTGCTGCGGCACCTGCCGTCGCTGCCGGCGGTGGAGCTGACCCGGGCGCCGACGAGCCCCAACTGACCCGAGGACACGACAGGTGGCGAAGAAGCCGAAGAAGCAGACGGGCGGCACCCCCGCGACGGTGGCCCTCACCGCCGCGGGCACGCCCTACACGCTGCACGCGTACGACCACGACCCCGCCTCGCCCTCGTACGGCGAGGAAGCGGCGGAGGCCCTCGGGGTCTCCCCCGACCGGGTGTTCAAGACCCTGGTCGCGGACGTGGACGGCGCCCTGACCGTCGCCGTCGTGCCGGTCGCCGGCCAGCTGGACCTGAAGGCCCTGGCGACGGCGGTGGGCGGCAAGCGCGCGACGATGGCCGACCCGGCCGCGGCCGAGCGCACCACGGGGTACGTCCGGGGCGGCATCTCCCCGCTGGGCCAGCGCAAGCGGCTGCGTACGGTACTGGACGCGTCGGCGGCGGAGCACGGCACGATCTGCGTCTCGGCGGGGCGCCGGGGGCTGGAGGTCGAGCTGGCTCCGGCGGACCTGGCGGCCCTCACGGACGCGGTGCTGGCACCGATCGGACGCGGCTGAGGCCCGGCGTCGCCGGGGCGGACGCGGGGAGCGGGACGGTCAGAGCGGAGCGTCCCAGTCCGGCTCCGGGTCCCGGGGGCCGAAGAGGGCCGTCAGGCCCAGGTGGACGAGCATCGCGGCCACCGGCCACGCCAGCACCGCGCCATGGGCCTGGAGCTTGAGCGGCGCGTCGAACGTGACGCCCGCCCCGACCGCCCGCGCGTGCGCCGCCACGTCGTGCGCCGGGCCGAGCAGCGTGCCGACGCCCCAGCCGAGCATCGCGCCGAACAGCCCGCCGAGGGCGAGCCCCACCACGATCGCGATGCCGCCGTGCCGGTGGAACCAGAACACGACCGCCGCGCTGAGCGCCCCGAGGCCGAGCGCCAGCAGGGTGAACACCCCGTCGGCGCCGACCGCGGCCTCGCCCTCCGTGTCCTTGAGGAAGACGGCCCTGCCGTCCGAGACGAGCGGGATCCGCGGCGCCAGCCACAGCCACAGCAGTCCGAGGGCGATCCCCGCGAGCGTCACCGCGAGCAGCACGACCGCGCCCTGGCGCACCTCGGCGGCCGTGTTCGGCGCCCCGTCCGTGCCCTCCTGGGCGGTGGGGTACGGCGGCGGCCACGCGGAGTCGTGCGGGGACGGCTGGTGCGGCGGAGTCAGCGGTGCGGTCACCCTGCCATCGTGCCAGGCGCCCCGGCGCGCTGCCTCACCGGACCGCCGCCCGCCGGTACGCCCACGTCGCGACGGCCAGCGAGACCACGCCGACCGCGGCGCACACCGCGAGGTCCAGCCCGACGGCCGCCCAGTCGGGCCGGGCGTCGAAGGTCCGCGCGAGCGCCTCCACCCCGTACGTCGACGGCAGCAGGTCGCGCGCCCAGCCGATGGGCGCGGGCAGCCGGTCCGCCGGGAGCACGCCCAGCAGCAGGGCGGCCGACATGCCGAGCTGGCCCAGCAGGGTGGCGAGCTCCTGCCGCGGCGCGAGCAGCCCGAGCGCCGCGCCGAGCCCGGCGAGGGCCGCCCCGGCGAGCGGGACGACCGCCGCGAGGATCCACAGATGGGTCAGCGGCAGCTGGAAGAGGACCGAGCCGACGACCGCCGTCACGACCGTCCCGGGCACCGTGAAGGAGGCGTACGCCCCGGCCGCGCCCAGCACCACGGCCGTCGGCGGCACCGGCAGCGTGGCGTAGTGGTCGAGGCCGCCGCTCGCCCGCAGCTGCCCGAAGTACTGCGCGAGCAGGTTCAGCGCGACGAACGCCACCACCAGCACCGACGATCCGGCGACGACGGCCCGCGCCTCCGCGCCCCCGTCGACGACCCCGCGCATCAGCACCATGATCCCGACGGACTGGAACGTCGCCACGAAGAGCAGCGGGATACGGGCCACCCGGGCGCGCGACAGCTGCGCCCCGTAGACGGCGGCGAGCGCGGGCAGCAGCCGTGCCCGGGGCGCGAGCGGCGCGGCGGCGCGCCGGGCCGGGTCGCCGGCCGGTGCGGCGGCGACCGCCCCGGAGGACACGGCCTGTGCGGGCAGGATGCTCACGTCATGCTCCTGTTCATGCCTTGACCAGGCCCTTCGTCTCGCCGCCCAGGGACAGGTAGACGTCCTCCAGGCTCGGCGTCGTCAGCGTGAAGTCGTCGAGCGCCGCGAACGCCGCGCCGCCCGTCACCGCCGCGACCGCCGCCCTGGCCTCCTCCGGCGCGAGCCGCAGCACCCAGGTGCGCCCCGACTCCTGCGCCGAGCCGCGCAGCGCCGCCACCTCGGGCACGTCCAGCGGAGGGCGCTCGCGCCACACCAGCTCCACGCGCACCTCGCCCGCCACCCGCTCCTTGAGCCCCGCCGGGGTGTCGCAGGCGATGACCCGCCCGTGCTCCAGCACGGCCACCCGGTCCAGGACCGTCTCGGCCTCGATGACGTTGTGGGTGACGAGCAGCACCGTCGTACCGGCCTGCGCGCGCCGCCGGTCGACGGCGGCCCAGACCGCCCGCCGGGCGACGGGGTCCATGCCGGTGGTCGGTTCGTCCAGGATCAGCACCGGCCGCTCCCCCACCAGCGCGGTCGCGAAGCAGGCGAGCCGCCGCTGTCCGCCGGACAGCTTCTTCAGCGGGCGTCCGGCGAGATCGGTGAGGCCCAGCTCGTCCAGGACGGCGTCCCGCTCGGCGCGGGCGTCCCTGGTCGTGAGGCCGCGCAGCCGCCCGGTGGTCTCGGCGGCGAGCGCGACGGTCAGCTCGTCGAGCGCCGTGGACTCCTGCCCGAGGTAGCCGATGAGGCGCGCGGCGCGGTCGGGGTGGCGCACGAGGTCGTGGCCGAGCACCTCGACGGTGCCGGAGTCGGGTCGCATCAGGCCGGTCAGCTGGCGGACGAGGGTGGTCTTGCCGGCGCCGTTGGGGCCGAGCAGGCCGAAGATCTCACCGCCGCGCACGTCCAGCGACACCCCGTCGGTGGCGCGCACCTCGGGCGTCCCGGGCCGCCCGCGCCTGCCGCGCGTGGCGGGGTACGTCTTGACCAGCTCCCGCACCACGCACACCGTACTCACGAGGGATGAGCCTAAAGGGTCGCCCTGCCCTATTCGCCCACGGGGGCGTGCTCGGCGGCCGCGCGCACGTCGATCTCGCGCCAGAATCCGGCCCGGATCGCGTACCGGTCGTGCTCGTCGATCTGGTCGTCCTTGTGTGCGAGCAGGCCGAACCGTGCCGCGTAGCGGAGCAGTTCCCCGTCGATGCGGTGCGGGATGCGCGGGTACATGGTGGAGAGCTTCTGCACGGGGGCGGGCTCGGGGAGCCGTTCCATCCAGCGCCGTGCGAAGACCTGGCCGACTTCGAAGGGGTCGCCGCCGACGGTGGTGATGTCCTCCTCGCGGTCGGCCCAGCGCTGCTCGGCGCTGGTGAGCTGGGCGAGGGTGGGCAGCGAAGCGGTCTCGGGCGGTTCGCCCGCGGTTCCGCCGGGCCGGTCGACCCAGCCCCGGTCGGAGGACCAGCGCAGGGTGGCGTTCGCGGGCGGGGCGGCTCCGGGGCCGGCGCCCTGGTGGCCGGGGGCGTGCAGGGCGGCCAGGTCCTTGGGGGTGGGGACGCCGTTCTTGGTGGCGCCGGACGGGCCGGACGCGCCCGTACCGTCGGCCACCTCGTCCTGGCGGGCCGTGCCGTCGACGGACGCGCCGGGGGCGGGGGCGCCGTGCGCCGACGCGCCATGGCCGGGCGCCCCTCCCGGCCTGGTGTGGACGGGCGTGCCGTTGACGGCGGGGGCGCCGCCCGCGGACGGCGCCGCACCGTTGACGCCGCCGGCGCCGCGCCCGGCACCCACGGCGGCAGCGGCGGCTTCGGCGGCACGTTCCGCGGAGGCGGCGAGCGCCGATTCGGGCAGCGGGGCGGAGAGGATCGCGGCGATCTCGGGGCGGGGCGCGGGGGACGGCGAGCAGGGGCCGGTGAGCTCCTTGGCCCGGACGGCCCGGGTGATCCACGCGCGGTCCAGGACGCGGCGCTCGTCGGCCTCGGCGACCAGGTCCTCGGACTGGTTGTAGTCGCCGTCGGCGGCCTGGACGGCCCAGAGGTGCACGGCGACGCCGTGTTCCTTGGCGGACATCAGGCCCGGCAGCAGGTCGCCGTCACCGGTGACGAGGACGATGTCGGAGCAGGCGCGGTTGCGCGCGAGTTCGGTGAGTTCGGCGTGCATCGCGGCGTCGACGCCCTTCTGGGCCCAGCGGCCGTCGCTGCGGGTGAGGGCGCCCAGGCGGACGGTGACCCGGGGCATGACGCGCAGCCTGCGGTGTTCCGGCTGGGGGACGCGGTCGGGGGCGCCGTCGAACCAGTAGATCCGGAGCAGGGGCTGCTGGGTGTCGGCCTCGGCACGTTCGCGGAGGCCCTGGATGAGGGCGGAGTGGTCGACGGTGATCCGGGAGCGGGCCGGTTCTCCGGCGAGAAGGCTGGCGGCGGCTCCCAGCAGATAGCCGGCGTCCACCAGAACGACGCAGCGGTCCACGTGTTCCACCCTCTTTCGGGAACCTCGGGATCGGAAGTTGCTTCGGATTTCCTTCGAGTCTGCCCGACTGCCGGGGGGTTAACGGCCGGAACTGGATCATCGGCGTGGCGGATCGGCCCCGGCTCGCGCGAGGGCACCCGGCTACCGTCCGCAATGATCCAAAATGCGGGCAATATTGAGGTATGTGAGTCTGGCAGCGGCCCTGGCCCCTACACCCCACGGAGGCAGCACCATGGCCAAGAACAAGAAGTCGGACCGGAGTCAGCAGAAGGCCTCGGCGGCGGAGCGTGGCGCGCAGGAGGCCCAGCGCACGTCGATGGAGGCGGAGCACCGCATGGCGACGGCGACGCCGGCGGACATCGCGCGCAAGGGCCGGCAGAAGCGGTTCGGCCACAACTGAGGCCGCGTCCGCGCCGCGTACGCCGGAAGGGGCGCACCCGTGACGACGGGCGCGCCCCTTCCGCGTGGCCGGGCGGGACGGCGGGAGGAGCCGGGCGGGCGGCTCAGCCGGCCAGGCAGGACGGGCCGAGCAGCACCTTGAGGTCACCGAAGAGCGCCGGGTCGGCCGTGACGCGATGCCGGTCGAGCCGGAGCACGGTGGTGGACCGCGGGCCCTGGAGCTTGATCCGCACCTCGGTGTTGCCCTTGTGGTGGCTGAGGATCTCGCCGAGGCGGCTGACCATCGGCGGGGTGACCTTCACCGTGGGGATGGTGAGGACCACGGGCGCGTTGGTGCCGGCCGACGACAGGTCGGGGACCATCAGCTCCATGGCGACCAGGCGGGGGACGTCCTCGCGCTTGTCGAGGCGGCCCTTGACGAAGACGACGGTGTCCTCGACGAGCTGGGTGGACACCAGCTGGTAGGTCGCGGGGAAGAACATGCACTCGATGGAGCCGGCGAGGTCCTCCACGGTCGCGATGGCCCAGGCGTTGCCCTGCTTGGTCATCTTGCGCTGGAGGCCCGAGATGATGCCGCCGATGGTGACGACGGCGCCGTCCCCGTGCTCGCCGCCGGTCAGCTGGGAGATCGCCGCGTCGGTCTTGTCCGACAGGACGTGCTCGATGCCGAAGAGCGGGTGGTCGGAGACGTACAGGCCGAGCATCTCGCGCTCCTGCGCGAGGAGGTAGGACTTCTCCCACTCGATGTCGGAGAACTCGACGTCGAGTCCGAAGCCCGGCTCGTCGCTGGTCTCCTCGCCCATGCCGCCGAAGAGGTCGAACTGCCCCTCGGCCTCCTTGCGCTTGACCGCGACCACGTTGTCGATCATCGGTTCGTGGTGCGCGACCAGGCCCTTGCGGGTGTGGCCCATCTCGTCGAAGGCACCGGCCTTGATCAGCGACTCGATGGTGCGCTTGTTGCAGACGACCGCCTCGACCTTGTCGAGGAAGTCGGGGAAGGTGGTGTACTTCCCCTTCGCCTTGCGGCACCGGATGATCGACTCGACCACGTTGGTGCCGACGTTCCGCACGGCGGAGAGGCCGAAGAGGATCACGTCGTCGCCCTGGGCGGCGAAGTTCGACTCGGACTCGTTGACGTTCGGCGGGAGCACCTTGATGCCCATGCGGCGGCACTCGTTGAGGTAGACGGCCGACTTGTCCTTGTCGTCCTTGACCGAGGTGAGCAGCGCCGCCATGTACTCGGCGGGGTGGTTGGCCTTGAGGTACGCGGTCCAGTAGGAGACGAGTCCGTACGCGGCGGAGTGGGCCTTGTTGAACGCGTAGCCGGCGAAGGGGACCAGGACGTCCCACAGCGCCTGGATCGCCTCGTCGCTGTAGCCCTTCTTCTTCGCGCCCTCCTGGAAGAGGACGAAGTTCTTGGCCAGCTCCTCGGGCTTCTTCTTGCCCATGACGCGGCGGAGGATGTCGGCCTCGCCGAGGGAGTACCCGGCGATGATCTGGGCGGCCTTCTGGACCTGCTCCTGGTAGACGATCAGGCCGTGGGTGACGCCCAGGACCTCGCGGAGCGGCTCCTCCAGCTCCGGGTGGATCGGGGTGATCTCCTGCTGGCCGTTCTTGCGCAGCGCGTAGTTGGTGTGCGAGTTCATGCCCATCGGGCCCGGCCGGTAGAGGGCCGAGACGGCGGAGATGTCCTCGAAGTTGTCGGGCTTCATCAGCCGCAGCAGGGACCGCATGGGTCCGCCGTCGAACTGGAAGACACCGAGGGTGTCGCCGCGCTGGAGCAGCTCGAAGGTGGTCGGGTCGTCGAGCGGCAGGCCGAGGAGATCGATGTCGATCCCCTTGTTGGCCTTCACCATCTTGACGGCGTCGTCCATGATCGTCAGGTTGCGCAGGCCGAGGAAGTCCATCTTCAGCAGGCCGAGCGACTCGCAGCTCGGGTAGTCCCACTGGGTGATGGTGACGCCGTCGGTGTGCCTGACCCAGACGGGGACGTGGTCGACGATCGGCTCGCTGGACATGATCACGCCGGCGGCGTGCACGCCCATCTGCCGGACCAGGCCCTCCACGCCGCGCGCGGTGTCGATGACCTTCTTCACGTCCGGCTCGTTCTCGTACATCCCGCGGACCTCGCCCGCCTCCGAGTACCGGGGGTGGGAGGGGTCGGTGATGCCGGAGAGCGGGATGCCCTTGCCGAGGACGTCGGCGGGCATGGCCTTGGTGATGCGGTCGCCCATCGCGTACGGGTAGCCCAGCACGCGCGCGGAGTCCTTGATCGCGTTCTTGGCCTTGATCGTGCCGTACGTGCCGATCATGGCGACCTTGTCCTCGCCGTACTTCTCGGTCACGTACCTGATCACCTCGACGCGCCTGCGCTCGTCGAAGTCGATGTCGACATCGGGCATGGACACGCGCTCGGGGTTGAGGAAGCGCTCGAAGATCAGTCCGTGCGGGATGGGGTCGAGGTCGGTGATGCCCAGGGCGTACGCCACGATCGAGCCGGCCGCCGAGCCACGGCCGGGGCCGACCGCGATGCCCTGGTTCTTGGCCCACATGATGAAGTCGGCGACGACGAGGAAGTACCCCGGGAACCCCATCTGGATGATGACGTCCATCTCGTACTCGACCTGCTGCTGCCGGTCGTCGGGGATGCCGCCGGGGAAGCGGCGGTGCATGCCCCGCTGGACCTCCTCCTTGAACCAGCTGACCTCGGTGTGGCCCTCGGGGATGTCGAACTTCGGCATGAGGTCGCGCTTCTCGAACATGCCGGTGGTGTCGATCTGCTCGGCCACCAGGAGGGTGTTCGCGCACCCCTGCTGCCAGGCGTCCGAGGAGTCGATGGCGTACATCTCGTCCGTGGACTTGAGGTAGTAGCCGGTGCCGTCGAACTTGAAGCGGTCGGGGTCGGAGAGGTTCTTGCCGGTCTGGATGCACAGCAGCGCGTCGTGGGCGGTGGCCTCGTGCGCGTACGTGTAGTGCGAGTCGTTGGTGACCAGGGGCGGGATGCCGAGCTTCTTGCCGATCTCCAGCAGGCCGTCGCGGACGCGGCGCTCGATCTCGATACCGTGGTCCATCAGCTCCAGGAAGTACCGGTCCTTGCCGAAGATGTCCTGGTACTCGGAGGCGGCCTTCAGGGCCTCGTCGAACTGGCCGAGGCGCAGCCGGGTCTGGAGCTCGCCGGAGGGGCAGCCCGTGGAGGCGATCAGCCCCTCCGACCACTGGGCGATGGTGTCCTTGTCCATCCGGGGCCACTTCTGCAGCCAGCCCTCCTTGTACGCGTCGGAGGAGAGCCGGAACAGGTTGTGCAGGCCGGTCGCGTTCGCCGCCCAGATCGTCTTGTGGGTGTAACCGCCGGAACCGGAGACGTCGTCCCGCTTCTGGTGCGGCTGGCCCCACTGCACCTTCCGCTTGTTGCGGCGCGACTCGGGGGCGACGTACGCCTCGATGCCGATGATCGGGGTGACGCCCGCCTTCTGCGCCGAGTGGAAGAAGTCGTAGGCCCCGTGGAGGTTGCCGTGGTCGGACATGGCGATGTGCGTCATGCCCATCTCGTTGCAGGCGTTGAACATGTCCTTGAGCCGCGCGGCACCGTCCAGCAGCGAGTACTGGGTGTGCACGTGAAGGTGCGTGAACGGCGGCTTCGACACGGTTGCTGCCTCCGGGGCCGGGGATGGGGGACAGCTCGGAAGTCTACGTCGCCGCACTGACAGCGGCGGGGCACTCGGGAGCGCGGTCACGCGTTGGAGGGGACGGAGGGCCGGTCCCTCCGCCGTGCGCGCGACGTGGCGCGCACCCGTGTACGTACGCACCAGGAGGCACCCCGCGATGTCGGTCCCGCAGCCCACCGCCGAGGAACGCGGTGAGCAGATCCTCTCCGTCTTCGGCACCGCCTTCGGCGAGCTCCTGGCCGCCGACCCGGCCGCCTTCCGGGTCAAGTTCCGGAAGATGGCCGGCTCCGCCTTCGCCTTCTACCGGGGCACGGCCTGCCTCTTCTACGCCGACCTCGACGAGGAGCGGCACGGCGGCCCCTACCTGGACGAGCGGACCGGCCGGGTGTGGATCCACGGTGACCTGCACGCGGAGAACTTCGGCACGTACATGGACGCCAACGGGCGGCTGATCTTCAACGTCAACGACTTCGACGAGGCGTACGTCGGCCCCTTCACCTGGGACCTCAAGCGGCTGTCGGCCTCCCTGGCCCTGATCGGCTACAGCAAGGCGCTCGGGGACGAGCAGATCACCGAGCTGGTGCGGATCTGCGCGGCCGCCTACCGGGAGCGGATCCACGCGCTGGCGACCGGCTCGCGGAACGCCGGTGAGTCGGACCTGCCGCCCTTCACCCTGGACACGGCCGACGGGCCGCTGCTGGACGCGCTGCGCGTCGCGCGGTCGCTGACCCGGTTCGGGCTGCTGGACTCGATGACGGAGATCCGTGACTTCGAGCGCCGGTTCGCGCCCGGCGGCGGGGCGATCGAGCTGGACGCGGCGACCCGGTACAAGGTGCTGGCCGCCTTCGACGGGTACCTGGAGACGCTGCCCGAGTCGAGCCTGGCGCGGCCCGACTCGTACCGGGTGAAGGACGTGGTGGGGCGGCGCGGCATCGGCATCGGGTCGGCCGGCCTGCCCTCGTACAACATCCTCCTGGAGGGGAACAGCGACGCCCTGGAGAACGACGTCGTGATCTACATGAAGCAGGCGCAGACCCCGGCGGTCTCGCGCCATGTGACCGATCCGGCGGTGCGCGGGTACTTCCGGCACGAGGGGCACCGCACGGTCATCTCGCAGCGCGCGCTCCAGGCGCACGCCGACCCGTGGCTGGGCTGGACGGAGCTGGACGGCGCCGGTCAGCTGGTCGCCGAGGTGTCGCCGTACGCGGTGGACCTGGACTGGTCGGACATCGACGACCTGGAGGAGATCGCGGCGACCGTCGCCGACCTGGGCCGCGCGACGGCCACCATGCACGCGGCGGCGGACGACGAGAGCGGGCACTCGCTCGTGCCGTTCTCCACG
Organism: Streptomyces ficellus; assembly: GCF_009739905.1. Taxonomy (NCBI): domain Bacteria; kingdom Bacillati; phylum Actinomycetota; class Actinomycetes; order Kitasatosporales; family Streptomycetaceae; genus Streptomyces; species Streptomyces ficellus. The sequence goes on along the minus strand of NZ_CP034279.1, from coordinate 5,501,384 downwards.
GAGCGGGCCATCGACGCGGCGATAGCCGCCGACGAGGAGGGCTTCGGGGAGCTGCTGGTGGACTTCGCGCACGCCTACGGCGCCCGCGCGCGGGCGGACCACCAGATCTTCGTCGACCTGTTCCGCAACGGCCGGATCCCCGGCCTGTAGGAGCGGCCTCCCGCGGATCCGGCCCGGCCGGATCCTTTAGGGACCGCTTACCGGCGCGCGTGGCACACTCTCGGCGATGGACGGCATATCCGGGACCCGGCTCAGGTGGCTGCGGGCAGCGTTCTTCACGGCACTGGTCGTGACGCTATCCGTGGCCTCCCACGTGCTGCTGTCGGGGGTCGCGCTGCCGGCGGCGACCGTCGCCGGGGTCGCCGCCGGGGTCTTCGGCGTGGCGTACGCGCTGGCGGGCGCCGAGCGCGGGTTCTGGAGCATCGCGGGGCTGCTCGTTCCGCTGGAGCTGGCCGCCGACACCGTCTTCACCACGGGCCAGCACCTCTGTTACGGCCCGGCCGGCGGCCCGGTGTCGGGCTCGCTGCGGGCGTTCGGGGTGGACGTGCTGTGCGGCGGCGCCGTGGGCGTCCCGCTGCCCGGTGTGGCCGCCCCGGAGAGCGGCGCGGCCGCCCTGCTGCGCTCCCCCGACCCGGCGCTGCCCTGGCTGCTGCTGGCCGCGCACGTCACGGTGGGGCTGGTCGCCTCGGCGTGGCTGCGACGGGGCGAGACCGCGCTGGCCTCGCTGGCGCGGTCGGTCGCGGCGTTCGCGTTCCGGCCGCTGCTGCTGGCGGTGGCCGTGGTCGGGGTGGCGGGCCGGGCCGTGCGGCGGAGCCCGGGGCGCACGAGCCGTCCGCGCTCCTCCCGCACCCGTCTGCTCGTGCACTGCGTGGGGCGGCGGGGACCGCCGTGCCGGGCGGCTCTCGCCGCCTGAGCACCAGCGTCCCCACCTTTCGCACGATCCCCACGGAGAACACCACCATGAGTGCACGCAACAGCCAGGCCAACAAGGCGGCCGCCCGCGAGCGGCTGCGCCAGGAGCGCGAACGCCAGGCGAAGAAGGACAAGGTCCGCCGGCAGGTCACGGTCGCCGTCTCGGCGGTCGCCGTCCTCGCGCTGGCCGGCGGCATCGGCTACGGCGTGATGCAGGCGAACAAGCCCTCCCACTGGGAGGCGGTGAAGGACCAGAAGAAGGTCACCGCCCCGAAGAACACCTCGGGCGACAACGGCACCACCCTCGTCGTGGGCAAGCCCGCCGCCAAGAAGACGCTGGAGGTGTACGAGGACTCGCGCTGCCCGATCTGCGCGACGTTCGAGCAGGGCGTGGGCGAGACGATCGAGAAGGACGTCGCCGCCGGCAAGTACAAGCTCCAGTACGTCGGCGCCACGTTCATCGACAACAGCGACCAGGGCGAGGGGTCCAAGAACGCCCTCTCCGCGCTGGGCGCCGCCCTCGACGTCAGCCCCGAGGCCTTCCTGGACTACAAGGCGGCGCTCTACTCGGCGGAGTACCACCCGGCGGAGAGCGACGACAAGTTCGCCAAGGACTCCTACCTCCTGGAGATCGCCGGCACCGTCCCGGCCCTCAAGAACAACGCCACGTTCAAGAAGAACGTCGAGGAGGGCACCTTCGACGCCTGGGCGCTCAAGATGTCCGAGGCCTTCGACAAGAGCGGCGTCAAGGGCACGCCCACGCTGATGATGGACGGCAAGCCGGTCACCGTCGCGGGCGGCAAGAACGCCCCCATGACGGCCCCCGACTTCACCACGGCGATCGACAAGGCGCTCAAGGGCTAGCCGGCGGTCCGGCGCCGGCGAGCGCGCCGACGGGGCACGACTTTTGGCCAACGAGCGGGCGAACTCTGCGGACTTCGCCCGCTCATGCGCTCTACCGATCAGTAATCTGATCGGCCGTGACCAGTCGTCTTCCTTCCGCTCCCAGCCGCCGCACGGTCGTCAAGGCCGCTGCCGCCGGCGTCGTCGCCGCTCCCGTCCTCGCCTCCGCCCCGTCCGCCGCGGCGGACGTCAGGGCCCCCGCCTTCCTCCACGGGGTCGCCTCCGGTGACCCGCTGCCCGACGGCGTCCTGCTGTGGACGCGCGTGACCCCCTCCCCCGACGCCCTCCCCGGATCCGGCAAGGGCCCGGACACCGAGGTGAGATGGGAGGTCGCCGAGGACAGAGCCTTCACCCGGACCGTCGCCCGCGGCGCGGTCACGGCCACGGCCGCGACCGACCACACCGTCAAGGTGGACGTAAGGGGCCTCCGCCAGGAGACCGGCTATTACTTCCGCTTCACGGCCGGTACGGACGCCTCGCCGGCCGCCTCCCCCGTCGGCCGGACCCGTACGACCCCGGGCGTCGACGCCACGACCGACGGTGTCCGTTTCGGCGTGGTCTCCTGCGCCAACTGGGAGTCCGGCCACTTCTCCGCCTACCGCCACCTCGCCGCCCGGACCGACCTGGACGCGGTCCTCCACCTCGGCGACTACATCTACGAGTACCCGACGGGCAGTTACCCCGAGCCCAAGTACGTCGTACGGCAGCACGAGCCGAAGCACGAGATCGTCACCCTCGCCGACTACCGCCTGCGGCACGCCACCTACAAGACGGACGGCGACCTCCAGGCGCTGCACGCCGCGCACCCGGTGATCGCGATATGGGACGACCACGAGTTCGCCGACGACACCTGGTCCGGCGGCGCGGACAACCACACGCCGGGCACCGAGGGAGAGTGGGCGGCCCGCGCGGCGGCGGCGAAGCAGGCGTACTTCGAGTGGATGCCGGTGCGCGCCTCGACCGAGGGCACGGTCTACCGCCGGCTGCGCTTCGGCAAGCTGGCCGACCTGCACCTGCTGGACCTGCGGTCGTTCCGCTCGCAGCAGGCCAGGACCGGCAGCGGCGAGGTCGACCACCCGGACCGGACCATCACCGGCCGCGCCCAGCTGGACTGGCTGAAGGCGGGGCTGGCGGCCTCGGATGCGGCCTGGAAGCTGGTCGGCACCTCGGTGATGATCTCGCCGGTCGCCTTCGGCTCCCTGCCGTCCCACCTGCTGGGGCCGGTCGCGGAGCTGCTGGGCCTGCCCAAGGGCGGCCTGGCGATCAACGTGGACCAGTGGGACGGCTACACGGACGACCGCAAGGAGCTGCTCGCGCACCTCACGGACCGGTCCGTCACCAACACCGTGTTCCTGACCGGGGACATCCACATGGCGTGGGCCAACGACGTGCCCGTGACGGCGGCCACCTATCCGGCGTCACGGTCGGCGGCGACGGAGTTCGTGGTCACGTCGGTGACGTCCGACAACCTGGACGACATCCTCCACGTCGCGCCCGGCACGGTCTCCCTGGTCGCGGCGACGGCGATCCGGGGCGCCAACCGTCATGTGAAGTGGCTCGACATGGACAACCACGGGTACGGCGTCCTGGACGTGACCGCGGAGCGCTCGCAGATGGACTACTACAAGGTCTCCGACAAGACGGATCCCGGCGCGTCCTCGGCCTGGGTCCGCTCCTACCGGACGCTCAGCGGGACGCAGAAGGTCGAACGGGTCCAGGCACCGGTCCGCTGACCCTTGCCCCCCGGTCGCCGGGCGCCGGGCGCCGCAGGGGCGATTCCCGGCCATTCCTCCGTGCGGACGCGGGTCCGCACGGAGGCGCACCGGCCCGCCGGAGCCCCTGAACGCGGCCCTACAGGCTCTCCAGGAAGGCGAGCGCGATCGCCCAGGTCCGCTCGGCGGCCTCCTCGTCGTAGTCGGGCAGGTCGGGGTCGGTGTACAGGTGCCCGGCGCCGGGGTAGCGGTAGACCTCGGTGTCGGCGCCCGCCCGCCTCATCCGGAGGTACCAGGCGTTCAGCCAGTCGTGCGACTCGAACGGGTCCGGGTCGGCGACGTGCAGTTGCACCGGCAGGTCGTCCACCGAGGCGTTGTCGGCGATGTCGGACGTGCCGTGCAGGAGCAGCAGCCCGCGCGCCTTCTCGTCACCGAGCGCCATGGTCTGCGCGATGGACGCGCCCATGGAGAACCCGGCGTACACGAGCCCTTGCTCCGAGTACGGGGCGGCGGCCATGACGGCCCGCTTGAGCAGCTCTTCCTTGCCGATGCCGTCCTTGACGGCCATGCCCTCCTCGAGGCTGCCGGCCGTTTGACCGCCGTACAGGTCGGGCACGTGCACGTGGTGCCCGGCGGCGCGCAGCCGGTCGGCTGCGGCGTGAACGGCCGGGCGCGGACCGTAGGCCGAGTGGAAGAGCATGATGTTCATCCGGCCATCCTGCCAGCTGGAATCCGGAGCCATGGAGAACGTACTGCGCCCGTTGACCGTCGTCGGTGGCTCGGTCGTGCTCACGCTGGTCGTCGGCTACGTCGCCGACGTCGTCCTGCGCCGAGCCGACGCCCGGCACCACGAGACCCCGCTGTGGGGGCTGCTGCGCCGGTGCCGGCTGCCCCTCCAGGTCGTCCTGCTCACCGCGCTGCTGCGCGGCTCGTACCGGCAGACCAAGTGGCCGGTGATCGAGGACCACGAGACCGGCATCGGGCAGGTGCTGTCCCTGGTGCTGATCGGGGCGAGCGCCTGGCTCGTGGTGCGGATCGCCGCCGCGATAGTGGAGTCCACGTACGCCCGGTACGCCTCGTCGACCCGCGACGCGGCACGCGTGCGCCGGGTCCGCACCCAGGTCACGCTGATCATGCGGATCGTGACGGCGGTGGTCTGCGTGGTGGCGGCCGCGGCGATGCTGCTGACCTTCCCGGACTTCAAGACGATCGGTACGTCGATGCTGGCCTCGGCGGGCATCATCGGCATCGTCGCCGGTGTCGCGGCGCAGTCCACGCTCGGCAACCTCTTCGCCGGCTTCCAGATCGCCTTCGGCGACATGGTGCGGATCGGCGACACGGTGGTGGTGGACGGCGAGTGGGGCGTGGTCGAGGAGGTCACGCTGACGTTCCTGGCGGTACGCACGTGGGACGAGCGGCGGATCACGATGCCCGTGTCGTACTTCACCAGCAAGCCGTTCGAGAACTGGTCGCGCGGCGGGGCCCAGATGACCGGCACGGTCTTCTTCCACCTGGACCACTCGGCACCGGTGGGCCTGATGCGCGAGAAGCTCAAGGAGGTCCTCGCGGAGTGCTCCGCCTGGGACGGCCGTGACTGGTCCCTGGCTGTCACGGACACCACGCCGACCACGATCCAGGTACGGGCGGTCGTCACCGCCAAGGACGCGGACGACATATGGACGGCGCGGTGCGTGGTGCGCGAGCAGCTGGTCGCCTGGCTCTGCGAGAAGCACCCCTACGCGCTGCCGCGCGTCGCCACGTCGCCGGCGTCGCTGCCGCCGGACGGCCAGTGGCCCGAGCGCGGCAGGGCCTCGGCCCGGCTGCCGCGCCCGGCGGAGGTCCACAGCAACAACGCGGACAACTACGTCCCGGACGGCGAGTCCCCGAACGGCGACTCCCCGGCCGCGGAGGCCCCCCGCACCGGCCGCGGCTGACCTCCCGTACCGCTCCCTCCTCGCCCGCCCGTCAGCGCAGGCTGCGGACGTCCAGGTGGCGCAGCACGCGGTCGACGACCTCCGGGTCGGCGCCGGGCTCGCTGCGGGCGGCGAGGACCTCGTGGCGGGCCGCCGACATCAGTTCCCGCTGGATGCGCTGCATGGCCCGGTACCGCTCCGCGCGCTTGGCCGTGGCGGACCGCCGCTCCTCGTCGACCAGGTCCGGGCTGATCCGCGCCCCCACGTCGAACGCGACGCGCTGCAGCCGCTCCTGGAGCTCCTCCGGGAGGTCCTCGACCTCCTCGATCTCCTTCAGCCGCCGCTTGGCGGCCGCGGCCGCCCGCAGCGCGAGCTTCCGCTCCAGCTCGCGCTCCGCGTCCGTGTCGGCGCGTACGCCCAGCTTCCTGACGAGCCACGGCAGCGTGAGGCCCTGGACCACGAGCGTCGCCATGATCACGCAGAACGCGATGAACACGATCTCGTCCCGCCCCGGGAACGGCGCCCCGTCCTCCGTGCGCAGCGGGATCGCGAGGGCCAGCGCGACCGACGCCACGCCCCGCATGCCGGACCACCACATGACGACGGTCTCCCGCCAGCTCATGGGGATCTCCTCGTCGTAGTCCCGCCGTGTGTGGAGCCGTTTGGCGAGCCAGGTCGCCGGCAGCAGCCACAGCAGCCGGACGCCGACGACACAGGCGACGACGGCCGCGCCCCAGCCCAGCATCCGCAGCTCCCGCCCGTCGGCGGTGCCGAAGACGTTGTGCAGCTCCAGGCCGATCAGCCCGAAGGCGACGCCCGTGACGAGGGTGTCGACGATCTCCCAGAAGGTACGGCCGGCGAGCCGCCCCATCACGTCGTCCGCGTCCGTGGCGCGTTCGGCGAGGAAGAGGGCGGTGACGAGGACGGCGAGGACACCGGAGCCGTGCAGCTCCTCGGCGAGCACGTACGAGACGAAGGGCACGAGGAGGGTGAGCCCGACCTGGAGGGTGGGGTCCCCGAGCAGCGCCATCAGCTTGTTGGAGAGCCAGCCCAGCGCGATCCCGACCGCCACGGCGACGACGGCGGACAGCACCAGTTCACCGGCGGCTTCCCCGTACGAGAACGTCCCTCCGACGGCCGCGCCGATCGCCACGTGGTAGAGCACGATCGCCGTGACGTCGTTGAACAGGCCCTCGCCCTCCAGGATCGACACCAGCCGGCGCGGCAGCCCCAGCGAGCCGGCGACGGCGGTCGCGGCGACCGGGTCGGGCGGCGCGACGAGCGCGCCGAGCGCCACGGCCGCGGCGATGGGCAGGCCCGGGACGACGGTGTGCGCCACGGCGGCCACGGCGGCCGTGGTCACGAAGACCAGCGCCACCGCGAGCAGGAGGATGGGGCGCACATTGGCCGCGAACTGGCGCCACGACGTCCGCTGCACCGCCGCGTACAGCAGGGGCGGCAGCACCAGCGGCAGGATGAAGTCCGGCGGGATCTCCACGTTCGGCACGAAGGGCAGCAGGGCCAGCACCACTCCGGCGAGCGTCATCAGTACGGGGGCGGGCAGCCCCAGCCGCTCCCCGAGGGGCACGGTCAGCACCGCCCCGAGCAGCAGCACGAGCAGCAGAGCCAGCTGGTCCACGGTGCGCCCTCCGGCCGTTCACTCCGTCAAGATCCGGAGGTCAACCCTGCCACGGGCGTCACAGGACCCGGCGCATCGCCCGGTGCGGGATCCCCGCGTCCTGGAACTCGTCCCCGTACGCCTCGTAGCCGAGCCGCTCGTAGAACCCGAGTGCGTGCGTCTGTGCGTGCAGGTCCACCGCCGTCAGGCCACGCGCGCGTGCCGCGTCCTCGATGCCCCGCACCAGGGCCACGCCGACGCCGAGGCCCCGCGCGTCCCGGGCCACCGCGAGCCGGCCCAGCGAACCCACGCCCTCGGCGCCGCCCGTCTTGCCGGCCGCGTCCGCCCCGTACAGCAGCCGGCCGGTGCCCAGGGCGGTCCCGTCGGCGCGGCGGACGGCCAGGACGTGGACGGCGGTCGCGTCGTACGCGTCGTACTCGATGTCCTCGGGCACGCCCTGCTCGACGACGAACACCTCACGGCGGACGGCGAAGCCCGCCTTCCGGTCGGCCTCGCTCACGGCCTCCCGTACGACGACGTCACTCACGCGCTCTCCGCGGCGATCCGGTCCAGGGCGGCCTGGAGGTCCTCCGGGTAGGTGCTCTCGAACTCGACCCACCGGCCGTCCGCCGGGTGCTCGAAGCCGAGCCGCACGGCGTGCAGCCACTGCCGGGTGAGGCCGAGGCGCTTCGCCATGGTCGGGTCGGCGCCATAGGTCAGGTCGCCGGCGCAGGGGTGGCGGTGGGCCGACATGTGGACGCGGATCTGGTGCGTGCGGCCGGTCTCCAGCTTGATGTCGAGCAGGGAGGCGGCGCGGTAGGCCTCGATCAGGTCGTAGTGGGTCACCGAGGGCTTGCCGTCGGCGGTCACGGCCCACTTGTAGTCGTGGTTCGGGTGGCGTCCGATCGGCGCGTCGATGGTCCCGCTCAGCGGGTCCGGGTGGCCCTGCACGAGCGCGTGGTACCGCTTGTCGACCGTGCGCTCCCGGAACTGCGCCTTGAGCAGCGTGTACGCCCGCTCCGACTTGGCCACGACCATGAGCCCGGACGTACCGACGTCGAGGCGGTGGACGATGCCCTGCCGCTCGGCGGCGCCGGACGTCGAGATCCGGTACCCGGCCGCCGCGAGGCCGCCGATCACGGTGGTCCCGGTCCAGCCGGGGCTCGGGTGCGCGGCCACGCCGACGGGCTTCACGATCACGACGATGTCGTCGTCGTCGTGGACGATCTCCATGCCCTCGACGGGCTCGGCGACGATCTGCACGGGCGCGGGGGCGCCGGGCATCTCCACCTCGAGCCACGCACCACCGCTGACCCGCTCGGACTTGCCGACGGCGGCGCCGTCGACGAGCACCTTCCCGGCGGCGGCCAGCTCGGCCGCCTTGGTGCGGGAAAACCCGAACATACGGGCGATGGCGGCGTCGACGCGCTCGCCTTCCAGGCCATCGGGAACGGGCAGCGTACGGATCTCGGGAAGCGTGCTCACCCGTCGAGTATGCCTTGTCAGTCCTTGTGGACGGTCCCGTCGGGGTCCAGCCCCCGGAACGACAGGATCACAATGAGGAACCCGCCACACACGATCGCCGAGTCCGCCAGGTTGAACACCGCGAAGTGCGCGGGCGCGATGAAGTCCACGACCGCGCCCTCGAAGACGCCGGGCGAGCGGAAGATCCGGTCGGTGAGGTTGCCGAGCGCCCCGCCGAGCAGCAGGCCCAGCGCGATCGCCCAGGGCAGGCTGTAGAGCTTGCGCGCCAGCCGGATGATCACCACGATCACCGTCGCGGCGATGCAGGTGAAGATGACCGTGAAGGCCTCGCCCATCCCGAACGCCGCGCCCGGGTTGCGCACCGCCACGAACCTCAGCCAGTCACCGATGACCTGGATCGGCTCGTGGTGCTCCAGCTTGGCCACCACGATCATCTTGCTGCCGAGATCGAGCAGGTAGGCCACCATGGCCACGACGAACAGCGCCAGGACGCGGCGCCTGCCCCTGGGCCGCTCGGCGGGCGCCGCGGCCTCGTCGTCAACGTCCGGCGTACCGATGGTGCGCTCCGCCTCTGCCACGTGAGTCCCTCAACCTAGGTGCCTACTGTGCACGAGGGTACGGCACACACGTACGGGTTCAGCCTCGCCGTTCCTGCTTCTGCTTGTCCTCCACGCAGAGCGTGGCCCGCGGGAAGGCCTGCATCCGCGCCTTGCCGATGGGCTTGCCGCACACCTCGCACAGTCCGTACGTCCCGGTGTCCAGCCGTTCCAGCGCGTGCTGGATCTGCTCCAGGGTGGCCCGGGCGTTGGCGGCGAGCGCCATCTCGTGCTCCCGCGTGATGTTCTTGGTGCCGGTGTCGGCCTCGTCGTGCCCGGCACCGTCCCCGGAGTCCCGCATCAGCCCCGACAGGGCCTCCTCGGAGGCGGTGATCTCCGCCTCGAGGCGGACCGCCTCGCCCTCCAGCTCGGCCCGCGCCCCGGCGACCTCCTCGGAGGTCCAGGGGTCCTCCCCGGGCCGTACGGCGAGCTCCTCCGGTGCCGTGTCGGCGACGCCGCCCCGGGCAAGGGGCACGGCCGAGCCGGCTGGCGCCGTGGTCACGTCCGCGGTCTTCTTCGCTGCCACTGTCCTGGCTCCTGTCTGTTCCGCGGCCTGGGCCGCCCCCTCGGCCGCGGCTGCGGCCTGTTCCGCGGCCTTGCCGGCCACGCGCTTGGTACCCGCCCGGCGCCCTCCCACGGCGCCGCTCTTCCCGTCCGCCGGCCCGGCGTCCGCCGTCCTCCGCCCCTGCGGTGGGGCCTTCTTGGCGGCCTTGTGGGCGGTGGTCTTCTTGGCGGCCGCCTTCTTCGCCGCAGCGGCCTTCTTGGCCGCCGCCCTGCCGGCGGGCGCCTCCGCAGGCGGGGCCTCCTCGCCGACGGCCGCCTCAGAGACAGCTTTCTTGCCGGGCGCCTTCTTGGCGGGCGCCTTCTTGGCAGGCGCCGTCTTGGCGGCGGCCTTCCTGGCGGGAGCCTTGCTGGCGGGCGCCTCCCCAGGCGGGGCCTCCTCGCCGACGGCCTCCTGAGCGACAGCCTTCTTGGAAGGAGCCTTCTTGGCGGCGGCCTTCCTGGCGGGAACCTTGTCGGCGGGAGCCTTGCCGACGGGCGCCTCCGCGGGCGGGGCCTCCTCGCCGACGGCCGCCTCGGAGACCGCCTTCTTGGCAGCCTTGTGGGCGGTGGTCTTCTTCGCGGCCGCCTTCTTCGCCGCAGCGGCCTTCTTGGCGGCGGCCTTGCCGGCGGGGGCCTTTGCGGCCGGAGCCTCGGCGGCGGGCGCCTTTCGCGTGGCTGCCTTCCGGGAACGGGGGCCGTCCGCGGCCGACGGTCCGGCGGCGGGCGCCTTTCGCGTGGCTGCCTTCCGGGCACGGGGGCCGTCCGCGGCCGGAGCCGCGGCCTCCGCCGTCTCGGCGCGCTTCGCGGACCGGTCCGCCTTCTTCGCGGCGGCGTCGGCCCGCGCGGCCCCGGAACCGCCCACCGCCTTCTTCACGACCGTCTTGCGCGCCCGCGCCCGCGCCGGCGCCTCCCGGTCCGCGGCCGACGACGCCGACGGCGACGCCGTGGTCTTCTTCCCCGTCGTGTCCTTGGCCGCCGCGCCCGTGGCCGTGGCGGTGGATCTGCCGGACGACGCCGTCTTCTTCACGGCGGTCTTCTTCGCCACCATCTCGCGGCCCCTTCACATATTGTGATCTTGCTCGCGAATCGTGCTGGGACGATAAATCGACTGGGGCCCCGCGGCAACGGGGCACGCCGCCGTCCGGACGCCCCTCCCCCGTGGCACCGACGGCCTGCATCCGTTGTGCCCAGCTCCCCGCCCGGTAATCCGCCTCCGATCGCGCCCGGAGGCCGCCCCGGAGCCCGCCGGACCGCGTGTGGCCATTCGGGTCACCCCGCACCGCTGGCCGCACCCCGGCCGCCCGCCCGGAAAACCGGTCGGCCGCTGCCTTGCCGGGCGCTTACACTGGGCGCAGCGAAAGGCTTGGATGGGGACGAGTAGCGTCGTACGCAGCCATGAGCGACCCGGGGACGGTGAGAGCCCGGGGGCGAGCGCGACGTGAAGCATCACCCCGGAGCCGCCGGAAGAACACCCGCGGGAGACCGCGCGGCCAGTAGACCCGGCATCGCGACCCCAATGAGGGGGCTCAGGACGCCCACGAGGCGCCCGGGCCAAGGAGGGTGGTACCGCGGGAGCCGCGCAGCGCAGGCGCTCTCGTCCCTCCGACGGAACGAGGAACAGTCCGCCGGAGGATTCGATGTCGCAGTACCGCCAGGTACCCGCCCAGGTCGACCTGCCCGCGCTCGAGCACGCCGTGCTCGATTTCTGGCGCGAGGCCAAGGTCTTCCAGAAGTCCCTTGAGCAGTCCGAGGGCCGCCCCGAGTGGGTCTTCTACGAGGGTCCGCCCACCGCCAACGGCATGCCCGGCGCGCACCACATCGAGGCCCGCGTCTTCAAGGACGTCTTCCCCCGCTTCCGCACCATGCGCGGTTACCACGTGGCCCGCAAGGCCGGCTGGGACTGCCACGGGCTGCCGGTCGAGCTCGCCGTCGAGAAGGAGCTCGGCTTCTCCGGCAAGAAGGACATCGAGGCGTACGGCATCGCCGAGTTCAACGCCAAGTGCCGCGAGTCGGTGACCCGCCACACCGACGCGTTCGCCGAGCTGACGACCCGGATGGGCTACTGGGTCGACCTGGACGACGCGTACCGCACCATGGACCCGGAGTACGTCCAGTCGGTCTGGTGGTCCCTGAAGGAGATCTTCGACAAGGGCCTGCTGGTCCAGGACCACCGCGTCGCCCCGTGGTGCCCCCGCTGCGGCACGGGCCTGTCCGACCACGAGCTGGCCCAGGGCTACGAGACGGTCGTCGACCCCTCGGTCTTCGTCCGCTTCCCGCTGACCTCCGGCCCCCTCGCCGGCGAGGCGTCCCTGCTGGTCTGGACGACCACCCCGTGGACCCTGGTGTCCAACACCGCCGTCGCCGCCCACCCCGACGTCACGTACGTCGTCGCGACCGACGGCCGGGAGAAGCTGCTCGTCGCCGAGCCGCTCCTCGCCAAGGCCCTCGGCGAGGGCTGGGAGGCCACCGGCCAGACCTTCACCGGCGCCGAGATGGAGCGCTGGACCTACGAGCGCCCGTTCGACCTGATCGAGTTCCCGGCCCCGGCGCACTACGTCGTCAACGCGGACTACGTCACCACCGAGGACGGCACCGGTCTGGTCCACCAGTCGCCCGCCTTCGGTGAGGACGACCTCAAGGTCTGCCGCTCCTACGGCCTGCCCGTGGTGAACCCGGTCCGCCCGGACGGCACCTTCGAGGAGGACGTGCCGCTCGTCGGCGGCCAGTTCTTCAAGAAGGCCGACGAGGCGCTCACGGCCGACCTCCAGGCCCGTGGACGGCTCTTCAAGCACATCGCGTACGAGCACAGCTACCCGCACTGCTGGCGCTGCCACACGGCGCTGCTGTACTACGCGCAGCCGTCCTGGTACATCCGTACGACCGCTGTCAAGGACCGCCTGCTCCAGGAGAACGAGAACACCAACTGGTTCCCGGACTCCGTCAAGCACGGCCGCTTCGGCGACTGGCTGAACAACAACATCGACTGGGCGCTCTCCCGCAACCGCTACTGGGGCACCCCGCTGCCCATCTGGCGCTGCGAGGACGACCACCTCACCTGCGTCGGCTCGCTCACCGAGCTGTCCGAGCTGACGGGCACCGACCAGTCGTCGCTGGACCCGCACCGCCCGTACATCGACGACGTGACCTTCCCGTGCCCCACCTGCCAGGAGACGGCCACCCGCGTCCCGGAGGTCATCGACGCCTGGTACGACTCGGGCTCGATGCCGTTCGCGCAGTACGGCTACCCGTACAAGAACAAGGACCTCTTCGAGAAGCGCTACCCGGCGCAGTTCATCTCCGAGGCCATCGACCAGACCCGCGGCTGGTTCTACACCCTCATGGCCGTCGGCACCCTCGTCTTCGACAAGTCGTCGTACGAGAACGTGGTCTGCCTGGGCCACATCCTCGCCGAGGACGGCCGGAAGATGTCCAAGCACCTGGGCAACATCCTCCAGCCGATCCCGCTCATGGACCAGCACGGCGCGGACGCCGTGCGCTGGTTCATGGCGGCCGGCGGCTCCCCCTGGGCGGCCCGCCGCGTCGGCCACGGCACGATCCAGGAGGTGGTCCGCAAGACCCTCCTCACGTACTGGAACACCGTCGCCTTCCAGGCCCTGTACGCCCGCACCTCCGACTGGGCGCCCAGCGAGGCCGACCCGGCGCCGGCCGACCGCACGGTCCTGGACCGCTGGCTGCTCTCCGAGCTGCACGCGCTGACCGACCAGGTCACCCAGGCCCTGGAGGCGTACGACACCCAGCGCGCCGGCAAGCTGCTGTCCGCCTTCGTCGACGACCTCTCCAACTGGTACGTACGCCGCTCCCGGCGCCGCTTCTGGCACGGGGACAAGGCGGCCCTGCGGACCCTGCACGACGTGATCGAGACCGTCACCCGCCTGATGGCGCCCCTGACCCCGTTCATCACCGAGCGCGTGTGGCAGGACCTGGTCGTCCCGGTCACCCCCGGCGCGCCCGAGTCGGTCCACCTCTCCACCTGGCCGGAGGCGGACCTGTCCGCCATCGATCCGGCCCTCTCCTCCCAGATGGCCCTGGTGCGCCGCCTGGTGGAGCTGGGCCGCGCCACGCGCGCGGAGTCGGGCGTGAAGACCCGCCAGCCCCTCTCCCGCGCCCTGGTGGCCGCCACCGGCTTCGAGGCCCTCTCCCCCGAGCTCCACGCCCAGATCACCGAGGAGCTGAACGTCACCTCCCTCGCCAGCCTCTCCGAGGTGGGCGGCTCGCTGGTCGACACGACCGCCAAGGCGAACTTCCGCGCCCTCGGCAAGCGCTTCGGCAAGGGCGTCCAGGACGTCGCCAAGGCGGTCGCCGCCGCCGACGCGGCCGCGCTCTCCCTCGCCCTGCGCAACGGCGAGGCGACCCTCGACGTCAACGGCGAGACGATCACCCTCGCTCCCGACGAGGTGATCATCACGGAGACCCCGCGCGAGGGCTGGTCGGTGGCCTCCGACGCGGGCGCGACGGTCGCCCTGGACCTGGAGATCACCCCGGAGCTGCGCCGCGCGGGCCTGGCCCGTGACGCGATCCGCCTGATCCAGGAGGCCCGCAAGAACAGCGGTCTGGACGTGGCGGACCGGATCGCCCTGCGCTGGGAGTCCACCGACCCCGAGGTCGTCGCGGCCCTCGCGGACCACGCGGAGCTGATCGCGGACGAGGTCCTGGCGACCGACTTCTCCTCCGCCGACGCGGACGCCACCTACGGCGCCCCGTTCACCGACGAGGGCCTCTCCCTCACGTTCCGCCTCCGCAAGGCCTAACCGCCCCGAAGGGCCCGGCCACCCTCCCGTGGCCGGGCCCTTCCGCGTTCCCGCACCCGGCGACGTACCCGGGGCGGGGCCGTGCAGGGTCGCCCCCGCAGGGGACCGGCGGCGTTACCGGGGCTCCCCTTACGCGTAACCCGAGGCCGCCGGCCCCGAGGAGGCGAGCCCGGAGGGGCCACGCCCCCCACCCACGGGGGTCACCGGCACGAGGCACCGCCCGCAGGCGAACCGGGAACAGGCACCGCCCCGCAGGGAACCGACGACAGGCACCGCCCCGGTCCCGTTGCGCCCACCCTCCCCCAAGCTCTCGGCTCCGCTCGAGCAGGGGGGACCCCCATCGCCCCAGCGGGACGCCCACAACGGGTACGAGCGACAAACGGGCCGGGGCCCGGGACGTCACTACGTCCCGGGCCCCGGCCCGACTGCCTGCCGACCGACGGCTACGCGCTGCGCGCGCGACCCGCCGCCGTCAGTTGTCGTCCTCGTCGATGAGGAAACCGCGCATCGGCGACGGCGCCTGCTGCATCGGCTGCGGCGCCTGCGGCCGCACCGGTGCCATCGGCTGCGTCATCGCGGGCGACATCTGCTGCTGGCCGCCGTAGGACGGGCCACCGCCCATCGACGGGCCGCCGCCCATGGTCTGGTTGCCGCCGTACGACGGTGCGCTCGCGCCCGCGGACGCCATCGACGGGGAGGGCGGCAGCGACGGCGCGGCGGACGGGGTCCGCGGCGGGGCCAGCGAGTCGTCGGCCTGGGTCTCCAGCTGGCGCAGCTGGCTCTCCAGGTACGACTTCAGGCGGGTGCGGTACTCGCGCTCGAAGCCCCGCAGGTCCTCGACCTTGCGCTCCAGCGTGGCGCGGGCGGACTCCAGCGAGCCCATCGCGACGCGGTGCTTCTCCTGGGCGTCCCGCTCCAGGGCGTCGGCCTTGGCGCGGGCGTCGCGCTCCAGGCCCTCGGCGCGCGACCGGGCCTCGCCGACGATCTTGTTGGCCTCGGAACGGGCCTCCGCGATCGCCTGGTCGGCGGTCTGCTGGGCGAGGGAGAGGACGCGGGCCGCGCTGTCGCCGCCGGGGCCCTGACCGGGCTGCGGCATCTGCGGGCCGTGACCGCCCATGGGACCACCCATGGGACCGCCCATCGGGCCACCCATGGGACCGCCCTGCATGGGGCCGCCCTGCATGGAGCCGGGGCCGTGCTGGCCCTGGGGGCCGCCGTGGCTCGGGCCGGCCGGCAGCTGCGGGGCACCACCGGGCAGCTGGGGCGGACCCATCTGCGGGGGCTGCTGCTGGACCGGTGGTCCGGATATGGCGGCGGGGACGGGAGCGCCGGGACCCACGGGCCGGTCCTGCTGCTCCGGCGGCTTGCGCATCCCCTGCTGCTGCTGGTTCTGCGCGGCCGCGCGCGTGGCGGCGGCCAGCTTGGCGCGCAGGTCCTCGTTCTCGCGGAGCAGGCGCGTCAGTTCGGCTTCGACCTCGTCGAGGAAGGCATCGACCTCGTCCTCGTCATAGCCTTCTCGGAGGCGGACGGTCGTGAACTGCTTGTTCCGCACGTCCTCGGGGGTCAGCGGCATCTTTCCTTCACCTCTACGTAGTCGTCGGCAGTCGGCAGGACCGGATCGCTACACCCTCACACCCTCATCATGAAGCTGTTCACGATGGAGATCAGGATGTAGACGATGATCATCAGAACGAAGAAGGACAGGTCGAGTGCCACGCCCCCGAGACGCAGCGGCGGGATGAACCGCCGCAGAAGTTTCAGTGGTGGATCGGTGACAGTGTAGGTGGCCTCCAGAACGACCACCATCGCCTTCCCGGGTTGCCATGAACGTGCGAACTGGAAGACGTAGTCCATGACCAGCCGGAAGATCAGGACGACAAGGAAGCACATCAGAGCGATGTAGATCACTTGTAGTGCGACGCTCATCCCGCGCTTCCCTCTCCCCTGATCCCATGTCCACCGGCCTCCCGGCCGGGTCGTTCCCGGTGTCGTGCTCTCAGCTCTGGTTGAAGAATCCGCCCTCTGCGATGCGGGCCTTGTCCTCCGCCGTGACATCGACGTTAGCAGGCGACAACAGGAACACCTTCTGCGTCACTCGCTCAATGCTGCCATGCAGCCCGAAGACGAGACCGGCGGCAAAGTCGACAAGTCGCTTCGCGTCCGTGTCATCCATCTCGGTGAGGTTCATGATCACAGGGGTGCCCTCGCGGAAGTGTTCCCCGATGGTACGGGCCTCGTTGTAGGTCCGTGGGTGAAGTGTGGTGATGCGGTAGGGCTCCCGCTCGGACACGACCTTGGGCATGATCACCGGTGCGTTCTTCTCCAGGCTCGGGCGTTCAGGTGTGATGGATGCCACGGGGGCGATTCGCGCCGGACGTCCGCTTTCAGCGGGAAGCGGAACGGGCTCGCGCTGCACGGGCGGCTGCTGGACCACCCGCACCGGCTCCTCGCGCTCCGCCTGGTGCGAGACCTGGTGCGAAGCCTGGTGCGGGGGCTGGTGGCGCCGTCGGTCGCGCTCGGGCTCCGGCTCCAGTTCGGGTTCGAAGTCGTCATCGGGGTCGAAGCCCCGGCCGTCGTACCCATCGTCCTCCACGAGGCCGAGGTAGACCGCCATCTTGCGCATCGCGCCGGCCATTCTCTGAGTCCTCCGCTCTGTGGTGGATCGCCCTCACCATTAGTGGGCACAGCGTCACCAAGTGCCCGCGATCCACGAGGCCTGTCCGCTGTTCGGCGGAAATGACCATATTTTCTGCTGTGGTCCGACTTGCTTCGCGACGTTACCCGAGCCTGGGTCGGTCTCCGAGTACCGCCGTACCGATGCGCACATGTGTCGCCCCGGCCGCCACCGCGTCCTCGAGGTCCGCACTCATCCCTGCTGACACCATGTTCGCAGCAGGACGGGACGCGCGCAGGCGGGATGCCAATTCCATCAGCCGGTCGAACGCGGCCCGTTGCCGTCCGGCGTACGGCCCGGCCAGCGGTGCCACGGTCATGAGCCCGTCGAGCCGGAGGCCCGGCGCCTCCTCCACCGCCGCCGCCAACTCCTCGACGCCGTCCGGGGCGACGCCTCCGCGCTCCCCCCGCTCGCCGGACTCCGCGTCCAGCGCGACCTGGATCAGGCACCCCAGTTCACGCCCGGCGCGCGCCGCGGCGGCGGAGAGCGAGCCGACGAGCTTCAGCCGGTCGACCGACTGCACCTCGTGCGCGTAACTCGCCACGGAACGGACCTTATTGGTCTGCAACTGGCCGACGAAGTGCCAGGTGAGGTCGAGGTCGGCACAGGCGGCGGCCTTGGGGGCCGCGTCCTGGTCCCGGTTCTCGGCGACGTGGCGGACCCCCAGCTCATGCAGCAGCCGCACGTCGCTCGCGGGGTAGGTCTTGGTGACCACGATCAGGGTCACCTCCTCGCGGCGGCGGCCGGCGGCCCCGCACGCGGCGGAGATACGTTCCTCCACCCGCGCCAGGTTCTGGGCGAGTTCAGCCTTGCGGTCCGTCATCCTCAACCGTCCAACCAGACATATCCGGCGAGCCGCCCGGTCGTGCGGTCGCGGCGGTACGAGTAGTGGTCGCGCGACTCGAGCGTGCACACCGCCGACGCACTCCGGTCGCGCACCCCCAGCGCGTCGAGCTGCGCGTGCACTCCGGCGGTCACGTCGACGGCCGGAGTGCCCCAACTCGTCTCGGAGTGCGCCGACGGTACGGCGGCGGCCACCTCGTCCCGCATGGCCGCGGGCACCTCGTAGCAGCGTCCGCAGACGGCCGGGCCGGTACGGGCGGTGATCCGCGACGCCTCGGCGCCGAGAGCGATCATGGCCTCGACCGTGGCCGGGACGACGCCCGCGACCATCCCGGGGCGGCCGGCGTGCGCCGCGCCCACGACGCCCGCGACCGGGTCGGCCAGCAGGACGGGGGTGCAGTCGGCGGTGAGCACCGCGAGCGCGAGCCCGCGCCGGGCGGTGACGACGCCGTCCACCGCCGGGACCGGTTCGTCCGGCGCCCACGGTCCGTCGACCACGGCGACGTCACGCCCGTGCACCTGGTTCATCCAGACGACCCGCCGCGGGTCGAGCCCCAGGCTCTCGGCGGCGAGCCGACGGTTCGTCATGACGGAACCGGGGTCGTCCCCGACCGCTCCGCCGAGGTTGAGCTCCTCGTACGGAACGGCGCTCACCCCGCCCCACCGGTCGGTGAAGGCGAAGTGCGCGCCGCTCACTGTGTCGTGCTGCCCTATCACGTCACACGGTCACTTCAGGAAGTCCGGGACGTCCAGCTCCTCGGCGGAGGTGTCCGGGTACGGGCGGGCCGGCGGGACCGCCGGCGGGGTGACCGACAGGGAGCTGTCGTTCGCCGCCGGAGCCGGTTCGGCCGCCGGGGCCGGGGACTCCTCGCGCACCGGGACGGTCCCGAGGCCGCTCACCGGCCGGGGCTGCTCGGTCGCGCGTGCCGGGGGCGCCGGCTCCTCGCGCTTGCTCGACCCGGCGCTCAGCACGTTGTCGCGCCGGGCCGGCGGCTGGCCGCCGTCGAAGCCGGCCGCGATGACCGTGACCCGTACCTCGTCACCGAGGGCGTCGTCGATGACGGCACCGAAGATGATGTTGGCCTCGGGGTGGGCGGCCTCGCTGACCAGCTGGGCCGCCTCGTTGATCTCGAACAGTCCGAGGTCCGAGCCACCGGAGATGGAGAGCAGCACACCGCGGGCGCCGTCGATGGACGCCTCCAGCAGCGGCGAGGAGATCGCCATCTCGGCGGCGGCCACCGCGCGGTCGTCGCCGCGGGCGGAGCCGATGCCCATGAGGGCGGATCCGGCCTCGGACATGACCGACTTGACGTCGGCGAAGTCGAGGTTGATCAGGCCCGGGGTGGTGATGAGGTCGGTGATGCCCTGAACGCCGGAGAGCAGCACCTGGTCGGCGGACTTGAACGCGTCCAGCACGCTGACCTGGCGGTCCGAGATGGACAGCAGCCGGTCGTTCGGGATGACGATGAGGGTGTCGACCTCTTCGCGGAGCTCGGCGATGCCGTCCTCCGCCTGGTTGGCGCGGCGCCGGCCCTCGAAGGTGAACGGCCGGGTGACCACACCGATGGTGAGGGCGCCCAGCGAGCGCGCGATGTTGGCGACGACGGGAGCGCCGCCGGTGCCGGTGCCGCCGCCTTCGCCGGCGGTGACGAAGACCATGTCGGCCCCCTTGAGGACCTCCTCGATCTCCTCGCGGTGGTCCTCTGCCGCCTTGCGACCGACTGCCGGGTTGGCTCCGGCCCCGAGGCCGCGGGTGAGTTCACGGCCGACGTCGAGCTTGACGTCGGCGTCGCTCATCAACAGAGCTTGCGCGTCCGTGTTGATGGCGATGAACTCGACGCCCTTGAGACCGACCTCGATCATTCGGTTGATGGCATTGACACCACCGCCGCCGACACCGATGACCTTGATGACTGCGAGGTAGTTCTGCGGTGCTGCCACGTCGAAGGCCTCTCGCCTCGAGTTACGTGTCGCCACTGCGCGGTGGTCCCGCGCCGCGACGACGGATGCCGATGGGACGGTCCGAAACGCCGACCCAAACCCTAACGTTGAAGTTTAGGGTTACCAGTGTCTCTGTTCGCTGGACTCTTCCGAACAGGACACTAAGTCGACAAGTGGCGCACGTTCAACGAACACGCCGAACCTCCCGTTTTTCTTTTCACCCTATGTGATCACCCATAGCGCTGACCAACCAGGGTGCTGGCCAGGGCATATGTGCGTCAACTCCGCGACGCCGCCGGGGCGGTCGGGGCACTCACGTCGAAGTGCCCCGCTTTGGGCGCCGCTTTCATCAGTGCGGTCAGCGCACGCGCTTTCGCCTCGCCGTCCTCGCCGCTCCCCCACTCCACGGTCCGGCCGCCCGTCAGCTCCAGGGTGATGGAGTCGTACGAACGGACCCGGAGAACCTTGGCGTCCTCGGCAACCCGGCCGGGCAGGTCACCCGCGACGCCGACCGCCTCGACGGTCAGCCGCTCGGCGTCGAAGCGGCGCAGGCTGGGCGACGAGGCGACCGCCAGCTCCAGCAGGGGCACGCCCTCGGGGGCCTTGGCCGCGTCGACCGTGGCGAACCGCACACCCTTGGCATCCACTTCGGTGAACCTGCCTCCCTTGCCGATGAGGAGGACCGGGGTGCGCTCGACCACCCGCAGGGCGATGCCGTGCGGCCAGTCGCGGACGACGTCCACCGTGTCGATACGGGGCAGGGCGCGCCGCAGCCGGGCCTCGATGCCGTCCGTGTCGACCGACACCAGCGGCGCCCCAACGGGCACCGCGGCCACCGCCTCGACCTGCGCGGGCGTCAGCACCCGCGTACCGGAGGTGGTGACCTGCTCGACCCGCAGCCAGGCGGAGCCGTAGAAGAGCCACAGCCCGCTGGCGAGCAGCCCGAGCACGATGACGATCAGGAGCACGGCACGGGGGCCGGGCAGGGCGCGGCGGCCGCCACCCGGCCGCCCCGGGCGCCACCGCGGGGCGAGCCGGGCCGGGGACGACCCCTTGGGTCCGGAGCCCTTGGCCCGCGGGCCCCTGGCGCCCCGGGAGCCCGGCGCGCCGCGCTCGGTGGTCGTCGTCGGCCCGGCCATGCTCCCTGCCTTCTCACGCCCTGTGGCGTGCCGCGATCGCCTCGTAGACCATGCCGACGAGCAGGTCGTCGGCGTCCCGGCGGCCGAACTCGGCGGCGGCGC
Organism: Streptomyces ficellus; assembly: GCF_009739905.1. Classification (NCBI taxonomy): domain Bacteria; kingdom Bacillati; phylum Actinomycetota; class Actinomycetes; order Kitasatosporales; family Streptomycetaceae; genus Streptomyces; species Streptomyces ficellus. Next base: position 5,480,234 of record NZ_CP034279.1, on the reverse strand, counting down.
GGGACATCTCGTACAGCCGGTGCGGGTCGGAGAGCACCGGGAGCACGTTGCCCTGGACCCACTCGGGCGTCAGCTCGGCGTCGTCGACCAGCAGGCCGCCGCCCGCCTTCACCACCGGCTGGGCGTTGAGCCGCTGTTCGCCGTTGCCGATGGGCAGCGGCACGTACGCGGCCGGCAGCCCGACGGCGGAGAGTTCGGCGACGGTCATCGCGCCCGCGCGGCACAGCATCATGTCGGCCGCGGCGTACGCGAGGTCCATCCGGTCCACGTACGGTACCGGGATGTAGGGCGGCATCCCGGGCATGTTGTCGGCGTGCGGCAGTTCGTTCTTCGGGCCGACCGCGTGGAGGATCTGGATGCCGGAGCGCTGGAGGACCGGGGCGACCTGCTGGATCACCTCGTTGAGGCGGCGGGCGCCCTGCGAGCCGCCGGAGACCAGCAGCGTCGGCAGGTTGGGGTCCAGTCCGAACGCGGCGCGCGCCTCGGGGCGGACCCGGGCGCGGTCGAGCGTGGCGATGGTGTGCCGCAGCGGGATGCCGATGTAGCGGGCGCCGCGGAGCTTGCTGTCGGGCGTGGCGACGGCGACCCCGGCCGCGTACCGCGAACCGATCTTGTTGGCCAGGCCGGGCCGGGCGTTGGCCTCGTGGACCACGATCGGCACGCCGAGCCGCTTGGCGGCCAGGTAGCCGGGCAGGGCCACGTACCCGCCGAAGCCGACGACACAGTCGGCCTTGGCGCGCTCGAGGATCTGCTCGGCCGCCTTGATGGTGCCGCGCAGCCGCCCCGGGACGGTGATCAGCTCAGGGGTGGGCTTGCGCGGCAACGGGACGGCGGGGATGAGCGCCAGCTCGTAGCCACGCTCCGGTACGAGCCGGGTCTCCAGACCCCGCTCCGTACCGAGGGCCGTGATCCCCACGGTCGGGTCCTGCCTGCGCAGGGCGTCCGCGAGGGCGAGCGCCGGCTCGATGTGGCCGGCGGTCCCCCCACCGGCGAGTACGACATGCACCGAAATTCACCGCTCTCCGGACGGACGCTTCTTGACGCGCCGTCGCATCGACTTCCAACTCACCCCGGCCCATGTGCCCGGACCGGGCTGTCGCATGGCCAGGGCTGCCTTCGCCGCGGGCTCCTCCCGCGCGAAGGCGATGAGCAGACCGACGGCGAACATGGTCGGCAGCAGGGCGGAACCTCCGTAGGAGAACAGCGGGAGGGGGACCCCGGCGATCGGCAGCAGCCCGAGCACCGCACCGATGTTGACCACGGCCTGCGCCGTGATCCAGGTGGTCACACCTCCCGCGGCATACCTCACGAAGGGGTCCTCCGTGCGTCCGGCCACGCGGATACCCGCATAGCCTAGAGCCGCGAAGAGGGCGAGTACCGACAGCGTCCCCGCCAGCCCCAGTTCCTCCCCGGTGATGGCGAAGATGAAGTCGGTGTGAGGTTCGGGGAGTTGGCCCCATTTCTCCACACTCGCGCCCAGCCCCGAACCGAACCATCCGCCCGACGCCAGAGCATAGATGCCGTGCACGGCCTGCCAGCACGAGTCACCGGGACCGGGCTCGGTGGCGCCGATGCAGGCCAGCCGGGCCATCCGGTTCGCGCTGGTCCGGATCAGCGTCACGCCGATCGCGGCGGCCACGGCCAGCACCCCGACGAACATCCGCGTGGGTGCACCGGCCAGCCACAGCAGGCCGAAGAGGATGGCGGTGAGGATGATCGCCGTCCCCATGTCACCGCCCAGCATGATCAGCCCCAGCAGCATGAACGCGACCGGCACGAGCGGGACGAGCAGGTGCTTCCACTGGGTCAGCAGCCGCTTGTCCTGTTTGCGCGCCAGCAGGTCCGCGCCCCACAGGATCAGCGCCAGCTTGCCGAACTCGCTGGGCTGGAGCTGGAAGGGGCCGCCCAGGTAGAGCCAGTTCTGGTTGCCGTTCACGGAATGCCCTATCCCGGGCACCTGGACGAGGATCATCAGGAAGACGGTGCCCACCAGCAGCGGGTAGGCGAGCGCCCGGTGCAGCTTGGCCGGGACCCGGGAGGCGAACAGCAGCAGCCCGGTGCCGATGGCGGCGGCCAGGAACTGCTTGCGGAAGAAGTACGTGTCGGACAGCGACAGTTCCAGCGCCTTGATCTGCGACGCCGAGTAGACCATCACGAGGCCCAGGACGGTGATCAGCAAGCTGGCGCCCAGGATCACGTAATAGGCGGTCAGGGGCCGGTCCCAGGCCCTCCGTGCCCGTTCGTAGAACCCGCGTACGCCGCTCCCGCGCGGCGGCCGGGGCGCGGGGGCCCTGCGGACGCGCCCGGCCGCCTTGCGGGCGCTGGGAGGCCGCCGCAGCCCCGTCGCCCGGCCGCGCAGGGCGGCCAGACCGGTGACGCGGCCCGCGAAGAGGTGCGCGCGGTGCGGTGCGTACGCGGCGGCGTGGTCGGCCGGCATGGTCGCTGTCCCCTCCAGTCGTGCCCGGCGCGGCCGGACCGGTGGGCTGTCAGGCGCGCTCGGCGGCGAGTGCGCGGACCGCGTCCGCGAACGCCTCGCCCCGCTTGTTGTAGTTGACGAACATGTCCATCGAGGCGCAGGCCGGGGCGAGCAGGACGGTGTCCCCGGGCCGGGCCAGCTCTGCCGCTTCGCGGACCGCCGCGGACATCGCCCCAGTGTCGGTCCGGTCGAGGTCGACGACCGGCACCTCGGGCGCGTGTCGCGCGAGGGCTTCCCGGATCAGGCCGCGGTCGGCGCCCATGAGCACGACGCCGCGCAGCCGCTTCGCCGACCCGGCCACCAGCTCGTCGAAGGTCGCGCCCTTGGCGAGGCCCCCGGCGATCCAGACGATCGGGTCGTACGCGGCCAGCGACGCCTCCGCGGCGTGCGTGTTGGTGGCCTTGGAGTCGTCGACGTAACGGACGCCGCCGATCTCCTCCACCAGCTCGATGCGGTGCGGGTCGGGCCGGAAGGCCCGCAGCCCGTCCCGTACGGCGGTGGCCGGGACGCCGAAGGCGCGGGCCAGCGCGGCCGCGGCGAGCGCGTTGGCGATGTTGTGCGGTGCGGGCGGGTCGATGTCGGAGACGGAGGCGAGCTCCTGGGCCTGCTCCCGCCGGTTCTCCACGAAGGCCCGGTCCACCAGGAGGTCCTCCACCACGCCGACCTGGGAGGGGCCCGGCGTGCCGAGGGTGAAGCCGATCGCCCGGCAGCCCTCCTCGACGTCGGCCTCGCGCACCAGGTCCTCGGTGGCCTTGTCGGCGACGTTGTAGACGCAGGCGATCCGGTTGCCCTCGTAGATGCGGCCCTTGTCGGCGGCGTACGCCTGCATCGAGCCGTGCCAGTCGAGGTGGTCCGGTGCGAGGTTCAGCACGGCAGCCGAGTGGGCCCGCAGGGAGGGCGACCAGTGCAGCTGGTAGCTGGAGAGCTCGACGGCGAGGACGTCGTACTCCTCCTCGCCGAGGACGGCGTCCAGCAGCGAGACGCCGATGTTCCCGACGGCGGCGGTCCGCAGTCCCGCCGCCTCCAGGATGGCGGCGAGCATCCGCACGGTGGTCGTCTTGCCGTTGGTGCCGGTGACGGCGAGCCAGGGCGCGGCGTCGGGGCCGCGCAGGCGCCACGCCAGTTCGACGTCGCCCCAGACCTCGACGCCCGCCTCGGCGGCGGCCGCGAACAGGGGCTTGTCGGGCTGCCAGCCGGGGGTGGTGACGACCAGTTCGGTGCCCTCCGGCAGGGTGGCCCCGTCGCCGAGGCGGACGGTGATGCCCTCCGCCTCCAGCTGTGCCGCCTGCGTGCGGGACCGCTCGTCGTCGCCGTCGTTGACGACCGTGACGCGTGCGCCCAGTCCGGCGAGGACGCGGGCGGCGGGGATGCCGCTCACGCCCAGGCCGGCGACGGTGACGTTCTTGCCCTGCCAGGAGGTACTCACTTGTCGGCTGCCCATCCCGCGTAGAAGAGGCCGAGACCCACGATGACGCACATGCCCTGGATGATCCAGAACCGGACCACCACGAGGACCTCGGACCAGCCCTTGAGTTCGAAGTGGTGCTGGAGCGGTGCCATCCGGAACACCCGCTTGCCGGTCATCTTGAACGAGCCGACCTGGATGACGACGGACATGGTGATCAGGACGAACAGGCCGCCGAGGAGGGCGAGCAGCAGCTCGGTGCGGGAGCAGATGGCGAGGCCCGCGAGCGCGCCGCCGAGGGCGAGCGAACCGGTGTCACCCATGAAGATCTTGGCGGGCGAGGTGTTCCACCACAGGAAGCCGAAGCAGGCACCCATGAGGGCGGACGCCACGACGGCGAGGTCGAGCGGGTCGCGCACCTCGAAGCAGGCGTTGGGGTTGGTCAGGGTCTCGGCGTTGGCGCAGGACTCCTGGAACTGCCACAGCCCGATGAAGGTGTACGCGCCGAAGACCATCACCGAGGCGCCGGTGGCGAGGCCGTCGAGACCGTCCGTCAGGTTCACGCCGTTCGACATGGCCAGGATCATGAACAGCGCCCAGACCACGAACAGCACCGGTCCGATGGACCAGCCGAAGTCGGTGATGAAGGAGAGCTTGGTCGAGGCGGGCGTCTGGCCCCGGCTGTCGGCGAACTGGAGCGCGAGGACGGCGAAGGCGATGCCGACGATGAGCTGGCCGGCCATCTTCGCCTTGGCCCGCAGGCCCAGCGAACGCTGCTTGACGATCTTGATGTAGTCGTCGAGGAAGCCGACGAGACCCATGCCGGCCATCAGGAACAGCACCAGCACGCCCGAGTAGGTCGGGTCCTCACCGGTGATGACCTTGGCGAGCGCGTACGCGATGAGCGTGGCCAGGATGAAGGAGATGCCGCCCATGGTGGGCGTGCCCTTCTTGCTGCCGTGGGTGCGCGGGCCGTCGTCCCGGATGAACTGCCCGTATCCCTTGCGGGCCAGAAGCTTGATCAGCAGCGGTGTGCCGATCAGGGTCAGGAAGAGCCCGATGGCTCCCGCGAAGAGGATCTGCCTCATCGGCCGGTGACCTCGCCCTCGGTGCCCTCGAGCAGTGCCGTGGCGATCCGCTCGAGCCCGACCGACCTTGATGCCTTCACCAGCACGACGTCTCCCGGGCGCAGCTCACTGCGCAACAGGTCGATCGCCGCCCGCGCGTCGGACACGTGCACCGACTCCTCACCCCACGAACCCTCGTTATATGCGCCCAGTTGCAGCCAGGACGCTTCCCTGCCCCCGACTGCGACGAGCTTGCTGACGTTGAGCCGGACGGCGAGCCGTCCGACCGCGTCGTGCTCGGCGAGCGCCTCGTCCCCCAGCTCGGCCATCTGGCCGAGCACCGCCCACGTCCGGCCCCCCTTGGCCTGTGCTGCCTTGCCCATGGCCGCGAGCGCGCGCAGGGCGGCTCGCATGGACTCGGGGTTCGCGTTGTAGGCGTCGTTGACGATCGTCACACCGTCCGGACGCTCGGTGACCTCCATGCGCCAGCGGGAGAGGGTGCCCGCCCCGGAGAGCGCGGTGGCGATCTCGTCGACGGACATGCCCAGCTCATGGGCGACGGCGGCCGCGGCGAGCGCGTTCGACACGTGGTGCTCACCGTACAGGCGCAAGGTCACGTCACTGCACCCGGTGGGTGTGTGAAGCCTGAAAGAGGGCTGTCCGGTCTCTGTGAGCCGGACATTCTCGGCACGTACGGCGGCGTCGTCGGCCTCGCCGAACAGCGTCACGCGCGCGTGGGTGCGGGTGTGCATGGCCCGTACGAGAGGATCGTCCGCGTTCAGCACGGCGATGCCGCCCGCCTCGGCGGCCGGCAGGGCCTCCACCATCTCGCCCTTGGCCTGGGCGATCTGCTCGCGGCCGCCGAACTCGCCGATGTGGGCGCTGCCCACGTTCAGCACGAGGCCGATCGTCGGCGGGGTCAGCTCGGCGAGGTAGCGGATGTGGCCGATTCCGCGCGCCCCCATCTCCAGGACGAGGTGCTCGGTGTCCTTCTCCGCGCGCAGGGCGGTGAGGGGCAGGCCGATCTCGTTGTTGAGGGAGCCGGGCGTCCAGACCGTGGGGCCCTTGTGCTGGAGCACCTGGGCGATCAGGTCCTTGGTGCTGGTCTTGCCGGCCGAGCCGGTCAGCGCGACGACCGTGGTGCCGAGGCGGCGGACGACCGCGCGGGCGAGTGCGCCGAGGGCCGTCTGAACGTCGTCGACGACGATGGCGGGCACGCCGACGGGGCGGGTGGCCAGCACGGCCACCGCGCCCGCGTCCACGGCGCGCTGCGCGTAGTCGTGGCCGTCGACGTTCTCACCGGCGAACGCGGCGAAGAGCGAGCCGGGCCCGACCTGACGGGAGTCGATGACGACGGAGCCGGTGACCTGGACGGCCGGATCCGGTATGTCGTGCGACTGCCCGCCGGTGATGTCGGCGATCTCGGCGAGGGAGAGGGCGATCACAACTTCATCCCTGACTGTTCTGGATTGCTTCGCGGAGGACCTGGCGGTCGTCGAAGGGGCGTACCACTCCGGCGATGTCCTGGCCCTGCTCGTGGCCCTTGCCCGCTACCAGCACGGTGTCGCCGGGCCGGGCGCGCCCGACGGCGGCGGCGATCGCGGCGGCCCGGTCCTCGAAGACGGCGACCTCGCCGCGTTCGTGGGAGGGCACCCCGGCGGCGCCGGCGAGCATCGCGGCCAGGATCGCGAGGGGGTCCTCGGAGCGGGGGTTGTCGGAGGTGAGCACGGCGGTGTCGGCGAGACGTGCGGCGGCGGCGCCCATGGGGCCGCGCTTGGTGACGTCCCGGTCGCCGCCGCAGCCGAGGACGACGTGCAGCTGGCCCTCGGTGACCTTGCGCAGCGAGCGCAGGACCGATTCGACGGCGTCCGTCTTGTGGGCGTAGTCGACGACCGCGAGGTACGGCTGCCCGGCGTCGACGCGCTCCAGGCGGCCGGGTACGCCGGGGACGGCGGCGACGCCGTCGGCGGCGGTCTGGGGGTCGATCCCGGCCACGGCGAGCGTCACGACGGCGGCCAGGGCGTTGGCGACGTTGAACGGGCCGGCCAGCGGCGCCTTGGCGCTGATGCGCTCGCCCTGGGGGCCTCGGATCGTGAACGTGCTTCCGAGGGCCCCGATCTCGACGTCCTCGGCGTGCCAGTCGGCGTCCGGGTGGCCCTCGGCGGAGAAGGTGACGATCGGGACGGACGCCTCCTTGACCAGCCTCCTGCCGTACTCGTCGTCGTAGTTGACCACTCCCCGGCGGCTGCGGCGCGGGGTGAACAGCTGCGCCTTGGCCTGGAAGTAGTCCTCCATGCCGGAGTGGAACTCCATGTGCTCGGGGCTGAGGTTGTTGAAGACGGCGACGTCGAAGACGCAGCCGTCGACTCGGCCGAGCACGAGGGCGTGGCTGGAGACCTCCATGGCGACCGCCTCGACGCCGCGTTCGCGCATCACCGCGAACAGCGCCTGGAGGTCGGTGGCTTCCGGGGTGGTCCGTTCGGACTTGATGCGTTCGTCGCCGATGCGCATCTCGACGGTTCCGATGAGCCCGGTGTTCCGTGCCGCGGCCCGGAGGCCGCCTTCCACGAGGTACGCCGTCGTGGTCTTGCCGGAGGTACCGGTGATGCCGATCTGGAGCAGGTCGCCGCCCGGACGGCCGTAGATCTCGGCGGCGAGCTCGCCCATCCGGCCGCGCGGGTCCTCGGTGACCAGGACCGGCAGGCCGGTGGCGCCGGCGCGTTCGGCGCCGGTCGGGTCGGTGAGGATCGCGACGGCTCCGAGGTCGGCGGCCTGGCCGGCGAAGTCGGCGCCGTGGAGGCGGGAGCCCGGCAGGGCCGCGTACACGTCTCCGGGGCGTACGGCCCGGGAGTCGTGGGTGATGCCGGTCGCCTCGCCGGCCGGTCGGGGCTGTGCGCCCAGCCGGGCCGCCAGCTCGCCCAGGGGTGTGGGGCGGACCTGGGCCGGCCGTGGCGCCCCGGGGCGTTTCGCGGGGGCGTCCGTCGGGGTGGTTCGGGACTGATCAGCGTGTGGCACGGCGGTGAGCGTACCGGGCGCACCCGTGATCGGGCTAAATGAGGGCGCCTGTGCAGCGTGGCCGCCGGATCGGTTCCCGGGGTCGGGGGTGATGGTCGTCACTGGTTGCTCCCGCCGGCTCACTCGCCGGGTTTGAACGTGACCGGCATCCGGGGTGCGGGCTTGCCGGTGGGTGCGACTTGCAGGGTCTTGAGGGCGAACTCCATGACCTTCTTGTAGATGGGTCCGCAGATCTGGCCACCGAAGTAGCTGCCTCGGGTGGGGTTCTGGATGGCGCAGTAGACGGTGATCTGGGGGTCGTCGGCGGGGGCGAAGCCCGCGAAGGAGGCGGTGTAACCCTTGTAGCGGCCGAGTTGGGGGTCGACGCGGTTGGCGGTTCCGGTCTTGCCGGCGACACGGTAGCCGGGGATGGCGGCCTTGGTTCCGGTGCCCTCCCGGTCGTCGACGACGGATTCGAGCATGGCGGCGAGGGTCTTCGCGGTCTTCTCGCCGACGACCCTGGTCTGCTTGGGGGCGGGCGCCGGGGTGAAGCGGCCGTCGGGGCCCTTGGTGCCGCGTACGAGCGTGGGCTCGATGCGTACGCCGCCGTTGGCGATGGTGGAGTAGACGGACGCGGCCTGCATGGCGTTGAGGGACAGGCCCTGGCCGAAGGGGATCGTGTACTGCTGCGAGGTGGACCAGTCCTGCGGCTTGGCGAGGATGCCGGCGGTCTCGCCGGGGTAGCCGAGGCCGCTGGGGCTGCCGAGGCCGAACTTGCGCAGGTAGGAGTGCAGCACCCGGTTCGCCTGGGCCTGGGTGGGCCCGAGCTGGCCGGTGGCCAGGATGGTGCCGATGTTGCTGGACTTGGCCAGGACGCCGTTGAGCGTCAGGTACCAGGTGGGGTGGTCGATGTCGTCCTTGAACAGCCGGTCGCCCCGGTGGAGCCGGTTGGGGACGACGACGTGGGTGCCGGGGGTGGCGGCGCCCTCCTCCAGGACGGCGGCCATGGAGATGACCTTGGCGGTGGAGCCGGGCTCGTAGGCGTCCTGGAGGGCGGCGTTGCCCATGGCGGCGGAGTTGGCCTGGGACAGGTCGTTGGGGTCGAAGCCGGGCGCGTTGGCCATGGCGAGGACCTCGCCGGTCCGGGCGTTCTGCACTATCACGTACCCGCGGTCCGCCCTGGACTCCTCGACCTGCCGGGTGATGGCCTGCTGGGCGGCCCACTGGATGTCGCGGTCGATGGTCAGCTCGATGTCGGAGCCGGGCACGGCGGGGGTCTCGCGGGCGCCGACGGTGGGCACCCGGCGGCCGCCGGACTGGGCGTACTTGATCTTGCCGTCCTTGCCGGCCAGCTCCTCGTCGAGCATGGACTCCAGGCCGCCTCCGCCGCGGCCGTCGGCGTTGACGTACCCCAGTATCCCGGCGGCGAGGGTGCCGTTGGGGTACACGCGCTTGCTGCTCGGCTCGTTGAAGACGCCCGCGAGGACGCTGACACCGGCGCCGCCGCCCGCCTTGTCGGTGCGGGCCTTCTCGGCGAAGACGTTCTTCAGGTCCTTGATCTGCTTCCAGACCTGCGGGGTCTGACGGCGGGCCAGCAGCGCGTAGCGGGAGCCGGGCGCCTTGAGCTTGCGGACGAGTTCGCCGGGGTCCTTGCCGAGGATCGGGGCGAGGAGGGCGGCGGCCTGCTCCGGGGCGTCGGGGGCCTTGCTCTCCTTGGGCGTGAACATCTTCGGGTCGGCGGTGATGTCGTAGGCGTCGACGCTGGTGGCGAGCGCGACGCCGGAGCGGTCGGTGATCTCACCGCGCTCGGCGGACAGCGTGTACTCCTGGAACCGGTTCTTCTCCGCCTTGGCGGCGTACGCCCCGGCGTCGACGGCCTGGACCTGGAGGAGGCGCACGACGAAGACCAGCATCACCAGCGTCAGGCCGAGGCTGACCAGCCGCAGCCGGGGCCTGGGGTTGCCGAGCCGGATGGTGCCGGCACGGGCGGGCCGGCGGGGTGCCTGGCGCGGGCGCCGGGCTGCCGGGCGGCCCGGGCGCGGCGGGCGGGCGGGGGCCGGTACGCGGCGGCGTGGGGGCTGGGCGGGGGGCACTGGGTCACCTGCCGGGCGTCGTCGTCGGGGCGGTGGTCGGCACGGGTTCGGCCGTCGCCCTGCCGGGTACGCCGCGGACGCTGCCGTCGGGACTCAGGAAGGCGGGGCTGCCACCGGGCACCATGCCGAGCTCGCGGGCGCGGCGCTCCAGGGCGTCAGGGGCGGAGCGGTCGTCCACGTCCCGCTGGAGCTCCTGCTCCTCGTCGGTGAGTTCGGTGGTCCTCTTCTTGAGTTCGCTGAGCCGGAAGGAGCCCTCGTTGAGGGAGGAGTTGAGCAGCAGGAGGGCGATCAGGCCGCCGCCGAGGAGCACGACGACCAGCAGGACGAAGGGGGTCCGGGCCGCGGTGCTCGGCCCGGACGGCATGAGCCGCGCGAGCCGCGCGGCCCGCCCCTTCAGCGGTCCCGCTTTGGTCACCTGTCCTCCCGGTTCGCCCCGCCGACGTGCCCGTGGTCCGCCTGGCCGTCGTGCGCCGGTGCGTACGCCCGTGCGTGCCCGTGGCGGGGCACGCGCGCGTGGTGCGGCGCGCCGCTCACAGGTCGTCCGCCCTGATCCGCTCGGCGCCCCGGAGCCTGGCGGGGGCGGCCCGGCGGTTCTCGGCGACCTCTTCCTCCGTCGGAAGTTCGGCACCCCGGGTCAGCAGCTTGAGCTTCGGCTGGTAGCGCTCGGGGACGACGGGCAGCCCCGGCGGCGCGGTAGTGGCGGCCCCGGCCGCGAAGACCTGCTTGACCAGCCGGTCCTCCAGCGAGTGGTAGGACAGCACGGCGATCCGGCCGCCGACCGCGAGGGCCTTGACCGCCGCGGGGACGGCCCGCTCCAGGACGGTCAACTCCCCGTTGACCTCGATGCGCAGGGCCTGGAAGGTCCGCTTCGCCGGGTTGCCGCCGGTGCGCTTGGCGGCCTGCGGGAGGGCGTCACGGATCAGTTCCACGAGCCGGGCGCTGTTGGTGAACGGTTCCTTCTCCCGTTCCCGTACGACCGCCGCCACGATCCGCTTGGCCTGCTTCTCCTCGCCGTACTGGCGCAGGATGCGGACCAGCTCGCCGGGCGGGTAGGTGTTGAGGACCTCCGCCGCGCCGATGCCGGTCGTCTGGTCCATGCGCATGTCGAGCGGGGCGTCCTGGGCGTACGCGAAGCCGCGGTCGGCCTCGTCGAGCTGCATCGAGGAGACACCGAGGTCGAACAGGACGCCCTGGACGTGCGGGACGCCGAGCCGGTCCAGTACGGCGGGCAGCTCGTCGTAGACGGCGTGGACGAGGGTCGCGCGGTCGCCGAACGGGGCGAGCCGCTCGCCGGAGAGCCGCAGCGCCTCCTTGTCCCGGTCGAGCGCGATCAGCCGCGCCTCCGGGAAGCGGGTCAGCAGCGCCTCGCTGTGGCCGCCCAGGCCCAGGGTGCAGTCGACGACCACCGCACCCGGCTGCCCCAGTGCGGGTGCCAGCATGTCCAGGCACCGCTGGAGCATCACCGGCACGTGTCGGGTCTCGCTCATGCGCCCTCTCAGATTCGGCGCGGCGTACGTACCGCCGGGTCCCGCCGGCGCACCGGCGGGGAGCGACGGCCGGCCGGCGAGCGGGAGGAGGCCGACCCCTACGTACCGCCGCACGCGCGGGGGAGAAACCGCGGATTCGCTGTGATTCGCTCGATGTCTCCGTGAACTTCGCGTCACTTTAGTCCACTCCCCCGCCCGGTCAATCAACCGGGCAGCGCGTCGCGCCGGGCGGCCGCGGAAGGGGCGGGATCACGGTGCCCTCACCCGGACGGCGCCCCCGCCCACTCTTGTGCCTTAGCTCACATCGAGGCCCCGTTGACGCACTTTGTCCCAGGTCGGAGCGCGCCGAGGAGCTCGCGGACAACTAACGTCATCAGCATGTCGTCTTCTGCTCACTCCGCATCCAGCGATGTCCGTCCCGACGGCTCGGTCATCGACCGCATCGTCGAGGCCAACCGCCGGTACGCCGCGGGCTTCGAGGACCCGGGCCTCGAGGGCCGGCCGAAGCTGCACGTGGCCGTCGTCGCCTGCATGGACACCCGCCTCGACCTGCCCGCCGCGCTCGGCCTGGAGGTCGGCGACGCCCACACCATGCGCAACGCGGGTGGGGTCGTCACCGACGACATGATCCGGTCGCTCGCCATCAGCCAGCGTGAGCTCGGCACCCGCAGCGTGGTGCTGGTGCACCACACGCAGTGCGGGATGCAGACCATCACGGAGCACTTCCGCGACGAGCTGGAGGACGAGGTCGGCCAGCGCCCGACGTGGGCGGTCGAGTCCTTCAAGGACGCCGAGCAGGACGTCCGGCAGTCCCTGCGGCGGGTGCGCACCTCGCCGTTCATCCCCCACACCGACGACGTCCGGGGCTTCGTCCTCGACGTGACGTCGGGGCTGCTGCACGAGGTCGACCCGGCTTCCTGACGTTTCCGGGCGGCGAACACCCGCCCGGACCGGCCCATCTCCGACATTTCTCGCACGGTTATCCACAGCCGAGTGACACGTACGGGTAACGCCAACAAGAATGCGGGTGTGACACCGCTCCTGAATGGTTCGGCGGCGGTGTCCGTGTTTCAAGGGTGGACCGTGCCGTCAGTCGCGCACGGCCCATGGAACGGGCCGAGGAGGGCCGTGTGACGACCTATGACGATCGAGCGAGCCTCACAGATCTGACCACCACAGCGGAACGGGTCCGCCGGTCGGTGGAGGGTGTGATCGAGGGCAAGCCTGAGGTCGTACGGCTTTCGCTGACCGTGCTGCTCGCCGAGGGGCACCTCCTCATCGAGGATGTCCCCGGCGTCGGCAAGACCATGCTGGCCAAGGCCCTGGCGCGGTCGATCGACTGCTCCGTGCGGCGTATCCAGTTCACGCCCGACCTGCTGCCGTCCGACATCACCGGTGTGTCCGTCTACGACCAGCAGCGTCGCGAGTTCGAGTTCAAGCCGGGCGCGATCTTCGCGCAGATCGTGATCGGCGACGAGATCAACCGCGCCTCGCCCAAGACCCAGTCGGCGTTGCTGGAGTCGATGGAGGAGCGCCAGGTCACCATGGACGGGCAGACGTACGAACTGCCCAGCCCCTTCATGGTGGTGGCCACGCAGAACCCGGTCGAGATGGAGGGCACCTACCCGCTGCCCGAGGCCCAGCGCGACCGCTTCATGGCCCGGGTCTCCATCGGGTACCCGAGCGCCGAGGCCGAGCTGCAGATGCTGGACGTGCACGGCGGCGTGTCGCCGCTGGACGACCTCCAGCCGGTGGCGCACGCCCACGACATCGTGAAGCTGATCGACGCGGTGCGCTCGGTCCACGTGTCCGAGGCGGTCCGGCGGTACGCGGTGGAGCTCGTCGCGGCCACCCGCACCCACCCCGACCTCCGGCTCGGCGCCTCCCCGCGCGCCACCCTGCACCTGCTGCGCGCCGCGAAGGCGTCCGCCGCGCTGAGCGGCCGTGACTACGCCCTGCCGGACGACGTCCAGGCGCTGGCCGTCGCCGTGCTGGCGCACCGGCTGCTGCCCACGGCCCAGGCCCAGCTGAACCGGCGCACGTCGGAGCAGGTCGTACGGGACATCCTGCAGCGCACGCCGGTGCCGACGGCGGCGCCCGCGGCCACCCCGCCCGGCTCCCCGGTGTCCGGTGGCCGGATTTCCGGAGGCCGGATGTCCGGTGGCCCGATGCAGGGCGGTGGGCAGCGGTATGGCGACCCCGTGCAGGGCGGCCGGATGTCCGGCGGTCCGGGACCGGGCGGTTCCGGTCCGGGCGGTTCCGGTCCCGGCGGCCCGGGCTCCGGCGGCCCGATGTACGGCCAGCAGCAGCCCGGCGCACGGCGGCCGTGATGGCGGCCGGGGGGCCCGCCGCCCGGGACGGCGAGAGCACGGGCGGAGTACGGGCCGCCCTCGGTGGGCTGACCACGCGCGGCCGGTCCTTCCTGGCTGCCGGTGTCGCCGCGGCGGCCTGCGCGTACGTACTGGGCCAGGGCGACCTGCTGCGCGTCGGGCTGCTGCTCGCCGTGCTGCCGCTGGTCTGCGTGCTGGTGCTCTACCGCACCCGCTACCAGGTGGCCGGCAGCCGGCGGCTGTCGCCGCAGCGGGTACCGGCCGGGGCCGAGGCGCGCGTGCACCTGCGGATGGAGAACGTCTCACGCATGCCCACCGGGCTGCTGATGCTCCAGGACCACGTGCCGTACGTGCTGGGGCCACGGCCCCGGTTCGTGCTGGACCGGGTGGAGGCAGGCGGGCGCCGCGAGGTGTCCTACCGCGTCCGGTCCGACCTGCGCGGGCGCTATCCGCTCGGGCCGCTCCAACTGCGTCTGAGCGACCCGTTCGGGATGTGTGAGCTGGCCCGTTCGTTCAGCGCCTACGACTTGCTCACGGTGATACCGCGTACCGAACCCCTGCCGCCGGGCCGGCTGCCCGGGGACGCGTCGGGGTACGGCGAGGGACGGCAGCGCTCGCTGGCGCTGGCCGGCGAGGACGACGTGATCCCGCGCGAGTACCGCTACGGCGACGACCTGCGGCGGGTGCACTGGCGCTCCACGGCCCGGTACGGGGAGCTGATGGTGCGCCGCGAGGAGCAGCCGCAGCGCGCGCGGTGCACGGTCCTCCTGGACACCCGGGACGTCGCCTATCAGGGCTCCGGGCCGGACTCCGCCTTCGAGTGGGCGGTTTCGGGCGCGGCGTCGGTCCTGGTGCACATGCTGGAGCAGGGCTTCGCCGTACGGCTGCTGACGGACGAGGGCAACCCGCTGCCCGGCGACGCCGCCGACGGGTTCACCGGGTCGGCGCAGGACTCCGCCGAGGCGGCGGGGCTGATGATGGACACGCTCGCGGTCGTCGACCACTCCGACGGCGCCGGGCTCTCGCGCGCGTTCGACCTGCTGCGCGGCGGGAACGAGGGGCTGCTGGTCGCCTTCGTCGGCGACCTGGACGAGGAGCAGGCCGCGATCGCGGCCCGGATGCGGCAGCGCAGCCGCGCGGCCGTCGCGTTCGTCCTGGACAGCGGTACGTGGCTGACCGGTGGAGCGGTGGCCGGGACGGTGGAGGACACCCTGCGGCGGCTGCGCGAGGCGGGATGGACCGCGGTGGCCGTTCCGGCCGGGGCGTCGCTCGCCGATCTGTGGCGCCACGCGGGCCGGGCCGGTGCGGCACCGGGTGCGGCCGGCGGTGGCACGAGTGGTACGAGCGGTATGACAGGGGTTTCGGGGGGTTGGTCATGAGCGGTCGCGGAAGGCTCGCGCTGTGCGCCTTCGCCGCCACGCTGCTGGCGGCGGGGGCGTTGCTGCCGCTGGTCGATCCGGCCACGTGGATCATCCAGGCCGCGCTGCTGCTGGCGGTGCAGAGCGGGGCGGGCGCGCTCGTACGGCGGTGGTCCTCGGCGCGGGCGCTCACCGTGTCGGTGCAGGCCCTGGTGAGTCTGGTGGCGCTGACGGCCGTCTTCGTCCGGGACCAGGCACTCGCCGGGTTCCTGCCCGGGCCGGAGGCGGTCGGGCGGTTCGGCGCCCTGCTGACCGCGGGCGCCGACGACGTCGGGCAGTACGCGATACCGGCGCCCGCGACGGACGGCATCCGGCTGATGCTGGTCGGCGGTGTGCTGGTGATCGGTCTCGCGGTCGACGCGCTCGCGGTGACGTTCCGCAGCGCCGCCCCGGCCGGGCTTCCGCTGCTCGCGCTGTACTCGGTCGCCGCCGGGCTGTCCGGCGGGGGCGCGAGCTGGCTGTGGTTCCTGCTGGCCGCCGCCGGCTACCTGGTGCTCCTGCTGGCCGAGGGCCGCGACCGGCTCTCCCAGTGGGGCCGGGTGTTCGGCGCCGCGCCGCCCCGGGGCGGGCGTGCCGCGGCGGGGTCCGCGGCGCCGGGCGGTCGTGGTCCGGTGGCCCCGGTGCGTACCGGGCGGCGGATCGGCGTGGTGGCCCTGGGCGTCGCGCTGGCGGTTCCGGCCGCCCTGCCGTCGCTCGGCGGCGGGCTGCTGGACGGGACCGGCCCCGGAGGCGGGGGCGGCGGCGGGGGCATGATCAACGCGGTGAACCCGCTGGTGTCCCTGCAGGACAGCCTGAACCAGCCCGAGGACCGAGAGGTGCTGCGCTACCGCACCAACGCGAAGGACACGTCCGGCCTGTACCTGCGGCTGACCTCGCTCGACGACTTCGACGGCGAGATGTGGAAGCTCACGCAGCGCCCGCTCGGCGACGTCCCCGAGCGCCTTCCGCGGCCGGCCGGGCTGAGCGGGGAGGTCACCACGACGGAGATCACCACCAGCATCTCCGCGTCCGACGCCTATGCGCAGGTGTGGCTGCCGATGCCCTATCCGGCCACCCGTGTCGCCGCCGACGGGCGGTGGCGGTACGAGTCGGTCGGACGCACGCTCGTCGGCGACAAGGACCAGACGACCAAGGGCGTGCAGTACACGGTGACCAGCCTGGCGGTGAAACCGACCCAGCAGCAGCTGGCCGGCGCACCCCGCGCTCCGGAGCAGCTGCTGCGCGAGTACACCCGGCTGCCCGCGTCGCTGCCGGCGGACGTGAGGTCGACGGCGCTGCAGGTGACCAAGGACGCACCGAACGACTACGAGCGGGCGGTCAGGCTCCAGGACTGGTTCGCGGTGGAGGGCGGCTTCCGCTACGACACCGAGGTGTCGTCGGGCACGGGCCCCGGCGCGATCTCCCGGTTCCTGAAAGACAAGGAAGGGTTCTGCGTCCACTTCTCGTTCTCGATGGCGGCGATGGCCCGGACGCTCGGCATCCCGGCACGGGTCGCCGTCGGGTTCACCCCCGGCGCTCCCCGGTCGGACGGCGACATGTCGGTCGGCATCCGGGACGCCCACGCCTGGCCCGAGCTGTACTTCGAGGGTGTGGGCTGGACGCGCTTCGAGCCCACGCCGTCGCGCGGCTCGGTGCCCGAGTACACCCGGCCGGAGACGCCGACGAACCGGCCGAGCGCTCCGGCGCAGCCCGAGCAGAGCGCCTCGGCGGCACCGTCCGCGGCCCCTTCGGCGCAGGACAGCTGCCCGCCCCAGGCACGGCGGCTCGGCGAGTGCGGTGACCCGGAGCAGTCCGGCGCCGCCGCCCCGTCCGACCCTGGGCCGCCGATCGGCACGATCCTGCTGGTCGCCGCGGGAGTGGCGGCCGCGGTCCTGATTCCGTTCCTGCCGCTGCTGTGGCGCACTCGGGTACGGGCCCGGCGCCTCGGAGCGGCCGGGCGCGGCGCCGAGGAGGTGGCCGCGCGGACGCTGGCGGTCTGGGCCGAGGTCATCGACACGGCCTGGGACCACGGCATTCCGCCGGACGACTCGCGGACACCGCGCGGGACCGCCGAGCGGATCGTCACGCTGGGCGGGCTCGAGGGCGAGCCGGCCGAGGCGGTGCACCGGGTCGCCGGTGCGGTGGAGCAGGTGCTCTACGCGCCGCAGCCGCGTCCCGTGGCCGGTCTGGCGGACGACGCGGCCCGGATCCGCGTGGGCCTGGCCGCCCCGCTGGGAAGGGCCGGGCGGCTGCGCGCGCTGCTGGTCCCGCGCTCGACCGTCCGGGTGGTGTGGGCGTTCTCGAGCGGCTGGGCCGCGTTCACGGCCCGCTGGGCCGACCGTCGCGGGCGTCTCCTGGCCCGCTGGTCGTCGGCCCTCCGCCGCCCCTCCCGCCAACGCGGCTGACGGGCCCGCTCCCGCCGCGGAGGCGGTGCCCCGGCACTGCCCCTCTCGCTGCCCGCCGTGGTGACGGGCGGCGAGGGAGGAGGCCGGACCGGGCGCGCGCGGGCGCGCCGGGGCGTAACGGGCCGGGACGGCGTACGGGCCAGTCGTGCGGGCCGGAAGGGTCTACGGGTACGGGTGAGGGGCGACCGCCCGGAAGCGGTCGCCCCTCACCCGTACGTCACGCCGCGGCGCGGCCTCGCGGCCGTGCGTTCAGTGGCCCTGCTCGTCGCGGCGGCGCTGCCACCGCTGCTCGATCCGGTCCATCATCGAGCGGCGCTGCCGAGGGCGGTGGGCCTGCGCGGCGGTGCCTCCCTCGGTCTGCTGCTCACCCGGTTTGGGCGCCTTGCGCCATCCGGTGACTGCCAGGACCGCACAGCCGAGCATGACGAGGAATCCCACCACGCTGATCCAGATCTGCTGCGCGACCATACCGGCCATGAGGAGCGCGATACCCACCAGGAAGCCTGCGACCGCCTGGTAGACCCGTCGCCGGGTGTGTGTACGCAGCCCGCTTCCCTCGAGCGCTGTCGCGAACTTGGGATCTTCGGCGTACAGCGCTCGCTCCATCTGCTCGAGCATTCGCTGCTCGTGCTCCGAGAGCGGCACGGAGTCCTCCTCGTCGTCGGTCGCTGGGGGCGACCGGTATGCGGCCCTTTCAGGATAGGCAGGGATTCGCCCCCGTGAAACCCGCCCTGTACCTTTCACCGATCGGACCGCCATGCCGGTTCGGCTGGTGAGGCGTTGATTCCCCGTCCTCCGATCCGTCATGCCGGATGGTGTCCCTCGATCATACGGTGAACCGCACGCGAGCGGGGGTCCTGTGGCGTACTCCATCTGCGCCTGCGTCGCTGATCAGCCCGCTGCTCGGGTCAGCCGCGCTTTTCGCCCAGGACGTGCAGTTGGGTGGCGACCGACCGGAAGGCGGGCAACTCGGCGGCCGCGGCCTCCAGCTTGAGGAGCGCGTCCAGGGCTCCGGGCTCGGTGTCGACGAGGACTCCGGGGACCAGGTCGGCGAAGACGCGCACCCCGTGCACGGCGCCGACCTCGACGCCGGCGGCCTCGACCGCCTCGGTCAGCTGCTCGGCGGTGAAGCGCCTCGGCACCGGGTCGCCCTCGCCCCAGCGGCCGGCCGGGTCGGTGAGCGCGTTGCGGGCCTCGGTGAAGTGCCCGGCGAGCGCCCTGGCGAGGACGGCGCCGCCGAGTCCGGCCGCGAGCAGGCTGAGCGCACCGGAGGGCCGCAGGGCCTCCACCGCGTGGCGCACGCCCTCGGCGGGGTCCTCCACGTACTCCAGGACCCCGTGGCACAGCACCGCGTCGTAGCCACCGCGCTCGACGACGTCGAAGAGGCCGTGGATGTCGCCCTGGACGCCGCGCACCCGGTCGGCCACGCCCGCTTCGGCGGCGCGGCGCTCCAGCGCGAAGAGCGCGTTGGGGCTCGGGTCGACGACGGTGACCCGGTGACCGAGCCGCGCGACGGGCACGGCGAAGTTTCCGCTGCCGCCGCCGGTGTCGAGGACGTCCAGGGCGCCCTGGCCGGTCGCCTTGACCCGGCGGTCGAGGGCGTCCTCGAGTACGTCCCACACCACGGCGGTACGGAGGGAGGCGCGGGGGCGCTGCGGGTCCGACACGGCAGTTGACTCCTAGGTGACGGTTACGAACGCTTCCCACCCTATGGCCTCACGGGGCGTGCCCGGTCCCTCCGTTCGCACGCTCCGCCCCGGCCGTCCGGGCCCTCGGGCGCGGCAGCGCGGACTCCGGGACCAACAGCCGCTCCACCAGGCCCAGGAACATGGTGACGTCCCGGATCAGGTCGTCGGCGTCGCGGCCGGTGGCCGCGCCCGTCACGCCCGCTTCCGCACGGGCCCTGCGGGCGGCTCCGGAGGCGAACAGGGCGCTCCACTCGGTCAGCTCGGGTGCGACCTCCGGCAGCACCTCCCACGCGCTGCGTATCTGCCGGCGCTTGCGCGGGGTGGGTTCGGGGCGGCCCCGGACGGCGAGCACGGCGGCCGCGGTCCGGAGCGCGGCGAGGTGAGCGGTCGCGTACCGCTCGTTGGGGGTTTCGAGGACACGCGCCTCTTCCAGCGCCGCGCGGGCCTGGTCGAGCAGGTCGAGCGCGGCGGGTGGCGCCGAGGCCCGGCGCACCACGGGGTGGACATCGCCCGCCGCCGCGTGGGTACCAGCCATGACGAACCTCCTGTCGTCGTGTACGGCACCGCGGCCGTATGTGCCCATCGTGCAAGCCACCACTGACAGTCGGGGGTGACCTGCTCCTTTGCTCCTGCCCACATTCCGGGGTAACTTTTTGCACTGACCGGTCAGTTCAAAGAAATGGGGGCTCGTGGACAGCCAGGACGACCACCTGGACATCCCGGACGAGCGGGACGGCAACGAGCGGGACGGCAACGAGCGGAACGACGCACCGGACGACGCACGGGACGACGAGCCTCCGGGCGAGCACCGGCAGCCACACGGCGCCGCGGTGGTCGCCGAGGGGTTCGGGCTCAAGGGCCCCCGCGGCTGGGCCTTCCGCGGCGTGAGCGTGGACGCCGCACCCGGATCGCTCGTGACGATCGAGGGCCCCTCCGGCTCCGGCCGCACGTGCCTGCTGCTCGCCCTCGCCGGCCGCATGCGCGCGACGGAGGGCCACGCGGAGGTCGGCGGGTTCGCGCTGCCGCGCAAGATGGCTGCCGTACGCCGGATCAGCGCGCTCGGCCCGGTGACCGGGGTCAGCGACCTCGACCCGGCGCTGACCGTCGCCGAGCACCTGCGGGAGCGCGCCCTGTTGCAGCGCCGGTTCGACGGCTCCCCGCTCGCCCTGCTGCGCCCGCGCGCCGAGCGTGCCGCCGCCTCCCGGGCGCGCATCGAAACCGCCCTGGCCGCCGCGGGCCTCGACCTGGCCACCCTGCCCAAGGCGGAACGCACGTCTGTCCGGGACCTGGAGCGGCTGGAGGCCCTGCGCCTGTCGATCGCGCTGGCCCTCATCGGCGAACCGCGCCTGCTGGCCGTCGACGACGCGGACCTCAAGCTCTCCGAGTCCGCCCGCGCCGAGGCCTGGGCGCTGCTCCGGTCCGTCGCCGACAGCGGCACGACCGTGCTGGCCGTCTGCAGCGAGGCCCCCGGCGGAACGGTCACCGTCCGCACCGACGCCACCGCGACCACCGCGACCACCGCCACCACCGCCACCACCGACGCCGAAACCCCGACCGAGGCGAAGACCGACGCCGAGACCGGCACCGGCACGGACGCCGACACCGACACCGACACCGACACCGAGAAGGGGGCAGCCGATGCGCTCGCCGAAACTGGCCGCGCTTGAGCTGAAGCGGTTCGGCAGGGGGAAGCTGCCGCGTGCCGCGCTGGTGGCGATCCTGCTGCTGCCGCTGCTGTACGGCGCCCTCTACCTGTGGTCCTTCTGGGACCCGTACGGCAGGCTCGAGAAGTTGCCCGTCGCGCTCGTCAACGAGGACAAGGGCGCGACCACCGACGGCAAGAAGATCACCGCGGGCGACGACATCACCAAGAACCTGCGCGACAGCAAGGTCTTCGACTGGCACGAGGTGAGCGACGCCGAGGCCCGCCGGGGCGTCGAGAACGGTACGTACTACCTCTCCCTGACCATGCCCGGCGACTTCAGCGAGCGCATAGCCTCCAGCTCGGGCGACGCGCCCGAGACCGGTGCCCTTCAGGTGCGTACCAACGACGCCAACAACTACATCGTGGGGCAGATCTCGCGCACCGTGTTCGCCGAGGTCCGCACCGCGGCGTCGACGAAGTCGTCCCGGACGTTCCTCGACAAGATCTTCATCAAGTTCTCCGACCTCCACGACGCGACCGAGAAGGCCGCCAAGGGGGCCGACGAGCTCAAGAGCGGGGCCGCGAAGGCCAAGAAGGGTTCCAAGGACCTCTCCGACGGCCTGACCGACGCCAAGAAGGGCAGCGGCGAACTGGCCGGCGGCCTGACGAAGCTCAACACGGGCGCCGCCGACCTGGAGAGGGGCGCCCGGCAGGTCGCGGGCGGCACCCAGGTGCTGGCCGACAAGGTCAACGGCGTGGCCGCCGACGTACGTCCCTACCTCAAGGACAACGGCAAGAAGATCGGTGACTCGGCCCGGCTGGTCTCCGACTTCTCGCAGGGCATGCGCAACAGCCTGGACCTCATCGTCAAGAGCGGTCCCACGCTGAAGGCCGGCGCCCATGTGGCCGCCGACGAGCTGGCCGCCCTCCACAAGGAGGAGTGCGAGGACAAGCCCCTGCCCGACGCCACGCTGTGCCCGAAGATGGAGCGGGCGAAGGTCGCCTCCGCGGACGTGGCGAAGATCGCCGACGACATCGGTGTGCTGGCCGAGGACAGTAACGGCGACCTGAAGAAGCTGGACGCACAGCTGAAGGACCTCCAGACCAAGGCGGACGCGCTCGCCCGGCGGGCCCCGAAGCTCGACGAGGACCTCGCGTACGCCGTCGGCAAGATCAACGAACTGAACACCGGCGCCCACAAGGTGGCCACCGGCGCCGACACCCTGCACACGGGGCTGACCACTGCCAAGTCGGGCTCCACCGAACTCGACACGGGCGTCGGCAGGCTCAAGAAGGGCGCCGGCGAACTCGACAGCGGCCTCTACAAGCTCGCCGGCGGCTCCACCGACCTCGCCACCGGCCTCAACGACGGTGTCGACAAGATCCCGGACTACGACAAGCAGGCCCGCGACCGCCGTACCGAGGTGATGGCCGACCCGGTCCAGCTCGCCTCCCAGTCCCTGCACAAGGCGCCCAACTACGGCACCGGGTTCGCCCCGTACTTCATCCCGCTCTCCCTGTGGGTGGGCGCCATGGTGGCGTACATGCTGATCCAGCCGCTCAACCGCCGCGCCCTCGCCGCGGGTGCCTCCGCGTGGCGCATAGCGCTCGCCGGGTGGTTCCCGGTGGCCGCGATCGGGGTGCTCCAGGTGGCCGCGCTGATGTCGGTCCTCCACTGGGCGCCGGGTCTGGGCCTGGAGATGGCACGGCCCGCCGGAACGGTCGGGTTCCTCGTGCTGGTCACCTGCTGCTTCGCGGCGATCATCCAGTGGCTGAACGCCCGCTTCGGCGCCGCCGGGCGCATCCTCGTCCTGGCCCTGCTGATGCTCCAGCTGACCTCGGCGGGCGGCACCTACCCGGTGCAGACCAGCCCCGGCTTCTTCAACGCCGTCCACCCCTTCCTGCCCATGACGTACGTCGTCGAGGCACTGCGCCGGCTCATCACCGGCGGCGGCCTCGAACCGGTCTGGCAGGGCTGCGCCGTGCTGGCCGCCTTCACGCTCGGGGCACTCGCCCTGACGGCGCTGTCCGCGCGGCGCAAGCAGGTGTGGACCCTGGATCGCCTGCACCCGGAGCTGAGCCTGTGAGAATCGACGCCATGGACACCCAGAGCAGCAGACGGCAGGCCACCCGCACCAAGCTCTACGAGGCCGCCGTGACCCTCATCGCCGAGCAGGGCTTCTCGGCGACGACCGTGGACGAGATCGCGGAGCGCGCCGGGGTGGCCAAGGGCACGGTCTACTACAACTTCAAGAGCAAGACGGAACTCTTCGAAGAACTGCTGCGGCACGGCGTCGGGCTGCTCACCGAGTCCCTGCGGACCGCCGCCGACGAGACGGCCGCGCGCGGCGGGACCAGGGTCGAGGCACTGGACGCGATGATCCGCGCGGGCCTGGTGTTCATCGACCGCTACCCCGCCTTCACGCAGCTGTACGTGGCGGAGCTGTGGCGCACCAACCGCGCCTGGCAGTCTACGCTCCTGGTGGTGCGTCAGGAGGCGGTGGCCGTCGTCGAGACGGTGCTGCGGGAGGGCGTCGAGGGCGGAGAGCTCAGCGACGAGATCGACATCCCGCTGACGGCGGCCGCGCTGGTGGGCATGGTGCTGGTGGCGGCGCTGGACTGGCAGGCCTTCCAGCGGGAGCGCTCCATCGACGACGTCCACGCCGCCCTGTCCCGGCTGCTGCACGGACGCGTCGGCGGCCGCTGAACCCCGCCCCGGGCGCACGAAGAAGAACACGAAAAAGAAGCCGGTCCGGTGAGGCTCGATCCCCCCGAGCCTCACCGGACCGGCGTCCCCCGTGTCCCCCGTTCCCCCTGCGTCGCGCAGAGGGGACGTGGGAGAGCCCTGACCCCCGTTTTCCCCCGTCGGTCCCTGGGCTCTCCGTTGTGCACCCCCGTCCCGTCAGGTGCGCGGTGCCGGTTCCGCCGCCCCGTGTCGGCGGTCCCGGCCCCGCGCCCCTTCCGTGGTCCCCACTCTTCCGTCCGGGCCGGCCGGTGCCCATCCGCGCACCTACTCATCTCACCGGCTAGGTACGGGTACTCAGGGGCCCGTGCTCATGCCCACACGTGCCCACGCGGGCGTGGGTCCGTCCGGCGCGGCCCGCCCGGCCGGGTTGTCGGTGTCGCCGGATAGGGTCCCTGACATGGCACGGATTGTGGTGATCGGCGCGGGGATGGGCGCCATGGCGGCGGCTGCCCGGCTGGCGGTGGCGGGCCACCGGGTGACGGTCTACGAGCGCGGGGAGACGTACGGCGGCGCGGTCGGCCGGCTGGAGCGCGACGGCTTCGCCTTCGACACCGGCCCGGGGCTGCTGCACCTGCCGGCCGTGTACCGGGACCTGTTCGTGAAGACGGGCCGGGAACCGCTGGAGCGGTGCGTCGAACTGACCCAGGTCGACCCGGCGAGCCGGCACGTGTTCGCCGACGGTGTCGCGGTGTCGCTGCCCAACGCCTCCCGGGCCGGGATCGTCTCGGCGCTGGACGCCGCGCTCGGGGAGGGCGCGGGGGCGCGGTGGGGCGAGTTCCTGAACCGGGCGCGTCAGGCGTGGGACCGCTCGCGCAGGCCGCTCCTCGAGGAGCCCCTGCCGGCGGACGTGGGGCCGTTCGCGCGGGACCCCTACCCGGCGCTGAAGACCGGTCTGCTGCGCCGGCCCGCGACCACGCTGGCCGGCGTGGGGCGCCGGGAGCTGCGCGACCCGCGGCTGGCGGCGCTGCTGGAGAGCCACGCCCTGGCGTACGGCTTCGACCCGGCGACCGCCCCGCCCGCCGCGGCCGTGCTGCCGTACATGGAGCAGACCTTCGGGAGCTGGTACGTGCGCGGCGGCATCCGGGCGCTCGCGGACGCCGTGTACGAGCGGTGCCGGCAGCGGAGGGTGGAGTTCGTCCTCGGCACACCGGTGACCGGTGTCGTCGTGGAGGGCGGCCGGGCGGTCGGCGTCGAGCTGGCCGGAGGGGAGACGGTCGGGGCGGACCACGTCGTCGCGGGTGCCCCGCTGCCCGCCCTGTACCGGGACGGCGTGCTGCCCTGGGACGGCCCGGGCGAGGGGCCGCGTCACCAGCGGGCCGCCCGCGCGGGACGGGTCACGGTGTGCCTGGCCCTGCGGGGGGCACGGGAGGCGGGCGCCGTGCACCGGACGGTGGTGCACACCGCCGACCGGGACGACGAGCTGGACGCCCTCGCGCGGGGGCGGCTGTGCGACCGGCCCACGGTGGTGGTGCTGCGTCCGGACGACGAGCGGCTGCGCCCGGACGGCGACCACGAGTCGGTGACCGTCACGGCGACGGTCGCGACGGGCGGGGCGACGGCGACGGACGGCCTGTGGGGCGGGGCCGGGCAGGCGGAGGCGGAGGCGTTCGCCGACCGGATGGTCGAGGCCGCGACGGCCGCCGTACCCGGGCTGCGGGAGCGGCTGTTGTGGCGGGTGGTGCGCACCCCCGCCGACACGTTCCGGGAGACGGGTGCGTTCCAGGTGCCCGGCCCGGCGCTGGCGGGTGCGGGCGGCTCGCTGCTGCCCGCCGCGAACCCCGCGGGCGTGGCCGGGCTGTACTTCGCCGGTGGATGGGCGCACCCGGGCGGCGGGCTCGCCCACGCGGGCATGTCGGGAGCCCTGGTGGCCGGGCTGATCGTGGAGGGCGCGGACTTCCGCGGCTCCCGGTAGCGGCTCCCGGTAGCCCCCCTCAGTAGCGGTAGGGGTCGCCCTGGCCGCCCTGCTCGTAGCCGTAGGGCGGCGCCTGCGGGGCCTGGTACTCCGCGTCGCGCTGCTGCGGGACCCACACGCCGCCGGGCGGGGTCTCGGTTCCGCCGTACTGCGGGGCGTAGGGGTCGGGGTACTGCTGCTGGCCGCCGTAGCCGTTGTCGTAGGGGGCGGTGCCGATGTACGGGTCCGAGTACGCGGCGTAGCTCTGTTCGCCGACGGTGCCGTAGTCGTGGGCGGCCGTGGCGTAGGTGCCCTGCTGGTCGTAGCCCGGGCCGCCGTAGCCGCCGAAGCCGCTGTCGTACGTATGCGTCTGGGCGGCGTGGGGAGCGGCCTGGGCGGGTTCGCCGTAGATGCCGTACTGGCCGGTCTCGTCCGGGAGCGGCTCCGGGGCGTAGACGGCCGTGGTCTCGGCGGCCGTCGGCTCGTGTTCCCGGTCCTCCTGCTGCTCGTAGGCGAGGCTGGACACCTCCAGCGTCGGGCCGGCCGCGGCGGTCGCGGAACCCGCTTTCCGGCGGCGGCTGGCCCCGGGGCGGCCACCGATGGCCCACCCGGTCGAGAAGCCGCGCCGGAAGGAGAGCGTGACGTAGGTCTGGCCGATCGCGAAGGCGATCGCGCCCGCGGCGATCACCGGGACGGACGGCAGCAGCACCCCGAGGACCACGCCCAGGAACCCGGTGAAGGCGAGCAGCCGCCAGCGCAGCCGGGCCTTGTACTGCAGGAGCACCTCACCGAGCAGCCACAACGCCACGACACCGAACGCGATGTAGAGGACCGTCCAGCCCATGCCCGCCCCTCTCGTACGGCCGCCGCCACGAGGGGTGTGACGGGTACGGCCGGTCAGGACTGCTCGTGCAGTCCGAGATTCTCGTAGATCTCGAGCGTGGCGGTGGAGTTGTTGAGCGTGATGAAGTGCAGCCCGGGGACACCCTCGGACAGCAGCCGCGCGCAGAACTCCGTCGCGTACTCGATGCCAATGGAGCGTACAGCGGCCGGATCGTCCTTGACGGCGTGGATCCGTTCTTTCAGCTCGGGCGGGAAGTGGGCGTTGCTGAGCTGGGCGAACCGCTCGATCTGTTTGACGCTGGTGACCGGCATGATCTCCGGGATGATCGGCGTCTCACAGCCCTGGGCGGCGACGCGGTCGCGCAGGCGCAGATAGTCCTCGGGAAGGAAGAACATCTGGGTGATCGCGTAGTCCGCGCCGGCCCGGCACTTGTCCACGAAGTGCCGGATGTCCGTGTCCCAGTCGGTGGAACGGGGGTGCATCTCGGGGAAGGCGGCGACGCCGACGCAGAAGTCGCCCGACTCCTTGATCAGCCGCACCAGGTCCGCGGCGTACCGCACGCCCCGGGGGTTGGGGACCCACTCGCCCATGGGGTCGCCGGGCGGGTCCCCACGCACGGCGAGGATGTTCCTGATATCGGCGTCCGCATACTGGCCGATCATGTTGCGCAGCTCGGCGATCGTGTGGTTGACCGCGGTGAGGTGCGCGACGGGGGTGAGCGTGGTGTCGGCGGCGATCTCCTGGGTGGCCTTGACCGTCCCGGCCCTCGTCGACCCGCCGGCCCCGTACGTCACGGAGACGAAGCTGGGGGCCACCGCCTCGACCCGGCGCAGCGCGTTCCAGAGGTTCCGCTCGCCCTTCTCGGTTTTGGGCGCCCAGAACTCGAAGGAGTACGTCGTCTTGCCGGTCGCGAGCAGGTCACGCACCGTTCGCGCGCGATCTGTCCTGGTGGAAGGTGTGCCAAGGGCCATACGGGCAGGTTAGCCACGGGTCGGGCGTCACCCAACCAGAGCAGGGTAATTTGTCGGTATTGCCTGGTTGTTGTCCACGCCTTGGACACTCGTGGACACTTGGCGGCGTGCGCGGCGGCAGGTCAGGCGGAACGCTCCCGGACCCGCTTGGCCAGGGCGGCGGTGGCCGCGGCCGGGTCGTCGGCCTCGGTGATCGCCCGGACGACCACGATCCTGCGGGCACCGGCGTCCAGCACCTGGTCCAGATTGCCCGCGTCGATGCCGCCGATCGCGAACCACGGACGCCGCTGGTCGAGCGAGGCCGCGTACCGCACCAGGTCCAGCCCC
Organism: Streptomyces ficellus; assembly: GCF_009739905.1. Lineage (NCBI taxonomy): Bacteria > Bacillati > Actinomycetota > Actinomycetes > Kitasatosporales > Streptomycetaceae > Streptomyces > Streptomyces ficellus. The sequence goes on along the minus strand of NZ_CP034279.1, from coordinate 5,452,468 downwards.
GGCGCGTACCGCCCGGGCTTGGTGGGCGTGGGCCAGCACGGGCCGGTGCAGAAGTAGTCCACGCCGGGCTCGGCGACCGCCGCGTCCACCTCGGCCTCCCCGTGTGTGGAGCGGCCCACCAGCACGTCCTCGCCGAGGATGGCGCGGGCGGCCGGGACGGGCAGATCGCCCTGACCCAGGTGCAGCACGTCGGAACCGATGGCGTGCGCCACGTCGGCCCGGTCGTTCACCGCCAGGAGCGTGCCGTGGCGTCGGCAGGCGTCGGCGAACACCGACAGGTGCTCCAGCTCCTCGCCGGCCTCCATGCCCTTGTCGCGCAGCTGCACGATGTCCACGCCGGAGGCGAGCACCGCGTCGAGGAACTCGGGCAGGTCGCCCTGGCGCTTGCGCGCGTCCGTGCAGAGGTAGAGCCGGGCGTCGGCCAGCTGGGCGCGTGCGGTGGACATGAGGTGTTCCCCCCGTTGGTACGGCGGCGCCCGGGCCGGGAAGGAGCCTCCCCGGCCCGGGCACCGCCGGGTGTCGGTGTGCCGCCCGGCGTGCGCCGCCGGGGCGTTTCAGGACGTCAGACGGCGAGCGCCTGGGCGCGGCGCTTCACCTCCGTGCCGCGATTCTCGCTGAGCGCCTGCGCGGGCGTGCCCGGCAGGGTCGGGTCCGGGGTGAAGAGCCACTCCAGCATCTCTTCGTCGGTGAAGCCGTCGTCCTTCAGGAGCGTCAGGGTCCCGGCGAGACCCTTCACCACCTTGCCGTCCTTGATGAAGGCGGCGGGCACCTGGAGGGCCCGGTTCTCCCCGCGGCGCACGGCGATCAGCTGGCCCTCCTTGACCAGCTGCCGCACGCGCGTCACCTCGACATCGAGCATTTCCGCGATGTCGGGCAGGTGCAGCCAGGCGGGGACGAGAGCATCGATCTTTGCGTCAATCTCGGTCACGGGTCTAGCGTGCCATCCCGCACTGACAGTGGGTAGCCGGGCTACGCCGGACCGGCCGCCGCTACCCCCGGGCGGCCGACTTCAGCGGGACCGCCGGGTCCGCCACGAGCGCCGGGCCGAGCGGCGTCCCGGACTCGATGAGCTTGCGCCCCTGGGCCAGGTCGCGGGGGCGCCCCACGGCCAGCAGCGCCACCAGGGCCCCCTCCCGCAGCCACACCACCGACCACGCGGCCTCGGCCGGGTCGCCGCGCCACACCATCGCGTCGGCCGCCGCGTGATGGCCCGCGTACTGCACGAACCGCCCGAACTGCTCCGACCAGAAATACGGCACCGGGTCGTACGGGCGCGGGCTCTCACCGACCACGGCGGCGGCCACCGTACGGGGACCCTGAAGGGCGTTGTCCCAGTGGTGCACCATCAGCCGCTCGCCGTAGCGGGCGGAGGGGAACGAGGCGCAGTCGCCCACCGCGTACACGTCGGGCACGGACGTGCGCAGGTGGTCGTCGGCGACGATCGCGCCCTCCGGGCCGAGGGCGACGCCGGAGCCGGCCAGCCAGTCCGTGGCGGGCCGGGCGCCGATGCCGACGACCACCGCCCCGGCGGGCAGCAGCCGGCCGTCCTCCAGGGCCACCTCGCCCGGTTCGACGTGCCCCACGCGCGCGTGCGTCAGGAGGTCGGCGCCGCTCTCCGCGTACCAGTCGGCCATCGGGCGGGCGACCTCGGCGGGCAGCGCGCCGGCGAGCGGACGGCCGGCGGCCTCGACGACGGTGACCGCGCAGCCCGCCTCCCGGGCGGCCGTGGTGAACTCGGCTCCGATCCATCCGGCGCCGACCACCACCACGTCGTGCTTCTCCGCGAGGACGGGCCGCAGCCGCTCGGCGTCGTCCAGGGTGCGCAGCAGGTGGACGCCGCGCACCCCCTCGGCGCCGGGCAGCGCCAGGGGCCGGGCACCGGTGGCGACGACCAGGACGTCGTACGGGACGGGCCCGTCCTCGGTGTCCACCTCGTGCGCGCCGGGCCGCAGGGCGGTGACCTCGACGCCCAGGCGCAGGCCGATGCCGAGCGCCTCGAAGTCCACGTCGAACGCCGATCCCTCGGCCGTGCCCAGGAGGACCGCCTTGGACAGCGGCGGCCTGTCGTACGGCTGGTGCGGTTCGGCCCCGATCACCTGCACGGCACCGGTGAAGCCCTGCTCGCGCAGCGCCACGGCCGTCTGCACCCCTGCCATGCCGGCGCCCACGATGACGACGCGCCGCTCTGCTTCCATCCGCTCGTTCACCCGCCCACCTTATGCAGCTGAAAATACGTCAGGAAGGGGGTTCCTCCACCACGCTGGTACCGCTGCCCTCCTGGGACTCCCATTCCCAGGTCTCCTCCAGCCGGACCCGGCCGTCCGGCAGGTCGACGACCGTGGACACGCAGTGCCCCGACGCCGTGCTCCCGTCCCGCTTCAGCTGGACGTACCGAAAGTCGAGGCGATCTCCCTCACGGGTCCCCAGGAGGTGACCGCGCACCACGTCACCGCCCGCGTAGTCGGCCCAGATCCGGCCGTCCTCCTCGTGGTACGCGAACCGGGTCGCCGTACCGACCTGGCCGGGCGCCTGGTCCGCGACCGGCGAGAGGACGAGTCCGTCGAGCGACCGCGCCACGGTGAAGCTCCCTTACTGCGGGTTGCCGGGTGGGGTTAGTCTGGCCACCGTAGAGCACTCGCGGGAGCCCGGACGCACCGGGCTGAGAGGGAGGCTGGGACGGCCTCCGACCGTACGAACCTGATCCGGGTCATGCCGGCGAAGGGAGGGGCTGGACGCCCATGCATCCACGTACGTCAGACGTCCTCGTCGTCGGGGGCGGAATCATCGGCCTGGTCACGGCCTGGCGGACGGCGCAGCGCGGCCTGCGGGTCGCCGTCGTCGACCCCGAGCCGGGCGGCGGGGCCGCGCAGGTCGCGGCGGGCATGCTCGCCGCCGTCACCGAACTCCACTACGGCGAGGAGACGCTCCTCGGGCTCAACCTGGAGTCGGCCCGCCGCTACCCGCGGTTCGTCGCCGAACTCCGGGAGGCGTCGGGCGGGATGGACGTCGGCCACCGCTCCTGCGGCACGCTCGCCGTCGCCCTGGACGCCGACGACCGCGCCCACCTGCGGGAGCTGCACGCCCTGCAGCAGCGCTCCGGCCTGGAGTCGCAGTGGCTCACCGGCCGCGAGTGCCGGCGCCTGGAGCCGATGCTGGCACCCGGTGTGCGGGGCGGTCTGCGGGTGGACGGCGACCACCAGGTCGATCCGCGGCGCCTGACGGCCGCCCTGGTGGCCGCGTGCGAGCGGTCCGGGGTCACGGTCCACCGCGCCTGGGCCGAGCGGCTGGTGGTGTCCCGGGAGCGGGCGGCGGGAGTGGTGCTGGACGACGGCACGGAGCTCGCCGCCGGCCAGGTCGTCCTCGCGGCCGGCAGCCTCAGCGGCCGGCTCGGCGGCGTGCCGGACGAGGTGCTGCCGCCCGTACGCCCGGTCAAGGGCCAGGTGCTGCGGCTGTCCGTGCCGCCCGCGTACGCGCCCTTCCTGAGCCGTACGGTCCGGGCGGTCGTCCGCGGCAGCCACGTGTACCTGGTGCCCCGCGAGAACGGCGAACTGGTCGTCGGCGCGACCAGCGAGGAGCTGGGCTGGGACACCACGGTCACCGCGGGCGGGGTGTACGAGCTGCTGCGCGACGCGCACGAGCTGGTGCCCGGCATCACCGAGCTGCCGTTGACCGAGACCCGCGCGGGGCTGCGGCCCGGCTCCCCCGACAACGCGCCCCTGCTGGGCCCGACCGCGCTGCCCGGCCTGCACCTGGCGACGGGTCACTACCGCAACGGGGTGCTGCTGACCCCCGTCACGGGGGACGTGATGGCCACCGTGCTGACCACCGGGGAACTCCCCGAGGAGGCGCGCGCCTTCGCCCCGGCCCGTTTCGGGTCCGCGTCCCCCGCCACCTCCGCCTCCCCCGCCTCCTCCTCACCGTCCCTCTCTCCGGCAGGAGTGTCATGAACGTCTCCGTCAACGGCGAGGCCCGGCGGCTCGCCGCCCCCACCACCCTCGACGCCCTGGTCGCCACGCTCACCTCGGCGCCCTCCGGGGTCGCCGCCGCGGTCAACGAGACCGTCGTCCCGCGCGGCCAGTGGTCCGGGACCCTCCTCGGCGAGGGCGACCGGGTCGAGGTCCTCACCGCGGTCCAGGGGGGCTGAGCCATGGCCGACGACCGTCTCACCATCGCCGGGACCACCTTCGACTCCCGGCTGATCATGGGCACGGGCGGGGCGCCCAGCCTCGACGTGCTGGAACGCGCGCTCACCGCGAGCGGCACCGAGCTGACGACCGTGGCGATGCGCCGCCTCGACCCGACCGTGCGGGGGTCCGTGCTGTCCGTCCTCGACCGGCTCGGCATCCGGGTGCTGCCCAACACCGCGGGCTGCTTCACGGCCGGCGAGGCGGTGCTGACGGCCCGGCTCGCCCGGGAGGCGCTCGGCACGGAGTGGATCAAGCTGGAGGTCGTGGCGGACGAGCGGACGCTGCTGCCCGACCCGATCGAGCTGCTCGACGCCGCCGAGACGCTGGTCGACGACGGCTTCACGGTCCTGCCGTACACGAACGACGACCCCGTGCTGGCGCGGAAGCTGGAGGACGTCGGCTGTGCGGCGATCATGCCGCTCGGCTCGCCCATCGGGTCGGGGCTCGGCATCCGCAACCCGCACAACTTCCAGCTGATCGTGGAGCACGCGCGCGTGCCGGTGATCCTGGACGCGGGTGCGGGCACGGCCTCCGACGCGGCGCTGGCGATGGAGCTGGGGTGCGCGGCGGTGATGCTGGCCTCGGCGGTGACGCGGGCGCAGGAGCCGGTCCTGATGGCCGAGGCCATGCGGCACGCGGTCGAGGCGGGCCGCCTGGCGCACCGGGCCGGCCGGATCCCGCGCCGGCACTTCGCCGAGGCCTCGTCCCCGGTGGACGGCCGGGCGGCCCTGGACCCGGAGCGACCGGCGTTCTGACCCCGGCCTCAGGGGGCGGCGGCTGCGGGGGGGGGTGGCTCGCCCCGAGCGCGTTCCGGGCACCGGCGCGGCGGCCGGGCGCGGCTCGGTGGCATGCCAGGTCGGCGGGCGGGTAGGGGCCCGGGTTCGGCGGTGGCCGTGGGGTGTTACAGGTCGGCTGCAGTCCAGGCCGGGGCGGGGGCGGGGCGGCCGGGGTGTCGGTACGGGCTCGTAGACTCGGCCGGGTGGATACGACCCTGCACGACCCCCTCGTCGGCCAGCTGCTCGACGGCCGCTACCGGGTCGACGCGCGCATCGCCGTCGGTGGCATGGCCACGGTCTACCGGGCCGTCGACACCCGGCTCGACCGCCTGCTCGCCCTGAAGGTGATGCACCCCGCCCTGGCGACCGACGCGACGTTCGTCGAGCGGTTCATCCGCGAGGCCAAGTCCGTGGCGCGGCTCTCGCACCCCAACGTGGTCGGGGTGTTCGACCAGGGTGCCGACGGGGCGTACGTGTACCTGGCGATGGAGTACGTCGCCGGGTGCACCCTCCGCGACGTGCTGCGCGAGCGCGGGGCGCTCCAGCCGCGGGCGGCGCTCGACATCCTGGAGCCCGTCCTCGCCGCGCTGGGGGCGGCGCACCGCGCCGGGTTCGTCCACCGGGACATGAAGCCCGAGAACGTCCTGATAGGGGACGACGGCCGGGTCAAGGTCGCCGACTTCGGGCTCGTCCGCGCGGTGGGCGCGGCCACGAACACCACGGGGTCCGTCCTTGGCACCGTGTCGTACCTGGCGCCCGAGCAGATCGAGCACGGCACGGCCGACACCCGCGCGGACGTCTACGCCTGCGGAATCGTCCTGTACGAGATGCTGACGGGTGCCAAGCCCCACGCGGGCGACACGCCCGCCCAGGTCTTGTACCAGCACCTGAACGCGGACGTTCCGCCCCCGTCCGCCGCCGTTCCCGGCCTCGCCGCCGAGCTGGACGACCTGGTGGCGAGCGCCACCGCCCGCAACCCCGAGGTGCGCCCGCACGACGCGGTGGCCCTGCTGGCCCAGGCGCGGGAGGGCCGGGCGCTGCTCGGCGACGACCAGCTCGACCTCGTTCCGCCGCGTGCCGGCTCGCCCGCGGACGAGGCCGCCGGCAGCGGTCCGGAGGACGCCACCAGCGTGATCGCCAGGGCCCTGCCCGGTGAGGACGACGGCGTCCAGCGCACCAGCCGGCTGGCCACCCCTCCGCAGCCGGGCCCGGAAATCGGCCAGGTGCCGGAGCCGGCGGGCCACCGGCCCGCCCGTGGCCCGATCGGGGGCGCCCGTCGCGGTCTGCTCGCCGCCGTCGTCGCCGTACTGCTCGTCCTGGGCGTCGGCGGGGGCGTCTGGTACATCAACTCGGGGCAGTTCACGAAGGTCCCGACGGTGCTCGGACAGACCCAGGCGGAGGCGGAGAAGCGGCTCACCGACGCGGGGCTGGACGTGAAGGGCGTCAAGCGCGACTACAGCAGCGCCTACAAGCGCGGCACCGTGATGGCCGCCGACCCCGCCCCCGGCGACCGCATCCGGGGCAACGGGTCGGTGACCCTGACCGTCTCGCGCGGCCCGGAGATCGTGAAGGTGCCGAACCTCAAGGGGCTGCCGCTCGCCGACGCCAAGCGCGACCTGGCCAAGGCCGGTCTCGCGCCCGGCAAGATCACCCGGGCCTTCAGCCAGGAGTCCGAGCAGAACACGGTGATCAGCACCGACCCGAAGGCGGGTACGGAACGCAACCCCGACTCCGCGGTCTCCCTGGTGGTCAGCAAGGGCGCCCCCGTCGACGTCCCGGGTGTCACCGGCGAAACGGTCGAGGACGCCACCCGTACGCTGGAGGAGGCCGGGCTCACCGTGAAGGTCGCCTCCGCGCGGGTCCACTCCCCCGAGGACGCGGGCAGCGTGGCCGCCCAGTCCCTCGCCGAGGGCAAGCAGGCCGCCAAGGGCGACACGATCACGCTCACCGTCTCCAAGGGCCCGCGCATGGCCGACGTCCCGGACGTCACCGGCAAGAACGTGGACGACGCCACGCGCGAGCTGGAGGGCGCCGGCTTCAAGGTCGAGGTCGAGAAGAAGTTCCCGTTCCTCGGCGACACGGTGGCCAGCCAGTCCGTGAACGGCGGCGAGCAGGCGCCCGAGGGCAGCACCATCACCATCACGACCAAGGGACTCTAGACACCCATGCTCCCCCACGATCCCGGCTCCACCCCTCGATCAGGGAGCGCCCGCACGCCCGACGGCACCCGCACGCCCGACGGCATCCGTTCGTCCGGCGGCACCCGCAACCCCGTAGGCAGCCATGTCCCCGTGGCCGGCGGCCTGGCGAAGACCGGTCTCACCTACGCCCGCGAGATCGGCGCCGAGGCGGTCCAGGTCTTCGTCGCCAATCCGCGCGGATGGGCGACGCCCGTCGGCAACCCGGTGGAGGACGAGCGGTTCCGGGAGGAGTGCGCCGCCGCGGGCGTACCCGCGTACGTCCACGCCCCCTACCTGATCAACTTCGGTTCCCACACCGAGGCCACCGTCGAGTTCTCCGTGGCGTCCCTGCGCCACTCGCTGCGGCGCGCCCGGGACATCGGAGCGCTCGGCGTGGTCGTCCACACCGGTTCGGCGACCGGTGGCCGTCCCCGGCAGGAGGCGCTGGACCAGGTGCGCACGCACATGCTGCCGCTGCTGGACGAGCTGGACCACGACGACGACCCGTTCCTGCTGCTGGAGTCGACGGCCGGACAGGGCTCCTCTCTCTGCTCCCGCACCTGGGACTTCGGCCCCTACTTCGAGGCGCTCGACGCCCACCCCAGGCTGGGCATCTGTCTGGACACGTGCCACATCTTCGCCGCCGGGCACGACCTGACCGGCGACCACGGCGTACGGCAGACCCTGGACCTGCTCGTCGGCACGGTCGGCGAGAGCCGGCTGAAGCTGATCCACGCCAATGACTCGATGGACGTCGTCGGCGCCCACAAGGACCGTCACGCCAACATCGGCGCCGGTCACATCGGTGAGGACCCGTTCCGTGAGCTGATGCGCCACCCGGCGACGGAGGGCGTGCCGCTGGTGATCGAGACGCCGGGCGGCAAGGAAGGGCACGCGGGTGACATCGAACGGTTGAAGAAGCTCCGGGACAGTTGAGGAATACCCCAGGGGGGTATACGGTTCCTGTCATTGACAGGAACCGCTACCGCCACATGACCCCGGGGGCTCTCATGCAGCACGACGGTCACACTCAGCACGGCGAGCACGCGCACCACGGCGACCACGCCGCCCAGCACGAACACCACGGCAAGGTGAGCTGGTCCATGGCCGCGCAGGCCACGCTGCACTGCCTCACCGGCTGCGCCATCGGCGAGGTCCTCGGCATGGTCATCGGCACGGCCCTGGGCTGGGGCACCGTGCCCACGATGGCCCTCGCCATCACCCTGGCCTTCTTCTTCGGCTACGCGCTCACCCTGCGCGGCATCCTGAAGGCCGGTGTCGGGTTCAGGACCGCCTTCCGGGTCGCCCTGGCCGCCGACACGCTGTCGATCGCCGTCATGGAGCTGATCGACAACGGCGTCCTGGCCCTGTGGCCCGGCGCCATGGACGCGCACCTCACCGACGGGTTCTTCTGGGGCGTCCTCGCCTTCGCGCTCTTCGCCGCATTCGTCATCACCACACCCGTGAACAAGTGGATGATCGGCCGCGGCAAGGGCCACGCGGTGGTGCACCAATACCACTGAGGGGTATCAGAGCTCCGGGCCGTCCCCCGGTTCCTCCTGGTACGAGTACCGCTGCTCCGTCCACGGATCGCCGATGTTGTGGTAGCCGCGCTCCTCCCAGAAGCCCCGGCGGTCGGCAGTCATGTACTCCACGCCCCGGACCCACTTGGGCCCCTTCCAGGCGTACAGGTGCGGAACGATGAGCCGCAGCGGGAAGCCGTGCTCCGCGGTGAGCAGCTCACCGTCCTTGTGGGTGGCGAAAATCGTTCGGTCCGAGGCGAAGTCGGAGAGCCGCATGTTGGCGCTGAACCCGTACTCCGCCCACACCATCACATGAGTGACACCCGCGGCCGGTGGCGCGGTCTCCAGGATCGTCCGGGCCGGGACCCCACCCCATTCGGCCCCCAGCATGCTGTACTTCGTCACGCAGTGCAGATCGGCCACGACGGTCGAGAACGGCAGCGCCGAGAACTCCTCATGGTTCCAGCAGTGCTTGTCACCGCCGGCCGTGGCGCCGAAGACCCTGAACTCCCAGCGATCCGGCTTGAACTTGGGGACCGGCCCGTAGTGGGTGACCGGCCAGCCGCGCTGCAGCCGCTGTCCCGGCGGAAGCTCGGACTCCCCTGCTGCCCGATGTTCCCCGCTCCCTGGCTGACCCATGACTCAATGGTGACAGACAGGGAAGGGTGGTCATGACACTGGCACGAGGCAGATTCGGGCAACTCCTACTAAGCATGCACTTACTGGACGCTCCCCTCCAGCGGTGCGAGGATGCGCGGCATCTGCCCCTTTCACACGCGCGGAAGGAGCCTCTGCGATGCAGGGCGACCCCGAGGTCATCGAGTTCCTCAACGAGCAGCTCACGGCCGAGCTGACGGCGATCAACCAGTACTTCCTGCACGCGAAGATGCAGGAGAACTTCGGGTGGACAAAGCTCGCCAAGTACACCCGTGCGGAGTCCTTCGACGAGATGAAGCACGCCGAGGTCTTGACCGACCGGATCCTCTTCCTGGACGGCCTGCCGAACTACCAGCGGCTGTTCCACGTCCGCGTCGGCCAGACCGTCACGGAGATGTTCCAGGCGGACCGCCAGGTGGAGGTCGAGGCGATCGACCGGCTGAAGCGCGGCATCGAGGTCATGCGTGCCAAGGGCGACATCACGTCGGCGAACATCTTCGAGTCGATCCTGGCCGACGAGGAGCACCACATCGACTACCTCGACACGCAGCTGGAACTGGTCGACAAGCTCGGCGAGGCGCTCTACATCGCCCAGCTCATCGAGCAGCCCGACAGCTGAGCGGCCCTGACAGCCGAGCGGCCGGACAGCTGAGGCGCCGGACAGCCGAGCGGCCGGACAGCTGAGGCGGCGGCCTTACGCGGCTTCGGGCAGCTCGGCGAGTTCCGCGGCCGGGACGGTCGCGGCGGCCGCGAGAGCGGGCTCGCCCTGGTCCACCAGCTCCCGCCGGGGGCAGTTGCCACGACCGAGGATGGACTGGATACGGCGTACGCAGGATCCGCAGTCGGTGCCGGCCTTGCAGGCCGAGGCGATCTGGCGGGGCGTGCAGGCGCCGGCGTCCGCGTGTTCCTTGACCTGCTTCTCGGTGACACCGAAGCACGAGCAGACGTACACGCGGTTCACCTCCCTGCGGGGCTCGACGGGATCGACAATCTCGCAACCCCGCCCTGATCGGTGAGGCTAACCTAACCTTACCCGGCGGCGCCGGCGCGGAAAAGCCCGGCGTACGCCGATGGGGCGCGGATCACATGGATCCGCGCCCCATCGGTACGTCAAGGCGACTTCTCGCCAAAATCAACTGGCTTGGATCACTGGTTGCGGTACATCTCCGCCACCAGGAACGCCAGGTCCAGCGACTGGCTGCGGTTGAGCCGCGGGTCGCAGGCCGTCTCGTAGCGCTGGTGCAGGTCGTCGACGAAGATCTCGTCGCCGCCGCCCACGCACTCGGTGACGTCGTCGCCGGTCAGCTCCACGTGGATGCCGCCCGGGTGCGTACCCAGCGCCTTGTGGACCTCGAAGAAGCCCTTGACCTCGTCGAGCACGTCGTCGAAACGGCGCGTCTTGTGGCCGGAGGCGGCCTCGAAGGTGTTGCCGTGCATCGGGTCGGTGACCCAGGCGACGGTGGCCCCGGAGGCGGTGACCTTCTCGACCAGCTCGGGGAGCTTGTCGCGGACCTTGTCGGCGCCCATGCGGACGATGAAGGTCAGCCGGCCCGGCTCACGGTCCGGGTCGAGGCGGTCGACGTACGTGAGCGCCTCGTCGACCGTGGTGGTCGGGCCGAGCTTGATGCCGATCGGGTTGCGGATCCTCGACGCGAACTCGATGTGCGCGCCGTCCAGCTGGCGGGTGCGCTCACCGATCCACACCATGTGGCCCGACGTGTCGTACAGCTGCCCCGTCCGGGAGTCGACGCGGGTCAGCGCCGACTCGTAGTCGAGCAGCAGCGCCTCGTGCGACGCGAAGAACTCCACCGTGCGGAACTCGGCCGGGTCGGTACCGCAGGCCTTCATGAAGTTCAGCGCGTTGTCGATCTCGCGCGCCAGCTGCTCGTAGCGCTGGCCCGACGGCGACGACTTCACGAAGTCCTGGTTCCAGGCGTGCACCTGGCGCAGGTCGGCGTAGCCACCGGTGGTGAAGGCGCGCACCAGGTTCAGCGTCGAGGCCGACGCCTGGTACATGCGCTTGAGCCGCTCCGGGTCCGGGACCCGCTCCGCCTCGGTGAAGGCGAAGCCGTTGACGGAGTCGCCGCGGTAGGTCGGCAGCGTCACCCCGTCGCGGGTCTCGGTCGGCTTGGAGCGCGGCTTGGAGTACTGGCCCGCGATCCGCCCCACCTTCACGACGGGGACGGACGCGGCGTACGTCAGCACGGCGCCCATCTGGAGCAGGGTCTTGAGCTTGTTACGGATGTGGTCGGCCGACACGGCGTCGAATGCCTCGGCGCAGTCGCCGCCCTGGAGCAGGAACGCCTCGCCCCTGGCGACGGCTCCCATCCGGGCGCGCAGCTGGTCGCACTCGCCCGCGAAGACGAGCGGCGGATACGACTCGAGGTCCGCGATCACATCGCGCAGAGCCTCGGCATCGGGGTACTCGGGCTGCTGCGCCGCGGGAAGGTCTCGCCAGGTGTTGCCACCGGTTGCGGTGGGCTTAGCGTTCACGGTCACGTGCACAACCTTACGGGGTGTTCCCATTCGTCCATCTGGGCGCTCACCTGATGAGACGAGAAATCCCGGGGATTCCCGGGATTCCTGGGGTAGGGTGCGGCTCATGTTCGCGCACTCGACCCAGAACTGGTGGTGGACCGCTCATCCGGCGGCCCACTGACTGCGCGTACGACGATCATCACGCGAAGGCCGCCCGGGGGGCGGCCTTCTTCCGTTTGCACGGGCCGTTCCTCTCCACCTGGATCCACCTGGACCACCACCGGAAGGAACGCCGCACATGGAATGCGATCGGGAATTCGATCGGCGATTCGATCTCAGCCGGCTGCTCGACGAGACCGGCCCGCCCTTCGCCCTGCTGCGCCGCCGCACCCCGGGCCGCGACCACGACACCGTCGAGGTGCTGATCGGAGCCGTCCACGAGGCGCGGCGCCTGGCCGAGATCCCCGTCGGCGACCGCCCCACCCTCGCCCTGGTGCCCTTCCGTCAGCTGCGGGAGCGCGGCTTCGACGTCCGGGACGACGGAACGCCGCTGTCCGTGCTGGTCGCCGACGAGACGTACGAGGTGCCACTCGACCGGGCGCTGGAGCGACTTCCCGGGCACGACGTGACCGTCGAGGACGGCGCCTTCGACGTCCCGGACGAGGAGTACGCGAAGGTCGTGCGGCGCGTCATCGACGACGAGATCGGGCGCGGCGAGGGCGCGAACTTCGTGATCCGCCGCACGTACGAGGGGCGGATCCCCGGCTTCGGGCGGCGGGACGCGCTGGCGCTGTTCCGGCGGCTGCTGGCGGGCGAGCGGGGCGCGTACTGGACGTTCGTGGTGCACACCGGGGACCGCACCCTGGTGGGGGCGAGCCCCGAGGTGCACGTACGGATGTCGGGCGGCACGGTCGTGATGAACCCGATCAGCGGCACGTACCGCTACCCGGCCGGCGGGCCGACCCCCGAGGACCTGCTGGGCTTCCTCGCCGACCGCAAGGAGACCGACGAGCTCTCCATGGTCGTGGACGAGGAGCTGAAGATGATGTGCACGGTCGGCGACCGGGGCGGGGTGGTGGTCGGGCCACGGCTGCGGGAGATGGCGCACCTCGCGCACACCGAGTACGAGCTGCGGGGCCGCACCTCGCTGGACGTGCGGGAGGTGCTGCGGGAGACGATGTTCGCGGCGACGGTCACCGGGTCGCCGGTGCAGAACGCCTGCCGGGTCATCGAGCGTCATGAGCCCGCCGGGCGGGACGGGGCCGGCCGCGGCTACTACGCGGGCGCCCTCGCGCTCCTCGGCACGGACGCGGGCGGGGCGCAGACCCTGGACTCGCCCATCCTGATCAGGACCGCCGACATCGCCGCCGACGGCCGGCTGCGCGTCCCGGTCGGCGCCACGCTCGTACGGCACTCGGACCCGGCGGGCGAGGTCGCCGAGACACACGCCAAGGCGGCGGGGGTCCTGTCGGCGCTCGGGGTGCGCCCCGGGCGGCCGCCCGAGGAGGCGGTACGGCCCCGGCTGGCCGACGACCCGCGGGTGCGGGCCGCGCTGGACGCCCGCCGGGCCGACCTGGCGCCGTTCTGGCTGAAGATGCAGGAGCAGCCGGCCGAGACGGCCGGGCATGCCCTGGTGGTCGACGGCGAGGACACGTTCACCGCGATGCTCGCGCACCTGCTCCGCGCCTCCGGCCTGCGGGTCACGGTCCGCCGGTTCGACGAGCCGGGGCTGCGGGAGGCGGCACTCGCGCACGAGGGCCCGGTGGTGCTGGGCCCCGGGCCCGGTGACCCCGGCGACCCGGACGACCCGAAGATGCGCTCCCTGCGGGCGCTGGCCGCCGATCTCGTACGCGGGCACCGGCACGGGCTGCTGGGCGTGTGCCTGGGCCATGAGCTGATCGCCGCCGAGCTGGGCCTGCCGATCGTGCGCAAGGCGGTGCCCTTCCAGGGCGCGCAGGTACGGATCGACCTGTTCGGTACGGAGGAGACGGCCGGCTTCTACAACAGCTTCACGGCCCGGTGCGACGGGGAAGCGGCGGCCGGGCTGGCGGCGCACGGCGTCGAGGTGAGCCGCGACCCCGCGACCGGCGAGGTGCACGCCCTGCGCGGCCCCGGCTTCGCGAGCGTCCAGTTCCACCCCGAGTCGGTACTCACCCTGCGGGGCGCGTCGGTCGTCCACGACCTCATGCGGGAGCTGGCCACGACACGGGGCTGAGACCCGCGGCGGAAGGGTGGGGTGCGGGCCCCACCTCCCCGCCCGGTTCCTCAGCCGAAGAAGACGCCGACCTCCGCGTAGAGCTTCGGGTCCACCGTCTTCAGGCGCGCGGTCGCCTCGCCGAGAGGTACGCGGACGATGTCCGTGCCGCGCAGGGCGACCATCGTCCCGAAGTCACCGTCGCGCACCGCGTCGATGGCGTGCAGGCCGAAGCGGGTGGCGAGCCAGCGGTCGAAGGCGCTCGGGGTGCCGCCGCGCTGGACGTGGCCGAGGACGGTGGTGCGCGCCTCCTTCCCGGTCCGTTTCTCGATCTGCTTGGCGAGCCATTCGCCGATCCCCGACAGCCGCACGTGGCCGAAGGAGTCCAGCGTCCCGTCCTTGAGCACCATGTCGCCGTCCCGGGGCACGGCGCCTTCGGCGACGACGACGATCGGGGCGTACGACGCCCGGAAGCGTGAGGTCACCCAGGAGCAGACCTGGTCCACGTCGAACCGCTGCTCGGGGATGAGGATGACGTTGGCGCCGCCCGCCAGGCCGGAGTGCAGGGCTATCCAGCCGGCGTGACGCCCCATCACCTCCACGACGAGGACCCGCATGTGGGACTCGGCGGTGGTGTGGAGGCGGTCGATCGCCTCGGTCGCGATGCCGACGGCCGTGTCGAAGCCGAAGGTGTAGTCGGTGGCGGACAGGTCGTTGTCGATGGTCTTCGGTACGCCGACGCAGGGGATGCCGTGCTCGCCGCTCAGGCGTGCGGCGACACCGAGCGTGTCCTCGCCGCCGATGGTGATCAGCGCGTCCACGCCGTGTCGGGCGAGGGTGTCCCTGATGCAGCGGACACCGTCCTCCGCCTGAAGCGGGTTGGTGCGCGAGGAGCCGAGGACGGTGCCACCGCGCGGCAGGATGCCCCGCACGGCGGGGATGTCCAGGCGTACGGTGGCGTCGTCCAGAGGGCCGCGCCAGCCGTCCCGGAAGCCGGTGAAGGAGTAGCCGTACTCCTGGACGCCCTTGCGGACGATGGCGCGGATGACCGCGTTGAGACCGGGGCAGTCGCCGCCGCCGGTCAGCACTCCGACCCGCATGGATACTTCCCTTCGCCGTCGATCGGGACGATGGAGCCGTACACGGGTCACGCTAGTGGTGACCCACGTCACTCCGGGACGGGACGAAAGGTGAATTCCGGGTGGGCGTAGGAGAGTTACGCGTCAGGCGTCGTCCAGGCCTCGCTCTATCGCGTACCGCACCAGCTCGACGCGGTTGTGGAGCTGGAGCTTGCCGAGGGTGTTCTGCACGTGGTTCTGGACGGTGCGGTGCGAGATCACCAGGCGCTCGGCGATCTGCTTGTAGCTCAGGCCCTTGGCGACCAGCCTCAGCACCTCGGTCTCCCGCTCGGTGAGCTGCGGGGCCTTCGGGTCGTCCGGGCCGGCGGCCGGCAGCGGCTCGGAGGCGAGGCGGCGGTACTCGCCGAGGACGAGGCCCGCCAGGCCAGGCGTGAACACCGGGTCCCCGGCGGCCGTG
Organism: Streptomyces ficellus; assembly: GCF_009739905.1. Lineage (NCBI taxonomy): Bacteria > Bacillati > Actinomycetota > Actinomycetes > Kitasatosporales > Streptomycetaceae > Streptomyces > Streptomyces ficellus. The sequence continues at coordinate 5,436,937 of NZ_CP034279.1, read as the reverse complement.
CGCCGCACGGCGTCGATCAGCTCCGCCGTGCTGGCCGACTTCAGCAGGTATCCGGTCGCGCCGGACTTCACCGCCTCCAGCACGTCGGCGTGCTCGCCGCTGGCGGAGAGCACCAGCACCCTGAGCGCGGGGTCGGCGCCCACCAGCTCCTTGCAGACCTGCACGCCGGGCTTCGCCGGCAGGTTCAGGTCGAGGACCAGCACGTCGGGGCTCACGGCGCGGGCGCGGCGCACGGCCTGCTCGCCGTCGCCGGCCGTGGCGACGACGTCGAACCCGGCCTCCGCCAGGTCGCGGGCGACCGCGTCCCGCCACATCGGATGGTCGTCGACGACCATCACCTTGATCTGCTGCTCGCTCATGTACCCGCCTTCCCCCGTGTCCCCTTCGGGACCTTCAGTTCCACTTCCGTGCCCTGCCCCGGCACCGAGACCAGCTCGGCGGTGCCGCCCAGGTCCCGGAGCCTGCCGCGAATGGACTGCGCGACACCGAGCCGCCCCTCGCCCTCCGCCTGCGCGAGACGCCCGTCCGGTATGCCCGGCCCGTCGTCCCGCACCGTCACGATCACCTCGTCCGTCCAGTCCTCCACCAGGATCCAGGCCCTGGCGTCCTCACCCGCGTGTCTGTGGACATTGTCCAGGGCGGCACTGACAGCGGCCGCGAGTTCCCTCGCCGCCGCGGGCGCCAGCAGGACCGGAGCTCCCGGTTCCGAGAAGGTGACCCGGGCCCCAGCGTGCGGGGCGAGCAGGGTGCGCAGGTCCGCCGGGCCGCCGGGCGGGCCGTCGTCGGGTTCCTCCACCTCGCGGACGACGGCGCCCAGCGACTCGTCCTCCGAGACGTGCGAGGTACGGGTCAGGCCGCCCGTGACCAGGGTGCGCAGCGCCACCTCCTGCTCCCCCGCCATCCGGCCCAGCTCGGCGGCCTCGCCGCCCAGGGCCGTGCCCCGGCGCTGGACCATGGCCAGCACCTGGAGGACGGAGTCGTGGATGTCTCGGGCCAGCCGCTCCCGCTCCCGGGTGGCCGCCTCGATCTCCAGGGCGCGCGCGAGGGTCCGCTCGGACGCGCGGGCGACCTCGACGACGTACCCGATCGCGATGGAGGCCACCCACACCAGCAGCACGTTGTGCAGTGTGTCCCGGCTGGGGTCGCCGCGCTCGACGATGTTGGCGACCGCGACCAGGGACGACGCGAACGCCGCCCAGCGCCAGCCGCCCTTGATGGCGTACGCCAGGACCGAACCGGCCGTCCAGATGCTCGGCAGCGTCGGGCCGTCGAACGTCTGGGCGTGCACGTCGGCGAGCGGGGTGAGCAGGATGCCGGTGAGCGCGACGGTCAGGTCCGCGACCAGGAACCGCCTGGTGCAGGCGACGGCGCCGGCCACCTTGGGCAGGGTGGCCAGCGTCCAGACGGACATGACCGCGAGGAACGCCACGGCCACCCAGGGGCGCTCGAACTTCTGCCGGGTGAAGACGAACAGGAGCACCGCGTACACCAGGGTGAGGACCCGGTACGCGGTCAGCGCCCGCCACAGCGGCTGCTCGACGGACATGCGGACGACGCGCTCGCGCTTGGCCAACTCCCCCACCCCATGGACGAACGGCGCCCTTGTGCGCCGGACTGCGGTTACGCCCCCGACGGGCCGCTCTGGGCCTTCGCCGCGTCCTTGGCCGCCTCCTTGGCGGCTTCCTTCGCCGCCTCCTTGGCGGCCTTCTCCGCGTCGGCGATCTGCCGCTTGGCGGCGGTCGCGTAGATGTCGACGTACTCCTGGCCCGACAGCTTCATGATCTCGTACATCACCTCGTCGGTGACCGAGCGCAGGATGAACCGGTCGCCGTCCATGCCCTGGTAGCGGCTGAAGTCCAGGGGCTTGCCGATCCGGATGCCCGGGCGCATCAGCTTGGGGACGACCTTCCCCGGCGGCTGGATCTTCTCGGTGTCGATCATGGCGACCGGGATCACCGGCGCGCCCGTGGCCAGCGCCACGCGCGCGAGGCCACCGGGCTTGCCCCGGTAGAGCCGCCCGTCCGGCGAACGGGTCCCCTCCGGGTAGATGCCGAAGAGCTCACCGCGCTCCAGGACCTCGATACCGCTCTTGATCGCGGCCTCGCCCGCACCGCGCGCACCCGAGCGGTCCACCGGCAGCTGGCCGACGCCCTTGAAGAACGCGGCGGTGAGCCTGCCCTTCACGCCCGGCGAGGTGAAGTACTCCGCCTTCGCGATGAACGTCACCTTGCGGTCCAGGACCGCCGGCAGGAAGAAGGAGTCCGAGAAGGAGAGGTGGTTGCTCGCGAGGATCGCCGGCCCCTCGGCGGGAATGTTCTCGAGGCCCTCCACCCAGGGCCTGAAGGCGAGCTTCAGGGATCCTCCGATGGAGAACTTCATTGCGCCGTAGATCAACTCGAATGCCTCCTGTGTTCCGTCGATCAGACCTTAACCCGAGCGGCGGCCCCGCTCCCGCCCCCGGCCGTGCGGGGGCCGCGACGGACCTGGTCGGTGTCAGCCCGGTCGCGTACGGTGAAGTACACCTTCCCGAGACCCATCGAACCCCCCGAACAGGAGACCCCGGTGCCGGTCCTCCCTGGAGCCGAGCCGTACCGCCACGAGGGCGGAGAGGTCGGCGTGCTGCTCTGTCACGGCTTCACCGGTTCGCCGCAGTCGCTGCGCCCCTGGGCCGAATTCCTGGCCGAGCGCGGCCTGACCGTGTCGCTGCCGCTGCTCCCCGGGCACGGCACCCGCTGGCAGGACATGCAGGCCACCAGCTGGCAGGACTGGTACGCCGAGGTGGACCGGGAGCTGCGCGTCCTGCGCGAGCGGTGCCGGGACGTCTTCGTCTTCGGCCTGTCCATGGGCGGGGCGCTGGCGCTGCGGCTCGCCGCCAGGCACGGCGACGCGGTCCGGGGCCTGGTCCTGGTGAACCCGGCGAACAAGGTGCACGGCCTCGCCGCCCACGCGCTGCCCGTGGTGCGCCACCTGGTGCCCTCGCAGCCCGGCATCGCGAGCGACATCGCCAAGGAGGGCGTCACCGAGCTGGCCTACGACCGGGTGCCGCTGCACGCGGCCCACTCGGTGCGCCAGTTCTTCCGGATCGTGGACGCGGAGCTCCCGCAGGTCACGCAGCCGGTGCTGCTGCTGCACAGCCCGCGGGACCACGTCGTGCCGCCCGCCGACTCGGCGCGGATCCTCGGCCGGATCTCCTCCACGGACGTCAAGGAGATCCTGCTGGAACAGAGCTACCACGTCGCGACGTTGGACCACGACGCGGAGCGGATCTTCGAGGAGAGTCACGCGTTCACCGGCCGGCTCGCTCCGGGCGCCGGCCCAGTGGGGTCCCCCATGCCGGAGGGCCGGGGAGGGAGCACGACCGGTGGCTGAACAGCACGACTCGGACAAGCGGGACGAGCAGCCGTTCGACGAGGAGGCGGCCTGGGCGGCGATCGTCGCCGGGTACGGCGAGGAGCCGGCGGATCCGCCGGGCGCCAAGCCGTTCAAGCCGATCGAGGACCTGGCCCTGCCCGCGGACGACGTCAACGAGGTGCCGGACGGCCCGTCGGCGGAGGCGGAGAAGCCGGACAAGCCGCTGGGCAGCTCCGTGGTGTTCGCCCCCGGCGTGGGCGCGGCGGGCCCCCGGGACTACGACGTGGCCGAGGCGAAGGACGACGACCTCGACGAGACGGACGAGGGCCACTTCGTACCGCCGGAGCCGCCGCCGCTGCCCGAGGCCGACGCGACCGCCAAGTTCGCCTGGCTCGGGGTCGTCGGCGGCCCCGTGCTGATGCTGCTGGCCGTGGTCCTCGGATGGGACATGACCTGGTGGCTCACCACGCTGTGCATCGGCGGCTTCCTGGGCGGCTTCGCCACCCTGGTGGCCCGGATGCGGGTCGGCGACGACGAGGACGACGACCCGGGCCGCGGCGCGGTGGTGTGAGCGGCCGGGCTGCCGCCCCGGTCAGTTCGCCGGCACCCTCAGGGCCGCGAGGACCGGGAGGTGGTCCGTGGCCGCGCGCAGGTCGGCGCCGTCGAGGCCCGGCACGTCCCGCGGGCGCGGGACGCCGCAGCCCAGCACCTCGATGCCCTTGGTGGCGAAGACCGCGTCGATCCGCTTGTGCGGGTCGGCCGGGTTCCAGGTGTGCTCGCCGCCCCAGGGGCGGACCGCCCAGCAGTCCTGGAGGCCGTCCGCCAGCCGCTGGAAGGAACGTCCGCCGGGCTGCTCGTTGATGTCGCCGGCCGCGATCGCGTGGGGCGTGTCCAGGGCGGCCAGCCGGTCCAGGAGCATCCCCGCCTGGTCGTAGCGCTCCCGCGCCTGGAGGCTCAGGTGGCAGCCGAGCAGCCCCAGCCGGGCGCCCCCGATCCGTACGACCGCGGTCGCGAAGCCCCGCCGGTGCAGCCCCGGGGTGAGCGGCAGCAACACGTCCTCCGTGCGCTCGACCGTCGCCCGCAGCGAGCACATCAGCAGCGGACCGGCCGCGGTGGCGCCCCCGCTCAGCGTCACCAGCTCGCTCTTCGCCGCCAGCCGGGCGGCGTGCTTGCGCCAGCGGAAGAAGCGGGGCGCCTCCTGGACGAAGACGAGGTCCGGCGCGCAGGCCCTGATCACCCGGGCCAGGGCGTCCTCGTCGTCCCGCATCGAGCGGATGTTGTAGCTGAGCACCCGGACCACGGCGGAACCGTCCGGCTCGGTGCGCGAGTTGGGCAGCTCGGTGATCGGCATACGAGCACGATATGACGGTGCCCGCCGCATCCGGGTGAGGACGCGGCGGGCACCGTCGTGACGAGCGGGGGCGTCAGCCCTGGCGAGCCAGGTCGGCCGCGCCGACCAGCCCGGCCTCGCCGCCGAGCTGCGCGGCGACCACCTGGGCGTGCGGCCGCCACTGGCCGCCGATCAGCCAGCGGCGGAACGACTTGCGGATCGGGTCGAGGACCAGGTCGCCCTCGTCCGAGACGCCGCCGCCCACGATGAACGCCGACGGGTCGAACAGCGACGCCAGGTCGGCCAGGCCCGCGCCGGCCCAGCGGGCCAGCTCGCGGAACGAGTCGACGGCCACCGGGCAGCCCTGGCGGGCGGCCGCGGAGATGTGCTTGCCCTCGATGCCGGCGGGCGTCCCGTCGCCGAGGCCGAGCAGGATCGTGGCGTTCTCGGGGGTGGCGTTGGCGCGCTGCTTGGCGTACCGCACGAGGGCGCGGCCCGAGGCGTACTGCTCCCAGCAGCCCTGGCTGCCGCAGCCGCACAGCAGGCCGTCGGGGACGACCCGGATGTGGCCGAACTCGGCGGCCACGCCGAAGCGGCCGCGGCGCAGCTTGTTGCCGATGATGATGCCGCCGCCGAGCCCGGTGCCCAGCGTGATGCAGATGACGTCCTCGTGGCCCTTGCCCGCACCGAACTTGTACTCGCCCCAGGCCGCGGCGTTGGCGTCGTTCTCGACGACCACGGGGAGGCCGACGCGCTGTTCGACCTTGTCCTTCAGCGGCTCGTGGCGCCACTGGATGTTGGGCGCGAACAGGACGGTGGCGCGCTTGTCGTCCACGTACCCGGCGGCCCCGATGCCGACCGCCTCGATGTCGTGACCCTTGCCGGCTTCGGACACCGCGGCGCAGATCGCGTCGACGATGCCTTCGGCGGTCGGCGGCGTGGGCACCTTGTGGTCGTCGAGGATCGTGCCCTCTTCGTCGACCACTCCGGCCGCGATCTTCGTGCCGCCGATGTCGACGCCGATGGTGAGTCCCATGTGTCCCTCAGTTTTCGGTCGAGCCCCGCTACGGCCAACCGTACCCGGTGTCAGTCCAGGTCGATGTGCTCGGTGGGTCCCGGACCGTCGTCGTCCCTCTTGTCCCCGGCGGACGGGTCGCCGGGGGGCGGGGCGTCCGGGCCGCGGGTCCAGCGGCGCTCCTGGCCCTCGACCGCGGAGCGGTAGGCGGCGAGCAGTTCGTTGCCGGCGGCGGCGAGGTGGTCGAAGACCTGCGGGTTGCGCTCGATGACGGGCTCGACGGCGGCCTTGGCCTGGCTGACGAACTGCTGCACGGCGTCCTGGGCGCCCATGCCGAGCAGCGGGGTGCGCAGCGAGGCGACCTTGTCGGCGACCGCGTCGACGAGCTTGCGCAGCTCCTCGGCGGCGGTGCCGGGCGGCGGGCCCGCGGTCCCGCGGCGGCGGGCCTTCTCGGCGGCCAGGTCCTCGGCGCAGGCCTTCGCCCAGGCGTCGGCGTCGGGATGCTGGGTGGCATCGCTCATGGCGTACTCCTGCGGCAGCGCGGGTGGTACCACCGACGTTACCGCGTGCGGGGCCACACATCGGGGTCGGGGGCGAAGCGGACGCCCAGCGTCCCGTCGTCGAGGCCCGCCCCGGTGACGGTGCAGCGGCGCAGGGCGGACGGCAGGGGGACGACGCGGCGGAACGGGCCGGTCGTCAGGACGAGTTCGTCGCCGCGGCGGACGAGGCCGAGGTCCTGCTTGGTGGCGCCGGGCAGGGGGATGCGCCACACCAGGACGCCGTCGTCCTCGCGCCGGTCCTCCACGGTCCAGTCCGGGGCGGGGGCGGGCGGGACGGGGGGCGGGTCCAGCGGGGCGAGGTCGTCGGCGGTGCGGGGATCGCGGCCGAGGTGCGGCAGCTCGTGCGCCTCGCCCAGCGCCTTGAGGTGGGCCTGCTGCTGGGCGGCGAGGCCGGAGAGCCAGGGGTCGGGGGACGTGGTGGGCAGCATCCGGTTGGCGACGACCGGCTCGACGGCGAGGCGGTGCAGGGCGAGGCCGGTGCGGGCGGTGCGCAGGGCCTCGGCGGCGGCCGGGCCCGGTTCGGCGACCAGGCGGACGGTGGTGGTGGGGGCCTCCATCAGAGCCTGTACGGCGGCCAGCTCGGTGTCCCAGCGGGCGGCGGTCTCGTACAGCCACGCGGCGGGCATGGGGACGCCGGCGAGCTGGGCGAGCATCGGCCGCAGCGCACGGGCGGCCTGCCGCTCGGGCGGCAGGAGCCGGCGCAGGTAGCGGCGCAGCTGCTCGGGCAGGCCGAGGACGGCCACGGCGTCGGGCAGGGGCGGCAGGTCGGCGACCACGAGGTCCCAGTCGCCGGCGGCGGCGTCCCGCAGGGCGCGCAGCAGCGCGAACCGGTCGCTGCCGGGCAGCTCGGTGAGCTCCTCGTCGGCGAGCGGGGTGGCGCCGAGCAGCCCGAGGGCGGCGGCGGCGCGGTCCTGGAAGGCGAGCATCTCGGCGCGGAAGTGGGCGCCGGAGTGGACACGGCGGACGACGGGCCCGCCGTCGCCCGCGAACCAGTCGTCGGGCACCGCCCGGTCGCCGGTGAGGAACAGGACCCGCTGCCCGCGCCGCGCCCCACCGAGGGCGGTCGCGGCGGCGACGGTCGTACGCCCGGCGCCGCCGGGGCCGGTGACCAGGACGGTGCGCAAGGTCAGCCCTTGCGCGGGGATTCGACGCGCTTCTTCAGTCCGGCCAGGGCGCGGTCGATGATGACCTTCTCGGCCTTCCGCTTGATCATGCCCAGCATGGGGATCTTGACGTCCACGGTCAGCTGGTACGTCACCTCGGTGCGGGCGCCGCCGGCCAGCGGCCGCAGGCGGTAGGAGCCGTCCAGGGCGCGGAGCATCTGGGACTTGACCAGCGTCCAGGACACCTCGTCGTCGCCGGTCCAGGTGTACGCCAGGGTGTGGTCGTCCTTGATCGCGCCGGCGTCCAGCAGCAGGCGGACCTTCTCGGCGCGGCCGGCGGCGTCCTTCTCCAGGACCTCCGCCTCCTTCACCTCGCCCGTCCACTCCGGGTAGCGCGCGAAGTCGGCGATCACTCCCATGACGTCGGCCGGTGCCGCCTCGATCTCGATGCTCGAGCTGGTGTGTTCCGCCATCGCCGTGGCTCCTCCAGTGCGGTACCGGTTCCTGTAGGGGTGAAGGCTATCGCGTGGGCGCGGCTCACCATTCCAGGGCCCAGGGCCTCCCGGTCGCCGCGAAATGCCCCACGTTCACGCACTCGGTCGACGCCACCCGCATCCGCCGCACCAGCGGCTGGTGGACGTGGCCGAAGAGCGCGTACCGGGGCCGGGTCCGGCGGATCGCGTCGAGCAGGGCCCGGCTGCCGCGCTCGAAGCGGCGCGCGACGGTGTCGTACGTCAGCTCCGGCACGTCCGGCGGGATGTGCGAGCACAGCACGTCGACCTCGCCCAGCGCCTCGACCTTGGCCGCGTACTCCTCGTCGGAGATCTCGTGGGGCGTCCGCATCGGGGTGCGCAGCCCGCCGCCGACGAAGCCGAAGACGAGGCCGCCCAGCTCGACGCGCTGCCCGTCCAGGACGGTGGTGCCGGGGCCGGCGTACTCGTGCCACAGGGACGGTATGTCGACATTGCCGTAGGTGGCGTACGTCGGGGTGGGGAACGCGGCGAACAGGGCCGCGTACTGCCGGCGTACGGCCTGGTCGATGGCCGTGTCGCGGTCCACGTCCAGCTCCGCCCACAGCCGGCGGCCGAACTCGCGGGCCTGGTCGAAGCGGCGGGCCGTGCGCAGCTCCACGATCCGGTGGGCGTTCCGGACGCCGAAGAGGTCGGGGAAGATGCCGCGCGAGTGGTCGTGATAGTCCAGGAAGAGCACCAGGTCACCGAGGCATATGAGGGCGTCGGCACCCTCGCCCGCGGCTGCCAGGTCCTCGGCGTTCCCGTGCACGTCGCTGATCACGTTGACCCTCATGGCCACCCACCCTAGGCGGTCGGACCTGCGGTTACTTCCACCTCGTCACAACTGTGGACTACTGTGCGTCAAGTACAGCCAGTGACGTGTGACGCAGCGAACATCTCGCCGACGCCCCTATCGGGAACCGAGTACTGGTGGGTAACGTCCGGGCAGTCCAGTCGTGCTCGCCCCCACCGAGTACGTGCCCGACCGTGGACCGCAACCGGTGCATCACACAGAGCCGTGGCGCCGGCGCCCGATGAGGAGCAGCAGTTTTGCGCGAGTTCAGCCTTCCGGCCCTGTACGAGGTCCCCACGGACGGCAACCTGACGGATCTCATCCGCCGCAATGCCGCGCAGCACCCGGACACGGCCGTCATGGGCCGCAAGGTGGCCGGTGCGTGGGTGGACGTCACCGCCACCGAGTTCCTCGCCGAGGTCCGGGCCGCCGCCAAGGGCCTGATCGCCCTGGGCGTGCGCCCCGGTGACCGGGTCGGTCTGATCTCCCGCACCCGGTTCGAGTGGGTCCAGATGGACTTCGCGATCTGGAGCGCCGGCGCGGTGACGGTGCCGGTGTACGAGACGAGCTCCGCCGAGCAGGTCCAGTGGATACTGGGCGACTCGGGCGCGGTCGGGGTGATCGTGGAGACCGAGGCGCACGCGACGGCGGTGGAGTCGGTGCGCGGGAACCTCCCGGAGCTGCGGCACGTCTGGCGCCTGGACCGGGACGCCGTCGGCGAACTGACCGCCGCCGGGGCCGACGTACCCGACGAGACGGTCGACCGGGCGATGTCGTCCGCCAAGGCCGACGACATCGCGACGATCGTCTACACCTCCGGCACCACGGGCCGCCCCAAGGGCTGCGTCCTGACGCACCGCAACTTCTTCGCCGAGTGCGGCAACGTCGTCGAGCGGCTCAAGCCGCTGTTCCGCACCGGGGAGTGCTCGGCCCTGCTGTTCCTGCCTGCCGCGCACGTCTTCGGACGGCTCATCGAGGTCGGCTCGGTGCTGGCGCCGATCCGCCTGGGCTGCGTACCGGACATCAAGAACCTCACCGACGAACTGGCCGCCTTCAAACCGACGCTGATCCTGGGCGTCCCGCGCGTCTTCGAGAAGGTGTACAACTCGGCGCGCGCCAAGGCGCAGGCGGACGGCAAGGGCAAGATCTTCGACAAGGCCGCGCAGACGGCCATCGACTACAGCCGCGCCACCTCCGGCCCCGAGGGCCCGTCGCTGGCCCTGAAGCTGAAGCACTTCGTCTTCGACAAGCTGGTCTACAACAAGCTCCGCGCGGTGCTGGGCGGGCGCTGCCAGGCGGCCGTCTCGGGCGGCGCGCCCCTGGGCGAGCGGCTGGGCCACTTCTACCGCGGCATCGGCCTCACCGTCCTGGAGGGCTACGGCCTGACGGAGACGTGCGCGGCGACCGCGTTCAACCCGTACGACCGCCCCAAGATCGGCACCGTCGGGCAGCCGCTGCCGGGCTCGGTCGTCCGCATCGCCGACGACGGCGAGGTCCTCATCCACGGCGAGCACGTCTTCTCGGGCTACTGGCAGAACGAGTCGGCGACCGCGGAGGCGCTGGCCGACGGCTGGTTCCACACCGGTGACATCGGCACCCTCGACGAGGACGGCTACCTGGCGATCACCGGCCGGAAGAAGGAGATCCTGGTCACCGCGGGCGGCAAGAACGTCGCCCCCGCGGTGATCGAGGACCGCATCCGCGGCAACGCGTTGATCGCGGAGTGCATGGTGGTGGGCGACGGGCGCCCCTTCGTCGGCGCGCTGGTCACCATCGACGAGGAGTTCCTCGGCCGCTGGGCCGCCGAGCACGGCAAGCCGGCCGGTTCGACGGCGGCGTCGCTGTGCGAGGACCCCGACCTGCTGGCGGAGGTGCAGCGGGCCGTGGACGAGGGCAACGCGGCGGTCTCCAAAGCGGAATCGGTCCGCAAGTTCAGGATCCTGAGCTCCCAGTTCACCGAGGAAGCCGGCCACATCACGCCGTCCCTCAAGCTCAAGCGCAACGTGGTGGCGAAGGACTTCGCGGACGAGATCGAAGCGATCTACCGCGCGTAGTCCTCCGCGATGACCCGGCTCATCGTCCGCTCGGCCAGGGCCGTGATCGTCACGAACGGGTTGACACCGATGGATCCCGGTACGAGGGATCCGTCGGTGACGTACACGCCCGGAGCGCCGCGTACCCGCCCGTAGTCGTCGGTCGCCCTCCCCAGCACGCACCCGCCCAGCGGGTGGTACGTGAAGTCGTCGGCGAAGGTCCGGTTGCCGCCGAAGAGGTCGTACCGGTAAATCGTGGCGTTCCGGGCGTTGATCCGGTCGAACAGCCGCTTCGCCGACGCGGCCGACACCTGGCTCTGCGCCCGGTTCCAGTCCAGCCGCACGCCGTCCGTCGCCGGGTCGTACCGGAACGTGCCGCGCTCCGGGTTGCGGGTGATCGCCAGATACAGGCTCACCCAGTGCTCCAGGCCGGTCGGCAGCGGGGCGATCTCCGCGAACACCGGGTTGTCGGGGTTGTCCCGGTCGTCGATGCCCATCACCGGCATCGTCGACTGGTTGGCCCCGACGGTGTCCCACAGGTGGTTGGCCCGGCCGGTCATGACGTTGCCGTTGGGCCCCCACCCCCGCCCCACCTCGTCGCTCAGCCCGGGCAGGGCGCCGGTCTCCCTGGCCCGCAGCAGCAGCTCGGTCGTCCCGAGGCTCCCCGCTCCGAGGAAGAGCCGCTCGCAGCCGAACTCCCGGGTCTCGACCACCTTCCCGGCCAGGTCGATCCGGTCGGCCGTGACGACGTACGTGCCGTCGCGCTCCCTGCGCACGGCTCTCGCCCGGTGCAGCGTCTCGATGGTGACGTTTCCGGTGCCGAGGGCGGCGGCGAGATACGTACGGTCCAGGCTGCGCTTGCCGTGGTTGTTGCCGTAGATCACCTCACCGCCCAGCGCGGACCGCACCGCCGTACCGGCCGCTTCCCGCTGCATGTACCCGAAGTCGTACACGTTCGGCACGAACGTCGTCCGCAGCCCCGCCCTCGCCGCGTGCTTCCGCGAGACGCGGCTGAAGCGGTACCACTCGGTGGTCTCGAACCAGGCGGGGTCGATGCTGTTGACGCCGAGCATGGCGTTGGCGCGCGGGAAGTACGTGCGGTACATCTCGTCGGCGTCCACGTGCGGCAGCATCTCGGAGAAGTACGCGCGCTGCGGCGTGACGGCCATGCCGCCGTTGACCAGCGACCCGCCGCCCACCCCCCGCCCCACGAACACCGACATGTCGGCGAACCGCACCCGGTCGAGGACCCCGGGGTACGGGCTGATGTTCTTGTTCACCACGTCCAGCCACAGGAACGTGGCGAGCGGCGCCTCGGTGCGAGTGCGGAACCACATGGACCGGTGGTCGGGGGCGGCGGTGGAGCAGAACACCCGCCCGTCGGGGCCGGAGCGGTTCCACAGGGCGCCCATTTCGAGGACGGTGGTACGGATGCCGGCCTCGCCGAGGCGGAGCGCCGCGACGGCGCCGCCGTAGCCGGTCCCGACGACCAGGGCGGTGCCGTGTTCCGGGGCGTTCGCCCGGCCGATCCGGGTGAGCCCGAGGGCGGCGGCGGTCTGGAGGGCGCCGAGGCCGAGGAGGTGACGGCGCGTCAGTTTTGGTGTCATGGTCGGAGCATCGACGGAACCCGCCGATCCGCCCATAGCCCGCGCGCCCCCAATCCCCCACGGCCCGCACCCGGCCACACACCGGGGCGGGGCCGTGCAGGGTCGCCCCCGCAGGGGACCGGCGGCGCTACCGGGGCTCCCTATCCCGTAACCCGAGGCCGCCGGCCCCGAGGAGGCGAGCCCGGAGGGGCCACGCCCCCCACCCACCGACCGGCACCGGCACGAGGCACCGCCCGCAGGCGAACCGGGAACAGGCACCGCCCCTGGGCGAACCGGGACGAGGCACCGCCCCGGTCCCGTTGTGCCCACCCGTCCCGCCCTGCGGGACGATTGCCCACAACGGGGTAGGCAGGGTGGGAGCCCCCGCAGGGCGAGCCCACTCCGGGGGGTGGGAGCCGTCCAGCGGGGCGAGCCCTCAACGGGCGGGTGGGAACCCAGCCGGGTGAGCCCGCAACGGGTGGGGGGAGCCCCAGCCGGGCGGTTGCCCGCCCGCAACGGGGGCGAGGCGGGGCGTCCGCCACAACGAGCCTCGCCGCGCCCCCCTCAGAGCAAACGCTTCAGCGACTCCGCCAAGAGATCCCAGCGCCATTTGTCCTCGACCCAGGCGCGGCCGCGTTCGCCCATGCGGCGGCGTAGGTCCGGGTCCTCCAGGAGCGTGACGATGCGGTCGGCGGACTCGTCCGGGGACGAGCCGCGGACGACCCAGCCCGTCTCGCCGTCCAGGACGGCGTCCGGCGCGCCGCCGGAGTCGCCGGCGACGACCGGGAGCCCGGTCGCGGAGGCCTCGAGGTACACGATGCCGAGGCCCTCGACGTCCAGCCCGCCCCGCCGGGTGCGGCAGGGCATGGCGAAGACGTCACCGGCTCCGTAGTGCGCGGGGAGCTCCGCCCACGGCACCGATCCGGTGAAGCGCACCGATCCGGCCACGCCGGTCTCCGCGGCGAGGCGGCGCAGGTCCTTCTCGTAGGGCCCGCCCCCGACGATCAGCAGGACCGCGTCGGGCACCCGCGCGAGGATCGACGGCATGGCCCTGATCAGCGTGTCCTGACCCTTCCGCGGCACCAGCCGCGAGACGCAGACGACCACCGGCCGCTCGGCGAGCCCGAGCCGTTCGCGCACCGCGTCGCCGCCGGACCCGGGGTGGAAGGTCTTCTCGTCGACCCCGGGCGGCAGCTGGACCATGCGCCCGGCGGCCGCGGGAGTCAGCGCGCCGGCGATCCGGGAGCGGGTGTACTCGCCGAGGTAGGTGAGGGTGTCCGTTCCCTCGCCGATCCTCCGCAGCAGCTGCCGCGAGCCGGGCAGCTGGGCCCATCCGGCCTCGTGCCCGTGCGTGGTGGCGACGATCCGCCGTGCGCCCGCGCGGCGCAGCGCGGGGGCCATGAGCCCGAGCGGGGCGGCCGCGCCGAACCACACGGATTCGCAGCCGTGCTCGCGCAGCAGGCCGACGGCCCGCGCGGTCACACGTGGCGTGGGCAACAGCATCGTCGTAGGGTCCCGGACAACCTGGAACGGCTGTTCGTCGTCGAACAGAGCGGTCGCCTCGGCACCTTCCCGGCCGCGCTTCCACGTGGAGGCGTAGACGACGATCCGTTCCGGGTCGAGTCGGAGCGCCATATTGTGCAGAAACGCCTGGATCCCGCCGGGTCTGGGCGGAAAGTCGTTGGTTACGATCAAGGTCTTGTGCATCGCATGCCGACAGTACCCAACGGCGCCGCTCCACCGCTTCCGCACCGTCCCGCCCGGCACCACGGAACCGATCCGACCGAAGACCACCCCCACCCACCCGGACGAGGTTTGCATGAAGGGCCCCAGCGGCATCCGGCTCCCGTTCACAGTCGTCGGCATATGGCTTCTGACCAGGACGCTCCTGCTGCTCTGCGTCTTCAAGGTCTTCGTCCTGCCGGGGCCGGACATAACGAGCGACGTCTCGGTGATCTACCAGGGCTGGTACGACGTGCTGCGCACGGGCACGTACCCGCTGGACGACGTCACCTGGCAGTACCCGCCGGCCGCGGCGCTCGCCATCCTCTCCCCCGGGATGCTGCCCTTCCTGGACTACCCGTCGGCCTTCTTCCTCCTCACCTTCGCGTGTGACGCGGTGGTTTTCGGCCTGTTGCTGTACGCGGGGCGGCGCCCCGGGAAGTGCTTGTCCGGGGCGTGGGTGTGGGTGGCGGGCGTGCCGCTGCTCGGCCCGACCGGGTACGCGCGCTACGACCTGATGGTGACGGCCGTCGCGGTCGCCGCGCTGCTGGCCGGGGTGCGGCACCCGCGGGTGATGGGCGCGCTGGCGGGGTTCGGCGCGCTGGTGAAGGTGTGGCCGGTGCTGCTGCTGGCGGGCACCCGGCGCGGCCGGGTCACCGTGCGCTCCTGGACGGCGGCGGTGGTCACGGGCACCGCGGTGCTGCTGGCCTGTGTGGCGGCGATGCCGGGGGCGCTGGCGTTCCTCACCTTCCAGCGGGACCGGGGCACGGAGGTGGAGTCGCTGGGTTCGCTCGTCTTCCACGTGGCGCGGAACTTCGGCTGGGAGGGGCAGGTGCTGCTGAACTACGGGTCGGTGGAGTTCCTCGGCCCGTACGTGCCGGTGGTGTCCGGTGCGGCGCTGGCGCTGACGGTGGCGGCGTTCGGCTGGCTGCTGGTGTGGCGGGTGCGGGCGCGCGCGTTCGGTACGACGACGCTGCCGGACGCGGCGTTCGCGGCCGTGCTGCTGTTCACCACCACGAGCCGGGTGATCAGCCCGCAGTACATGATCTGGCTGGTGGGGCTGGCGGCCGTGTGCCTGGTGTTCCGGGGCAGCCGGATGGCCCGGCCCGCGAAGATGGTGCTGGTGGCGACGGGGGTGACGATGCTGGAGTTCCCGATCTGGTTCACGCACGTGGTGCACAGCGACCTGTGGGGCATCGTGCTGCTGACGGTGCGCAACGGGCTGCTGGTGGCCGCCTCGCTGACCGCCTGCCGGGAGCTGTGGCGGCAGACGGTGACCGAACCGCGGCTGCGGGAGGGGCACGCGACGGTGCCGGCGCAGGCCACCCGGGACAAGGAACTGCTCACCTCATGAGCTGCCCAGCTGCTCCCGCAGGTGGGCCCGCCACAGGGCGGTGAAGGCGTCGGGGGTCGTCGCGAGGACCTCGCGGAGCGCCGTCTCCGGGCCCTTGTCCCCCGCCGCCCGGTAGAAGTCCCGCAGCTTCGCCTCGCCCCACCGGCCGGCGATCAGGTGGCAGGCCAGCCAGCCGCCCTCGTACGCCCGGGCCAGGGCCTTGCCGTCGGCGGCGAACGAGTAGTCGCCGTCCGTGGGCAGGGCGGCCGGTACGGCGCCCGCGCGGACGGCGTCGCGCAGCCCGGGCGCCGCCTCGGCGGGCGTACGGTACGCACCGGAAGCACCAGCCCCGCCCGACCCATCCGACGTACCGCGGTGGGCCACCCAGTCGGCGAAGCCCTCGGAGAGCCACAGCGGCGTCAGCTCGGAGGTGTCGGTCCGGGTGGCCACGTGGGTCGTCTCGTGGGCGAGGACGAAGCGCCGCCCGTAGTCGCCGAGCACGGCGTAGGCCTCCGGGTTGACGATCACCCGGTCCGCCGGGGCGCCGGGCCCGCCGCCGGCCCGGCCGGTGGTGACCGCCGCGATACCGCGGTACCCCGCCGCCGGCTCCCCCAGCAGCGCGCCCATGTCCTTGAGCGAGCCGGGCACGAGGACCACCACGCGGCGGGCCCAGCCCTCGGGCCAGGCGTCCGACACGGCGGGCACCGCCCGGTCGGTGGCCGCGGCGACGGCCCGCAGCCGTGCGGTGTCCCGTCCGGCGCCGAGGACCAGGCTCCGTTCGCCCCGGACGACGCCGACGGCGCCCTGCTCCCACAGCTGCGGGGCGGCGCCCTTCGCCGGCCGGTCGGACGTGACCGTCCAGCTCCCGCCGCGCCGCGCGAACCCGAGGGCCCGCTCGGCGGTCACGGCGCCGTCGTCGTACCCGGCGAGGCGGTAGCTCAGCTCGGCGCGCGCGGTGGCCCGGTCGTCGCCGTCAGGCCGGACGTCCGTCACCCGGTACGACCAGGCGGCGAGCGGGACCGCGGCGAGCTGCCCGGTGCGTACGGCGGAGGCCCGCCGGTCCGCCGCCGTCTGGAAGGCGGCCGTGCCGGGCGCGGGCGCCGGCCCGGGCGCCGTGCAGCCGGTGAGCAGCAGCAGGCCGAGCACCGCCGCCACCGCACGTCTCCGGACCCACATTCCCCCGATCGTACGGCGTGCCGTCACGGGGCCGTCAGACCCGCGTGACCGCCGAGACGGGCATCATGCCGACCGGGTCGTAGCGCACGGGCGCGCCCGGGTAGGGGGCGTGGACCACCTGGCCGTTGCCCACGTACATCCCGACGTGGCTGGCGTCGTCCCGGTAGGTCACCAGGTCCCCTGGGCGCGCCTCGGACAGCGGGACGTGCCGTCCGGCGTTGCGCTGGGCCTGGGAGGTGCGGGGGATGCCGACGCCGGCCTGGGCGTACGACCACTGCATCAGTCCGGAGCAGTCGAAGCCGGAGGGGCCGTTGGCGCCCCACACGTACGGCTTGCCGACGGCGGAGCGGACGGCGGCCACGGCGGCGGCGGCCCGGCCCGTCGCGGCCTCGCCGCCCGCGGGCGGGAGGTCGTCGCGGCCGGAGCGGGACGCCCGGTCGTAGGCGTCGCGCTCGTCGGTGGGGAGGGAGTTGAGCAGCGCGCGCGCCTCGGCGAGCTTGCGTTCGACGGTGCGCTTGTGGAGGGCGACGGCGGCCCGGCTGCGCTCCAGTTCGGTGAGCGTCCGGCCGGCTTCGGCGCGCTGCTGGGCGAGGATCCGCTGGGCGCGGCGCAGTTCGGTGAGGGCGCTGGACTGCCGCTCGCTGATCCGGTCGAGCGCGGCGGCCTTGTCGAGGTAGGTGTCGGGGTCCTCGGAGAGGAGCAGGGCGAGCGCCGGGTCCATGCCGCCCGACCGGTACTGGGCGCCCGCGACGACTCCGAGCGCGCCGCGCATGCGGTTGATCCGCTCCTGACCGCGGGCCACGCTGTCCTGCATCCGCGAGACCTGTTCGCGGAGCGCGTCGGCGCGCTCGTCCGCCTTGTTGTAGCCCTCGGTGGCCTTCTCGGCCTGTTCGTAGAGCAGGTCGATCTTGGCGCGGGTGGTCTCCGCCGGGGAGCCGGGGTCGGCGTTGGCCGGGGCGGTGCCGAGCGCGGCGGCGGTGGCCGCCGCCGCGGCGGAGAGGACGGTGACCTTCGCGCTCCGGGAGAATCCGGAGGACGAGGATGCCGGGGACCGGCGATGGGACGCCACGAACCGCGCTCCGTTCCGCTGCGTTGGGGCCGTGCAGGCTGTGCTGGCTGTTGCGCGCCAGACAGTAGCCGGGTGACTACGCGGCGGCCAGCGACCGTACGGGCGTCGAACAACGGCGCCCCGCCCGAGACCACAAGGTCACCGGCGGGGCGGAGCGTCAGCTTGGGGGGCGGCAAACCACCCGATCGGGCGCGCGGTTCGGGCGCGTCAGACCGTTGCGGCGGTGCGTGGACCGCTGCGGCGGGGTGTCAGATGCGTACGCCGAACTGGAAGTCGCCGAGGTACTCCATCGCCTCGTAGCGGACGTTGGTGCCCGGGTAGGGGGCGTGCAGGACCTGGCCGTTGCCGGCGTAGAGGCCCACGTGCGACAGGTTGCTGAAGAAGACCAGGTCGCCGGGCTTGAGTTCGCCGCGGCCGATCTTCACGCCGTCGTTGTGCTGGGTGTAGGTGGTGCGGGTGATGCTCACGCCGGCCTGGCGGTAGGCCCACTGGGTCAGGCCCGAGCAGTCGTAGGCGTTGGGGCCCTCGGCGCCGGAGATGTACGGCTTGCCGACCTGGGTGTCGGCGGCGGCGAGCGCGGCGGCGCCGCGCTGGGAGGCGGGGACCTCGTTGCCGAGTTCGACGCGCTCGCCGGCCTCGCGGCTGGCGCGCTGCTCCTGCTCCTGGATCTTGGCGCGCTCCTCGGCGGTCAGGGTGTTGAGGAGTTTCTGCGCCTCGGCGAGCTTGCCCTGGTAGGACTTCTTCTTCTCGGCGAGGGTCTTGCGCACGTCCTCGAGGTCGGCGAGCTTGCCGGTGGCCTCGGCCCGCTCCTGCGCCAGGGTCCGCTGCTTGGCCTGGATGGTCTCCAGGGCCTCGGCCTGCTTGGCGCTGATGGCGTCGACGGCGGACGCCTTGTCGAGGTAGCTGTCCGGGTCGGAGGAGAGCAGCAGCTGGAGGGAGGGGTCCATGCCGCCGGAGCGGTACTGGGCGGTGGCGACCGAACCGAGGCCGTTGCGCAGCTCGTTGAGCTCCTGCTGGCCGCGCGCGACCTTGTCCTGGAGGGCGTCGACCTCCTTCTGGAGCTTGCCGCGCTGCTCGTCGGCGAGGTTGTACTGCTCGGTGGCGACCTCGGCCTCGTGGTGGAGCTTGTCGACCTTGGCCTTGACCTCGCTCTTGCTCGGCTTGGGGTCTGCCTGAGCGGCGTGGGAGGACAGGGCGACGGCAGCGGCGGCGGTCGCGGTGAGCACGGTCACGCGTGCGCGGCTCGGCTGCTTGGGACGACGGTGGGACGCCACGGAGGCGAGCTCCTTCTTCCTCTTTCAGCCGCCTGCCGGGCTGTGGGGTCGGGGCCCCGGCTCCGCGCACCCGTCCGGCACCCCCGCAAAACAGGCCGGACCGCACGGAATTAGGCGGTTCCTCCGCTGCCACTCCCGATGAGTGATCACCTGCGCGGAGGTGTGAGGCCAGACCCTAGTGACCATCTTGTGATCAGTTCAAATCCTCATGCGAAAAATCTCGCTCAGGGGGCACATTCTTTACACACAGCACACGGTGCGTCATGGGCACTTGACGTTACGTTTCCCGAAACCGGGCATTGCGCCCACGGGTTACGACTGTCACGAGGCGCGCGAAAGCCGCTTCAGCAACAAGGCGGACGCGACGGGCCGGGCGCCGGACTTGGCCACGCCGTCGGCGACTTCGCGGTCGGTCGAGACCACGACGACCGGCCGGCCGGGCGGCTCGGCCCGGACCAGCTGGCGGATCAGCTCGTCCGCCGTCACCCCCGGCTTGGAGAACAGCACCCGTACGCCGCGCGGCGGCGCGAGCAGCACCGGGGCGGCCAGTTCCGCGCCGTCGAAGACACAGGTGACCTCGGCGCCGCTGCGGGCGGCCAGCGCGGACAGGCCGCCGAGCAGCCGCAGCCGCTGCTTCTCCAGCGGCATCGTCGGATAGCCGGTCTTGGTGACGTTGTAGCCGTCCACGACCAGGTGCGCCTGCGGCAGCGCCAGCAGCTGGTCCAGCAGCGCTGGGTCGGTCTCCGACAGCGCGCGGGCGGCGATGTCCTTCGGCGACATCCGGCCCGGCTCCACCGCGTCGACGGTGTCGGCCGGGTGCACCGAGACCGGCGGCAGCGCCAGCTCGCGGCGCAGCCCCTGGGCCGACTCCAGGACGGTGTCCAGCAGCAGCCGCAGCCGCATGTCCTCCACCGAGCGGCCCTCGCGGGCGGCCCGGCGGCTGGCCTCCAGCGCGGCCTCCGCCTCGCCGAGGCGGGACTTCAGGCGCCGTGTCTCGCTCTCCGCGGCGGACACCTGGGCGGCCGCCTCGGCGCGGACGCCGTCGATGTCGGCCTGGCTGCGGCGCAGCGCCGCCTCGCCGCGCTTGACGTCGCTCTGGGCGCTGCGCAGCTTGCGCTGAAGCGATTCCGCTTCCTTCTTCGCGGCGTCCAGTTCGGTGCGCAGCCGCTCCGTCTCGGCCCTGGTGTGCGCGCGGGCCTCGGCGAGCTCGGCGCGCAGCCGCTCCAGCTCCTGCCGGCCCGCCTCGTCGGCGCGCTCGGCGTCGGCCCGCTGGGCCTCCTCACCGGCGGCGGCGACCAGCTTGACCCAGCCGGCGGGGCGCAGGACGTAGGCGGTCGCGGCCACGTCCACCGGGTCGGCGGCGGCCGGCGGCGAGCCGGACTCGACGGCGTGGGCCAGCTCCGGCTGCCCCTCCTTGAGCCGCTCGCCGATCCGCTGCCGGAACAGCGGGTCGCCCTCCAGGGCGGCCGCCATGGCGTTGCCGGCGAACTTGGCCCGCCGGGAGGGGGTGAACCGGGCGTACTGGCGCAGCTGCGCGGGCAGTTCCCCGACCGTCAGGCCGCCGAAGGCGTCCGAGACGAGGGCGACGACCCGGCGCCGCACACCTTCGGGCAGCGGCCGGTCGAGCGCCTCCGCGGCGTCACCGGCCGCACCGGCCGGCTCGGCTCCGCTGTCGGGCTGCTCCACTGTTCGTCACCCCACTACCCGTCCGTGTCTTGGCCCGCCGGGGCGCTCCCGGTTCTCAGGAAGCGGCGCCCGGCCTGTCCACCAGCTCGATCTGGTCCACCGCGTTGCACCAGCGGCAGCGGACCGACTCGATGGTCTCACTGACCACCTCGCGCTCCTCCACCGTGGGCTCACCGGCGAGGTCCAGATGGACGTACTCCACGACCTTGGACGACCGTGTGACGTCGAAGCGGGTCAGGTTGCCGCAGAGCGTGCAGCGCCAGCGGGTCGTCGCGGTCGGCAGGGGAACCGTCGTCATCGTTCCGTCCTCTTCCATGGTGCCGGGTGCGGGAGCCGCGGTGCGCCGTCGAACTGCGGGTGTACGTGCCGTAACCCTACGGCCTCGCGGGTACCCCGTGGTGCGGCGAGGCACCCTGTCCCGCTCCCTCCGTTTACGTCATGATCTGTCCATGATCGCTTGGCGCGGACCCGTCGTGACGTACGCCGTCATCGGCGCCTGTTTCCTGGTCTTCGTGATCAGCCCGGTGTCGGGGCTGAACCCGTCGTACGGCACCGGTGACGCGCTCCTCGCCGCCCAGAGCTCGTACTTCCACCGCTGGGGCATCGTCCCGGCCGAACTGCTGAGCGGCTCGCCGGACGTCCTGCTCACCCCGCTGACCGCGCTGTTCGTCAGCGGCAGTTGGCTGCACCTGCTCGGCAACATGCTCTTCCTGTACGTGTTCGGGGCGATGACCGAGGAGCGGATGGGGCACGTGCGGTTCGCCGCCTTCTACGCGGGCTGCGGCTGCCTCGCCCTCCTCGGGTACGCGGCGGCGCACGCGAACTCCGAGCAGACCCTGGTCGGCGCGTCCGGGGCGATCTCGGGGGTGCTGGGCGCCTTCCTCCACCTCTTCCCGAGGGCGCGGGTCACCAGCCTCTTCCCCTTCCTCTTCTTCCTCCCGCTGCGGTTCCCGGCCTGGATCGTGCTGATCTTCTGGTTCGTCCTCCAGTGGCTGGCCGCGCGGGGCGCCGACAGCGGCCCGGGAGTGGCGTACCTCGCCCACGTCGTGGGCTTCTGCCTGGGCTTCCTGTACGCGTGGGTGCGGTTCGGGCGGGGGGCTAGAGTGAAGGCCCACCCAGCGGCCACCGAGGGAGAAGGACAGCCGTGATCACCGCGATCGTGCTCATCAAGACCAGCGTGGACCGCATCCCCGAGATCGCCGAGTCGATCGCCTCGCTGGACAGCGTCAGCGAGGTCTTCTCCGTCACGGGTACGTACGACCTGATCGCCATGGTCCGCGTCGCCCGCCACGACGACCTGGCGGACGTCATCCCCGGCCGGATCAGCAAGATCCCGGGCGTCGAGGCGACGGACACGCACGTCGCGTTCCGCACGTACTCGCAGCACGACCTGGAGGCGGCGTTCGCGATCGGCCTGGACGCGTAACGCCCCGAGGCACGGGCCCCGCTCGCCCGCGGCCGCCCGGCCTCACCCGGACGGATGACGCCCGGGGTGGTCGCGCGCGGCCCCGCCGGGACCGCCGGTTCATGAAGAAGCCTTCATCCCGCGCTCATCCACGCCGGTGCGCCGCCCGACCAGGATGGGCGCATGGCCTTCTCCCTTCGTATGGCGACGCTCGCCGCCGTCGTCGCCATTCCGCTCGGCATCGCCGCGACCAGCTACACGCTGACCGACTCGCCCGAGGCGCCCAAGGTGCCGCCCGAGGTGGAGCTGGGCGCCACGCCCCGGCCGGCCGGGAGCGGGGCGAGCGCGACGACGGGAGCCACGCCGGGCGGCACGGGCGCGGGACCGGGCCGGACGCCCGGGCCGGCGGCCACCCCCGCGGGGACGCCCACCGCCGTCCCGGTACCGGGCACGGCGCCCGGCCGGACCGCCGAACCCGCCCGGAGCGCCGAACCGGGCCGGAGCGCGGCGCCCGCCCCGAGCGCGGCGCCCGGCGGCACCGGGCCCACCCGGACCACGCCCACCGACACCGTGGTGCCCGGCCCGCCGGCCACCGGCGGGGACGACGACGATGACGACCGCGGTGACGACTTCGGTGACGACAACTGACCGCCGCGTCTCCGCCCGCGTACGGATCCTGCTCTGGCTGCTGCTGGTGATGGCCGTGGCGCTGGTCGCCGTGGCGATGACGACCCGCTCCATCCTGCTGCGCGACGTGGACCACCGGATCAGCCAGCTCCTGACGCAGGAGACCCGCGAGTTCGCCAACTTCGTCGACCAGGGCGTCGACCCTGACACCGGCGACGCGTTCACCGAGCCGCGCCGGCTGCTGGAGGTGTTCCTCCAGCGCCAGTACTCCGACCCCGACGAGGAACTCCTGGGCCTCACCCGGGGCACCGGCGGCGCGCCCGCCGTGCTGCGGCAGCCGCGCGACACGACCGGCGCCGCCCTGCACCGCGACCGTGACGCGCTCGCCCGGATCTTCGCCTCCCCCGCCCGCTCCGGCACCCTGGACCGCCCGCAGGGCGAGGTGCGGTGGGCCAAGGTGGCCATCCAGCCGGCGGGCGACACCCCGCCCGGGGCGTTCGTCGTCGCGTTCCACGCCGGCCACGAGCAGGCCATCGCCGCCGAGGCGTTCCGCACCCAGCTCGCCATCTCGGGCGTGGCGCTGCTGATGACGACCGGTATCGGCTGGGCGGTCGCGGGCCGCATCCTCGCCCCCGTACGCCTGGTCCGCCGCGCCGCCGAGCAGCTCACCGAGCAGGACCTCACCCGCCGCATCCCGGTGCGCGGCCGCGACGACATCGCGCTGCTCGCCGAGACGTTCAACGCCATGCTGGACCGGCTGGAACGGGCGTTCGCGGCCCAGCGCGAGTTCGTCGACGACGCCGGGCACGAGCTGCGCACGCCCATCACGATCGTGCGCGGCCACCTGGAGCTGATGGGCGACGACCCGGCGGAGCAGGCGGAGACCGTCCGGCTGGTCACCGACGAACTGGACCGGATGAGCCGGATCGTGGAGGACCTGCTGCTCCTCGCCAAGGCCGAACGCCCCGACTTCGTCACCCCCGAGCCCGTCCAGCTGGGCGAGCTGACCGCCGACGTGTTCGTGAAGGCGCGGGCGCTCGGCGAGCGCGACTGGGTCCTGGACGGCGTCGCCGACCGGCAGGCGGAGCTGGACCCGCAGCGCATCACCCAGGCGATGGTGCAGCTGGCGCAGAACGCCGTCCAGCACACCGTGCCCGGGCAGCGGATAGGGATCGGCTCGCGCGCGGCGGGCGGCCGGATCGAGCTCTACGTCGCCGACACCGGGCCCGGTGTGCAGGCGGAGGACGCGGCCGTGATCTTCGAGCGGTTCCGGCGGGGCACGGCCCGCCGGGGCACCCGCGCGGGCGGCGGCGCCGGGCTCGGGCTGTCCATCGTGAAGGCCATCGCCGAGGGCCACCGCGGCCGGGTGGAGCTGCGCACCACCGAGGGCGGCGGGGCCACTTTCGTACTCGTACTGGAGGAGGACGCGTGAACCGCATCCTGATCGCCGAGGACGAGGAGCGGATCGCCTCCTTCGTCGAGAAGGGCCTGCGCGCCAACGCCTTCACCACCACCGTCGCGGCCGACGGCGACACCGCGCTCGACTACGCCGTCACCGGCGGCTTCGACCTGATGGTGCTGGACATCGGCCTGCCCGGCCGGGACGGCTTCACCGTGCTGCGCCAGCTCCGCGAGGCCCGGGTGACGCTCCCGGTGATCGTGCTGACGGCCCGCGACTCGGTGCGCGACACGGTGGCCGGTCTGGAGGGCGGCGCCGACGACTGGATGACCAAGCCGTTCCGCTTCGAGGAACTCCTGGCGCGGGTACGGCTGCGGCTGCGCACCGCCGCCCGCGCGCCCGAGGTGACGGTGCTGCGCAGCGGTGACCTCAGCCTGGACCTGCGCACCCGCCGGGCCCGCGCCGACGCGCGCACGGTCGACCTGACGGCCCGTGAGTTCGTGCTGCTGGAGCTGTTCCTCCGCCACCCCGGTCAGGTCCTGTCACGCGAGCAGATCCTGTCCCACGTATGGGGGTACGACTTCGACCCCGGCTCGAACATCGTGGACGTGTACGTGCGGGCGCTCCGCAAGAAGCTGGGCGCGGGGCGGCTCCAGACCGTGCGCGGCATGGGCTACCGGATGCCCTGAAGCGCCCCCTTCCATGAAATTCCCTTAACAAAGCACTCATTGAGGGCTCACGGGGCGTACCGAGACTGATCACCGTGATCCTCTCCCCCAGCCGGGCGGCATGGCTCGGCGGCGCGCTCGGTCTGTGCACGCTGCTGGCCGTGCCGTCGCGCTTCCCCGGCCTCGGCGCCGACGCGCGCCTGACGCTCGCCGTCTTCGTGCTCGCCGCCGTCGCCTGGATCGCGACCCCCGTCGACGACACCTACGTCGCCCTGGGCGCGGGGCTCGCGCTCACCGCGACCGGGGTGATCAGCAGCGAGACCCTCTTCGCCACCCTCGGCGACGAAACGATCTGGCTGCTGATCTGCGCGTTCGTCCTGGCCGCCGCGGTCACCCGGACGGGCCTGGCCGGGCGGGCGGCGGCCTTCCTGGTCGGCGGCGCCCGTACGGTGCGCCAGCTGGTCCACCTGACCACCGCCGCGCTCGTCGTCACCTCGTTCGCCGTGCCCGCCACCTCGGGGCGGGCCGCGCTGGCGCTGCCCGTGTTCCTGGCCCTGGCCAGGGTCCTCGCGGACCGCCGGCGGCTGGTGGTGATGCTGGCGCTGCTGTTCCCGACGGTGGTGCTGCTGTCCGCCGTCGCCACCCTGATCGGCGCAGGGGCGCACCTGATCACCGTCAACGTCCTGTGGGAGCAGACCGGGCAGCGGCTGGGGTTCGTCCAGTGGCTGCTGCTGGGGCTGCCGCTCGCGATCGTGTCGTCCCACCTCGCCGCGGAGGCCGTCCTGCTCACCACCACCACCCGGGCCGACCGGCGCGCCCCGGTGCGCGTCACCCCCGCCGACATCGGGGCCCACTCCCCCACCCCGGTCACCGGGCCCCTGTCCCCCACCGAGTCGCGCTGCGCCCTGCTGCTGGCCACGGTGGTGGTGCTGTGGTGCAGCGAGCCGTTGCACCGGGTGCCCCCGGCGGTGGTCGCGCTGATCGGCGCGGTGGTGGCCGCGTCACCGGCGCTCGGGACGGTACGCCTCAAGGACGGCCTGCGGACGGTCCCGTGGCCGCTGCTGCTGTTCATGGCGGCGACGATGGCGATGGGCGTGGCGCTCGCCGACTCGGGCGCCGCCTCCTGGCTGGTGGCGGGTCTGCCGGTGCACGCGCCGCCGTGGCTGTTCCTCACCGTCGTCGTCCTGGTGAGCACCGCCGCCCACCTCGTCCTCCAGTCCCGCTCGGCCCGCTCGTCGGTGCTCGTGCCGCTGGTGGTCGTCGCGGCGGCCGCGGCGGGCGTCAACCCGGTGGCCGCCGCGCTGGCCTCGACCGCCGCGGCCGGGTTCTGCCACACGCTGCCCGCCTCCGCGAAGCCGGTCGCCCTGTTCTCCGACCTCCCCGACGGGGTGCCCACCTACACCCCGCGCGACCTGCTGCGGCTGTCGGCGGTGCTCGCCCCGCTCACGGCGGGCCTGGTCCTGCTGTTCGCCCTGACCGTCTGGCCGCTGCTCGGCGTGCCCGTCCTCCTGGAGACCCAGCCATGAGCCACCCGTACCGCATCGCCGTCGCACCCGGCGGCTTCAAGGAGTCCCTGTCCGCGCGGCAGGCCGCCGACGCCATCGCCGAAGGGCTGCTGCGGGTCCTGCCCGACGCGGAGCCGGACCTGATCCCCCTGGTCGACGGAGGTGAGGGTACGGCCGAGGCGCTGGCCGCCGCGACGGGCGGGCGGCTGGTGCCCCGCACCGCCACGGGCCCCCTGGGCGACCCGGTGGACAGCCACTTCGCGCTCCTCGGGGACGGGTCGGCGGTCGTGGAGATGGCCGCGGTCGCCGGGCTGGCCCTGGTGCCGCCGGACCGCCGCGACCCCGGCGCCACCACCACGTACGGCGTCGGCGAGCTGATCCGCGCCGCCCTCGACGCGGGCGCCCGGCGGATCCTGGTCGGCTGCGGCGACTCGGGCACCTCCGACGGCGGCGCGGGCGCCCTCCAGGCGCTGGGCGTCCGGCTCCTCGACGCCTCTGGCACCGAACTCCCCCACGGCGGAGCCGAGCTCTCCCGGCTCACCACCCTCGACCTCCGCGCGCTCGACCCCCGGCTGGCGGACACCGAACTGCTGGTGGCGTGCAACCCGTACAACGTGCTGTGCGGCGAGCGGGGCGTGGCCCGGGTGTTCGGCCCCCAGAAGGGCGGTGGCCCGGCGCGGTGCGAGGAGCTGTCGGTCGCCCTGGAGCACTGGGCGGCCGCCCTGACCAGTGCTTGCGCCCCGCAGGTGGACCTGCGCACCGCGCCCGGCACCGGGGCGTCGGGCGGGCTGGGCGCGGGGCTCGCCGCGGTGGGCGCCCGGCTGCTCCCGCGCTTCGAGGTGCTCCTCGACGGGCTGGACCTCACCGCCCGGCTGGCCCACGCCGACCTGGTGATCACCGGCGAGGGCGCCCTGGACGCCCAGACCACGCGGGGCAAGGTCCCGGGCGAGGTGGCGCGGCGCGCCCGGGAGGCGGGCGTCCCGGTCCTCGCCCTCGCCGGTACGCTCGGCGAGGGCGCCATGAACGCGGGCCTCGACGCCTACGAGTCGATCGCGCCCGGCCCGCTACCGCTTCCGGAGGCCCTGGACCGGGCCGCCGAACTCCTCGCGGACGCCGCCGAACGGGCGCTGCGGACGATCCTGATCGGCACCCGGATCAGCCGCGGTCGGGCACACAGCGCCCGTCCTCCGTACGGTAGTTCCAGCGTGCCCCGTCCCGGACGAGCTCCTTCACGGCCCGAACGAACCGGTCGACGTGCTCGTCCGGCGTCCCCGCCCCGAAGCTGACGCGGATGGCGTTCAGCGAGGTCGTCCCGCCGTCGGGCGCCCCGCACTCGCCGACGTCCTGCGGGTCGCTGCCCAGCAGGGTGCGCACCAGCGGGTGGGCGCAGAACAGGCCGTCGCGGACGCCGATTCCGTACTCGGCGGAGAGGGCCGCCGCGAAGTGCGAGCTGTTCCAGCCCCGCACCACGAAGGAGATGACACCGACCCGGGGCGCCTCGTCGCCGAAGAGCGACAGCACCTTCACCTCGGGCACCTCGGCGAGCCCCTCGCGGACCTTGCCGATCAGGTACTGCTCGCGGGCGACCAGGTCGCCGAACCCGGCCTCGGTCAGCGCCTTGCACGCGGAGGCGATCGCGTACACCCCGATGACGTTGGGCGATCCGGCCTCGTGCCGGGCGGCGGTGGTGTGCCACTCGACGTCCACCCCGCCGTCGGTCCGCCGAGCCACCTTGCGGGACGCGCCCCCGCCGGCCAGGTACGGCTCGGCCCCGGTCAGCCAGTCGGCCCGCCCGGCGAGGACACCGGAGCCGAACGGCGCGTACAGCTTGTGCCCGGAGAACGCCACCCAGTCGACGTCCAACTCCCGCACGGACACCGGGTGGTGGGGCGCCAGCTGGGCCGCGTCCAGGACGATCCGGGCGCCGTGCGCGTGGGCGGCGGCGGCCAGCTCCCGCACCGGCCACAGCTCGCCGGTCACGTTGGACGCGCCGGTCACACACACCAGGGCCGGCCCGTACGGGTCCCGGTCCGCCAGCGCCCTCTCCAGCGTCCGGACCGCCTCGCCCGGGGTGCGGGGCGCGTCGAGGTAGGTGACCCGCGCGTCCCGCCAGGGCAGCAGCGAGGCGTGGTGCTCGGTCTCGAACACGAAGACCTGGCAGCCCTCCGGCAGCGCGGCGGCCAGCAGGTTCAGCGAGTCCGTGGTCGACCGGGTGAAGACGACCTGGTCGTCCTCGCGGCAGTCCAGGAACTCCGCCACCGCCACGCGGCTGTTCTCGAACAGGTCGGTCGACAGCTGCGACAGGTACCCGGCGCCCCGGTGCACGCTGCCGTAGTACGGCGCGTACGCGGCCACGTCGTCCCACACCCGCTGGAGGGCCGGGGCGCTGGCGGCGTAGTCGAGCGCGGCGTAGGTGACCTCACCGCCGGTGACCAGCGGCACGGTGACATCCCGCCCCAGAACGGACAGATGGGCACAAACGGACTGGTCGGCGGCAATGGTGGTGACAGACATGGCGAACTCCCGTACGGGGCAAGGCGAAAAGGGGACACCGAAGAAGGGGCGCTACGCCCTATCGCATTCGCTTGCTCACGAGACTGCTCCCTTGAGGACCAGGACCCCAGGGTGTGCAGGGGTCCGCGCTTGCCGCGGACTTCACCGCCTGCGGCCTGGTCTTCACCCGGGGCACCCCGCCACGGACGGAGGGTTGCCGGACAGCGGGCCGGGGCCGTAGTCGCTGTCACTCATGACCTGCGCCGAACTTAACGGCACGCGCCGCCTGCCGCAACCCACGTCCGAACTCCGGACGCCCCGCAGGGCGGCTCCTACCCCACCCGTTGTGGGCAATCGTCCCGCAGGGCGATGGGGGTCCCCCCTGCTCGAGCGAAGCCGAGAGCTTGGGGGAGGGTGGGCACAACGGGACCGGAGCGGTGCCCGTCGTCAGTTCCCTGCGGGGCGGTGCCTTGGGTGCGGTGCCCCCCCGGTGGGGGTGGGGCGTGGCCCCTCCGGGCTCGCCTCCTCGGGGCCGGCGGCCTTGGGTTACGCGTAGGGGAGCCGCGCCTGCGCCGCCAACCCCTGCGGGGGCGACCCTGCACGGCCCCACCCCGGGTACGTCGCCGACCGCGGGACGTGGGTGGTCCGGGTACGCCCGGGTACGTCGCCGGGTGCGGGGCGGTGGGTGGCCGGCCGGGCCGACAGGCCACCGCCCCGCAGGGGTTACGCGTTGCTCGCCGTGACCCAGCGTTCCAGCGCCGCCCTCGCCGCGCCCGTGTCGACGGCTTCGGCCGCGCGGCGGATGCCCGACGCGAGGCGGTCCGTCAGCGGCGCGTCCGAGGGCTCCAGGGCGACCAGCGCGGCCGCCGCGTTGAGCAGGACCGCGTCCCGTACGGGCCCGGTCTCGCCGCCCAGCATCCGGCGGGCCACGTCCGCGTTGTACGAGGCGTCCGCGCCGCGCAGCGCCTCGACGGGCACGAGGTCGATGCCCACGTCACGCGGGTCGAACGTCTCCGCTCGCACCGAGCCGTCGCGGACGACCCACACACGGGAGGTGGCCGTGGTGGTCAGCTCGTCCAGCCCGTCGTCGCCGCGGAACACCAGGGCGGAGGAGCCGCGCTCGGCGAGCACCCCGGCCATGATGGGGGCCATCCGGGCGTCGGCGACGCCGGTGGCCTGCGCCCGCACGCGCGCCGGGTTGGTCAGCGGGCCGAGGAAGTTGAACGTGGTGCGGATGCCCAGTTCCTTGCGGGCGGCGGCCACGTGGCGCAGCGCGGGGTGGAACTTCACGGCGAAGCAGAAGGTGATGCCGGCTTCTTCGGCGACCTCCGCGACCCGCCGGGGCGTGAGGTCGAGGTTGACGCCCAGTTTCTCCAGGACGTCGGAGGAGCCGGAGGCGGAGGACGCGGCGCGGTTGCCGTGCTTGACGACCTTGGCGCCGGTGCCGGCGACGACGATCGCGGCCATGGTGGAGATGTTGACGGTCTTGGCGCCGTCGCCGCCGGTGCCGACGAGGTCGACGGTCGGGCCGGGGACGTCGATGAGGTTGGCGTGCGCGTACATGGCGCGGACCAGGCCGGTGATCTCCTCGACGGTCTCGCCCTTGGCCCGCAGCGCGACGGCGAAGCCGGCGATCTGGGCGTCGGTGGCCTCGCCCCGCATGATGCGGTCCATCGCCCATGCCGTGGCGTCGGCGCTCTGGTCGCGTCCTTCCAGGAGGGCGTTCAGGACGTCGGGCCATGAGCGGCCCGCCGCGGTGTCGCCTCCAGCGGGGTTCACAGCGCTCATGGTCGCTCCTGGTGTCCGTGCGTACAGCGGTGAGCACAGCCTATCGACCCCCGGGCACGGCAAAGGGCCCCGTCCAGCGAATGGACGGGGCCCGATGACGTGGCGACAGCCGTGACGGCAGGCGATCAGTGGTGGCCGTGGCCGCTGGTGATCTCCTTGTACTCCTCGACGGTGGCCTTGGGGATCTGGTTCCCCTCGGCGTAGTAGCCCTTGCTGAGCTTGGCGCGGAGCCGCTGCGTGCGCGACGGCTTGCGCTCGACGCCGTTCTCGTCGACCGTCGGGCCGATCTCGGCCGGCTGGTACTGCTCGTGCGCGGTGAGCGCGTGCAGCTGGGCCTGGCTGAGGGGCTCGTGGATCTCGACGAACTCGCCGTGCGGGAGGCGCTTGATGATGCCGGACTCGCGTCCGTGCAGCACCTTGTCCTTGTCGCGCCGCTGGAGGCCGAGGCAGATCCGCTTGGTGACGATGAACGCGATGACCGGGCCGACGAAGAACGCGATCCGGACGAACCAGCTGATCGCGTTGAGCGACAGGTGGAAGTGGGTCGCGACGATGTCGTTGCCACCACCGATCAGCATGATCATGTACGCGGTCACCCAGGCGACACCGAGCGCGGTACGGGTCGGCGCGTTGCGCGGGCGGTCCAGCAGGTGGTGCTCGCGCTTGTCACCGGTGATCCAGGACTCGATGAACGGGTACAGCGCGATCAGGGCCAGCATGACGCCGAACACGACCAGCGGGATGAGCACGCCCAGGACGAGCGTGTGGCCCCACAGGTTGATCTCCCAGCCGGGCATCACACGGACGAGGCCTTCGGCGAAGCCCATGTACCAGTCGGGCTGGGCGCCGGTGGACACCTGGTCCGGGCGGTACGGGCCGAGCGCCCAGATCGGGTTGATCGTGAACAGCGCGGAGATGATCGCGATGACACCGAAGACCAGGAAGAAGAAGCCTCCGGCCTTGGCCATGTACACCGGCAGCAGCGGCATGCCGACGACGTTCTTGTTCGTGCGGCCGGGGCCGGGGAACTGCGTGTGCTTGTGGTAGAAGACCAGGATCAGGTGCGCCACCACGAGGCCGAGCATGATGCCCGGCAGCAGCAGGATGTGGATCGAGTAGAACCGGGCGATGATGTCGTGGCCCGGGAACTCCCCGCCGAACAGGAACATCGAGATGTACGTGCCGACGATCGGCATGGACAGGATCGCGCCCTGGGTGAAGCGGACACCGGTGCCGGAGAGCAGGTCGTCCGGGAGCGAGTAGCCGGTGAAACCGGTGAACATGCCCAGGACGAACAGCAGGAAGCCGAACAGCCAGTTGATCTCACGCGGCTTGCGGAACGCGCCGGTGAAGAAGACGCGCATCATGTGCACGAACATGCCCGCGAGGAAGATCACCGCGGCCCAGTGGTGGATCTGCCGGATGAGCAGGCCACCGCGGACGTCGAAGCTGATGTCCAGGGTCGAGGCGTACGCCTCGGTCATGCGGATGCCCTGCATCGGCACGTACGAGCCGTGGTACTCGATCTCGTTCATGCTCGGGTGGAAGAACAGCGTCAGGTACACACCCGTGAGGATGATGATCAGGAAGCTGTACAGGCAGATCTCACCCAGCATGAAGGACCAGTGGTCCGGGAAGATCTTGCGCATGTTGGCCTTGGCGAGGCCGTAGATCCCCAGCCGGCCGTCGGCCCAGTCGGCGACACGCTCGCCGGCGGGCGCCTTGCGCTTGGCGTCGCTTGCGGTCGTGGTGCTCATCCGCGCTCCCAGAATGCAGGGCCGACGGGCTCGGGGAAGTCACCGAGCGCTTCGAGGAAGCCCTCTGCGTTCACGCCGATCTGAAGCTGCGGCAGCGGGTGACCGGCCGGGCCGAAGATGACGCGGGCGCCGTCGGCGAGGTCGAAGGTGGACTGGTGGCACGGGCAGAGGACGTGGTGGGTCTGCTGCTCGTACAGGGAGATCGGGCAGCCCACGTGGGTGCAGATCTTCGAGAAGGCGACGATGCCCTCGTGCGACCACTCCAGCTCGCGCTTGTCCTTGATGTCCTCCGGCTGGATCCGGACGATCATCAAGGCGTCCTTGGCGATCTTGTTGTTGAAGTCGTGGTCGGACTCCTCCAGGCCCTCGGGCTTGGCGAAGGTCAGCGAGCCCACCGCGACGTCCTCGGGACGCAGCGGCTCATTGGTGTTCATGTTGATGAGCTGCTTGCCCTTGCTCCATCCGGTGTGGAAGAGCTTCTTCTCGGGCAGCGGGCCCAGCTCGCGCAGCAGCACCACGCCGGAGAGCGGCACCATGGCCAGCGCGCCGAACATGGTGTTGCGGATCAGCGGGCGGCGGCCGATCGCGGACTCCCGCGCACCGTCCGCGAAGTCCGCCATGACCTTGGCCTTGACCTCGGGCGTCGCCTCGATGGCGTGCCGGTCGTCGGCGACCTCCTCGTCGGACATCAGGGTGCGGGCCCAGTGGACCGCGCCGGCGCCGATGCAGAAGAGGGCGAGGCCCAGCGTCAGACCCAGCGACAGGTTGGTCGCGCTGACGTGACCCAGCGGCCAGACGTAGACGATCTTGTCGACCGGGAAGATCACGAAGGAGGCGATGAAGCCGATCGTGGCCAGCATCGACACGGTGAACAGCAGGGCGACCGTGCGCTCGGAGCGCTTGGCGGCCCGCTCGTCGATGTCCTGGATGCGCGGCTTGTGGGGCGGCAGCCCCGGGTCGGCGAACGGGTTCTCCGCCACCGCCTTGCCGTGCGTGGTGTCCTGCTCGTGCGGCAGGTCTGCTTCTGAAATCTCTTGGCTACTCATGACTTCTTGGCCTTAGCGGTGTGGGCCGCGACCCAGACGGCGACAGCGATCAGGGAACCCAGACCGAAGATCCATCCGAACAGGCCTTCGCTGACCGGACCGAGACCACCGAGGGCGAAGCCTCCGGGGGTCGGCGTCTCGTCACCGTTGACGCTGTTGATGTACGCGATGATGTCCTTCTTCTCCTTCTCCGGCATCGTGGTGTCGGGGAAGGACGGCATGTTCTGCGGGCCGGTCTGCATGGCCTCGTAGATGTGCTTCTGACTCACACCCTCGAGGCTGGGGGCGAACTTGCCGTGCGTCAGGGCACCGCCCTCGCCGGTGAAGTTGTGGCACTGGGCGCAGTTGGTGCGGAAGAGGTCGCCACCACGGGCGATGTCCGCGCCTTCCGGGCTGTACTGCTTCTCGGTCGGCACGCTCGGGCCGGGGCCGAGGGACGCGACGTACGCGGCGAGCTGGTCGATCTCGGCCTGCGAGTAGATGTTCTTCTTCTTCGGCACCTGGGCGCCGGGCTGCTGCGCCGGCATACGGCCGGTGCCGACCTGGAAGTCCACCGCGGCGGCGCCGACGCCGACGAGGCTCGGGCCGTCAGTGGTTCCCTGACCGCCGGTCCCGTGGCAGCTGGCGCAGCCGACGGTGTAGAGCTTCTTGCCCTCCTCGATGGCGAGGGACTGGGCGGTTTCGTCTGCCTGCGCCTTGCCCGCGGGCGCGAACGCGGCGTACAGCCCCCCAGTGGCCGCCAGCGCGAGGAGTAGGACGACGACCGCCGCCAGCGGATGGCGTCGTCGTGCGGAGAGCTTTTTCACGGATTACCCCGGTGTCAGGATCTTCTGCGTCGATGCTTGCTGGATGTGCCGGTCGTACCCGACGGGTACGGACCCGGCTACTTGATCATGTAGATCGTGGCGAAGAGGCCGATCCAGACGACATCGACGAAGTGCCAGTAGTAGGACACGACGATGGCGGCGGTTGCCTGCTCGTGAGTGAATCTCTTGGCCGCGTACGTACGGCCGAGGACCAGCAGGAAGGCGATGAGACCGCCCGTCACGTGCAGGCCGTGGAAGCCGGTCGTCAGGTAGAACACGGAGCCGTACGGGTCCGACGAGAGCGAGAGGCCCTCGTGCTTGACCAGCTCGGTGTACTCGAAGACCTGGCCTCCGATGAAGATCGCACCCATCACGAACGTGATCACGAACCACGTGCGGAGCTTCTTCACGTCACCCCGCTCGGCGGCGAACACGCCGAGCTGGCAGGTGAGCGAGGAGAGCACCAGGATCGTGGTGTTGGTCGCCGAGAACGGGAAGTTCAGCGTGTCGGCTTTCTCTGCCCAGAACTCGGCACCCGTCACCGATCGCAGGGTGAAGTACATCGCGAAGAGGGCCGCGAAGAACATCAGCTCGGAACTCAGCCAGATGATGGTTCCGACGCTGGTGAGGTTCGGCCGATTGACCGACGGGTGCGCGTGCCCGGTTTCTACTGTCGTTGCTGTCGCCACGACCGACATTATGTCGGTCGCTTATCCCGCCCTCACTCCGGGGGGTGCCGTTCGGTGTGTTGGTGCGCTCCGTCCAGCCCGAACGGCCCACAGGAACGGGTGTCGAAGGGGTGTCCGAACCGGTGCTGACCGGCGGTGGGGAGGAGTAGCATCCGGCGCATCGGTACCTGCCTTCCTGCCCATGCCGCCGACGTACTCGGAGGAACAATGCAGTCGAGCGCCACCGTCCTGGTCTACAGCGACGACGCCAACACCCGCGCGCAGGTGCGGCTGGCGGCCGGGCGCAGGCCCGCGGCGGACGTTCCGCCGGTCGAGTACATCGAGTGCGCGACACTCCCGGCCGTGCTGGAGCACCTGGACGCGGGCGGCGTGGACGTCTGCGTGCTGGACGGCGAGGCGGTGCCCGCAGGCGGCATGGGGGTGTGCCGCCAGATCAAGGACGAGGTCTTCCGCTGCCCGCCGGTCCTGGTGCTCATGGGGCGCCCCCAGGACGCCTGGCTGGCCACCTGGAGCCGCGCGGACGCCGCGGTCACCCTTCCGGTCGACCCGGTCGAGCTCGCCGACTCCCTGGCCGCCCTGCTGCGCAGCCGGCTGGCCGTGGAGGCGTAGGCCCACGGAGGAGGCCCGCGCCGCACCGCGGGGGTGGGGCGCGGGCCTCGGGCCGGGGCCCTCAGACGGACGGCAGCAGGCGGACCTGTTCGGTGCGGGGTGCGGTGGCCTTGGCGGCGCTGCCCGTCTGCCACTTGTCCCAGGGCAGGTTCCAGTCGCCGAAGCCGTTGCCGAAGTGGTCCATCTCCTTGCCCTCGCTGTTGATGACGTGGACGAGGTCGCCGGGGCGGATGTTCTCGTAGAACCAGGCGGCGTTGGCGGTGGACATACCGGTGCAGCCGTGGCTGACGTTGGCGGAGCCCTGGGAGCCGACGGACCAGGGTGCCGCGTGGACGTACTCGCCGCTCCACGTCACCCGGGTGGCGTAGTAGACCGGCAGGTCGTACGACTCGCTGCTGCCCGCGGCGATGCCGACGGTGGTGCTGCGCATCCGGACGAAGTACTCCTTGCCGAGCACCACCTTGATGCCGTTACGGGTGGAGAAGCCCGGTTTTCCGGTGGTCACCGGAATGGTATTGATCACCTTTCCGTTGCGCTTGACCGTCATCTGGTGGCTGCCGGCGTCGGTGATGGCCTCGACGCGGTCGCCGATGCTCAGGTTGAGCGACTTGGCGGTGCCGCCGTAGAGCTTGTCGGCGATCTTCACTCCCGCGAGGTTGCCCGTGGCGGTGACGGACGCGCCGACGGGCCAGTACTCCTTCGGGCGGAAGTGGAGCTTCTTGTCGTCCACCCAGTACCAGGAGCCGGTGACCGCGGGCCGGGAGCGCACCTTGAGGGAGCGTTCGACGGCGGCCCGGCCCTCCTTGGTGGTGACGGGGGCGCTGAGTTCCGCCGTGATGGGCTGCCCGACGCCGTACTTGCCCGGCTCCGGGCCGAATTCGACGTTCAGGAGCCGTTTGGCGGCGGCGGTCTCGAAGGTCAGCGTACGGGCGCCTGGGGCGCCTTCGCCGTCCTCCGTGGAGACCCTGACGGTGTAGCGCGTGCCGGCGGCCAGCGGGGCCGTGGAGCGCCAGCGGCTGCCGTCGGCGGAGAGTTCGCCCGCCAGGTAGTGGCCGGCCGTGTCGACGGCGGTGACGTCCGTGATGCGGCCGTCGTCGCCCTTGGCGGTGACCTCCAGCGGCTTGTCGAGCGCTGCCTTGGCGGTGCCGGACGGGGTGTTGAAGGACACCTGGTTCGCCGCGTCGTAGGGCTTCGCGGAGAGCGGGTGGCCGTCCGGACCGCCGCACGCGGTAGCGCTCGCGCCGGTGACGGCGACCAGCAGGGTGCAGCTTATGGCGGTGCGCATGCGGGGCGTGTGGCTCATAACCACACCGTAGGAACGTGTGTCAGCAGCGGCACGCCGGATGACTCCGAACGAGTGGCCCGGCACCCTCCTTACGGAGGCTGCCGGGCCACTGTCATGACGGGTTTTCGCGGACTACTGGTTCTGGTTCTCGCCCCGGTAGTACTCGAAGACCCAGCCCCACAGGCCGATCAGGATGAGCGGGGCCGAGAAGTACATCAGCCACCAGCCCAGCGCGATGGACAGGAAGGCGAAGGCACCACCGATCGCCAGGGAGAGCGGCTGCCAGCTGTGCGGCGAGAAGAAGCCGACCTCACCGG